>OZ243040.1:1227500-1943614 GCA_965211995.1 Candidatus Oxydemutatoraceae bacterium
ACCTTAAGTCCAGACCGAATCGTTTCCGGCGTTTAAGCCAAGCGTTTTTCACGTCGCCGACCGCCGGTGGCGGCCAACAATCCCATTGCCAATACCCACAGCCAACCCCATTCGATTACGCCGCCGCCGCCGCCGCCTCTGCTGATCCTGTCGCTGAGGGCGTTCGGGTCATAGATTACGCCGTTGACCAAGCCGTCGGCGTCGTTCAGGCCGCCGTCCTGAATCTGCAACAGCAGACATTCGTCACCCGCTCTCACACCGCCGGCCGCCGAACGCCAGACGTATCCCTCGCCGTCGCCCCTTGACGCACTGAGCAGCGGACACGCGCCCGTTGCCGTTCTCGGCGCGCTCCAAATCTCGTCGGGTACCTGCGCGCCCGTAGTGAACGGGGCCCATCTGTACACCCCGTCGTTGTTGTCGGGAGCATACTTCCTCAACAACGCACCGTCGCGAGCCGCCCCGAGCAGCGGGATCAGCACCGTCGCGACGTCGCCGGGATTGTCCAGACCGGTGACCCTGAAATCGAATATCCCGGTCCCGCTGTAAGCTGGCGGCGGCGGCAAAACGACCGCTTCGACGTCACTCGGGGAGAATGCCGCCGAATACACCGGCGGCGTCATCCGGGCCGCCGCATTCACCGCGTGCGCGCCGAGCGCAAGCATCAAACCGTCGGTGACCTGCACTGGCGACGACTGAGCGCCGGCAGCGTCACGCACCTGCAACCCCGTGACGGCAGTGAAATCCTGCATTGAATCCGGCACATTGTTATTGTTCATATCGACAGTAGCCGTGAAAAACGGAAGCAGCAGCCTTATTGTCCGCATGGGAGACGACTCCCCTCCGGACGACAGCGTCAACGTCAGTTGAATAATGTCGCCGTCGCTCGGTCTCGGCCCAAAAACAACTGTCAGATCACCGGAGTCGGAAACAGTTTCAGTCGAGGAAACGTCCGGATTACCCAAGATGCCGGCCTCAGCGTTTTCATCGCCCATAAGCGTGTAGGTAATTCCCCCTTCCGTCACTACAACATCGTTTATCGTTAACGATGCCGTGACCGCACCGGACGATGCCGTGACCGCTCGGGGCGAGGTCTCGGATACAATCAGATCACCCTGCAAGTCGGCAATCTCGACCTCGCCGTTGCCCACGGCGTAAAGGTAATTAGCGGCGTCGGCGGGGGTTTCGGGGGTCAGCCGCTCGTAGTTAGCAATCGTGTTGCGTTGATCGGGTTCAACAATCTCCAGTTCCAATGTGCCGACTGCCAGCGACTGAAAAGGCACAACCTCACTCGTCGCTGTATGACTGAGCGTCACGACGCTCCCAACGGCAGTGCCATTCATGGTCGTTCTCACCATAACGCCGTTGCCCAGAGAAGCACCAACAGGCAACGGCGATATAGACAGCCCGACTCTGATCGGATTCGCGCCGGTGGCCGGCCTTACTTTGCTGCGCGTATCGAACCCAATCGTCGGCGCGACGTAAAACGCCTGCTCCGCACTCGCCAGCACGACGTTCGAGTCGTCGGTGACGACCCAAACGATGCCGCTGTGCAACGCCGGCAACTCCAGCCGCCTGTCGCCGCCGACAGGCGCCGACGTGCACGTTTGCGGCAGCATGGCTCCCGGAGACACGCTGCAATCAGCGGCAAAATACGGTTGCGGCAAACGGCACTGACTGCCGCCGCGACAAATCACGTTGCCCGGCGAAACCCGGGTGAGCGCGCCTTCCGCGACCGTGACCACGACCGTATCCCCGTTCAGCGGCGGCGTGATAACGATCACAGGCGTCACGGGCGACGGTGGCTCCGGCTCCGGCTCCGGCTCGGGTTCCGGCGTCCCGATGTTCAAACTCAATACGTCCGCGTCCAGCCTGTCGCCCGTCGGTGGTATCAGCAACAAGACCCGCGGGGTCGGCGCCGACGTGTCCGGCGTGAAAATCATACTGCCGCTGTTCTGCCCCTCATTCACGACGACCAAAACCGAGAACGAGCTGCGAGAGGCTCGTAAATCCACCCCCGTCACGGGCACGTCCACGCTTTCCGACAGAGTTCTGTCCAGCATCACCGTCAACGTGACTATATCTCCTCGCAGAGCCGGCGACGGACTCGCGACGAGCGTCAGAGTGAGCGTGGAATCCAGTCCCGCGGCCACGTCCCTGATATCGCGCGGCCGAAATACATAGTCAATCGGGGCACTTTCCCCGGCCCTGGCGTCTCTGGGGGCACTCAGAGAGCCGGCTACTGCCGCCACGGTCACCCTGTATTCGGTGAATAGTGTCAAACCCTCTATCAGGAAACTCAAGTCACCCGACTCACCCGGCAACTCATCCCCCTCCAAACGCCCAATGCCTTCCGGTGGATCCGCGTCAGGATCCTCGTCCCACGTGATGACGTAAGCGATGACACCGGAACCGGGATTCGCCGGTGCTGCCCAAGTCAGCCGGACTCCACCCGCCTCCCTGCTGAGTTCCAGATTCTGCGGCGCGCTCGGGGGGGTAGCCTGCGCCAACGCGGCGCCGGCACTGAACAATAGCAACGCGCCGCAAATCAGCGCGGCGGTTTTACCTGTGCCGTGAAAACGAGAAAGGCGCACGTCTTTCAGGAGAATCTCCAAAGTGGGTCGGCTTAATTCAGAAGCAATCATCGTGAAGCGGTGATGCGCGAAAACTAGGCATTCTAATGAATATCCGCAAAATTGTCCACCCAAAGAGCGGCAATGCCCTGTTGCGGCGACACAATGCGGCATTTTTATTGTCCACGGCGAGGGGATACCGCCTCCTGCAAGGGGCGCCGCGGGGCTGCTGCTTTGCATTGTCCGCGAGGCCCGCGAGCGCAGAGAGGCCGCGCCGCAGGAGAGTTAGAGCCTGTCCGCCGGGGCGAAACCGCCCGGCGTGGTCTGCCATGCCCGGCGTTAAACGGCCTCCCCGCCGATTGATTCTCGTGAACAAGCACAGGCCCGAGTGGACGCGACTCCTAATGCCGTGACGCCGCCTTGCGGTTAATCGTCGTACTTAATGTAGGCAAAGCGCTGATCCGACGGGGTGCCTTCGAGCGCACCGCCCTCTTCACCGGGCTGCCATTGGATCACTTCCTCGATCTTTTTCGCGAGTTCAAAATCCTTGTTGGTCACGCCTTTCGCTGCGTGGTTCATCAGTTTGACAACCACAAACGCATACGAGGCCGTTAAATCCGGATGGTGGAACGCCGCCTCGGCCAGATGCCCGACCGTGTTGATCACCATCAAAGTGCCTTTCCAGCCGTGCGTTTTATACTTGCGGCGGATCCAGCCGTTCTCGTAATACCAATGCGGCAACTCTTCTTTCAGCCGCTCCTCGATCGCCTCTTCGGAATAAGTCTCCTCGGCCTTGATCTCACGCCATCCCATCGCTCCCTCCGTCGGTTGAACAGTGATCTGCCTTTTATTATCGCGCTCTTTGCGAGCGGATGACAAGCATCTGTTAGGATACGCCGACTTGGATTGCTCAGTCTTTCAATGCACTCCCCGGTGCGCCCCCGAACCGACCCCCCCGAACTCATGGCTATTTTCCCCGGCACCGAACCCATCATCGAGGCGGCGCGACATTGGAAACAGGCGTTCCTGCTGAACCGGCGGGGCGTTCTTGAAGACAACGAGTACTCCGCCGAGGCGTTCGATGAGATCAAAAAGCGTTTTGTTGATAATCCCATGGAGGGAGATTCCTCTTTCTTTATCAAACTGGAAGAGCAGATGAAGGGGGCGTCGCCCGAGGCGTGCGGACTGATGGCGGAACTGTTTTGGGTGCTGCACCTCGCGGTAAGGAAACTGCTGAAGCCGGAGACAAAACGCAGACAAATTCAAGAAATTTGGCAATGGGGCGGTTCTGATTTACGGGCGTCCCGGTGGCTGGAAGACGAAATACTTTCCGGAGTGGGAGGACCTGGGGGAGGATTTTCCATGCGCAAGTGGAGAGAGCTGGGGATGACGGTACTGCTGTTCCAGGATTGGTGGAAACTGCCCGCAGCGGAGAAAAAAGAACTGTGCAACGACCATGCGCGTTTCGCGCAATGGGTTGAGAGAAAAGAATACAGCAAAGGGCGACAGTTCCGGGATATGCTGCTGCACCTGCTGTTCCCGGAACACTTTGAGCGTATTTTTTCCCAAAGACAAAGCCGGCTCCGCGCGGCGCTGATATAATTCCGCAATTCATCCGCGCGAACCTCATCGCCGCTTTTCTGTGACGAAAACAACTCAACTTCTCGGTAGCCGATCCGGGGGTTGGTATGCGGCAGAATATCAAGGATAATGCCAAACTGGATTTGTCTCCGGAACAAGTGGTTGCTTGGACAACAAAAAAATAATACAACCAAGCGGGGGCCGGTAGCGGGAGGATTGGGTCTCAAGTTACTCAGTGAGTTCATTGATATGAACGGCGGCCGTATCAAGATCGTATCGGGTGCGGGTTATTGGGAAAGAGCAAATAGAAACATTTTTAACACGCCATTGAACTACCCCTTTCCCGACACCGTAATAATGCTCGAAATCAATACGGCTGATAAAAGTTCATACCCACCTGCCTCAGAACCGGACTCAACGGACACTTTTTGAGGTCAGGCCATGCAAAAAAACATAACGATATCCATATTTGAAGTGGTGGGCAGCCACTTATGCGTCGCCTCCGGTGATGGCCGGAAGGTTTATGACCGCATTGCCGCCGCTTTCAAAGAAGGTGGAAACGCAGTGCTTTCCTTTCACGGTGTTTCCATATTGACCCCGGCATTTTTGAACGCCGCCATCGGTCAGTTGTACTCGGAATTCAGCGAAGAACAGGTTCACGCATTGCTCGAAGTGCGGGAAATTCAGCCGGATGATCTGGCGTTGCTGAAACGAGTAGTCGAAACAGCCAAACTGTATTTCAAAAACCCGCGGAAATTTGATCAGGCCGTTCATAGTGCCTTAGAGAGTGAAGGCGATGGCGCATGATATATCAAACTACAGTTCCGGGCAGGGTAAAAAAAACTGTTTTTAGACACCGGTGTTTGGCTGTTCAGCGGCCGGGTTACAGCCGAGACATGCCGGGAAAATAGTTTTAAACTAATTACGGACGACGGCGATTTTCTTGGAGCGAATATCCAAATCGTAACCGCAAACCGGCGTTTAATCACGACAAGTTCATAACTCCACGCCCGGAGATGCAAATAATTCCGGACAAGTGCAAACACCGTCAACACCATGAGTCCCCGCATTACAACCTCCGGCAAAAAGAAAAACCGCCCCAAGGGCTCCGCCAAAGGACGCCCCACCGACCCGCAGGCCTTGTCGGAAATACGCGCTTTGCTCGGAAACACGCCGCGGCGCCGCGACCTGCTGATCGAGTTTCTGCATCTGATCCAGGACCGATACGGTCATATTGCGGCGGCGCACGCGGTCGCTCTCGCGCAGGAGTTGAAACTCGCGCCCGCGGAAGTCTATGAGGTCGCGACTTTCTATCATCACTTCGACGTAGTTAAGGAAGATGACCACCCGCCGCCGCCGCTGACCGTGCGCGTGTGCGACTCGATCACCTGCGAAATGTTCGGCTGCGAGGCTTTGATCTCCGCGCTCGCGGCGGCGTGCGACGAAACCCGGGTGCGCGTCCAGCGCGTCCCCTGCGTCGGGCGCTGCGACACGGCGCCGGTGGCCGTCGTCGGCGCCAACCCGATCGGCGGCGCCGACCCGGAAAAAGTGCTGCAGGCCGTCCGGGCGAACGCAACGCACGCGCCGGACACCGCGCACACCGGCTATCAAGAGTACCGCGACGGCGGCGGCTACACGGTGCTGAACGATCTAACCGCGGGCAAGCGCGACGCCGAAAGCATCATCAAGACGCTCGAGGATTCCAATCTGCGCGGTCTCGGCGGCGCCGGTTTTCCGGCGGGACGCAAATGGCGCATCGTGCGCGAACAGTCAGCGCCGCGCTGCATGGCGGTCAACATAGACGAAGGAGAACCGGGCACTTTTAAGGATCGCCACTATCTCGAGCGCGACCCGCACCGTTTTCTCGAAGGCATGTTGATCGCAGCCGCAGTCGTCGGCACCGAGTCCGTCTATATTTACCTGCGCGACGAATACGCCGGCATCCGCGCGATGCTGGAAGCCGAACTGGCGGTGCTTGCGCGCGACCCGCCGGCGAAATTGCCGCAGATCGAACTGCGCCGCGGCGCCGGCGCGTATATCTGCGGCGAGGAATCGGCGATGATCGAATCCATTGAAGGCAAGCGCGGCATGCCGAGACTGCGCCCGCCCTTTGTCGCCGAAGTCGGCGTGTTCGGCAGGCCGACGCTCGAACACAACATGGAAACCTTGTACTGGGTGCGCGACCTGGTCGAGAAAGGCGCCGGCTGGTTCACTTCGCACGGGCGCAACGGACGCAAGGGCCTGCGTTCCTTTTCCGTCAGCGGCCGCGTCAAATGCCCGGGTGTGCATCTCGCGCCCGCCGGCATCAGCGTGCGCGAGTTGATCGCCGAGCACTGCGGCGGCATGCAGAACGGACACGAGTTCTACGGCTATTTCCCGGGCGGCGCCTCGGGCGGCGTCCTGCCCGCCGCAATGGGCGACGTGCCCCTCGACTTCGACACCTTGAACGAACACGGCTGCTTCATCGGCTCGGCGGCGATCATCGTGCTGTCCGACAAAGACCGCGCACGCGATTCGGCGCTGAACGCGATGCGCTTTTTCGCACACGAATCCTGCGGCAAATGCACACCGTGCCGGGTCGGCACCGCCAAGGCGGTGACGCTGATGGAGCAGCCAAACTGGAACGCCGAACTGATGCGCGAGTTATCGCAAACCATGGCCGACGCCTCGATCTGCGGACTCGGGCAGGCGGCGCCGAACCCGCTACAATGCGTGATCAAATACTTCCCGCACGAGTTGAACTGACGTGACCACCCGCCCCGACCCCAATCCCGATCATCCGGCGCAAACCGTCGAATTCAGCATCGACGGCAAAACCTTCGTCGCGCACGCGGGCGAGACTATTCTGAACACGGCCAAGCGCCACGGCTGCGCGATCCCTCACCTGTGCTACATGGAAGGCATGCGTCCCGACGGCAATTGCCGCGCGTGCATGGTCGAGATCGAGGGCGAACGCACTTTGCAGCCGGCGTGCACGCGCACGCCCGCGCCCGGCATGAAAATCACTCTCAACAGCGAGCGCGTGCTGCATTCGCAGAAAATGGTGCTGGAACTGCTGCAATCCGACATGCCGGAAAGCCCGGAGAGCAAGTACACGCGGCACAACGAACTCGACTACTGGTCGGGGAAACTGGGGCTCGGCCCGCCGCGCTTTGAACCACGGCGCGCGCCCGCCGCCGACCTTTCCCACCCCGGCATCGCGGTGAACCTCGACGCGTGCATACAGTGCACCCGCTGCGTGCGCGCGTGCCGCGAAGAGCAAAACAACGACGTCATCGGTTACGCGCACCGCGGCGCGCACTCGCTGATCGTGTTTGATCTCGACGACCCGATGGGCGGCAGCAGTTGCGTCGGCTGCGGCGAATGTGTGCAAGCGTGTCCGACCGGCGCGCTGATGCCGGCAAAGCACGCCGGGCTTGCGCTGCCTGACCGCCGGGTCGAGTCGGTCTGCCCCTACTGCGGCGTCGGCTGCCTGCTGACCTATAACGTCAAAGACGAAAAGATTACGCACGTCGAGGGGCGCAACGGCCCGTCCAACCATTCACGCCTGTGCGTCAAGGGGCGCTACGGTTTTGACTACATCTACAGCAAAGACCGCCTGACGACACCGTTGATGCGCGTCGCAGGCGCGGCCAAAACCGCCGCCATCGAAAGCCTGAGCGACGGCGACGTCGCCGCGACGTTCCGCGAAGCCACCTGGGAGGAAGCGCTCGCCGCCGCCGCCGGCGGCCTCACAGCGATCAAGCGCCGGCACGGCCCGTCCGCCCTCGCCGGCTTCGGGTCGGCCAAAGGCTCGAACGAGGAAGCCTATCTGTTCCAGAAACTGGTGCGCACCGGCTTCGGCAGCAACAACGTTGACCACTGCACGCGGCTGTGTCACGCATCGTCGGTCGCCGCGCTGCTCGAAGGCATCGGCTCAGGCGCGGTTTCCAATCAGGTCGCCGACGTGGCCCAAGCCGAAGTGATTATCGTCATCGGCGCCAACCCGACCGACAATCACCCGGTCGCCGCGACCTTCATAAAGAACGCCGCGCGGCACGGCAAGACCCTGATCGTGATAGACCCCCGCCGCACCGAACTCGCGCGCTACGCCGACTACTTTTTGCAGTTCAAGCCCGACACCGACGTCGCACTGCTCAACGCGATCATGCATTCGCTCGTCAAACAGGGCCTGACCGACGAGACTTTCATCGCAAACCGCACCGAAGGTTTTGCCGGGCTGCGCGAACATCTCGAAGACTTCAGCCCCGAGCGGGTCGAGAATATCTGCGGCGTTGACGCCGCCGTGATCCACGAAGTCGCAAGACTGTACGCATCGTCGCAAGGCTCGATGATCTTCTGGGGCATGGGCATCTCGCAACACGTTCACGGCACCGACAACGCGCGCTGCCTGATCGCGATGGCGATGATGACCGGTCAGATCGGCCGCCCCGGCACCGGCCTGCACCCGCTGCGCGGGCAGAACAACGTGCAGGGCGCCTCCGACGTCGGGCTGATCCCGATGGTGTTCCCGGACTACCAACGCGTTGACGACGCCGACGCGCGCGCGCGCTTCGAGAAGTTGTGGGGTCTCGCGCTCGACCCGAAACCGGGGCTGACCGTCGTCGAGATCATGCACGCGATCAACGACGGGCAAATAAAAGGCATGTACGTCATGGGCGAAAACCCCGCGATGTCGGACCCCAACCTGTCCCACGCGCGCGCGGCTCTCGCCAAACTCGACCACCTGGTCGTGCAGGACATCTTCCTCACCGAAACGGCGCTGTTCGCCGACGTAGTGCTGCCGGCGTCGGCGTTTCCCGAAAAAACCGGCACCTTTACGAACACCGACCGCCGGGTGCAACTCGGGCGCCAGGCGGTTGCGCCGCCCGGCCGGGCGAAACAGGACTTGTGGATCATTCAGGAGATCGCAAACCGCATCGGATTGGATTGGCGTTACGAACACGTCTCCGAGGTGTTTGACGAAATGCGCCAAGGCATGGACAGCATCGCGGGCATTGATTGGGAGCGGCTTGAAAAAGACCATTCGGTCACCTACCCGTGCACCGAAAAAAACGACCCCGGACAACCCGTCATCTTCACCGAGCGGTTCCCGACCGCAAGCGGCCGCGGCAAGTTCGTGCCCGCCAAACTCACGAACGCCGATGAACTGCCCGACGGCGAGTATCCCTATATCTTCATCACCGGCCGCCAACTCGAGCATTGGCATACCGGCGCGATGACCCGGCGCGCATCGGTGCTCAACGCACTCGAGCCTGCGCCCGTGGCTTCGATCCACCCCGACGACCTGAAGAAAATCAAGGTGCCGCCGGGGGGCACGGTCAGATTGTCCTCGCGCCGCGGCATGATCGAATGTTGCGCCCGCGCCGACGACGGCTTGACCCCGGGGCAAGTGTTCATGCCCTTCTGCTACCGCGAAGCCGCCGCCAACCTGCTGACCAACGAGGCGCTCGACCCGTACGGCAAAATCCCGGAATTCAAGTTCTGCGCCCTGAAAATAGAGGCGGCGCCGCACTGAAAAGCGGCCGGACAACGGCCGCGCCTGTTAAAATAGGCGTGTCTTGTGGAATCACCAATCAACTTGGGGCGGAAAAAAACATGAAAAAGACTCTCTATAAAGTGACCTTCATAGATCAAGATGAAGCCTACTCGCTCTATGCCGCCAAGGTCTATCAGGCGGACTTGTTCGGCTTCATCGCGATCGAGGAAATCAACTTCAACCAAAGCGATTCGCTGGTCGTGGACCCGTCCGAAGAGCGTATGAAACACGAATTTCGGGACGTCAAACGCTTCTTCGTCCCGATGCACTCGATCATCCGCATCGAGGAAGTCGAGAAAACCGGCGTCGCCAAGATCACCGCCATCAGCGACCAAGTCACAAAACTGCACCGCCCGGTCTATACCGAAAATGGGACGAACAAGGCGAAGTAAAAATCCGGAATCAGGGATAGAGGCTGTTAAAATCACCGCCGACGGTGCCACGGACGGCGGACACGAAGAATAGAGACTAACGGAGAGGTGGCCGAGTGGCTGAAGGCGCACGCTTGGAAAGCGTGTATACGGTTCTCCCGTATCGAGGGTTCGAATCCCTCTCTCTCCGCCATATTTTCATCTCGAGAGACTTGCCGTTTAAAAAAACAGGATTTCAAAAGTGGGAAAAACAATAAAAATTTTCCTTGTTGATGGAGAACCTGATGGATTGAAACCCGCCGAACTAAGCAACCGGGCCGGTCAAACAACAGTTATTCCAAGAAATAAACTCAACGGTATCAAACAACGTTCTTAAGGGATTATAAGAAATAATCATGGCAAAAACGGAAGGAGACTTCCAGCCGACCATCCAAGACTTTCATTTGAAAAGGCATTTGGCCCACGGAATTTTTGCTTTTTACGGTCTTTATGAAAACGAACGGCGCCCCTCGTCTGAAACGCCTCAACGCCGATGCCGCCAATGCGAACACCGCGAGCACAACGGCCGCCGCAATGACGATGCTCGGACCCGACAACGCATCAATCAAGCACCCATTTCATCAAGGCGGCATTAGATTGGATCAGGCAAACTTATCCGATTCATTGAAACGCCGATCTACATGGGAGCCGAACGAGTTAAAAGCCCGAATCACCCCGCGCAAAAGCCGGTAAAAGTCCTGGAACACGTCATTAACCTTGCCTCGAACGAAGGCGACTTAGTGTTCGCCCCGTTCATGGGCGTCGGATCGACCGGGGTCGCCGCACTTAATCTGAACAGAAAATTTATCGGCATCGAGGCCGCTGAAAAATATCACGAAGCCGCAAAGAAAAGGCTGAATAAACGACCCGCTAAATTATTCGCAGCCAAACGACAACTGAGCATAGCCGGGCAGTTATGAATATAGAAAGCGCAACATTTAATCGCAGAGAGTAAAAGACGCGAATGCTCCACCGGAAACCAACCGCAGCAAGCTGCGGTTGGTTTCCGTCACGCCTACATAGTCGCCATCACGGAATCCCTTCACCTGCTCGCATAATTTCTGCACCGGCGGCGGCAACTTCTCCATGCGCGAACCGGACTAGTCCGGCACCCAACGGACGCCGGGATCCGGAACGTCCCAGGGGGGACGCGGGAAAATCCGGGGGAAGTGGCATGGGAAATTATTTCAGTAAGTCGGCAAGTATGCCGGCGAATTCTATTAAGTCATCGGCATCTTTCTTGAGCACCTTTTCCACCAGCGTATAGTCAATCTCCCGATACTGATGAACGGTGATGTTTCTAAATCCCACCATGCCTTTTAATTTCTCTTCCAACTCAGCATCTATGATGTCCGCTTTCCAGAGCAAGGTAAAACTCTCGGCGCTTTCAGACGGAAGTCCAAGTTTTTTCAGACGAATTACATGGTTCGCCATGTCAATACACTGTTCGCAGGCTCTCTGTAAATTAACAACCACCGCATCTTGCTTATAAAAGTCATCGGTGAAAGGTTTTTCCGACGGGATTGCATAATAATCCCGCGCCTGCTTTATGCGCCGCTCTATGCTGGCTTTTTTCTGCCAGAGAATATCAGACATCGTAAAACCTCCCGGTATTCAAACCACTTTCAACGATTTCCCGACGCTCCTCATTCAGTTTTTGATAAAAAGACAGCGTCAGCATTTCAAATTCATCAGCCGCATTCTCATCAGCGCAGTAAATGCGCCGGTCGGCGGCGATAATTTCCTTGCGCAGAATCACCGGAGCCGTGCGTAGATTGACTAAATCAATACGATCCACTTTTGCGGCTGATGCAACTTCAACTGAAAGGTGGCCCCACGTTGAATAGTCAATGTCTCGCGCCGTTGTATTCGGAAGGAGCACGGCGATGTCCAAGTCGCTATCCTGGCGCTGGTATTCGGTGCCCCAGGTGCCGTAGATGTAAATGGCCTGGGTTTTGGGGTAAGCTTTCAAAATAGAATCAACAGATCTAGCAACAAATACTTCGATGCGTTTGGGAACAATAGTCATAACTTATATCCCCAAATTTTATTGCGGTCTACATGGCTCGTCATATCGGAGCATCGGTTTCCAGCGTGCTTTAACCACGAAAACATCCAAAGAAACCAAACAAAAAGAGAATTATCTTCTAGACACAAAAAATCAAACATCTCGTTTCCTATTGCATCACGTTTAACTGGGGCTAGAGGTTTCTCATACGGACTATTCGGCTGACTCAATTTTGACAAAGATCGGTATGAACCACCCGAAACAAGAAATTTTCCTGGGACAACAATGAAATCTGGGGATTCTCTATTAGGAATATCTTTAAGTATTAATTGAAGATTTTTTTTGACTGTCTTTGAGGCCGGTGCATCAAACGCCCAAAGGGTGAATAGCGAGTCCTTGATTTGTGGTATATGAGAATCACCGAACTCCCGAAGAAGTGTCTTGAACTTCCGACATTTTTTAACTGCATCTTGAATATCACGCGGATTGAGTTGCGTCTTAACTTCAATCAGGCTGTAAACAGATTCAACTAGGAAAATTTTTTTAGACATCTCTGAATGTAAACAGGTATTCCATATTTCATCATAAATAACTAAATCGGCTTCATTCGAAAATACCCCATTATGAGAAGTAATTAGTCCTGTATCCACGCCAAAGGCAGATGGCGGGTGTTTGCTTAAAAAATCAGCAAGAATACCTTCCCTGTTTTGCCCTGCTGAAAGATTGTGTGAGGTGAAATCACGATGGATACGTTCATGTTGGGAAGACATCTCCTTTGAGATTTCCCTCAGATATTCAGGCAACATGCTCACACTCCAATCTCCAAAATCTTCATCGTGTCATTCCCGAATATATCCACCACCTTGACGGCGATCTTCCGCCGTCAAGGTGGGCATTCTTGTTTCACGCTGGTCAATTCCAGCGAGCGGTCTTTCTTGGTGCGGAAACTTTGCCATTCGTTTTCAAAGATGTAGTCGCCGCTCCATTGTTTTTCGGTTTCGCCGGTGTCTTCGTTTTTGACGCGGATGATTTCGCGTTTGCTTTCGAAGTCGAAGTCCACGGCTCAGTAGTCTATCCAGTCGGTTCAATGTTTGATTAGTTGTTCGCGGGAGATTTTACCATTTTTGTCTTTGCTGACGCGCACAATCTGGCCGTGGTCGGCGACAATTTTGGTTTTGCCGTCTTTGAGGGATTCTTCGGCGTTGGCGATACCCTGGGAGTAGTGTACGGAGAAGTCGGTCAATTCCACGGGCACCGAAGCAAGTCCCCCTGACAAGAAGGATTTAGGGGGTTGCCTGTTCTCAACCCGACTCAGCAAATCAGTATGGACCCCTTCAAGATTATTCAGGATTGGTCTTACCCCGTTTTAACGGATACCGGTTTAGACTGAGGCCTCCTGCTGTTCATACACGACGGGCAGCGGCCTGCCGGCTTCGAGCAACCTTACGGCATCGCGCTTTTCACTATCTGTTAATTTCATTCGTTAGTCGCTCCGCCGGGCGGCTGCTTAACTTGTTTTAATGACCAAATACATGCGCCCGCAAATCACGCCGAGATGGCTGCAAGCCTGCGGATTCGCCACGGGCTTCGACCGCAGATGACCTGCCCCTGAAGCATATACCAACAGCAACTTAGGAAAATTCATAGTGGCAAATCCACACGCCCCGCTCCAGTTGCTGTTGCAGTATCTTCATGCAGGACCGCCACTTTGAACAGCGCGTAAAGCGAACTGCCCGCAGGGCGCGCGACGGAGATAAATCTTATTTTTCCCGATCACCGGTTCAAATCTCGCTTGCAGAAAAACGTTTAACTCCCGCTATCAGGCTTATGCACGGCGGCTCCCCCGTAACTATTGCCTGAAACGCGCAAGCACCGGCGACATCAATGCAAGCACCGCGAACATGCCGGCCGCCGCGGTGACGATGCTCGGGCCCGACGGCGTGTCAAACTTCACCGAGCCGAAAATGCCGCCGATCACCGCGAGCACGCCGATCACCGCCGCGGCCACGGCCATCGCTTCGGGCGAGCGCGCCAACTGACGGGCGGCGGCGGCGGGAATAACCAGCAGCGCCGTGATCAGCAGGATGCCGACGATACGGATCGACACCGCCACCACGATCGTCATCAGAAACATCAGCAGCAACTGCGTCCAAAAAACACTTACGCCTTCCGCTTTGGCCAGGTCTTCGTGCACGGCCATCAGCACCAGCGACGGCCAGTTGACGAACAGCAGGCCGAGCACCACAACGCCGCCGCCGTAGATCCAATACAACTCTTGCGGCGTGACGGTCAGGACGTCGCCAAACAGGTAGCCGTGCAGATCAAAGCGCGGATTATCCAGAAAACTGATCGCCACCATCCCGACGGCGAGCGCGGCGTGGGCCAGAATGCCGAGCAAGGTATCCGTCGCCAGCACCCGCTTTTGCTGCAGCCACACCAGCAGCACTGCAAAGACGGAGCAGACCAGCACCGTCCCCGGACCGACGCCGAAGCCGTAGAGCAGGCCGAGGGCGACACCGAGCAAAGCGCTGTGGGCGAGCGAGTCGCCGAAATAAGCCATGCGCCGCCACACCACGAAGCAACCGAGCGCACCCGCAACGAGGGCGACGCCGACGCCCGCGCCCACCGCGCGGAGAATAAAGTCATCGGGCATTGCTGCCTGCATCGTGCCGGTGGTCGTGCGTATGGTGATAAACCGTCATCATCCGCGCCATGTCGTCTCCGAACAGCGATATGAACTGCGGGTCTTTGGCGACCGCCTGCGGCTCGCCGGAGCAGCACACGTGATGGAACAGGCACACCACCTTTCTGGTGCAGGACATCACCAAATGCAAATCGTGGGACACCATCAAAATGCTGAGATCGCGCTCAGCGTAAATACGTTCCAGCAGTTTGTAGAACGCCAGTTGGCCTGAGACGTCGAGGTTCTGCGCGGGTTCATCCAGGATCAGCAACTCCGGGGAATCCAGCAGCGCACGGGTCAGCAGCACGCGCTGCAATTCGCCTCCGGAAAGCGCATGCAGCGGCTTTGCGAGCAGCGCCCGAACGGCGGTTTCCTCTCCCGCCTTGCGGATCGCCGGGTCGTCCGCTCTTTTCCGCAGCGTCAGAAAACGCCGAACCGTGATCGGCATAACGCGGTCAACGGTCAGGGACTGAGGCACGTAGCCGATCTTGACGCCCCGTTTGCGAACGACGCCGCCTTTATCCGGCTCATAAAACCCCATCAGGCATTTAAGCAGCATTGATTTCCCCGCGCCGTTGGGGCCGATGACGGTAATAAAGTCACGTTCGCCGATCGTGAACGACACGTCTTTCAGAATCGCCCGCCGTTCACGGAAGACACTGACCTTCTCCGCCGTGATGAGTCCGTTCATTTCACGCCTCCCCGCGCCTGCATTCCCGGCACTTCCCCTCAATCTCCAAAGTGGTGTGCCTGGGCTCAAATTGATTCCTGCCGGTCGCTTTCCGGATCGCCCGCTTCAATTCGCCGCTGCAACACTCCTCGATCTCCCCGCAAGTGGAGCAAAACAGAAAATAACATTCATCGTGCTGCAGCGGATGGCTGCACCCGACGTAGGCGTTGAGACTGTTAAGCCGGTGCGCCAAGCCGTTGACCAGTAAAAAGTCCAGCGCCCGATACACCGTCGGCGGCTTGGCGCCGGCGGTGCCGACACCCAGTTTTTTCAAAATGTCGTAGGCTTTCGCCGGGCGGTGGCTCGCCCAGATCAGCCGCAGCACCTTGCGGCGCAATTTGGTGAAGCGCGCTTCCCGGTCGCGGCAAACCGCTTCAGCGTTGAGCAACGCCTCGCTGACGCAATCCTTGTGCGCGTGGCAAACCTGCACGGCGGCCTCCCCCGGAGCCACATAAGTTACGTTATAATATAACATAATGCGGAAAACGCTTGCCTGCTTCCTATCCGCGCTGCTTGCGGCCGGCGGCGCCCTCGCGGCGACCGCGACCGACGGCAACGGCGTCGTGGTCAGCATCAAACCTCTGCACGCACTGGTGCAAGGGGTAATGGGCGGCACCGGAGAAGCTCGATTGCTGGTCGCAGACAACGCTTCACCCCACGGCTTCTCCTTCAAACCCTCGCACCTAAAGGCACTGCACGAGGCCGACGTCGTCTTTTACATTGACGAAACGTTCGAGCCGTTCCTGCACGGCGTCTTTGAAACCTTGCCGGCGCACGTGCGCAAAAACGCGGTGGCGCGGGCGGCGAACTTGACCGTTCTTGACCGCCGCGCAGGCGGCGCCTGGGAAGCGCACGCCCACGCAAGCCACGCACAAGAGGCCGGCGAAGAAGCCGAAGAAAACCGCAACAATCGCGACCCGCACGTGTGGCTCGACCCCGGCAACGCGAAAAAGATCGTAACGGCCGTCACCGGGGAACTCGGCGAGATTCACCCCGAAAACCGCGGTGTTTACAGGCACAACGCCCGCGCCGTGACCGCCCGCCTCGACGCGCTCGAGGCAAGGCTGGAGCGGGAACTCGCCGGCGTCCGCGACGTGCCGTTCGTCGTATTCCACGATGCTTATCAGTATTTTGAGCACCGTTACGGCCTGACCGGCGTCGGCTCGATCACTTTGAACCCGAACCTGCCTCCTTCGGTGGGCCGCATTCGGGAAATCCGCGGCAAGATCAGCGCCGCCGGCGCGGTCTGCGTCTTCCGCGAGCCGCAATTCTCCGACCGGCTGATAAAAGCGGTAACCCCCGCGGGCAACGTCAAAAGCGGCGTCCTCGACCCGCTCGGCGCCGGACTGGAGAACGGGGCGGACTTATATTTCAATCTGCTTGCAAACCTTGCGGAAAACTTCGTGCAATGCCTGGCCGATCCCGAGTCGGCGCGCACCCTCTAGGTGTAGTTGCCGAATAGAATCTGAAATTGTCTGACCGATCATGAGTCGGCAGCAACTCCTTGGAGAGGCCCTGTTGTACCCGCAAACCTTACGGATTGCAGCAGCTGAGCAGGCCCCCGCTTTTAAAGCCAAGCCCCTGCCGCGAAGCCTTGTTATACCGCTATTTCATCCGTGCCCGACTGCGAATCCGCCCTTGATTTTTTCGGCTTCCGGTGGACTCGCTTCCGGCAGCCGTGATATTCTGCAAAATTCACCCCCTGAAAATTTATCGGCGAACCACTCTCAAAAAAACAACGGAGGCAACATGAAAAACGGCTTCGCAGGCGTCCGGGTCATTTTATTGTTTGCGCTCGGCTTAACGGCCGCATCCGCAGTTTCACAGGAGCGCAACGGGGCTTATTGGGGGCTCGACCTCGGCGTGTTTTTCCCGCAAAGCATCGCCTCCGATACCAACACCGACGACGTCGCCTCCACCAGTTGCGACGGCTTTCTGTTTGATAACTCAGCCCCGGCGTGTGCGCGACGCGGGGTGGATTTTATGAACCGCTTTGATATGGAAACCGGCGTGCTCGGCGGTGCCACTGTCGGATACATGATGGACCACTTCCGTTTTGAACTCGAATACCTTTACAGAACGGGCGGAGGAGACACCTCTTCTCTGGGAATCATCAATAACAGAGGGGCCGGGGAGTTCGTGGTCGCCGATGAAAGCTTGGATGACTTTGAGTCGCACCACCTGTTTGCGAACATGTATTACGACTTTTTGAACAGTTCGAGATTTACGCCGTATTTCGGCATCGGCATCGGCTGGACAAAAACCCAAGTTGACTACCAGGGGCTTTTTATCAGAAACAGCGCCGAGGTCTTCAGGAGTACTCCCGGCCTGAGAGACGTTGAAGCGGCGGCCGGAACCGTCTCCCGCAGCGAAGAAGAACTCGACGACGATGGATTCGGCTATCAACTTCTGGTCGGAGCCGATTACTGGATTGCGGAACATCTTTCTCTCGGCATGAAAATCCGCTATGCCGAATTCGACGGGATCAGCGACGGACGCCACGAATGGGACCTGCTCAGAAGCCATGAATCGGCGCTCGAGCCCGGCGGCGACCGCGTCACCCTTGATGTTGACACCGACGATATTCGGTTCTGGGGCGCCTCGCTGAACCTGAAATACCAATTCTAGCCCGCATTTTTCACGCGCGGGCGACGCGACGGGTTCACGGCGGAGAATTTCAATAACCGTCGGAGGTTGAGAACCATTTGTAACAGGAATGCCCCAGCCAGCGCCGAAAATGCCGAACCCCGGCGCACGGGCGGTAACGCCAAGACTTCTCCCTCGGTTTCTCCCGCGTTCTGAAAATCTCCTCAAATCTCGAAACGATGTTCTTTTCTTCCAGAAACCCGGGCTTGCGGTTATCCGAGAACGCCGGCTCGCTTAAATACTGCCGGTACAAATCATCGTTCCGATCCACTTCGATGACTCTTTGGATCACCGCGTCCCAACCGTCATAATCGCGGCAATTAATGAACGCTTTGGGGTTGAACTGCCGGTGCACCAACGGATCCCCCCAATAAATCGGAACGGTCGCACCGCCCAGTGCGTTCACCAGTTTTTCAGTGATATAGGCGGGATGTGAATTATTTTCAAAAGCGATCGTAAACTTGTAGGGACGATAAAAACCGGGCGTGCCGCCCGCATATCCGGGAACGCGCTTGCCCATGTTATTAAACGCCGCCCCGCCGGCGTCCACGCGCTTATATTCGGACAGTTTATGCAAAAAATCATTCCTGTATGCGACCCCCGGGTAGTAATTGAACAGTGTTCTCGGTCTCTTTCTGGAATAAACAAAATTGCAAAACCTGGTCTTTAATTTCATCAGTTCATCCACGTCTTTTTCCGCAAACAGCAACGGATACAGGGGCGAGAAAAAGTAGCCCGGCAGGTAATAATTCCTGCTTGAAGCGGGCGACATGCTGAAAGCGAAATCGTAATTGTAAAGATCCAGATTGCTTCTTTCATAAGTGTAAAAAATGCGGATGCATTGGTAGCGGCGATAATTGAGGCCCCCGGTCGAGCAGATCAAAAAATCCGGCGTATCGCTGATTTCGAGGTCAAAATGCCCGGATAAAAAATCGCGCAACTTACCAGTCCAAGCGATGTTATCCGTAAACTGAATCTTGATGGGCCTGTTCATGTCCTTGGTCGTGAGTTCCGGGGCACAGCAACGCCGCCGACCGGAGAAGACGGTGGCTATGGCTGGACTTGAACCAGCGACACCGGCATTATGAATGCCGTGCTCTAACCGACTGAGCTACATAGCCACAACCCGCTTATTTTAGTACACCACCGAAAGCCCCGCAATCAATGCCGCGGTTCAGACGTTAAAGCGGAAATGCACGACGTCGCCTTCACACACGGCGTAATCCTTGCCTTCCAGCCGCAACTTGCCCGCCTCTTTGGCGCCGTGTTCGCCACCGCAGGCGACGTAGTCCTCGTAGGCGATCACTTCGGCGCGGATGAACCCTTGCTCAAAGTCGCTGTGGATGCAGCCGGCGGCCTGCGGCGCAAGCGACCCTGTCCGCGTCGTCCAGGCACGCGCCTCTTTCGGGCCCGCGGTAAAAAAAGTCAGCAACTCGAGCGCCCGGTAACCCGCCGCGATCACGCGCTCGAGCCCCGACGCGCCGTCTCCCGCGTCCTCGGCAAAGGCCGCGCGCTCTTGTTCGTCGAGTTCCTGCAACTCGGCCTCAAGTTTCGCGCTCACCGTCAGCAGTTCCAGCCCATTGGCGTCAACGTATTTGCGCACTTCGTCCACGCGGCGCGCGCCGTCCTCCCCCCCGCCTTCATCCACGTTGGCCACCACGATCATCGGCTTCGCCGTGATCAGGTTCAGTTCACGCGCGGCGGCGCGTTCGGCGGCGTCGAGTTCCAACCCGCGCACGGGCTTGCCCTGAGCCAACTCGTCATAGAGGCGTTGCGCCGCGCGGCGGCGCGCGAGTTCATCTTTGCCGCCCGCCTTCGCGGCTTTTTCCGCACGCGCGGCGGCGCGTTCGGCGACCTCAAGATCGGCGAGCAGCAACTCGGTGCCGATGGTTTCGATATCGGCGACCGGATCGACCCGGTCCGCGACGTGGATCACCTCGCCGCCTTCAAAGCAACGCACCACCTGGGCGATCGTGTGCGTGCGGCGGATATGCTCGAGAAAGCGGTTGCCGAGCCCCTCGCCCTTTGATGCGCCTGCGACCAACCCGGCGATATCCACGAATTCAAGCACGGTCGGAATCGTCCGCCGTGATTTTGCGATCCGTGAAATCCTGTCAAGACGCTCGTCGGGCACCGGCACCGTGCCGATGTTCGGCTCGATCGTGCAAAAAGGATAGTTCTCGGCGCCGACGCCCATCCGAGTCAGCGCGTTGAACAACGTCGACTTGCCGACGTTCGGCAACCCGACAATGCCGCACTTAAAGCCCATCGTGCCCGCCGTCTCTGTCGGCGTGCAGCGCATTGACCGCCGCGTCAAATTCGCCTTGCACGAGTTGCGCGATCACCGCCAGCGCGCAACCGAAACTCGCGCGGATGCCGGCCTCCTCCTCCATGCTCGCGTCTCCCAATACATGCGACACCACCCGCTCTTTGCTGCCGGGGTGACCGACGCCGATGCGCAACCGCCAGAAATCGGCGCCGAGGTACGCAATGACGTCGCGCAGACCGTTGTGCCCGCCGTGGCCGCCGCCCCGCTTCAGCCGCACCCGCGCCGCCGGAAAATCAATTTCGTCGTGCGCGACCAACACCCGTTCCATCGCGACTTTGTGAAACGCGGTGAACGCCTGCAAGGCGCGGCCGCTCTGATTCATGTAGGCCGCGGGCTTGAACAGCCACACCGGCGTCCCGGCGATCTCCACGCGCGCACTCGCGCCGTGCAGTTTCGGTTTGCCCTGCAACTCCGCGCTATATTCGCGCGCGAGCCGATCTACAAACCAGAAACCCGCGTTATGGCGGTTGTTCTCGTATTCCGCACCGGGATTGCCAAGACCGGCGATCAAAGTGATGCCGCTCATACGGTTTGAAGCAATGCTGAAGTGACGCGGCGGCCGGGCGGGCGCCGCGCCGGCTTTATTTCTTGTCGGGCGACTTCGGAGCTTCGGCCTGTTCCGCGGTGTCTTTCTCCGCGTCGGCTCCTTCTTCAGCCTCGGCGGCGTCCGCGGCCGCTTCGGCGGCGGCTTCCTCTTCCTCGATGACGCGCGGCCTGAACACGCTGACGATCGCGCTGTCGCTCTCCTCACCGTGCGCCAACGCAACGAGGGTCACGCCGTCGGGCGCTTTGATGTCGGACAGATGCAGCGACTGCCCGAGGTTGAGTTGCGCAATATCGACTTCGATGAATTCGGGCAGGTCTTTCGGCAGGCACGACACTTCGACGTCGGTTTGCAGGTGATTGACCACGCCGCCTTCCTGCTTGACGCCGACGCACTCCTCCTGGCCTGCAAAGTGCAGCGGCACATGCACCTTGATCTCCTGATCCTCCCTGATGCGCAGCAGATCCAAATGCAGGATCTGAAATTTGCTCGGGTGGCGCTGCAAGTCGCGCAGAATAACGCGCTCCTCCTTGCCGTTTACTTTCAGGTTCAGGATGTGCGAATAAAAAGCCTCATGTTCGAGGTGACGGATCAGTTCGTTGAATTGTACCGACAGATGCACCGGTTCGCCGCCGCCGTACACCACCGCCGGCACCCGCCCGGCCTCGCGCAGACGCCGCATGGCGCTCCTGCCCGTATCGCTGCGCAGGCTTGCGTTCAACTCAAATTGATTCTGCATGGCTGTGTTTCCAAGTCCGCCGCACCGGCGAAACAAGCACGTAGCCCGCCATTATACACAACGGCGCCGGCCATCCGCCCGCTTCAGAATAACGCGGACTTGTCTCGCGCAGCCGGTTACTCCACGAACAGGCTGCTGACGGACGACTCCTCGTGGATGTTGTAGATCGACTTGGCCAGCACCTCGGCGATGCTGATCTGACGGATGCGCCCGCATTGCGCCGCCTCCTGCGACAGCGGAATCGTGTCGGTCACAACCAGTTCATCGAGCACCGACGCGGCGATGTTCGCGGCCGCGCCGCCCGACAGCACCGGGTGCGTCGCGTACGCGACGACCTGCTCCGCACCCCGTCCTTTCAAGGCCTCGGCGGCACGGCACAAAGTGCCCGCGGTATCAACCAGATCGTCAATGATGACGCAGGATTTGCCCTCGACGTCGCCGATAACGTTCATCACTTTCGCTTCGTTCGGGCGCGGGCGCCGCTTGTCTATGATCGCGAGGTCGGCGTCATCGAGGCGCTTGGCGATCGCGCGGGCCCTGACCACACCGCCGACGTCGGGCGACACCACCACCCGGTCGGCGCCGACCCGCTTGGAAACGTCGCCGATCAGCACCGGCGAGGCGTAAACGTTGTCCACCGGCATATTGAAAAAGCCCTGCACCTGCTCGGCGTGCAGGTCCACGGTCAGCACGCGGCTGGTCGAAACGCGGTCTATCATGTCGGCGACCACCTTGGCCGAGATTGGCACGCGCATCGAGTGCACCCTGCGGTCCTGGCGGCAGTAGCCGAAGTAAGGGATCACCGCCGTGATCCTGCTCGCCGACGCGCGGTGCAACGCGTCCACCATGATCAACAACTCCATCAAGTGATCGTTGGTCGGCACGCAGGTCGGCTGGATCACGAACACGTCGCCGCCTCTGACGTTCTCGCCGATCTCGACGCGGATCTCGCCGTCGCTGAAGCGGTCAACAACGGCGTTGCCTAATTTCATTTTCAGGCAGCCGGCGATGCGCTCGGCAAGCGGGCGGTTGGCGTTGCCGGAAAACAACACGATGCGGGCGGGGCCGTTGTGCATCATTCACTCCAGAAAATCAATGACTCCGAGCGGCGGAAGATGGCTGGGCCGGCAGGATTCGAACCTGCGAATGCCGGGATCAAAACCCGGTGCCTTACCACTTGGCGACGGCCCAATCGTCAACCCTGCGTCAAATCCCGCGCGCCGTAAAACCGTTCATCCCGCCGGGCCTCGCCGCGAACGCCGCGAGCACCCGCTTTCGGTCGTCGAATTCAGCGAACACCGCGCCCCCCGTCCCGCTCAATTTCGCCGCGCCGGCGCCGCGGTAGTCATCGAGCCAGTCCATCGCTGCCGCGACCTGCGGAAAACGCCGCCTGACCAGCGGCTCAAACACATTGACCCCTCCACACGCACGGTAACTTTCTATTGTGAGGCGGGCGGCTGAACGTGTCAATTCCGGCGCAGCGAACAACTCGGCGGTCGCAATTTTCACTCGCGGCAGCAACACCAGGTACCACGCCTCGGGCAGCGCCACCGGTGTCAGCCGCTCGCCGGCGCCTTCGGCCCACGCGCTGCGCCCGTGCACGAACACCGGCACGTCGGCGCCCACACAAAAGCCCAACTCGCTCAGCCGCTCGCTGCCGAAGCCGCAGCCCCACAAGCGGTTCAGCGCGCACAGCGCCGTCGCCGCGTCCGAACTGCCGCCGCCGAGGCCGGTCCCCGGCGGAATGCGCTTGCGCAGCCGCACGTCGGCGCCCATGGCGACGCCGCCGGTTTCCTTGAGCAACGTCGCGGCGCGCGTCACCAAGTTCGACGTTTCGTCTATCTCGGCCCCGTCGCAGTGCACGCGGATCACTCCGTCGGCGCGCGTCGAGACGTCGAGTTCGTCGCCGTAGTCGAGCAGCCTGAACAAGGTCTGCAAGTCGTGACGGCCGTCGGCGCGCCGCCCGGTGACGTGCAGAAACAGGTTCAACTTCGCCGGCGCGGGCAAACGCTTGAGTTCTCGCATCGGCCCGGGCGGCGGGTCAGATCGTGCGCTCGACGGCGGGGTTGAGATCGAGCAGCCGCCAGCGGCTCGTCGCGACGGTGACTTCCAGACCCTCGCGGTTCAGCGTCAGCAGTGACGGCAACTCCAGCGCGCTCAGCGCCGCGGCGGCGACCGGCCGATAATGCAGATAATTCACCCGCCAGCCCCGTTGTTCGAGTTCCTGCATCCGCCCGTTTCGATCGACGCGCATCGCCGTGACCCGCACGCGCGGGTCGGGCACGCCCGCGACCCAGTGACGCAAACTCGAAACCGGAACTTCGACGCCGATCACTGCGGCGACGAGTTCCTCGAACGTGCCGGCGCGATAAACCCGCCCTTTGCCGTCTGTTGCGTCGGCACCGTCCGCACGGCCGTGCAAGCGCATCAGCACCCGCCCGCCCGGCTCCAGAAGATCCACGCGGTCGCCGGTTTGATCGTGCAGCCAGCTCAGCCCGGCGCGCCACCGCCACCCGGCGCGCCGGATGCCGACCTCGCCTACGAGTTGCCACGACGACACCCCCTCGACCCGTGTGCGGTGCAAGGCCCACAGCCGCTCGCTCCCGGTGACCGCCGCCGCGTCCCGCGGCAATTTCGCGCAGCCGCCCGCGCCCGCGGTCAGACCCGCGACCAAGCCCGCGGCGAACGTCAGTAATGCAGCGCGGCGCAGAGCTTCCATCCGGAGAGGCATCGGCGCGCGTGCCTCAGCGGGCACAGCCCCCGCCCAACCCCCGCAGGTAATCGTCGCCGGGAAACTCCGACAGTCCCTGTGCGAGCAACGCTTCGGCTTCGCCGGCGCGTTGCCGCGAACACAGGATCTCGACCAGATGCCCCAACACCTCGGGGTGGCGCAAACCGGCCATCGCCCGGCGCACGAATCCTTCGGCGACGGCAACGTTGCGCAGGCGAAATTCGACCCAGCCCATGCTGTCGAGGATCGCGGGGTTGTCCGGCTGCAGCCGATACGCGCGCAGGATGTACGCCTTGGCCTCGTCCAGGCGAACGTTGTGGTCGGCGAGCACGTAGCCCAGCGAGTTCAGCACGTCGGCGTTTTCAGGCTCGTTCTCGAGGATGCGCTGCAGATCGGCCTCGACCCGCCCGAGCAGGCCGAGTTCGGCGGCGGCAAGACCGCGCGCGTACAGCAGGTCGCTGAGTTCGCCGTGCTCCCGCATCGCCCGGGTGTACAGACTGATCGCTTCGCGATGGCGCCCGGCGTCGCTGAGCACCCGCCCGTGCACCAGATAAAATTCGACCTTCTCCTGCTCGTCCTCGGCCAAAGCGCGCGCGGTCTCCAACTGCGCCGCCGCTTTTTCATGTTCGCCAAGTTTGCGGTACACCTCGGCGATCGAGATCTGCGCTTGCTTGAAAAACCCGCCTTGCGGAATCGCGCGGTAGATCACCAGCGCCGTTTGCATCTCCCCGCGCTCCTCGGCTACGCGCCCCTGATAATAGGCGGCTTCAACGCGCCGCCCCGGAGAGGCCTTGAGTTTGTCGAAAAAACCGGCGGCGGCGGCGAGTTCTCCCCGCTGCATGGACAAGATGCCGAGCGCCTGGATCACGTCGGCGTTATGCGGGCGGCGGTCATGCACACTGCGAAACTCGCGCAGGGCTTCGTCCGGTCTGCCGTTCTCGAGCAGCAGTCTTGCGTAGTTGCCCCTGATCTTAACGTTGTCGGGTGCGACCGCGACGCCCGCGGCGGCCGCGGTCAGCCCCGCCTCGACCCGGCCGTCCAAAATCAGCGCCCAGCCTTTCAATAAATGCGCGCCCGCAAAGCCGGGGTCGAGTTCGACCGCCTTCGCCGCCAACTCGGCGACCCGGCCGTAATCGCCGGTGTCGAGCAAAAACACGGCATACACATATTGCGCCCTTGCGTTGCCGCTGAACCGCTGCGCCATCTCCTGCATCCGCTCCCGCGCCTCGACCGGCATTTCAGACAGCAAAGTCGCGCCGAGCGCCGTAAAGAGACGATTGTCGTTGATGCCCTCGTGTCCGACGACGTCTTCGAGGGCTTGCATCGCGTCTTCAAAACGGCGTCCCAGCAGGTAGGTGACCGCGAGCATCTGCCCGAGTTCGAGATTCGCGGGCTCGAGTTCGCGCCATTTCTCGCCGAGGCGGACCGCGCCGGCGTAGTCTTTGTTATGCAGCGCAAGTTTGAACGCGCTGCGCAGAACTTCGAGGTCGTCGGTGCGCCGCGCGGCGTCGAGGTAATGCCCGAGCGCGGCGGCAAAGTCGGCGCGGCGCACCGCAAATTCACCGGCCAGCAGCGCGTAGGTCAGATCGGCGCGCCGGCTTGCCTCAACGCTCTTCTCGACCACCGCTCCGTGCTGCAGCAACGGCAGCCGCGCGGAGGAAGCGCAGGCCGACACAACGACCAGCAAAAACGCCGCGGCGAAACCGCGCAGCCTGAGCGACGGGCCGGTTGGCGGAAAAGTTTGCATGGGTCGGGCGAGCGTCCTCGCCGTCCCGTTCTGGTAAACTACCGGACAGACTGTATCAAGTGTAAGAAGCACATCCCAAACCACTGCATTGTCAGTTGCGCGTCCGCGCCCGCAATTTTATCACGCCCCGCTTCCCAAACCCGCCATGGCACTGATCGTCTTCGGACTCAACCACAACAGCGCACCGCTGGAGGTGCTGGAAAAAACCGTAATTCCGGAAAGCCGCCTCAGCGACGCGCTCAGCGGGTTCAACGCGGCGGCCGGCGCCGACGAGGCGGTGATCCTGTCAACCTGCAATCGCTGCGAGATCTACGGCGTCTGGGGCGGAAACGCGGACGAGGCGGCCGTCGCCGACTGGCTGTGCTCGTATTGCGGCGTCCCCAAAACCGAACTCAACGGTCATTGCTTCACTTACCGCGACCACGCCGCGATTCGCCACCTGATGCGGGTCGCCGGCAGCGTTGACTCGATGATCGTCGGCGAACCCCAGATTCTCGGGCAGGTCAAATCCGCCTACCGCACCGCACTCGATGCAAAATTTTCAGGCGCGGTGCTGTCACGTCTGTTTGAGAGAGCGATCTCGACCGCCAAACAAGTGCGCAGCGAAACCGCCCTCGGCGAGCACCCGGTGTCGTACGTGTCGGCGGCGATAACCGCCTGCCGCCGCCTGTTCGAAAACCTGTCGGACAAGCGCGTGCTGCTGCTCGGCACGGGCGAGATGATCGAGCAGGCCGCGGGCCGCTTCAAACACCACGGCGTCGCCGCGCTCGGCGTCGCCGGCCGCTCCGGCGGCAAAGTACGCGCGTTCGCCGCCGACTTCGACGCCAAACCCCTCAAACTCGGCGAGATCGGCGCGACCCTGCACACCTGGGACGTGGTCGTCAGTTGCACCGCGAGCACGACGCCAATCCTCGACGCCTCCACGGTCGTCGCCGCGCTCAAACGGCGCCGGCACAAGCCGATGTGCATGATTGACATGGCGCTGCCCCGCGACATAGACGCAGCGGTCGAACAGTTGCCCGACGTCTATCTCTACACGCTCGCAAGCCTCGCGGACGTCGTTGACGGCAACAAGCAACTGCGCCTCACGGCGGCGGCGCAGGCGGAAGCGATCATCCGGCACAAAGCCGGTGAATACGCCGAATGGATGAACTCGCGCAGAGCCGCGGATCTGATCGCGAGCCTGCTCGACGCGGCCGACGGCGTCCGCGCCGACGCGCTCAACAAAACGCTGAAAACGCTGCGCGGCGGCAAACCGCCCGAACAGGCGCTGGCACACTTGTCAACCACGCTGACCGGAAAACTCGCGCACCCGGTGCTCGCGGCTCTCAAACGCGCCGCCGAGCGCGGACAATTCGAGTTGCTCGACGCGGCCGCACACCAATTGAAGCGTCAATCCAAACGCCAAGCGGAACGCCGGCTCGACGCCAACGCCGATGCCGACGCCGCCGCGGGGACGGACGAACCGCAATGAACGCCTCGCTGCTCACCAAACTCGACGCGATGGCCGCACGCCACACCGAAGTCACCGCGCTGCTGAGCGACCCGCAAGTCATCAATGACCAGGAGCGGTACCGCGAACTGGGCCGCGAACGCGCGCGGCTCGAAAAAGTAGTCGCGCATTACCGCGAATACGGCGGCTGCCGAAACGACCTCGAAGGGGCGTCGGCAATGCTCAACGACGACGACGACGGGATCAAAACGCTGGCGCAGCAGGAAAGCGAGACCCTCAAGCGGCGGCTCACGGCAATCGAGCGCGAGATCCGTCACTGCCTGCTGCCGCACGACCCGCACGACCACAGCAACATCTATCTGGAGATCCGGGCCGGCACCGGCGGCGACGAAGCGGCGATCTTCGCCGGCGACCTGCTGCGGATGTACAGCCGCTACGCCGAAAGCCAGCGCTGGCGCATCGAGATCATCAACGCGAACGAAGGCGAGCACGGCGGCTTCAAGGAAGTCATCTCGCGCGTCATCGGCGAAGGCGCTTATTCGCGCCTGAAATTCGAGTCGGGGGTGCATCGCGTGCAGCGCATTCCGGAAACCGAATCACAGGGCCGGATCCACACCTCGGCTGCGACCGTCGCGGTGCTGCCCGAAGCCGAGGAGATCGACCACATAGACCTCGACCCCGCCGATCTGCGCATAGATAAATTCCGCGCCTCGGGCGCCGGCGGGCAGCACGTGAACAAGACCGACTCGGCGATCCGCGTCACCCACGCACCATCGGGGCTGGTCGCCGAATGTCAGGAGGAGCGCTCGCAGCACCGCAACAAAGCGCGCGCACTGGCGCTGCTCAAAGCCAAACTGCTCGACCTGGAACGACACAAGCAAAGCGAAGAGCAAGCGCAAACGCGCAAAAGCATGGTCGGCTCGGGCGACCGCTCGCAGCGCATCCGCACGTATAACTTCCCGCAAGGCAGGATCACCGACCACCGCATCAACCTGACGCTGCATCGGCTGCCCGAGATCATCGCCGGCGCACTCGACCCGCTGATCGAGCAATTGACCGGCGAACAACAGGCCGCGGCGCTCGTGCAGTTTAATGACTGAAACGTCTCCGCTGCCCGCCGCCGCCACGATTGGCACGGCGCGCGCGATCCTGCGCCGCCGTCTCAACAGCGGCATCGAAGCCGACTGCCTGCTGTGCCGCACGCTCGCTTGCGCCCGCCCGTATCTCTACGCGCACCCCGAAACCGTGCTTGCACCCGCGCGCAAGCGGCGTTTGGAAACCCTGTTGCAACGGCGGCTCGACGGCGTGCCGCTGGCTTATCTGACCGGCGTGCGCGAGTTCTTCTCATTGGAGTTTGAAGTGACGCCCGCAGTCCTGATCCCGCGCCCGGAAACCGAAACGCTGGTCGAGATCGCGATCAAGATTGCGCCCGGGAACGCCGACGTTCTCGACCTCGGCACCGGCTGCGGCACGATCGCCGTCGCGCTGGCCCGCGCGCGCCCCGACGCGGCGATCACCGCCTGCGACAACAGCCGCGGCGCGCTCGCAGTCGCAATCCGCAACGCGCAACGTCTCGGCGCGTCCAACGTGTCGTTCGTCGCAAGCGACTGGTTCGAGCAACTGCCCGACGCCCGTTACGACGTGATCGTCGCCAACCCGCCGTACGTGCGCGACGGCGACCCTGATCTCGACCCCGCGGTCGCCGCGTACGAGCCGACCGCGGCGGTCGTGGCGCAAGACCACGGCCTCGCCGACCTGCGCCGGATTATCGGCGGGGCGCCGGCGCGGCTTCGCGACGGCGGCGCGCTGGCGGTCGAGCACGGCCACACTCAGGCCGCAGCCGTCGCCGGACTGATGCACGCGGCGGGCTTCAGTGATATACACTGCGCGGCTGATCTCGCCGGACGTCCGCGGGTCAGCATCGGCACCAAGCGATCGAGGAGCGCAAATAATGAAAAAAAACATCGTTGAAATCTACGCGCTCGCGGTGTGCTTCATCTGCGCGGCGGTGTTCTCCATTTTCGTCTCGATCGGCATCTACAGCATTTTCGAAATAACCAACCCCGAACTCACGATGTGGTCCCACAACTACGAAGCGCATTACAGCAACGAAAAGTTTCTTGAACAAAAAATGGCTGTGGCCCGGGACGGCGCCAACCCCTACACAAATATGTCTCAGGCGGAATTGACGGACGCGAGAGAGCGCAGTTTTCAGGCGGCGCTCGCAACAGAGCGCCGCAGCGGACGCCAAAGCATATTGCAGTCGCTGATTGCGGTGCTGGTGCTGTCGCTGATGTTCGGCGTGCATTGGCTGATCGCGAAAAGGGCAAGACGCAGCACCGCGACGCTCGCGGCGTAACCCCCGGTCATTTCCCGCTCCCCCCCGGCAATAGATTGCGCAGCCGGGTCAGCGTCGCGAACAGGGTAACCAGCGGTCATCCTCCGCTCCCTCCCCGGCCATCCCCCGCATGCCATCGCCTTGCCGCTCATTCCCGCCCCGTCTTCTTTCCTCCGGCTCCTATCCTCTTTATCAAACGGTTCGAGATAATTTAAGGGTCGTGATAATGAAAATAAATTTTCATCGCCTCGATAAAAAACAAGCACCTCACCCATTCCGGAATTTCGGAGAGACCATCCGGGGAGATTCCGCGGCTGTAGCGGCATTGGAGCCGGCAAAGCAGCCGAAATTGCGGGGCTTGGATTCAATCTGCGCCGTAAAAACATAGACGGGCACGCCGGAGGCCAGCCTGAAGTACGACGTTTTCCCGTTATGCCCCGGCACCCGCCCGCGGCTTGCCGTATTTCCCCCCGCCGACCGAGTTGCTCCCGGCCGACTCCCCCCTCGAGGGTCGAGTGATTTTCAGCGGCCTGCTCTTCTTCCTTTGGCCGCAGTTCGAACTGCGGTTGGCCCCCCGCTGAAACTGATCCAAAATCACCTCTTCAGTTATCTTGAACCTTAACCAAGCCGCTGCGGAGGGTCGGGGTTTTAAGGCTTTCCACGTTGCTGTCTTGTTCCGAGCCGCCTGGAAACCCTCAGCGGCCGCCTTTCTCTCCGGCCTCGTCCCGACACCGGTGTCGGCCGTGCTGCCGCCGCCAGCAACACGGCGCCGCACGACTCATCCGCCCAGTTCGTGCTTGAGAATGCGGTTGACCTCGGCCGGGTCGGCCTTGCCTCCGGTCGCTTTCATCACCTGCCCGACGAAGTAGCCGAACACTTTTCCCTTGCCGGCGCGATACTGCTCGACCTGCCTGGGGTTATCGGCGATGACGCGCCGGGCGAGCGCTTCGAGTTCCGCGGCGTCGCTGATCTGGCGCAGGCCGCGCGCTTCGATCACGGCATCGGCGCCGGCGCCGTCCGCCCACATCGCGTCGAACACCTCTTTTGCGATCTTGCCGGATATCGTGCGGTCCTCGATCCGGTCGAGCAGGCCCGCGAGCGCCACCGGCGTCACCGGCGCATCCGCGATCACGATTCCGTCGCGGTTCAGCGCCGCCGCGAGCGCCCCGTTGATCCAGTTCGCGACGCTCTGCGCGGGCGCCGCCGCAGCGCCCGCGCAGGCTTCAAAGTAATCGGCAACCGCGCGATCAAGCACAAGCCGCGCGGCCTCGTCCCCGCTCAAACCGTGTTCCGATACGAGCCGCGACCTGCGCGCGCCGGGCAGTTCGGGCAGGGCTGCGCGCACCGCCTCGATGAACGCCGCCTCAAGCACTACGGGCGCGAGGTCGGGGTCGGGGAAGTAACGGTAGTCGTTGGCCTCCTCTTTGCCGCGCATCGGGCGCGTCTCGTTGCTGTGCGGATCGAACAGCCGCGTCTCCTGCACCACCTTCCCGCCGGCTTCCAGCACTTCGGTCTGCCGCGCGATCTCGTAGTCGATCGCTTTCTCCACAAACCGGAAGGAATTGAGATTCTTGATCTCGGTGCGGGTGCCAAGCGCCGTGCTGTCGGCGCGGCGCAGCGATACGTTGGCGTCGCAACGGAAAGACCCCTCCTGCATATTGCCGTCGCAAATGTCGAGATAGCGCACGATGCTGTGGATCTTCTTCATGTAGGCGCCCGCCTCGGCGGCGCTGTGCATCTGCGGCTCGGACACGATTTCGATCAGCGGCGTGCCCGCACGGTTCAGATCAATGCCACTCATCCCCGCAACCCCCTCGTGCACCGACTTGCCCGCGTCCTCCTCAAGGTGCGCGCGCGTAATGCCGACGGTTTTGCGCGCGCCGCCGGCGAGCACGATCTCGAGGCTGCCCCCCGACACGATCGGCAACTTGAACTGGCTGACCTGATACCCCTTGGGCAGATCGGGATAAAAATAATTCTTGCGCTCGAACACCGAGGTCGAATTGATCTCGGCGTGCACCGCGAGGCCGAAAGCAATCGCCATGCGCACCGCTTCGGCGTTGACCACCGGCAGCACCCCGGGCAGCGCGACGTCCACCGCACAGGCTTGGGTATTGGGTGCGGCGCCATAGCCGGTCGCCGCACCTGAAAATATCTTGCTGCGGGTTTTGAGCCGCGTGTGAATCTCAAGACCGATGACCGGCCGCCATTGCATCATTCAAACCCTCGCGGCAAGCGCCGGTGCCAATCGGTTGCGCTTTGGTAGCGGTGGCCGAGCGCGAGCAACAACCCTTCGCTGAAATGGTCGCCGGTCAACTGCACCCCGACCGGCAGGCCGTTGCTGAAACCGCCCGGCAGCGCGAGCGCGGGCAGGCCCGCGAGATTGGCCGCGATCGTATAAATGTCCGACAGATACATCTTCACCGGGTCGTCGCTTTTTTCGCCGAGTTTGAACGCGGTGGTCGGCGAAACCGGGCCGATGATCGCATCTACTTGCTCGAAAGCGGCGGCGAAATCGTCGCGGATCCGCCGGCGCGCCCGCTGCGCTTTCAGGTAATAAGCGTCGTAGTAGCCCGCGGACAGCACGTAGGTGCCGACCAGGATGCGCCGTTTCACCTCGGCGCCGAAACCCTCGGCGCGCGAGCGAAAATACAAGTCCTCCAGGTCACGCGGCGACTCGCAGCGGTAGCCGTAGCGCACGCCGTCGTAACGGGCAAGATTGGAGGAACACTCGGCGGGCGCGAGAATGTAGTAAGCCGGGATTGCGAGCGCCGACGCGGCCAGCGTCGTCTCGACGATCTCGCAGCCGAGGCCGGCAAACTGCTCGGTCGCGGCCGCGACCGCCGCCCTGACCCCCGCGTCCACGCCTGCGCTCAGATACTCCGCGGGCACGCCGACGCGAACGCCTTTGGTTTCGCGCTCGAGGTCGCGCACGTAGTCCGGCACCGGCTGCTCCGCGCTGGTCGAATCCCTTGCGTCAAACCCGGCGACCGCGCCGAGCAGCCACGCGCAGTCTTCGGCCGAGGCGCCGAGCACGCCGGCCTGGTCGAGGCTTGAGGCGTAAGCGACCATGCCGTAGCGCGACACCCGCCCGTAGGTCGGCTTCAGGCCGGTGACGCCGCACAGCGAAGCGGGCTGGCGGATCGAGCCGCCGGTGTCGGTGCCGGTCGCGCAGGGCGCGAGCCGCGACGCGACCGCGGCGGCCGAGCCGCTGGACGAGCCGCCGGGCACGCGGTCGGCGGCCCAGGGGTTGCGGGTCGGGCCGAAATGGCTGTTCTCCCCGGAAGAACCCATCGCGAACTCATCCAGGTTGGTCTTGCCGAGCATCACCATCCCGGCGGCGTCCAGTTTCTCGGTGACGGCCGCATCGTAAGGCGAGAGAAAGTTATGCAGCATCCTTGAACCGCAGGTGGTGAGCACGCCGCGCGTGCAAAACAGATCCTTGTGCGCGTAAGGTATGCCGGTCAGCGGCGTATGTTCATCGGCGCGGATGCGCAGGTCCGCCGCACGCGCCTGTGCAAGCGCGCGTTCGCCGGTAACGGTGATGAAACTGTTGAGTTCGGCGTCGCGGCGGGCGATGCGTTCGAGAAAAAACCCGGTGAGTTCGACGCTCGAAAAATCACCGGCGGCGAGTCCCGCGGACAATTCCGCGAGAGAGCCGCCGAGCGCGGCGGCGGACACGGCGGACACGCTCACTCGAGCACTTTGGGCACGAGATACAAACCGTCGCCGACTTGCGGCGCGATTGCTTGCAGGGATTCGCGGCGGTCGCTTTCGGTCACGCGGTCGGCGCGCAAACGCTGCACTACGTCGAGCGGGTGCGCCAGCGGCTCGACGCTTTCGAGGCCGGCGTCATCGAGTTCCGCGACCAACTTGAGAATGTCGGACAGCGTCCGCGCCGCCTCGCCGGCTTCGTCGTCGCTGAGCGCAAGTCGCGCGAGCCGCCCGATCTTTCGAACCTCATCAACTTTCATCAGCGCGATACACTCCGTTAAAATCCCGGTAAAGAGCAAGGGCATTTGCTTGCTGCGAGCGTCGTTGCTAAAGTATGCCATATAAACGCGCGCCACCCGACCATGCTCAACCAGATCTTCGGCCTTTTCTCCAACGACCTCTCGATTGATCTCGGGACGGCGAACACCCTGATTTATATGAAAGAGAAGGGCATCGTTTTGAACGAGCCCTCGGTGGTCGCGATCCGCGAACAAAGCACGTCGAGCAGCATCGAAGCGGTCGGTCAGGAAGCCAAGGATATGCTCGGGCGCACGCCGGCGACGATCAAGGCGGTGCGGCCGATGAAAGACGGCGTGATCGCCGACTTCACGATCACCGAGAAAATGCTCCAGCACTTCATCCGCAAAGTGCACAAGCACAGGATCATCAAGCCCAGCCCGAAAGTTTTGATCTGCGTCCCGTGCGGCGCGACCCAGGTCGAGCGCCGCGCAATTCGCGAATCGGTGATGGGCGCGGGCGCGCGCAAAGTTTATTTGATCGAGGAACCGATCGCCGCCGCGATCGGCGCGGGACTTCCGATCAGCGAAGCGCGCGGTTCAATGGTTCTCGACATCGGCGGCGGCACTTCGGAAGTCGCGGTGTTGTCGCTGAACGGCATCGTGTATTCGGCTTCGGTCAGGATTGGCGGCGACAAGTTCGACGAGGCGATTCTCAGCTACGTGCGCCGCAGTTACGGCATCCTGATCGGGGAAGCCACCGCCGAGACGATCAAGCACAACGTAGGCACCGCCTACCCGAGCAAGGAACTGCTTGAGATCGAGGTCAAGGGGCGCAACCTGTCCGAGGGCGTGCCGAAGAGCTTCAGCCTCAACAGCAACGAGATCCTCGAAGCCCTGCAGGAGCCGCTGTTCGGCGTCGTCAGCGCGGTCAAGACCGCGCTCGAACGCACGCCGCCCGAACTCGGCTCCGACGTCGCCAGCCGCGGCATCGTCCTGACCGGCGGCAGTGCGCTGCTGCGTGACCTGGATAAACTGATCATGCAGGAGACCGGCATCCCGGTGGTCATCGCCGACGAGCCTTTGATCTGCGTCGCCAAAGGCGGCGGCATCGTGCTCGAACTCATAGAAAAAGGCAACGCCGGCTTCCTGCTGCAAGACTGACTGACCGCTGCGGAGGAGACGCAAAATCAAACCGCTTTTCACGCTCCGCGGAGCCACCCCCAAACTCACGGTGCTGATGCTGCTGTCGCTCGCGCTGATGTTCAGCGACTACCGCTACGACAGCCTGCATCAAGCCCGCTACTACCTCGGCACCGTCGTTTACCCGGTTTACTATCTCGCGAATCTGCCGGTGAAAATCGGCGACTGGGCCTACCGGGAACTGTCAGAGCACCGGCGGCTGGTGCTGGAGAACGAAGAACTCAAGGAAAACAACCTGCTGCTGAGTTCAAAATTGCAAAAATTCGCCGCGCTCAAAAGCGAAAACAAACGGCTCAACGAATTGCTGAAATCGTCGTACGACAGGATCGGCGGCAACGCCGTCGTCGCCAAACTGATCGCGACCGACTACACGCCGTTCAAACAGCGCATCGTGCTCGACAAGGGCGGACGCAGCAACGCGTACATCGGACAGCCGATACTCGGCGCGCGCGGCGTGATCGGGCAGGTCGTGGAAATCACGCCGTTCAGCGCCACCGGCATGCTGATCTCCGATCCGGGCCACGCGATGCTGACCCAGGTCAACCGCTCGGGGCTGCGCGTACTCGCGGTCGGCACCGGCAATCCCCGGCAACTGCGGATCGACTACGTGCCGCTCGACGCCGACATCAGGGAAGGCGACACGATCGTCACGTCCGGTCTCGACGGCCGCTACCCGGCCGACTACCCGGTCGGAAGAATCTCGCGCGTGACGAAAGGCTCGGGCGACAACTTCGCCGCCATCACCCTCAAGCCGTTTGCCGAACTCGACAGTTACCGCGAGGTCCTGCTGGTGTGGGAAACGACCGACGGTCAAAGCGGCCGGCGATGACACCGCCGTGACCGCCCTGCTCAAAACCGCCGGCCTCGGAAAATTGCAAATGCTTGCGGCGTTCAGCGTCGTCACCGCCCTGGTGCTGACGGTATTGCCGATCCCGAGTTGGGCTTTGCCGTTTTGGCCGGAGTGGACCATCCTCGCGGTGACCTACTGGTGCCTCGCGCTGCCGCACAGGTTCAACTTGAAATTCGCGTGGGCCGCCGGGCTTTTGATGGACCTGATCAAAGGCTCCCTGCTCGGGCAGTACGCGCTGGCTTATCTGCTGGTCGCTTATATCTGCATCAACATCCACCAGCGGCTGCGCATCTACCCGCTGTTCCAGCAAGCCGTCGCGATCGGGGCGCTGCTGGTTCCGTATTTCCTGCTGTCGCTGTGGGTGGAGAGCGGCCTGCGCTCGGTCACGGCCGATTGGCGTTACTGGATGCCGATCGCCAGCAGCATGCTGCTGTGGCCGTGGGTGTTCTCGATGCTGAGACTGGTCCGGCAAAAAGCGTCGGAGTGAACGCCGCAACGCTCCGGCACGCACACCGGAAACGACCCGGGGAATGACCGAACTACTCGCAGACCTGACGCGCGTGCTGCAAAACAGGCGCCCGCGGGACCTGCTGCTGCTGCGCCACTCCCCCGAACTCGACGCCGCACTCCAACCACTGCTGGACCGGCTTGACCCCGCGCCCGAACTGACGCTCGCCGACCCCGCCGCGTGGCTGAATCAGCCGCAACTCAAACACCGGCACCAACTGGGCCTGCTGTGGGATTCTCCGCCGTCGTTGTCCGACGCCGATTACGGCCATTTGCTCGCGCGGCTGCGCGACCTCGACTGCGAAGCGGTGTATATCCGCTGCCCCGAAGGAGGCGACGACGCGCAACAGCGGTCACCGCGGCTGCGCTCGCTCGGGTTCCTGCCGCTTAAACACTACGCCGACGGCGCCGCGCTGTTTTATTTTGATATCTACGATTACAAACTGCTGCCGGATTGGCTTAACCGCAGATTCTGGGCCAACCCGGAAATGTGGAACAAGGCGAGGTGGTGAGCGGATAACACCGTTGTCCGACGCCGGCTGCGGCCATTTGCTCGCGCGGCTGCGCGACCTCGACTGCGAAGCGGTGTATATCCGCTGCGAAGGGTGCGACGACGCGCAACAGCGGTCACCGCGGCTGCGCTCGCTCGGATTCCTGCCGCTTAAACACTACGCCGGCGGCGCCGCGCTGTTTTATTTTGATATCTACGATTACAAACTGCCGCCGGATTGGCTTAACCGCAGATTCCGGGCCAACCCGGAAATGTGGAACAAGGCGAGGTGGTGAGCGGATAACGCTGAACAACACCGCCGGGATCGTTCACCACAAGCGCGTCACCCGCTCACCCCTGGTCGTGCACCTCACATGACTTCCGCATCCCCGGCGGCAGATTGTCGGGACACTGCCCGCAGCGCTCGTTGCCGGGTACCGCGTATTCCATCTTCGTGGGAACCGGCAGGTCGAGTTCCCGCATGATCCGGACAAACTCCTGTTTGTTGCGGTGATTGCCGAGGCGCGGGTTGCGCCGCTTCTCCTGCCCGACCGTGGTCAGGAACCGCCCGGTGTAGTCGTGGGCGGGATACACCAGGGCGTCGTCGGGCAAAGTGAACAATTTGTCGTGGACGCTGTCGTACAGCGTAGCCGAGTCGCCGGACTGAAAATCGGTGCGCCCGCACGCGTCGATCAACAGCGCGTCGCCCGAAAAAACGATCTTGTGGATTGCGGTGTCGAGCAAAAAAGCGTGATGCGTGTCGGTGTGCCCCGGCGTAAACAATGGATGAACCTCCACGTTGCCGACCCGAAAAGGCTCGCCTTCACGCACGCCGATATCGCGGCACGGCAGGTCGTCCATCGCCGGGCCGGCGACTTTGCAGTCCGTCAGCGCGCGTAATTTGACCGCCCCCGTGATGTGGTCGGCGTGAATATGAGTCTCAAGCGTGTAGCTCAGCGTGAGCCCGAGTTCGCGCAACACTTCGAGATCGCGGTCGGTGCTTTCGATCACCGGGTCTATCAGCACGCTCTCGCCGGTGTCCGGGCACGCCAGCAGATAAGTGTAAGTGCTGGAAGTCTCTTCAAACAGTTGCCTGAACAGCATCGCTTTGCCATCCGTGTTCGGCTTGCGTTCCGCCGCTTTCAGCGCGTGTTGCCAAGTTCGATGCTGCTGAGGCCGGGGTGGTCGGCGAAATACCGCGACAACGCTTCCATGCCCGCTTCGTCGAGCACCGCAACGATCCCGGTCATGATCGGGTTCGTGCGTTTGCCTTCCTTGTAACTGAGCAACGACCGGTACAGGTAATCCGCGTGCTGCCCCGCGATCTTGGGATACAAAGGGATCGGGCTGTTGCCGTCGTTGCCGTGGCAGACGCTGCACGTCACGATGAGGTGCTCGAGTTCGGCCGGGACCTGCGCTTCGGGATTCGGCGGCGCCGATTCAAAAGACGCGAAATAAGCGGCGACGTCGGCCACGCCCCGGCGGTCGAGCCGATGAGCCTGCGCGACCATCGTCGCGTGGCTGCGCTCGCCGTTCTTGTACGCGTTCAAAGCGGCGACGATGTAGTCGGCGTGCTGCCCGCCCAGCCGCGGCACCCGGTAAGTCGGATACACGTTGGTGTAAGTCGGAACGCCGTGGCAACCCAGGCAAGTCTGCGCTTTCCATTTTCCGGCCGCGGCGTCGCCGGCGGTTGCCGGCTGCATCGCCGCGGCAACCGCAAGTGCCGCGCCGGCCATATACCCAATGGTCTTTCTCATATCAATGGATTTGGTTATTGCCGCGCTCGGGGAGTCCCCAAAACAATGCAACGACCTTGCGAATATTAGCACAAATCAAAACCGCAAACGCCTGCAAGTGATATACAATACGCCCCCACTCCAACTCACGGACGCAGGGGCGTGAACCGATGAAATTTGAAACTGTCGCCATCCACGGGGGCTACGAGGCCGAGCCGACGACGCGCGCGGCGGTCACGCCGATTTATCAGACGACTTCCTACACTTTCAGAGACACCCAGCACGGCGCCGACCTGTTCGACCTGAAGGAAATCGGGAACATTTACACGCGCATTATGAACCCGACGACCGCGGTGCTCGAACAACGGGTCGCCGAGATGGAAGGCGGCGTCGGCGCGCTCGCGCTGTCGTCGGGGATGGCGGCGATCAGTTACGCGCTGTTTACGATCACCGGACAGGGAGACAACGTTATCTCGGCGCCGACGCTGTACGGCGGCACCTATAACTTCTTCGCCCACACGCTGCCCCAGTTCGGCATCGGGATACGCTTCTGCGACCCGACGCCCGAGGTTGTCGCCAAGCACATAGACGACAAGACCAAGGTGGTTTTCTGCGAATCGATCGGCAATCCGGCGGGCAACGTCACCGACATCGCAGCGTTGGCCGAGGTCTGCCGCAGCCGCGGCGTAGTGCTGATAGTGGACAACACGGTGCCCTCGCCCTACCTGTGCCGTCCGTTCGAGCACGGCGCCGACGTCGTCGTGCACTCGCTGACCAAGTACATGGGCGGGCACGGCAACAGCATCGGCGGCATCATCGTGGACTCCGGAAAATTCCCGTGGAAAGAACACGCCGACCGCCACCCGGTGCTGAGCGAACCCGACGCTTCGTACCACGGCATCGTCTATACCGACGCGATGGAGGATGCGGCCTATATCGGGCGCGCGCGCCTGGCGCCGCTCAGGAACATGGGCTCGGCGTTGTCGCCGTTCAACAGCTTTCTGGTGCTGCAGGGGCTTGAGACATTGCCGTTGCGCATGGAACGCCATTGCGAAAACGCGCTGACCGTCGCCAACTACCTGCGGCAACACCCCCAGGTGACCTGGGTCAGGTACGCGGGGCTCGACGACCACCCGGACAAGCCGCTGGTTGACCACTATATGGGCGGCAAGGCGTCGGGCATCCTGAGCTTCGGCATCGAAGGCGGGCGTGAAACCGGCGCGCGCTTCATAGACGCGCTGCAACTGATCCTGCGGTTGGTCAATATCGGCGACGCACGCTCGCTCGCGTGCCACCCGGCGACGACCACGCACCGCCAACTCGGACCGGCGGAACTCAAAAGCGCCGGCGTGTCCGAAGACCTCGTGCGACTGTCGATCGGCATCGAGCACGCGGACGACATCATCGCAGACATCGAACAGGCGCTCGACGCCTGCCGCACGCGCAAAACCGCTTAACCCGCTTAGACTCACGCCCCCTCGCCGGCCGCGAGTTCTCCGTATGATCTTGCCGGGTTAAAACCCGCTCAGGTCACGCAGTTTCGCCGGCGGCTTGTTGAGCCGGTGACGATAGACAAGCGTGTAGAAAAGCACCGCGCGCACGTACCGGCGGGTTTCGTCGAACGCGACTGTCGATCGGCATCGAGCACGCGGACGACATCATCGCAGACATTGAGCAGGCACTCGACGCTTGCCGCACGCGCAAAACCGCTTAACCCGCTTAGACTCACGCCCCCTCGCCGGCCGCGAGTTCTCCGTATGATCTTGCCGGGTTAAAACCCGCTCAGGTCACGCAGTTTCGCCGGCGGCTTGTTGAGCCGGTGACGATAGACGAGTGTGTAGAAAAGCACCGCGCGCACGTACCGGCGGGTTTCGTCGAACGGAATCGTATCCACCCATACCGCCCCCTCGGCGACCGGCGCGTTGTTCAGCCAGCGCCGGGCGTTGGTCGGCCCCGCGTTGTATCCGGCCAGACTCACCGCCAATCTGTTATCGCTTCTGCGGTACAACTGCTTGATATAAGCGGTTCCGAGCCGGATGTTGATCGTCGGAGAGAGCAGTTTGCGGGGCGAGACTTCACCGATGCCGAGGCGCGAGGCGACGGCCCGCGCGGTGCCCGGACGCAACTGCATCAGCCCCAACGCGCCGGCCGGCGACTTGATCTGCTCGACGAAACCGCTTTCCCTGCGCATGATGGCGTAGATCCACTCGGTCGGCACCTCGCTGCGGCGCGACTCCGCCTCGATGAGCCTCCGATAAGGCATTGGAAAACGCTGCCGCAGATGCCCGTCCGCGCCGCCGCTTGAGAGGCTGCGGATCGCGCCGATCGGCCAGCGCCAGCGGTCGGCCGCGACCGCAATTTTCAATTTCGTGCGGGCGTCCACGCGTTCGAGCAACGCCAGCAACTCGCGGCTCGCGTCGAACGGCCGCTTGAGGAGCCAGAGTTCACGCATCCGCGCCACCGCGGGATATGCGTTCAACTCCGCCATCTCGGCGTCGGTGAATTCGAGCGCCGCCAGCGCGTGCGGGTAAGGCCGCGCGAGTCGGTCCGCCGCAAGATAGCCGTAGTAATCGTCCTTTTGCGCCAATTGCCCCCAAATCTCGTGCGCCTCGCCGCGGCGGCCCAACGCCGCGAGCGCGTGCGCGCGCCAGTAACGCCACTGCGGAAAAGCGCGGGCTTTGCCCTGAAGATCGTCAACGCTTGCGAGCACCTGCCGCCAGGCCTGCATCCGCAACGCGGCGCGTATGCGCCAATAGCGCGACTCGTCGTCGCGATGTTCGGGCGGCAGCCGCGACAGCCAGCGGTACGCCTCGCGCGGCATCAGGCGCCGTGCCGCGGTAATGCCAATCTCTTTCTCCAGCGCGCGATGCGCGAGGCACACGCTGCAATCGCGCTTGATCCGGTCCCACGCCTGCCCCGCCTTGACTGCGTCCTTTGCGATCAGGCGGCGCAGCGCGAACACCATCACGTCGCCGGCGTAACGCGAAGCCGCAACCTGCTCGCGCATCTTGAACGCGGTGCGCTCGGGATGGTCACGCGCCCGCTTGAGCTCCCCGAACCAGCGGCGCGCATCGCCCTGCAACTTCCCGCCCAGATAATTCACCAGCCCCGACCGCCCCCGGCTCCACACCAGCAGCGCCCGCTCCCAGATCAGATCATCGTTGAACACGTTCCGCTCGAAGCCCCATTTGAAAGCGGGATCGCACGCCGGCGGCTGCGAAAAATCCACCAGCCACAGAGACTTGAGCAACTCTGCGGCTTCGTCCGTGCGCCCGGCGCGGATCAAGGCATACGCGTAGCGGCACCGGTTGTCCTTGTTATCGAAGTTCACCGACTCGTGGTAATGCTCAAGAAAACTGTCCCAGCGGCCGCGGTGCGCGAGTTGCGCGAGCCAACGATGGCGCAACTTCTCCGCGACCGGCGTCTCACCGCCGTAGGTTCTCAGAAAGGCGGCGATCTCGCCCTCGTCGGCGCGCGCAAGGCGGCCTTGCAGGTCATGGTGCAACAGATACGGATACAACGGATAACTCGCAAGCGCTTCGCGCCGGCGTTTGAACGGCTTGCGGCTGCCGGCCTTGAGCGCGCGCTCGACTGTAACGAACAACGCGCGCTGTTCCTCGATGCGGCCGTCGCCGCGCGCCTGCGAAGACAGCGGCGCCGCCAGCAACAGCACACTCAGGCAGACCGGCAACGCACCGCCCGGCACGCACGCCGACGCATGAGATAATGCACGCCGGCCCGCGGCAACGATCAAATTCGCCCCCCGCAACCACCTTGGAAACGCTGGCACAAATCTATACGAGCATCGAGGCATGGGGACTCCACCGCTACGGCTGGCTGTTCATCGCCGCGGTGCTGGTTATCCCGGCGGTCGTAGCGGGCAACATGGTGCAGTTCTACCTGACCGCGCTGGTTCGGCGTAAAGCACCCGCAGCCTCGCTGATCAAGCCTCTGGTCGGCAATTTTTTAGTCCTGATGATCTGTTCGACGGTCATCGCCGTTGCATTTTACTTATATCTATAGCCCGCATTGCATCACCGCGCCATGCTAACACGGTCGAAAAGCGGCGTCCGCGCGCGCGCTCATTCGCTCCTCCATCTGTTCACGTCACTTGCGGTTTGCGCCGCGGCGGCGGGTCCGGCCCGGGCCGCCGACTCGACGGCAGCGGTCAACGACGACCTGCAGCGCGCGGTCTCGCTCGACCGGCCCGCCGCGCGCATCGTCTCGCTTGCGCCGCACCTGACCGAACTGGTCCACTCCGCGGGCGCGGGCGGCAAACTGGTCGGCGTCTCGCGCCATTGCGACTACCCGCCGTCGGTCGCGCAATTGCCCAAAGTATCGGACCACGTGACCTTCAACTACGAACTGATCAGCAAACTTGAACCCGATCTGGTGCTGGTCTGGAAAGCCGGCCTCAAGGATGCCGCCCTGCGCAAACTGGTCTCGCTTTACCGCAACGTTTACGTCTCAAACCCGACCGGCTTCACGGGCATCGCCGAAAACGTCGCCGAGATCGGCGCGCTCACCGGCAATGCAACACAGGCACAACGCGCCGCCGGCGCCTTTTTGCGCGAGATCAACGGCCTCGCTGCGCGCTACGCCCGGCCGCAGCCGGTCAAAACGCTGTACCTGCTGTGGCACGACCCGCCGATGACGATCGGCGGAAATCACTGGATCTCGCGCACGCTCGGCCTTTGCGGCGGCGTCAACGTCTTCGCCGACGCATTCACCGACGTCGTCAGGCTCAACCGTGAATCGCTGCAACTGACGCAGGCCGACGTCGTGCTGCACAGCCTGAAAGATTATTCGGATCCAAACCGTTCAGCCGTATTCGGCAAGGCGCTCGGCCCGGCGGCGAGTAAAACGCCGGTCTTCTACGTCGAAAGCGACTTGATCCGGCGCCCGTCGCTGAGGCTCGCGCAAAGCGCGATGCAACTATGCCGCCTTATCCGTCAAGCGGCCGCGGTTGCGGAGCACGACACCGCGAACAGCCGGTGACTTTATCCTGAAAATCTTCTACCGCGTTCATTCAGCCGGCGAGCACATCTTGCAGTTGGATTGATCTGACGCCGCTTCGACGCAACGCCGAGGTCTCCGGCGGCAACCTTGCCGAATTGTTCCCCGTCTTGCGCGCATCAAGCGGCCGCCCCCGAAACTCACTCAAAATACGACGCCAATGCGCCGCCTCAACCGCCGCGCGGCCGCGATACGCAGGCTATAAATCCGCTTCGACGCCGGCGTGAAACTCAAATCCGCGCCCGGCGTAGCCGTCAACCGGTTCGTAATCCTTATCAAACACGTTATTCACCCGCGCAAACAGAGCAAACGCCTCGTTGATCCGGCGCCGCGCCGAAATATGCGCCAACGCATAACCGCCCCGGGTGACGCGCGAAAAATCGTCGCGCCGTAGATCGTGCTGCGGGCCGACGTAATCCAGTTTCGCCGCCACCGACCATGCGGGATTCACCCAGTGCGCCGCCAGCCCCGCTTGGCTGAGCGGACGCCGCCGCAGGCGCTGATGGTCGCCGTCGTAGGCGCGCATGACCGTATAGTCCAGGCGCACGCTCACCCCCCCGGCGATTTCCAAAAACGCAAAAGACTCGACGCCTTCGATATGGGCGGACGCAATGTTTTGCAGGGTGGTTCCGTCAGCCGAGGCGCCGATCAAATCGCGAATGCGGTTGTCGAAGTGGGTCAAGCCCCACCCGGCGTCGGCACCGCCGATCGAAAGCGTCTGCTCGACGCCGAACTCCCGACCACGGCTGCTCTCCGGCTCGAGACCGGGATTGCCGCGAAAATTAAAGTCGGGAAAATAAGAGAAGCGGTCGCTCAACGTCGGCGCCTTGAACGCGGTGCCGTAAGAGGCGCGCAACCGCACCCCGGACTCGCCCACGGCGTAAGCCGCCGCGGCCTGCCAGTTGCGGTCGCTGCCGAAATCGTCGGGGTCGTCGTTGCGCCAGCCGCCCGACAGCGACAATGCATCAAACGGCTCAAACCACGCCTGCATATACACCGCGTTGGTGCGCGCATTGTGTTGCGATCGTCCGCGCATTTGCTCCAGTTCGGTCTCTGCGCCGACTACAAACTTCATCGCATCCGAGAAAAACAAGTCGTTGCGCCATTCAAATTTGGTACGCTCCCCGCGCCCCGACTCAGCGGACCGTCTGCCGTAGTAAGCGCCCTGCAGCGAGGGCCGCCAGACCCTCTGCGCAGACTCGCCCGACCAGCGCACGGCGTAGCGCTTCTCAGAGACGGAACTCTTCAGCCCCGGCCGCTCGAACGGACGGACGTTGCCGTCAAATTCGACGTCCGCCTCGACGTAGCCGAAACTGAAATCAACACGGGACGCAGCGCCGGCCTCCACGCCGACCGCGGCTTTCACGTCGAGGTTATCGTAGCCATCGCGCTCCCCCCCGCGACCGTCCCGGAGCCGGCGCGGCGTGAGCGACTCGCCGTCGGTCTGCAACCAGGCGCCGCCGAACGAGAAATTAACGCGTGCGTGCCGCCCCGACAGGCTGAGCGCCGCGGCCTCCGTCGCAAACGAGCCGGTCTCAACGCGCGCCGACGCCCCGGGCGCACCCTCGCCGCGCTTCGTGACAACGTTGATCACGCCGCCGATCCCTTCCGAGCCGTATTGCGCGCTGTACGGCCCGCGCAATACCTCGATGCGCTCGACGTCGTTCAATTGCAAATGCTCGAACGCGAACGAACCGCTGCCGGGGTCGGTCACCTCGACGCCGTCTATCAGCACCAGCACGTGATTGGACTCGGCGCCGCGCATGAACACCGACGTCTGCGCGCCGACGCCGCCGACCGACGCAACGTGCAGACCGGGCACGCCCGCGAGCGCGTCGGTGATGTCTTTGTACTGATGCAGTTTGATGTCGCGGGCGGTGATCACCGTCGCCGCGCCGGCAAAGCGGTCGAGCGGCGTCGGAATGCGGGCGCCGGTCACGACGACGGTTTCTTCCGCCTGCGCCGGTGCGACCGACAGCGCCGCCGCGATCACGGCCAGGCGAGCGGATTTCACGATCACTCGCACCGAGCTTCTCAACTCCTCTCGCGGAAAAGCGATGACTCGATCCACCGGGCCGAAGCAACGGCCCGGCGGCACTCAGACTTTGCGATAGACGTCCCCGCCGCCGCGCTTGAACTCACCGGCTTTTTCCCTGAGCCCGGACTCCACCGCGACCCGAACGTCGGTAACGCCGATCTTCGCCGCGTACTCGCGCACGTCCTGCGTGATTTTCATCGAGCAGAACCTGGGGCCGCACATTGAACAGAAATGGGCGACTTTCGCCGACTCTTTCGGCAGGGTTTCGTCGTGCAGTTCTTGCGCACGCTCGGGGTCGAGACTCAGGTTGAACTGGTCCCGCCAGCGGAATTCAAACCGCGCCTTGGACAAAGCGTTGTCGCGCAATTGCGCGGCGGGATGCCCCTTCGCGAGATCCGCCGCGTGCGCCGCGATCTTGTACGCCATCAGACCGGTGCGCACGTCCTCGCGGTCCGGCAGGCCGAGATGCTCCTTCGGCGTCACGTAACACAGCATCGCCGCGCCGAACCAGCCGATCATCGCCGCACCGATGCCCGAAGTGATGTGATCGTACGCGGGCGCGACGTCGGTCGCGAGCGGCCCGAGCGTGTAAAACGGCGCCTCCATGCAATCCTTGATCTCACGCTTGACGTTGTCCTCGATCAATTGCATCGGGATATGCCCCGGCCCCTCGATCATCACCTGCACGTCGTGCTCCCAGGCAACGCGCGTCAACTCGCCCAGCGTGTGCAACTCCGCAAACTGCGCCTCGTCGTTGGCGTCGGCGATGCTCCCCGGACGCAGGCCGTCTCCGAGCGAAAACGACACGTCGTAATGCTTCATGATTTCGCACATCTCTTCGAAATGAGCGTAGAGAAAGTTCTCCCGGTGATGCGAGAGGCACCACTTGGCCATGATCGCGCCGCCGCGCGACACGATACCGGTGACGCGCGCGGCCGTCAGCGGCACATAACGCAGCAAAACGCCGGCGTGGATCGTGAAATAGTCCACTCCCTGCTCCGCCTGCTCGATCAAAGTGTCGCGAAACATCTCCCAGTTCAACTCCTCCGCCTTGCCGTCCACTTTCTCGAGCGCCTGGTAAATCGGCACCGTGCCGATCGGCACCGGTGAATTGCGGATGATCCACTCCCGCGTCGCGTGTATGTCCCTGCCGGTGGACAGATCCATCACTGTGTCCGCGCCCCACCGCGTCGCCCACACCATCTTTGCGACCTCCTCGGCGATCGAGGACGCCACCGCCGACGTGCCGATATTGGCGTTGACCTTGACGCGAAAGTTGCGCCCGATGATCATCGGCTCGAGTTCCGGATGATTGACGTTCGCGGGAATGATCGCGCGTCCGCACGCGACTTCCTCCCTGACGAATTCGGGCGTAACCGTCTCCGGAATACGCGCGCCGTAAGAGCGGCCGCCGTGGCGGCGCAGCAAATCCCGATAAAGCGCTTGTTCGCGCAACTCATCGAGACGGGCGTTCTCGCGAATCGCGACGTACTCCATCTCCGGCGTCACGACCCCGCGGCGGGCGTAATGCATCTGCGTCAGATTGGCGCCTGCACGGGCGCATCGGGGTATGCGGGCGTGCCCTCCCGGCGCGGCACCGTTGCCGTTATGCCGACGCTGAGAGCGCGCGTAATCCGAACTCGGCCCGGCCAGTGTCTCGCTGTCATCGCGCTCGCGTATCCACGGCGCGCGCAGCGGCGGCAAACCGAGTGCAAGATCAATTTCCGCCCGGGGATCGGCGTAGGGACCGGAAGTGTCGTACACGGGAATCGGCGGGTTCTCCTCGCCGCCGAAACTCGCCGGAGTTTCCGCCTGCACCACTTCGCGCATGCCGACGTGAAGATCGGAACGCGAACCCCGCACGTGAATTTTTTTTGACCCCGGCAAGGGCGTCGTCACCTCATCCGACAACGCGGTCAGATCATTCAATGCCGGCCCGCCCGAACCGGTTTGCTTGCCGTTTCCCCGACTGTTTTTGTTGTTCATACAGGCTTCCGAATTCGCCAAGTTCAGTGTTTTTCCCTTGAGCATTTTATTATAGGGCTTTAGGGGGTCAGGCATCTGTTTGCGGGCGCTAAACTCCTGAAATGATTGATAGAAGACAGACACTATAAACGCTTTTGAAACGCACCGAGAACTTACCGGCGAATTATCCGCCGCTTTGCTCCGGGCTTTCCGGCTTCTGATACCGCCGGACCGACCGGAATCGGCGTCCGCCCGAACCACGATATTTACATCAATTTGCGCTGACATTCGGCTGAGCAATGCAAACAGCCTTATTTCGCCGAGGCCTGTAGCCACAAGGCCAAAATTAAAATTACAGTGATAACCTCATGCCAAGCCCTGAGTGAGCAATCGGTTCATCCCCACCCGCGTGGGGAACACAATAGCTAAATTATTTTTTTGATTTTTCGCCGGTTCATCCCCACCCGCGTGGGGAACACGTGATACGCCAGTGGGTGCCACGAAGTCCCGGAACCTTCAACTGAATTGGCCTTACCCCAAAAATTAAGGCTATTTCCAGATAAAACCATGTCACTGTCTCTTTTAATATTCTCAGTCATATTTGCTCTCTTGAAGCCGAAGCATTGCGTAATTTCTGCCTGACCGATCACAAAATATAGGGTGATTCCGCCTGTGTCAGTTATCTGGTGGAGAACCAGGGTGCCTTCGTGGATAGACTTCCCGCCCTCTGCAATCAGCAACGGTATCCACATTTCACCTTTGATATTATATGCTTCTCATCGCCCAATCATCGGCAAGCCGAGAAACATTGTGCTCGAATTTTCCCCCGCAGAACTGAAAAGCCGCCTTGCATCGGCTGAAACCTCAGCCCAAACTCCGCCGTTTTTGCTCGACGTGCGCGAGCAATGGGAATACGACGTCGCACACCTGCCGGACTCGGTGCTGATACCGGTCTCCGAGATCACGGCGAGACTCGGCGAACTCGACCCGCAACGTGAAACCGTCGTGATCTGCCATCACGGCATCCGCAGCATGAAAATTGCGCAACTACTTAAACAGGCCGGATTCGAGCGTGTGATAAACTTGCGCGGCGGTTTGGATGCGTGGGCGAAAGAAGTTGACCCGGCGATGCCGACTTACACCAAGTGATTCCAGCGGCGGCCCGGCCCGGCCTAAGAAACCACCGCGCAACCATGGCCCGCACTTTCCCCATTCGACGCACAGCCCCGAACGCCTCAAGGCGGGCGTCCCGGCGTTCGCAGGCGCCGGCCGCTCCGGCCTTGCTTGCGCCCGTGTGGCTGATGCCGTTGCTGATTCTGGCCGCCGCGCCGCTCGGCGCCGCACCCGGCCTCTCCGACCTGTACCGCCAGGCGCTTGAAAACGACACGCAGTTTCATGCGGCCGAAGCCCGGCAGGAAGCCGGATCGCTGTCGCCCGGCGTCGCCCGCGCCCGGCTGCTGCCGCAACTGAGCCTGAAAGCAAGTCGCACGCGCTTTGCCGAGCAGGAAATTCGAGGTACGAGTTTTGGCGGACCAGGAAACTACTCCTACAACGTTGACCAGTTGAGCATTGACCTGACGCAGACTTTGTTCAATCTTAGCGACTACATCGAATTCAAACAGTCGAAGTCGGAAGCCGAAAGAGCCGGGCTGGAACTCGAAGCGGCGCGCCAAAGTTTGATCCTGCGCCTCGCCGAGGCTTACTTCGACGTATTGTCGTCCGAAGAGACGCTGAAATTTACCCGCTCGGAGAAAGAAGCCGTCGGCCGCCAGTTGGAACAGGCGCAGGAGCGTTTCGCGGTGGGGCTGGTGCCGATCACCGACGTCAAGGAAGCCGAAGCCGCGTTTGACCTGGCCGAAGCCGAGAGAATCTCGGCCGACAACCAGATGCACAACGCGATGCACGCGCTGTCGGTGATCACCAATTACGACGCACCGGCACTGCGCCCGCTGGCCGAGGAGATCCCGACCCCGGCCCCGGCCCCGGAAAACATGCAGGCGTGGGTGGACCGTGCGCTCGCCCAGAATCTCGACCTGCTCGCACAGCAGATCACGACCAACGTCGCCGCCCGGGAAATCGAACTGCAGCGCGCCGGGCACTACCCTTCGGTGGGACTGTTCGCAAACCGCAGAGAGAACGACACCAGAAGCGGCAGCCCCGCTCCGCGAGAGTCCAAAGACTTCACCGTCGGCATCGAACTCAACGTGCCGATCTTCTCGGGCCAGGGTACCCGCTACCGCACCAAGCGCGCGGCACAGCTCCACCGCGAAGCGCTTGAGCAACTCGAAGGCGTGCACCGCGAAACCAAGCGCGCGGCGCGTGAAAACTATCTCAACATAGTCGCGAGCGTCAGCCGCGTTGCGGCGCTGAAACGCGCCGAGGAATCGGCCCGCACCGCGCTTGAGTCGAACGAAGCCGGGTTTCGGGTCGGCACACGCACCTCGGTTGACGTGCTGATCGCGCTTAGAGACCTGTTCCGCACCCGGCGCGACTACGCCGACGTGCGCTACGAATACCTGCTCAATACATTGAGGCTGAAACAAACCGCGGGCCTCCTGTCCGAGCAGGACATCGCACGGCTCGACGGCTATCTGCGCGATCCGCCCTGACCCCCCCTGAACCGCCCCGAACGGCATCGTGAATGATCGCGCGACCCGGCCCGGCGCCTTTGTCTATCGTTGTTTGTTGCGGCTGCTGTTTCCGGCAATCGCCGCGGGCACGGCCGCGGTCGCACTGCGCGACGGCAGCCTGCGTTATCTAGCGCAACGTCTCGGGCATTTTCACGCCGTTGCCGCCGCGACGGCACAACCGCTGTGGATCCACTGCGCCTCGGTCGGCGAGACCAACGCCGCGCTGACGTTCGTCGAGGCGTGGCTCAAACGCCATCCCGGCGATGAGTTTGTGCTGACCACCAACACCGTCACCGCCGCGAAGATGCTCGCCTCGCGCGCACCGACCGCCGCGTCCGGGCGCGTGCGCCATTGCTATCTGCCGCTCGACTACCCTCTTTTCTGCCGCCGCTTTCTCGACGCAGTCAAGCCGCGCTGCGCCCTGATCATCGAGACCGAGATCTGGCTGAACCTGTTTTGCGAATGTCACGGCAGAGGCATCCCGCTGCTCATCATCAACGCGCGCCTGTCACAACGCACGCTCGACGGCGCACGCCGGTTCAAGGACTACTACCGACAAAGCCTCGCCGCAGTGCAAGCGATACTCGCGCGCAGCGAAAAAGACGCCGCGGCGTTCGCCGCGCTCGGAATTGCGGCGGACAAAATCACCGTCACCGGCAATTTGAAACGGGCGGGAAACAAGACGACAACGCTGCCCGACCTGATCGGCAGACGCTACGTCCTCGCGGCGTCAACTCATGCAGACGAAGAAGTGCAGGCCGCCGAAGCCTGGCGGCGTGCGCTCGCCCGGGGCCAGCCTCCGAGCGAGCGGCTGCTGGTGGTCGCACCGAGGCACCCGCGGCGCGGGCGTGCAATAGCGCGGCAACTGAAAAAGCGCGGCTTCGACGTGCGACTTAGAAGCCGCACGCAAGCGCCCCCTCAAGCCACACCGGCGCGTATATCGGTGTATATCGCCGACACGCTCGGCGAACTGCCGGCGCTGATCCGCCACGCCGACCTCGTCTTCATGGGCGGCTCGCTGGCGCCCGTCGGCGGACATAACGTGCTCGAACCGGCGCAACTCGGCGTCCCTCAAGTTACCGGCCCGCACACGCACAGTTTTCACGAGGAGGTCGCCGCGCTCAAAGCCGTGGGCGGCCTGATCGAAGCGCCCGACCAAGACGCACTCGAGGCGGTGTTCCGGGCGGCGCTCGACGACGCGCCCGCGCACGCCGCCGCCGCGGAAAAAGCCCTGACGCTGATGCGGGAATACGCAGACGTCGTCGCCGCCTACGTCAACCAGGTCGAAGCCGCTGCGGCGGCACTTCACCCAAACTCCGCTTACTCAAAGCGATAACCCGCGAGCAGTTCGGAAAAATCCCGGTCTTCGTACATGAAAACAGCCGAGCGCGAGCGCAGTTTCAAAAGAGAGCGCCGCAACCTTTTCAGATTGCCCGCAAAACGCGCGGCGCGCGCACCCGCAACGATACGCGCCTTATCAAAATCCACGAGGAAAATCGCTTGCGTGGCGTCGCCGAGCAGAACGTTATGCGCGTTGAGATCGGCGTGATGAACGCCCGCAGCGTGAAAACGGCGCAGCACCGCGCCGAGCGCGCGCCAGTGTGCGGCGGGCAAACGCGCCTGCGTGAGCAGCCGCGACAACGGCCGTGCGTGCAGGCGAAACGTGATCAGATCCGCGCTGTAACACCCGCCGCTGCGGCGATAACGCGCCGCGCACGGTGCCGGCGCGGGCAGCCCCAGCCGCTGCAATTCGGCCAGCAGCCGCCATTCGCGGAACGAGCGCACCGCCGCCTCCCCGGCGTAACAATAGGTATCGCGGATGAAGCGCCCTGGCCAGCCGCCGCGCCGGTAATGCTTGAGCACGAACTCGCCGCCCCCGGCCACAGCATCGGCGGTGAAAAAAACCGCGGGTGCACGGCCGCCGTCGGTCTCCCGCGCCGCACCCGCCCGTTCCAGTGCATCGCGGTCGAACCAGGCGGAAGAAAATCGAGGAACGGCGTCGCCATCGTATAGGATATGCACGCCATCTTGTCGAATGAATCGCTGTTTCACGCCGATCGAACCATGCCCCGTCCCGCCGCCATCCCCGACAACCCACCCCGGACGATCTGCCTGGTGCGCCTGTCGGCGATTGGAGACGTCACCCATACGCTGCCGGTGGTTAATACTATCAGGTCTCACTGGCCGCAAACTAAAATCACCTGGGTTATCGGCAAGTCCGAACTCGAACTGGTGCGCGACCTGCCCGGCGTGGAGTTCATCACTTTCGACAAGCGCCTCGGTGCGCGCGCTTATCTCAACTTGCGCCGGCAACTGCGCGGCCGCCGCTTCGACGTGCTGTTGCTGATGCAACTGTCGCTGCGCGCGAACTTGATCCCGCTGTTCGTCACCGCGCCCGTCAGAATGGGTTTCGACCGGCGCCGCGCGAAAAACCTGCACGGTCTGTTCATCAACCGCAGGATCGAAGCAAAAGCGAACCAACACGTGCTCGACGCCTTCTTCTGCTTCACCGAAGCTTTGGGCATCACCGAAAGAAGACTCGCGTGGGACCTGTGTTGCGCGGACGAAGAACACGCGTTCGCCGAGAGGGTCCTGCCGGAAACCGGCCGGCATACGCTGCTGATCAGTCCGTGCTCAAGCCATGCACGCAGAAACTGGCCGCCCGAACGCTACGCCGAGATCGCCGACTACGCCGCCGAAACCCGCGCGCTGCGCGTCGTGCTCACCGGCGAGCGCAGCGCATGCGACTACGCCCGGCGAATCACCGGCGCAATGCGCACCCGCCCACTCGACCTGACCGGGCGCACGACGTTGCGCCAACTGATGGCCGTGATCCTGCGCGCCGATATCGTGCTCAGCCCCGACTCCGGCCCGGCGCACCTTGCGACCTGCGCCGGCAAGCCCGTCATCGGTTTGTACGCCGCGAGCAACCCCGCCCGCACCGGCCCCTACCTAAGCCGGCGGCAATGCGTCAACCGCTACCCCGACGCGGTGCGCCGCTGCCTCGGCAAGGATTGGCGGACGCTCCCGTGGGGAACCCGCGTCAACAAATCCGGCGTGATGGAATTAATCACCGTCGCCGACGTGCGCGAAAAGCTCGACGAACTGGTTCAGAGTTAGAAAACTAACGCGAAACTTGCGCCGTCCCCGGCACTGGCCTTTGCGGGGTCACCCGCCCTCGCGGGTCTCTCACCTCGGCGGAGAGGGTGGGATTCGAACCCACGTGCCGGTTTGCACCGACCATCTGATTTCGAGTCAGCGCCGTTATGACCACTTCGGTACCTCTCCGGCGAGGCCGCAGTATATCTCAGCAAGTTGGCGAAAAAGGCGGGGCTGGCTCGCGCCGTCCCCGGCGCTCGCTCCTGCGGGATAACCCGCCTCGCGAGTTTTCCAAATCGACTGCCCTGCCGATTTGTCGAAACCCGCGGGCCGGTTTGCACCGACCCTCCGATTTCGAGTCAGCGCCGTTATGACCTCCGGTGCCTCTCCGGCGAGGCGGCAGGCTGTCTCAGGCGCCGGATTCAAGTTTGAAGTGCGGCGTTTGCCCGTCATCCTCTGCCCCCGCCCGCGCCGTCTTTGGTATTTCCTCTCCACCGGCCCGGTTGCGCCCGGCCGACTCCCCCTCAAGGAAGGAGTCATTTCAACAGCCTGCTTTTCTTCCTTTTATCGCGCTTTGGAGCGGAGGTTAGCGGCGCCCGGATGCTCGTTTAATGAAGCGGTTCAGTCCCGCGCCTGACGGCGACCTTCTGCCCGTCGGCGAGTTTGTCCACGTCGTGCAGAACCACGCGCAGGCCCGGCTCAAGACCCGACTCGACGATCACGTTGTCGGCGATGCGCGCGCCGAGCGACACTCTGATACGTTTCAAAGTGCCGTCGTACTCGGCGAACACGTAAGTATGACCGTCGAGATACTGCACCGCCGCAATCGGCACGGTGATCACGCCGTTTCGACGCGGCTGCGGCAGGCGCGCACGCGCGGTCATGCCGGCGCGCAACCCGTCATTGGCAACGCGGACGTGCGCCGCGTAAGTAAAAGTCTCCGGGTCGGGATCCACTTGCAGCGACGTCAACCTGCCTTGGATATTGGACGCGGTTGCTCCCGCCTCCGACAGTTCGATCTCAACGATCTCGCCGATTGCAAGCGCCGACGCCGTTTCTCCGCCGAGGTGCAGCAGCAGATCGAGTTTCGACACGTCCACCACCGTAGCCGCGACCTGTCCCGCGCCGACGTAACTGCCGACCTCGGTAGCGATGCGGTTGACGACCCCCGTGAACGGCGCGACCAATTCGGTTCTTTCGAGATCGCGTTCGGCCCGGTCGCGCTCGGCGCGGATCAGGTCGAGCCGCGCCTTTGCAACCGACACCGAGTGCGCGATCTCCGCCTCTCCGGACTGCAAACTGATCAGTTCCCGCCGCGACGCGTCGAGCGACGACTTTGTCGTGAGGTTCTTGGTGACCAGATCCGCCAAGCGCGCAACTTCCCGCTCTTGCAATTCGCTGCTGTTCTTCGCGAGTACAAGCAGCCGTTTGTCGCGCCCGACTTCGGCGGCAACCAAATCGAATTCGGCCTGCATTTTAGTCACCGCGTCGCGGTAGTCGCGGTCATCGAGTTTGAGCAAGACCTCGCCCGCGACAACCGGCTTGCCGGTCGCAACGTATCTGGCTTCGATGCGCCCGGCGACCTCGAACTTCAGGTCGCTGGTTTTAAGCGGCACGAAGCGCCCGGTCAACATGCGCCACGGCTGCACGTCGCGCACCTGCAATTCCGACACCGTCACCGCAAGCGGCAAAGTCTCACGCTCGATCAGGCGCGGGCCGGGTTCAGTCAAAAACACGGCGGTGACCGCCGCGACCGTAATCAATACCGCCAACAGGCTGATGCTCTTCTGCTTCAAAGACTTACCTCGCTTGCAGCGAGAACAAAACATTATAGCCCCGGCGGCTCTTGTTCCTTCCCGCACAAACCGAGCGCACCGGAAAACCGGAACAAAGCGCTGCAATAAAGTGCGGCTGCGCCGCAGTGGATTCGTCGGCTCCCCGCCTTTGCGGGAACGGCGATGAAGAGAAAGCGGAGATGGCGGCGAGGTGGCCGGGTTATTCGGCGGGGGCGGGCTCTCCGGGGTCTTCGCGCGGGCGGTCAACCAGTTCGACGAACGCCATCGGCGCGTTGTCGCCGGGGCGGAAGCCGCACTTGAGAATGCGCAGGTAGCCGCCCGGCCGGTCCTGATAGCGCGGGCCGAGTTCGGTGAACAGTTTGCCGACGGCGCGTTGATCGCGCAATTTTGCAAAGGCGCGGCGGCGCGAGGCGACGGTGTCGCTGCGTGACAGCGTGATCAGCGGCTCCAGCACGCGCCGCAACTCTTTTGCCCGTTTCAGCGTGGTTTTGATCGCCTCGTGCTCGATCAGCGAGGCGCTCATGTTCATCAGCATCGCCTTGCGGCGTGCGTCGGTCATGTTCAGCTTTCTGCCGGCGTGAAGATGGCGCATCGCTTAGGCTCCGGCCTCAGTGAGGAATGCCGCCCGGCGGCTCGCGCTGGGGTTCGGGCGGCGACCAGTTCTCAAGGTGCACGCCGAGTTCGAGGTGGTTCACCTTGAGCACGTCCTTGATCTCCTCCAACGACTTCATGCCGATGTTCGGCGTGCGCTTGAGTTCGGCCTCGGTCTTCTGCACCAGATCGCCGACGCGGTAGATGTATTCGGCCTTGAGGCTGTTGACCGCGCGCCGGCTCAGACCTAATTCCTCGAGCGACCTCATCAGTATCGGGTTGACCGCGAGATCCAGCGGTCTCTCCTTTTCGGCCTGCATATCCCTGAGGTCCACGAAAGTTTCGAGTTGCGAGTACAGAATGCGCGCGGCAAACCGCACCGCCTCTTCGGGGTCTATCGTGCCGTCGGTCTCCATCTCGATGATCAATTTATCGAGGTCGGTGCGTTGTTCCACGCGCGCGCTTTCGACGCTGTAGAAAACCTCGCGCACGGGGCTGAAGCTCGCGTCGAGCAGCAGCGTGCCGATCGGGTGCTCGCCGTCGGTGCGCGACGCGGGCTGGTAGCCGCGCCCTTTGGCGACTTTCAGCGTCACGTTCAACTCGCCTTTCTCCGACAGGTTGGCGATGACGTGATTACGGTTGGCGAACTCGACGGTGTCATCGGTCTTGATGTCGGCGGCGGTCACCGCGCCGGCGCCTTTCTTGTTGAGCGTAATGACGGCGGCGTCCTTGTGCCCTATCACCGCGAGCTCCTTGAGATTGAGCAGAATGTCGGCGACGTCTTCCTGCACGCCCTCGATCACGGTGTACTCATGCAACACCCCCTCGATCTGCACTTCGACGATCGCGTAGCCGGGAATGGAGGACAGCAAAATGCGCCTCAATGCACTGCCGAGCGTGTGCCCGAAACCGCGCTCGAGCGGCTCCAGCGACACCCGCATCCGGGTGTCCGAAATTCTGCGCACATCTACTATGCGCGGCTTTAACAGCTCATCCTCGTAGGCCACTCTCCAATCCTCCGCTGGTTTGCAATGATTGCCGCCGGGAGTCTCGCCGATTACTTGGAATACAGCTCGACCACCAACGACTCGTTAATGTCGCCGGACAATTCGCTTCTTACGGGAATCGCCTTGAACACGCCTTTCATCTCTTCGCCGTTGACCTCGACCCAGTCCGGAAACCCGATCTGGTCGGTAACGCTCAGCGCGTCTTTTATGCGCAGTTGCCCGCGGGCTTTTGCGGTCACCGAAATCAGGTCGGACGGATTGACCTGATACGACGGCACGTTGACGGTGTGCCCGTTCACCGCGATCGCCTTGTGCCCGACGAGTTGCCGGCACTCGGCGCGGGTCGCACCGAAACCCATGCGATAGACGATGTTGTCGAGACGGCATTCGAGCAGTTTCAGCAGGTTTTCGCCGGTCGAACCTTTGCTGCGCGCGGCCTGCTTGTAGTAGTTGCGGAACTGGCGCTCGAGCACCCCGTAGATGCGGCGCACTTTCTGTTTCTCGCGCAGTTGCACGCCGTAGTCCGACACGCGCGGCCTGCGGTCGCCGTGCTGCCCCGGCAGTCTTTCCATGTTGCACTTAGAGGCCAGCGAACGCGCGCGCCCCTTAAGCATCAGGTCGGTGCCCTCGCGCCGGCTCAGCTTGCAGGTTGCTCCGCGGTAACGCGCCATCGTCCCGGTCTCTCTACACGCGCCGGCGCTTGGGCGGGCGGCAGCCGTTGTGCGGAATCGGCGTCACGTCGGTGATGCTGGTGATCTTGAAGCCGACCGCGTTCAACGCGCGCGCCGCCGATTCGCGCCCCGGCCCCGGCCCGCGCACGTTCACCTCGAGATGCTTGATCCCGAACTCAACCGCCGCGCGTCCGGCGCGGTCGGCCGCGACCTGCGCGGCAAACGGCGTGCTCTTGCGCGAACCGCGAAAGCCCGACGACCCCGCGGTCGCCCAGCACAGGGCGTTGCCCTCGCGGTCGGTGATCATCACGATGGTGTTGTTGAAAGTCGAAGTGATGTGCGCCACCGCCTCGGAAACCATTTTCCGCGCCTTTTTGCGGCTGCGCCCTTTTTTCGCCATCTTTGCCATCGCCATCTATCTCTTGATCGGTTTGCGCGGGCCTTTGCGTCCGCGCGCGTTGGTGCGCGTCCTTTGCCCGCGCACCGGCAGGCCGCGACGATGCCGGACGCCACGGTAACAGCCGAGGTCTCTGAGGCGCTTGATATTGAGATTGATCTCACGCCGCAGATCGCCCTCGATCAGGTACTTGACGACTTCCTTGCGCAAGTTTTCAAGGTCGGACTCGGGCAGGTCTTTGATCACCACGTCGTACTTGACGTTGCCGACGGCGCAGATCTTGCGCGCGGTGCTTCTGCCGATGCCGAAGATCGCCGTCAACGCCACTTCGGCGTGCTTGCGATCGGGAATATTGATGCCTGCTATGCGTGCCACGACGTTGGCTCCCGGCCCGTCCGGGAATTCCGGATAGACAAAAAGGCGAAATTATAAACGAAGTCGCGGCGTCCATCCAACGCACAGCACCGATCGCCGCCGCCGTGGCCATATTCGCGGGTCATCCCTCGTCTCTTCATTCCGGCGTCACCCCTGGCGCTGCTTGTGACGCGGGTCGGTGCAGATCACCCGCACCACGCCCCTGCGGCGGATCAGTTTGCAATTCCTGCAGATCTTCTTGACCGAGGCTCTGACTTTCATCGCATCTGCCTCAACGAATAACCTTGCCGACCCCGCCGCGCCGTTGCGACTTGAGGTTGGCTTTCTTGAGCAGGCCCTCGTATTGGTGCGACAGCACGTACGACTGCACCTGCGCCATGAAGTCCATGATCACGACAACGATGATCAGCAGCGAAGTGCCGCCGAAGTAAAACGGCACGTTCCAAGACAGGATCAGAAACTCGGGCAGCAGACACACCAGCGTGATGTAGATCGCGCCCGCGGCGGTCAGCCGGCTGAGGATGCCGTCTATGTAGCGCGCGGTCTGCTCGCCCGGGCGGATACCCGGCACGAAAGCGCCGCCGCGCTTGAGATTGTCCGCGGTGTCGCGCGCGTCGAACACGATCGCGGTGTAGAAAAAGCAGAAAAACACGATCGCGAGCGCATAAAACGCGATGTAGAGAGGCTGTCCGGGCGACAGCGCCGTGGCGAAGCCACCGAGCCAACCGAACCCCTGGGCGTTGCCGAACCATTGCCCGAGCGTCGCCGGAAACAGGATGATGCTCGACGCGAAAATCGGCGGGATCACGCCGGCCATGTTCAATTTAAGCGGCAAATGACTCGCCTGCGCCGCGTACATGCCGCGCTGGCGCCGTGCGTAGTTCACGGTCACCCGGCGCTGGCCTCTTTCGACGAACACGACAAAGCCCGTCACCGCGATTGCGAGCACGAACAGCAAAATCACGAACGCCGAGGACAGTTCGCCGGTGTTGGCAAGTTCCAAAGTGCCGCCGGCCGCGGCCGGCAGACCGGCGACGATGCCCGCGAAGATGATGATCGAAATGCCGTTGCCGATGCCGCGCTCGTTGATCTGCTCGCCGAGCCACATCAAAAACATCGTGCCGGTCACGAGCGAGACCGCAACGACGAAGATGAAGCCCGCGCCCGATACGAACGCGACGCCCTGCGTCTGCAACGCAACCGAGACGCCGACCGCCTGAAAGGTTGCGAGCAGCACCGTGCCGTAGCGCGTGTACTGCATGATCACGCGCCGGCCGCGCTCGCCCTCTTTTTTGAGTTCCTTGAGCGACGGGATCACCACCGTCATCAATTGCATGATGATCGAAGACGAAATGTACGGCATCACCCCGAGCGCGAACAGGCTCAGCCGCTCGAGTGCGCCGCCCGAAAACATATTGAACAGGTCGAGTATCGTGCCGCTGTTCTGATCGAAGAACCGCGCCATCGCTTCGGGGTTGATGCCCGGCGCGGGAATGAAACTGCCGATGCGGTAGATCACCATCACCAGCAGCACAAAGCCGATGCGCCTGCGCAACTCGCCGACGCGATTGACTTTCGCAAGCGCGGCGAGTCCCTGCGGCGTCGCTGACATTACCCGGCTCCCCTCACTCGGCCTCGATCCTGCCGCCCGCGCGCGCAATCGCTTGCGCGGCGCCGGCGGTCGCGGCGAGACCTTTCAAAACCACCGGCCTGGTGATCTCGCCCGCAAGGATCACCTTGGCGCGTTTGGCCGCAGCGGGAATCAGCCCGGCGGCGTGCAACGCCCGCATATCAATCACCTCGGCTTCGACCCGCGCGAGTTCATGCAGACGCACCTGCGCAGTCAACCCCGCCCGCGGCGAGCGAAAGCCGATCTTAGGCAAGCGCCGCTGCAACGGCATCTGTCCGCCTTCAAAACCGACCCTGGCGCCCCCGCCCGCCCGCGAACACTGCCCCTTGTGGCCGCGGCCGCAGGTCTTGCCGAAGCCGGAGCCGTTGCCGCGACCGACGCGGCGGCGCGATCGGTGGCTGCCGGCGGCGGGCTTCAATGAGTTGAGCTTGAGTTCAGGCATCTTCCACCTTCAGCATATATTGCACTTTGTTGATCATGCCGCGGTTCTCGGGCGTGTCGTCCACCACCACCGCATGGTGCATCCGGCGCAGGCCGAGGCCCCTGACGCAAGCCTGGTGCTTGTGCAGCCTGCCGGCGGTGCTGCGCACCAGCGTAACTTTGAGTTGTCCCGCCATCTTCGTCTTCCCGCGTTACCCGGCGGTGATCTCCGCGACCGGTTTGCCGCGCTTCGCCGCGATCTGCCGCGGCGACTTCATCCGCCGCAAGCCTTCGAAAGTCGCGCGCACCACGTTGATCGGATTGCGCGAACCGATGCTCTTGGCGAGCACGTCCTTGACGCCGAGCACTTCAAAAACCGCGCGCATCGGGCCGCCGGCGATGATGCCGGTCCCCGGAGACGCGGGCTGTATGATCACCTTGGCGGCACCGTGATTGCTGACGGTCGGGTAATGGAACGTGCCGTTGCGCAGCGGCACTTCGATCATGTCCTTGCGCGCCGCCTCCATCGCTTTCTGGATCGCCGGCGGCACTTCCCTGGCCTTGCCGTAGCCGAGACCGACTTTGCCGTTGCCGTCGCCGACCACGGTCAGCGCGGTGAAACCGAACTGCCTGCCGCCCTTGATCACCTTGGCCACGCGGTTCACCGTGACCAGTTTCTCGAGATAGCCGTCCGTCAGTTCCGCTTTTTCTATGTTTGACACCGCTGCCTCCTCAGAATTTCAGCCCGTGACTGCGCGCCGCTTCGGCCAGCGCCTTAATCCGCCCGTGATATTGAAACCCGGAACGGTCGAAAGCGACGCGTTCAACGCCTTTCCCCTGCGCGCGCTTGGCGATCAACTCCCCGACTTTTTCGGCGGCCTCGATCTTGCCCGGCCGCTTGCGCACCGGCGCGGCGGCTTTCTCCAAAGTCGAGGCGGCCGCCAACGTCGAAGCGCCGTCGGGCGCGATGATCTGCGCGTAAATATGCCGCGGTGTGCGGTTGACGCACAACCGGTGGACGCTGAGCCTGCGCGCACGGGAGCGTGCTTTGTGCGCGCGCCTCAATCTGGCGTTCTTCTTGTCCGCGTCGCTCACTTCTTCTTGCCTTCCTTGCGCAGGATGCGTTCGTCGGCGTAGCGCACGCCCTTGCCTTTGTACGGCTCGGGCGGGCGAAACCCGCGGATCTCCGACGCCGCCTGCCCGACTTTCTGCTTGTCGGGCCCCTTGATGACGATCTCGGTCTGGCTCGGGGTTTCGGCTGTGACGCCCTCGGGCAGGTCGTAGGTGATCGGGTGCGAATAGCCGAGTTGCAAGTTCAGCGCCTTGCCTTTAAGTTGCGCGCGATAACCCACGCCCTGCAACTCCAGCCGCTTTTCAAACCCCTTGCTGACGCCGGTGATCATGTTCAGCGCCAGCGCGCGCATCGTGCCGACCGCGGCTTTCGCCTTTTCGGCGCGGGCGCGGAACGAAAACGAGCCTGCGCTCTGCGTACATTCGACGTGTTCGTGCAGCACCAGCACCATCTCCCCGTTCGGCCCTTTCAGGCGCAGGCCGCCGTCCGCCAACTTCAACTCGACGCCGGCTGGTATTTCAATCGGTTTTTCGGATACGCCTGCCATCGTTCACTCGACAATGCACAAAATTTCTCCGCCCTGGCGCTTGACGCGGGCCTCGCGGTCGCTCATCACGCCCTGCGGCGTCGATACCACCGCGATACCGAGGCCGCCGAGCACCCGCGGCAGGTCGTCGGCACCGCGGTAGATGCGCAACCCCGGCCTGCTGACGCGCTTGATGCGCGTAATCACCGGCGCGTCGTCGTGATATTTCAACTTGAACACCATCCGCCGCTTGCCGTCTTGTTCCTCGCTCCGATAAGACTCGATGTAGCCTTCGCGCTTCAGCACCTCGGCGATCGCGCTCTTGACCCGCGACGCCGGCACGCTGACTTCCTTGTCGCCGATCATCTGCGCGTTGCGGATGCGCGTCAGCATATCGGCTATCGGATCGCTCATGCTCATGTCTTGTTCACCAACTCGCTTTGACCAGGCCGGGGATGTTGCCCTCCATCGCGTGCTCGCGCAGTTTGTTGCGCGCCAGGCCGAACTTGCGGTAATAGCCGCGCGGCCGGCCGGTCAGGAGACAGCGGTTGCGTTGGCGGCACGGGCTCGCGTTGCGCGGAAGTTTCTGCAACGCAACCACCGCGTAGTCGCGTTCCTCGGTCGTGCTCCGCGGGCTTTTGACGATCTTTTTCAACTCGGCGCGCTTTTTGCTGTATTTCGCAACCACTTTGGCGCGCTTGACCTCCCTTTGGACCATCGAAACTTTAGCCATGCTTCACCTGTTTGACTGAAACGGGAAATTGAATTTTTCCAGCAGCGCCCGCGCTTCCTCATCGGAACCCGCGGTCGTCGTGATCGCGACGTCGAGCCCGCGCAAGCCGTCTATCTTGTCGTAATCAATCTCCGGAAAAACGATCTGCTCGCCGATGCCGAAACTGTAGTTACCGCGCCCGTCAAACGCCTTGCCGCTGAAGCCGCGAAAGTCACGGATCCGCGGAATCGCGATACTGATCAGGCGCTCCAGAAACTCGTACATGCGCTCGCGCCTGAGCGTCACCTTGCAGCCGACCGGCCAGCCCTCGCGGATGTTGAACCCGGCAATTGATTTGCGCGCGCGCGTCGTCACCGGCTTCTGCCCGCAGATCCTCGCCATGTCGTCGAACGACGCGGTCATCACGTTTTTGTCACGCGCACTTTCGCCGAGCCCCATGTTGACCGTGATCTTCGCAAGGCGCGGCACGCGCATCGGGTTTTTATACCCGAGTTGCCGCATCAGTTCCGCGGCGATCACGCTGCGGTAGCGTTCCCGGAACCCCTGCATCACTGCGTTGTCGCTCATCTCCGCCTCCGCCGCTCAATCAATGCGTTCGCCGTCGGACCTGAAGCAGCGGACTTTGCCGCCGTCGTCGAGCCGCTTGAACCCGACGCGGTCGCCCTTGCCCGAAGACGGGTTGAAGATCATCACGTTGGAAAGATGCAGCGGCATTTCTTTCTCTATGATGCCTCCGGCTTCGCCGGTGTTCGGATTCGGGTTCACCGTCTTTTTCACGATATTGACGTTTTCCACGGTCGCCCGCTCGTCTCCGACTTTGAGCACTTTGCCGCGTCGGCCTTTGTCCTTGCCGGCGATGACGATCACCTCATCACCTTTTCTGATGCGTTTCATCGGATTGCCTCACAGCACTTCGGGCGCAAGCGAAACAATTTTCATAAACCGCTCGCTTCTGAGTTCGCGCGTGACCGGGCCGAAGATGCGGGTGCCGACCGGCTGCAACTGGGCGTTCAGCAACACCGCCGCGTTGTCGTCAAACCGGATCAGCGAGCCGTCGGTTCTGCGCACGCCTTTGGCGGTGCGCACGACCACGGCGTTGTACACCTCGCCCCGCTTGACCCGCCCGCGCGGGATTGCGTCCTTGATGCTGACTTTGATCACGTCGCCGACGTGAGCGTAGCGGCGGCGCGACCCGCCGAGCACTTTGATGCACTGGACTTTGCGCGCGCCGCTGTTGTCGGCGACGTCCAACACCGTTTGCATCTGGATCATTTTCCTCTCCGTTCTCCCCGGCGAGAGCACGCCCTCAGTGCTCCCGGGAAAGTATTTTTCCGGCCTTTCATTGTTCCGCTTTCTCCAAAACCTTCAGCAATTTCCAAGCCTTGGTCTTGGACAACGGCCGGCACGCGAAAATCGCGACGACGTCGCCGACGCCGCACTCGTTGTGTTCATCGTGCGCGTGCAATTTGGTCGTGCGGGTTATGTATTTCCCGTACATCGGATGCTTGACCCGGCGGCGCACCAGCACGGTGATGGTCTTGTTCATCTTGTCGCTGACGACGCTGCCGACGATCGAGCGCTGTCCGCCGCCCGCCGCCTTGTTCACGGCTTCTGCGCTCATGAGCCCGCCTCCGCGGTGCGCGCCATTTCGTTCAACACCGTGTTTATCCGCGCGATGTCGCGCCGGTTCTTTTTGATGCGGTCGTACTTGAACGACTGCCCGGTGCGCCCCTGCATCCGCAACTTGAACTGCTGCTCGCGCAACTCCACCAGTTCATCGCGCAACTCCTCGGCCCTCTTTTTCCTGAATTCCGACGCTTTCATCACATGATGCTCCTGTGCGTGAACGCGGTCTTGACCGGCAACTTGGCGGCGGCCCGCCGGAACGCCTCGCGCGCGACGCTTTCGCCGACGCCTTCCATCTCGTACAGCATCCTGCCGGGCTGCACCGGCGCGACCCAGTATTCGACGTTGCCCTTGCCTTTGCCCTGTCTCACTTCAAGCGGCTTTTTGGTGACCGGCTTGTCCGGGAAGATGCGGATCCAGATCTTGCCGCCGCGCTTGATGTGGTGGCTCATCGCACGTCGCGCGGCTTCGATCTGGCGCGCGGTGATGCGCCCGCGCGCGATCGCCTTCAGGCCGAACTCGCCGAAACTGACCTTGTTGCCGATGGTGGCAAGCCCGCGGTTTCTCCCCTTATGGGTCTTTCTGTACTTTGTCTTTTTCGGTTGCAGCATGGTCTTGCCTCAAAATCGCTCCCGGGCTTGCGCCCTCAGGATGCTTTCCTGATGCCTCCCGGTTCTTTTTTGCCGTCCTCGTCCTTGTAGATCCAAACCTTGACGCCGATGACCCCGTAGGTCGTGTTCGCTTCGGCCAGGCCGTAGTCAATTTTGGCCGACAAAGTGTGCAACGGCACGCGCCCTTCGCGGTACCACTCAGTGCGCGCAATCTCGGCGCCGTTGAGGCGTCCCGCGACGCAGATCTTGATGCCGCCCGCGCCGAGGCGCAGCGCGTTCTGCACCGCGCGCTTGAGCGCGCGCCGGAACATGATCCGCCGTTCCAACTGCTGCGCGACGCTCTCGGCGACGAGACGCGCGTCTATCTCGGGCTTTCTGATCTCCTCGATGTTGATCTTGACGTTGTTGAGATTCAACTTCATCCGCCGCGCGACTTCGCGCCGCAACGCTTCGACGTCCTCGCCTTTCTTGCCGATCACAATACCCGGCCGCGCGGTATGGATAACGATGTAGGCCGCGCGCGCGGGGCGTTCAATCTGGATGCGGCTGACCGAAGCCTGCGCCAGTTTTCTGCGCAGGTAATCGCGAACTTCGAGGTCGCTGTGCAGGATGCTGGTGTAGTCCTTGCCTTCGGCGTACCACTTCGACGCCCAGTCGGAGGAGATCCCCAGCCTGAAACCCAGCGGATGAACTTTCTGCCCCATGCCGGCGCCTCCTATTCGTCGCTCACAGCCAAACTGATGTGGCTGGTTCTTTTCATAATGTCGGACGCGCGGCCGCGCGCGCGCGGCCGGTAGCGCTTGTGCACCGGCCCCTGATCAACGCAGATGCGGCTGATCTTCAACTCGTCTATGTCGGCGCCTTCATTATGCTCGGCGTTCGCGATCGCGGATTCGAGGAGTTTCTTGATCAGAAAAGCGCCTTTCTTGTCGCTGAACTGCAACAATTCCATCGCGCGCCCGACGTCGAGCCCGCGCACCTGAGCGGCGACCAGCCGGCATTTCTGCGGCGACAGGCGGACCGCTTTCAATTTGGCTGATACTTCCATTACGCCGTCTTCGCCTTGCGGTCCCCGGAGTGGACCTTGAACGTGCGGGTCAACGCAAACTCACCGAGTTTATGCCCGACCATGTTTTCGGAAATAAAGACCGGCAAGTGGTTGCGCCCGTTGTGCACCGCGATCGTCAACCCCACCATATCGGGCACGATCATCGAACGCCGCGACCAGGTCTTGATCGGGCGCTTGTCCCTTTTCTCGACGGCCACGCGCACCTTCTTCATCAGGTGCTCATCCACGAAAGGCCCTTTGGAGAGAGAACGCGGCATCGGATCGCTCGGTTATTTTTTCCTGCGGCGCACGATCATGTTGTCGGTGCGCTTGTTGTTGCGGGTCCTGAATCCCTTGGTCGGAATCCCCGACGGCGAAACCGGGTGGCGGCCCCCGGAGGTCTTGCCTTCGCCGCCGCCGTGCGGATGGTCCACCGGATTCATCGCGACACCGCGCACGGTCGGGCGCACGCCGCGCCAGCGCTTCGCGCCGGCCTTGCCCAACTTGCGCAAACCGTGCTGAAGATTGCCGACCTCGCCCACCGTCGCACGGCAGTCGAGTATCACCTTGCGCGTCTCGCCCGAGCGCAACCGCAGGGTTGCGTAGTTGCCTTCACGCGCGACGTACTGCACCGAACCGCCCGCGGCGCGCGCGATCTGTGCGCCCTTGCCGGGCTTCATTTCGACGCAGTGCACGATGGTGCCGACCGGGATGCTGCGCAGCGGCAGGGCGTTGCCGGCCTTCACCGACGCCGCGCCGCCCGACGCCACGGTATCGCCGCTCTTGATCCCTCGCGGGCAGATGATGTAGCGGCGCTCGCCGTCGGCGTACAGCACCAGCGCAATGTTGGCGCTGCGGTTCGGGTCGTATTCGATGCGCTCGACGCGCCCTTCAATGCCGTCCTTGTCGCGCTTGAAATCTATCACCCGGTAGCGGCGCTTGTGTCCGCCGCCGATATGGCGGGTGGTGATGCGCCCGACGTTGTTGCGCCCGCCGGACTTCTTCTTGCCCGCGACCAGCGACGCCAGCGGCTTGCCCTTGTACAGGGACTTGTCCACCACCTTGACGGCGAAACGCCGCCCCGGGGACGTCGGTTTCAATTTAACCGCGATCGAAGCCATGCCATCCTCCGTCAATCGGTGCCGCCGAGTTCAATGTCGTGGCCTTCGGCCAGCGCGACGTAGGCCTTTTTCCAGTGCTTGCGGCGGCCGCGGCGGCGCCCCAGTCCTTTGCTTTTGCCTTTCATGTTGACAACGTTGACGCTGTCAACCCGGACCTCGAACATCTTTTCCACCGCGCCCCGAATTTCGGCTTTGGTCGCGTCCGGCACGACCCTGAAGACGTGGCAGCGCACGCTGTCGGCGAGGCGCGTGGCTTTCTCCGACACGTACGGCGCGATCAGCACCTGCATCAAGCGATTCCGGTTCACGCCAGCCGCCCCTCAAGTTGCGCGATCGCGCTTTTGGTCAACAGCACTTTGTCAAAGCGCAGCACGTTCACCGGGTCGAGGCTGCTCGCTTCAAGCACGCCCACCGCCGGCAGATTGTTGCTCGCAAGCCGCAGGTTTTCGCTCGGCTCGGCATCCACGATCAGCACCGATTCAAGCGACAGCGACTTGAGCCTGGCCGCCAGATCACGGGTCTTCGGCGTCGCGACCGCGAACTCGTCCACCGCCACCAGGCAACCGCGGCGATTGAGTTCCGACAGGATCGAACACAAGGCGCTGCGATACATCTTGCGGTTGACCTTTTGCGAAAAATTGCACGCCGACGCCGCGAACGCGCGCCCGCCGCCGCGCCAGATCGGGCTTCTGATCGTGCCCGCGCGTGCGCGTCCCGTGCCTTTCTGCCGCCACGGTTTGCCGCCGCCGCCGGCGACCTGCGCGCGCGTCTTCTGCGCTTTGGTGCCGCTGCGCGCACCCGCCAGAAACGCCGTCACCACCTGATGGATCAGCGCTTCATTGAATTCACGGCCGAACACGGCGTCGCCCGCCTCGAGCGTGCCGCCTTGCGCCAACTTCAGTTGCATCACTTCTTATCCCCGCTCTCGTCGTCCTTGCTCCCGGCGGCGTCACCGACGGCGGTGCCGCGGCCGTCATCCGCCGTGGTCTTTTGCCCGGCTTCGGGTTCGGTCTCGGGTTGAGCGGCGGACGTTTCGGCGACGACTTGTTCCGCTTGAGATTGTTCCTGCCGGGCTTGTTCTTCCACCCGTTCTTCGGTGGTTTCCTCCGCCGGCGGCACCGGCGCGAGATGACGCACCAGCACTTTGCCGCCGCGCCCGCCCGGCACCGCGCCCTTGAGCAACAGCAACTCGCGCGCTTCGTCCACCTGCACCACCGTCAGGTTTTTAACGGTGACGCGGCTGTCGCCGAGGTGTCCCGCCATCTTCTTGCCCTTGAACACCTTGCCCGGCGTCTGGCATTGGCCGATCGAGCCGCCCACCCTGTGCGACAGCGAATTGCCGTGGGTCGCGTCCTGGCTTTTGAAATGGTGGCGCTTGATCACGCCGGCAAAGCCCTTGCCTTTGCTGACGCCGACCACGTTGACCTTTTCGCCGGCGCTGAACGACGCGACCCCGACGCGGGCGCCGCTTTTTCTCAACTCTTCCCCGGCGATGCGGAACTCGCGCAACGTGCGCCGCGCGCCGATCCCCGCTTTCTTGAAATGTCCCGCCATCGGCTTGTTCACCCGCTCCGGCTTGCACTCGCCCATCGCCATCTGCAAAGCAAGATAGCCGTCGCTGTCGGGCGTCTTGACCTGCGCCACGCAATTGGCCGGCGCGTGCACGACCGTCACCGGCACCGAGGCGCCGGCCTCGGTGAACACCCGGGTCATGCCCATCTTCTTTCCAATCAGACCAATCGCCATTGCTCGTTTCCCAACTCTTTCCTTAATTGCCGGCCCTATTCCGGCCTTAATTCAACTTGATCTGGACGTCCACGCCCGCGGCGAGGTCGAGCTTCATCAGCGCGTCCACCGTTTTCTCGGTCGGGTCGAGAATGTCCATCAGGCGCTTGTGCGTACGCATCTCGTACTGATCGCGCGCGTCCTTGTCCACGTGCGGCGAGATCAATATGGTGAAGCGCTCGATTTTTGTCGGCAGCGGCACCGGGCCCCTGACGCGGGCGCCCGTGCGCTTGGCGGTCTCGACGATCTCACTCGCGGATTTGTCGATAAGCCTGTGATCGAAGGCCTTGAGGCGTATCCTGATGCGTTGCCCGCTTTGCACGTTCTCGGCCATGATCCGATGACTCCGGCGGCTCTACTCGATGACCTCGGCGACGACGCCCGCACCCACCGTGCGCCCGCCCTCCCTGATCGCAAACCGCAAACCCTCCTCCATCGCGATCGGCGCAATCAACTCCACTTCCATCTTGATGTTGTCCCCCGGCATCACCATCTCCACGTCCTTGGGCAAACTCACCGATCCCGTCACGTCCGTCGTGCGAAAGTAAAACTGCGGGCGATACCCCTTGAAAAACGGCGTGTGCCGCCCCCCTTCCTCCTTCGACAGCACATATACTTCCGCCTCGAACTGCGTGTGCGGCGTGATTGACCCCGGCTTGCACAGCACCTGACCCCGCTCGACCTCCTCGCGCTTCGTCCCCCGCAGCAACACCCCCACGTTGTCTCCCGCGCGCCCCTCGTCCAGCAACTTGCGAAACATCTCCACCCCCGTGCACGTCGTCTTCGTCGTCTCCCTGATCCCCACGATCTCCACTTCCTCGTTCACCTTCACCACCCCTCGCTCGATCCGACCCGTCACCACCGTCCCGCGTCCCGAGATCGAAAATACGTCCTCCACCGGCATCAGAAAATCCCCGTCTATCGCACGCTCCGGCTCCGGTATATACGCGTCCATCTCCGCCAGCAACTTCTTGACCGACGCGACCCCCGTCTCCGCCGTGTCCCCCTCCAATGCCTTCAACGCCGACCCCGCTATCACCGGCGTCTTCTCCCCCGGAAACTCGTAACTCGTCAATAACTCGCGCACCTCCATCTCCACCAACTCCATCAACTCCGCGTCGTCCACCATGTCCGTCTTGTTCAAATACACCACGATATACGGCACCCCCACCTGGCGCGCCAGCAAAATGTGCTCCCGCGTCTGCGGCATCGGCCCGTCCGCCGCGCTCACCACCAAAATCGCTCCGTCCATCTGCGCCGCCCCCGTGATCATGTTCTTTACGTAATCCGCGTGGCCCGGGCAATCCACGTGCGCGTAATGACGCTTGTCCGACTCATACTCCACGTGCGCCGTCGCGATCGTTATCCCCCGCTCGCGCTCCTCCGGTGCGTTGTCTATGTCCTCATACGCCTTGAACTCGCCGCCGCGCTCCTCCGACATCACTTTCGTCAACGCCGCCGTCAGCGTCGTCTTGCCGTGATCCACGTGCCCGATCGTGCCGACGTTGATGTGCGGCTTGGTTCTTTCAAATTTCTCTTTAGACATGGCGTTCTCCTATTTGCCGCCTCCGCTGCGGCTTTTGATGACTTCTTCGGAAATATTGTTCGGCGTTTCCGCATACTGTGAAAACTCCATCGTATAAGTCGCGCGCCCCTGGGTCGCGGAACGCAGATCGGTGGCGTAGCCGAACATCTCCCTGAGCGGCACCTTGGCGTCGATCACCTTGCCCGCGGGCGAGTCGTCCATGTTGCCGACCATGCCGCGGCGGCGATTGAGGTCGCCGACGACGTCGCCCATATACTCTTCGGGCGTCACGACTTCGACTTTCATCACCGGCTCGAGCAACACCGGCGACGCATGCAGCGCGCCGTCCCTGAAGCAGCGCGCACCCGCGATCTTGAACGCGATTTCCGACGAATCCACGTCGTGGTAAGAACCGTCGTACAGCGTCACCTTCACGTCCATGACCGGGTAACCCGCGAGAATGCCGTTTTGTATCTGCTCCTTAACGCCCTTGTCCACCGCCGGGATGTACTCTTTCGGGATGGCGCCGCCGACGATCTTGTTGACGAATTCGTAGCCTTCGCCGCGGTCGAGCGGTTCGATCTTGAGCCATACGTGCCCGTACTGTCCGCGCCCGCCGGTCTGGCGAATGAACTTCGCCTCCTGATCAACTTTCTTCCTGACCGTCTCGCGGTACGCGACCTGCGGCGCGCCGACGCTCGCTTCGATATTGAATTCGCGCTTGAGGCGGTCAACGATGATCTCAAGGTGAAGTTCCCCCATGCCGGAGATGATCGTCTGCCCCGACTCCTCGTCGGTCTGCACGCGAAAGGACGGGTCTTCCTGCGCGAGTTTCTGCAAAGCCAGCCCCATCTTCTCCTGGTCGGGCTTGGTCTTGGGCTCGACCGCAATCGAGATCACCGGCTCCGGAAACTCCATGCGCTCAAGCGTGATCGGCTTGTCCAGCGCGCATAGGGTTTCGCCGGTGGTCACGTTCTTGAGGCCGACCGCCGCCGCGATGTCGCCGGCGTGTACCTCCTTGATCTCCTCGCGCGAGTTTGAGTGCATCTGCAAAATGCGCCCGATGCGCTCCTTGTTCGACTTGTTCGGATTGAAAATGGTCTCGCCCGAATTCAGCACCCCGGAATACACGCGGAAGAAAGTCAGCGAGCCGACGAACGGGTCGGACGCAATCTTGAACGCGAGCGCCGCAAACTTGGCCTCGTCGGAAGCCTCGCGCTGCGGCGCCTGATCCTCGCCGTTTTGGGGCACGCCCTTGACCGGCGGCACGTCCGTCGGTGACGGCAGGTATTGCACCACCGCGTCGAGCAGCGCCTGCACGCCCTTGTTCTTGAACGCCGAACCGCACAGGATCGGCACGATCTCGTTGTTCAAAGTGCGGAGCCTGAGCCCTTTGTGGATCTGCTCCTGCGACAGTTCGCCGCCGTCCAAATACGCGTCCATCAATTCCTCGTTCGCTTCGGCCGCCGTCTCCATCATCCGCTCGCGCAGTTGCGCGCACTCGGTCTGCATCTCCTGCGGCACGTCCCGCAACTCGAAAGTCGCCCCCTTGTCTTTTTCATTCCAATACACCGCCTTGTTTCTGACCAGATCGACCACGCCCTTGAAATTCTCTTCGCTGCCGATCGGCAACTGCACCGGCACCGCCTGCGCCCCGAGCCGGTCCCTGACCTGGTCAACCACGCGCATGAAATTCGCGCTCGCACGATCCATCTTGTTGACAAAAGCGATCCGCGGCACCCGGTAACGCTCGGCCTGGCGCCACACCGTCTCCGATTGCGGTTCGACGCCGCCGACCGCGCAGAACACGGCGACCGCGCCGTCGAGCACCCTGAGCGAGCGTTCGACCTCGATTGTAAAATCCACGTGGCCCGGCGTGTCTATGATGTTGACCCGGTGCTCGTCGAACTGCCGGTCCATGCCCTGCCAGAAACAGGTCGTCGCCGCCGAGGTGATCGTGATGCCGCGTTCCTGTTCCTGCTCCATCCAGTCCATGATCGCGGCGCCGTCGTGGACTTCCCCGATCTTGTGCGAAATGCCGGTATAAAACAGCACGCGCTCGGTGGTCGTGGTCTTGCCCGCGTCAATGTGCGCCATAATCCCGATATTACGGTAGCGTTCGATGGGGGTTGTACGTGCCACGGGCTGTTCCTGCCGACGCTGCGCTTACCAGCGGTAATGCGAAAAGGCCTTGTTGGCCTCCGCCATCTTGGTCGTGTCTTCACGGCGCTTGACCGCCGCACCTTTGCTTTCAGACGCGTCGAGCAACTCGGCGGCAAGTTTGTCGCCCATCGAATGGGCGCGGCGCTTGCGCGCGGCTTCGATGATCCAGCGCATCGCGAGCGTCAGTTGCCGCGCCGGCCTGACTTCGATCGGCACCTGGTAGGTCGCGCCGCCGACGCGCCGCGACTTCACCTCGACCCGGGGCTTGACGTTGTCGAGCGCGACCTTGAAAGTCTCGACCACCTGTTCGGTGTTTTTGCCCTTGCTGCTGATGCGGTTGAACGCGCCGTACACGATCCGCTCGGCGACGGACTTCTTGCCCTGCTTCATCACGATGTTGACGAACTTCGCGACGGTGACGTCGCGGTACTTGGGATCGGGCAGGATCTCGCGCTTGGGAACTTCTCTGCGGCGTGGCATGACGTTGCTCCCGCTCAGTCTCCGGCGCGCTTGGTGCCGTACTTGGAGCGCCCCTGCTTGCGGTCGGAAACGCCCTGAGTATCAAGACTGCCGCGCACCGTGTGATAGCGCACGCCCGGCAGATCCTTGACGCGCCCGCCGCGGATTAAAACAACCGAGTGTTCCTGGAGGTTATGGCCTTCGCCGCCGATGTAGGCTGTAACTTCGTAACTATTGGTCAATCGCACACGGGCAACTTTGCGCAAAGCGGAGTTCGGCTTTTTCGGCGTGGTGGTGTAAACGCGCGTGCAGACCCCCCGCTTTTGCGGGCAGGATTCGAGGGCCGGCACATTGCTTTTGGCCGTCTTGCGCTTTCTTGGTTTGCGCACCAATTGATTGATCGTTGCCATGCGATTTCAGCCGCATTCTTCATTCCGGTTGTGACATAAATGAAATCCGACGCCTGGCCGATGCCCGCGGGCCTCGAATTTCAAGGATAACTTCTCATTATACGAGAAATACGGGGATTCAGTCAATTTACACCCGCCCGCCGCATCCGCCGAAGCGCCCGAGGCAACCCGCCGCCGTGGGCGAAACCCCATGTTGCGCTTGCTTTTGCACTAAACCGCGTCGCGTCCGCCCGCGCACCGCAGACAACCCGGGTACACCGCGGCGGAACCAACAACGACGGCGCAACAAGCGGTTTTCACGGGCGCGGGGGCGCCAAGAGCAAGCATCCAATAAAAAGCATAACTTACAGCGTATGCTTTATCTGCAATCTAATCCGGATTAGATAGTGAGCGGACGCCCGGCGATTTTCACAGACGCGGAAACAGCGGCGGCGATTGTACAATGCAACCCCGCCCGCGGGTGAAAACAATAACGCCGTGCTCATTTCCATCACTGCCCGCACTTCCGCCCGCGGACCGCAATCATGAATAAGACGCTCCCCGACTTGGTCCTGTTCGACCTCGACAACACGTTGCTGGCCGGCGACAGCGACTTCGCATGGGGGGTTTTCCTGTGCGACGCGGGCTTGGTCAAGCAAGACGAATACCGCCGGCGCAACGAGGTTTTCCGCCAACAGTATCAAGCCGGACAACTCGACGTCGGCGCCTACCTGCGTTTCGCGCTGGCGCCGCTCGCCGCAATCCCACCGGCACGACTGACGGCGCTGCACAAGGAGTTCATGGCCGCGCACATCGAGCCGATGATCACGCAAGCCTCGCTCGCGCTGGTCGAAAAACACCGGCGGGCGGGCGACCTTACCGTCATCATTACCGCGACCAACCGCTTTATCACCGGACCGATCGCCGCGCGGTTCGGCGTCGCGCATCTGATCGCAACCGAACCCGAACGCAGGGACGGCCGCTTTACCGGCGAGGTCGCCGGCACGCCGTGCTTTCGTGAAGGCAAACTCACGTGCCTGCAACAATGGCTCGACCGGGCGCGTCCGGAGTACGGCAAAAGTTGGTGCTACAGCGACTCGTACAACGACCTGCCGCTGCTGTCATGGGCCGACAAGCCGGTGGTGGTTGACGGCGACTCCAAACTGCGCACGCACGCCGCAGCCGAAAACTGGCCGGTGATGTCGCTCAGGGACTAGATAAAACCCCTGTACTCTTTTACGTGTGTCGCTGCGTGCCCGCACACTTGACCTTGATCGCACCCGTCACTAAATCTCCCGTCGCGCATACAAGTGCCGCTGAAAATCTATAAACGCATTCCGTATCTGATCGGCATCAATACCTAACTCTACGACGGCGTCGCGCGGAGAATGGTACTTCAATCTCAGCAAGTCAGGCAGTTTCCCGTCGTCCAATTCACCGACGCCTTGTTTGATGTATTGCTCAAGAACAAATTCCAGGAATTCCCACACTTTACCGCCCTGATCAGCCCTAATGACGACTTTACGGGTATCCGCCCGCTGTTTGCGGCTGATAGCAGGCAAGGCAAAAGCGATGTAGGCCAGCACATCGTAGAGATCGCTCTCTTCAGCATCAATCATACGTTGCAGTTCGGCAAGTTGCTCACCCCCGTACCCTTTCTCTTTCAACCCCTCCAGCAGTTGCCGGCGCGTATCGGGTCTGCTCCACAGTTCGCGTAACTCGTCTTCGTTTTTAAACCAAGCGGGCAGTTCGCCGAAGAGCCGCTCAATGAACTTGGCCGCGGATATCGGTTCGCCGTCCGGGCTCCAGAACGAGGTGGCCATCATGTGCTGGATAGCGCGCTCCTTGCCATCGGCGAGTTTGACCTTGATCTTGGTCCATCTGTTACAGATGCAAGGATACTCACCGCATTTAGGGCAAGGCACCGGCGGTGGCTTCTTGCACTCGCAAGGCTGCCGGCCACACACCGGGCAAGGCTCAGGCTCCGGTTTTTCGCATCGACAGGGATGGCAGCCGCACACAGGGCAGGATTCCGGCTCCACCGGTTCGCCATCCCACTCCGGATCGTTGAAATGCTCGTAGGCTTTCACGAAATCATAAACCGTGAAGTAGTCCTTGCCGTCGAACAACCGGGTCCCGCGACCGATGATTTGCTTGAACTCGATGATTGAGTTGATCGGCCGCATCAGCACGATATTGCGCACGTTGCGGGCATCAACCCCGGTGGAGAGTTTTTGCGAGGTCGTCAGAATGGTCGGGGTCATTTTCTCGTTGTCCCGAAAGGTGCGCAGGTGTTGTTCGCCGATCTCGCCGTCATTGGCCGTCACCCGGACGCAGTAATTCGTTTCCGTGCTGGTCTTGATCTGGTTGATAAGGTCGCGCACCGCCAGGGCATGATCCTGGGTGGCGCAGAACACCAGCGTTTTTTGGCTCTGGTCAATATCTTTCATAAAAATCTCGACCCGCTTCTTCTCCCGCGCCATGATCTCAATGATCTTGTTGAAATCGGATTCGGTATAACGCTTGTCCACTTCAATCTCGCCCTCAATAACGTCATCGTCCGGGGTGTAGATGTAATCATCCAGCGTGGTGGCGATTTGCTTGACCTTGAAAGGAGTCAGGTAGCCGTCGTTGATGCCTTCCTTGAGGGAGTAGATGTACACCGGCTCGCCGAAGTAGGCGTAAGTGTCAATGTTATTGTCGCGCTTCGGCGTGGCGGTCAGGCCGAGTTGTACCGCCGGCGCGAAGTACTCCATGATGCCCCGCCAGTTGCTTTCGTCGTTGGCGCCGCCGCGATGACATTCGTCAATAACGATGAAGTCGAAGAAATTCGGCGGGTAGTCGCCGAAACTGGGTTGGGGATTACCGCCGGCATCGCGCCCGGTCATAAAGGTCTGGAAGATGGTGAAGAAGACGCTGCCGTTCATGGGCACGCGACTCCTCTTGCGGATGATTTGCGGGTCAATTCTCACCAGCGCGTCTTCGGGGAAAACGCTGAATTCGTTAAAGGCCTGATCGGCCAGGATGTTGCGGTCGGCAAGGAACAGAATACGGGGCCGCCGGCCCGGCTCCTGCCCCTCGGCAAGCCCTTTACGCCAATCGGCAAGGTTCCAGCGGCTGTGAAAAAGTTTCCATGCGATCTGGAAAGCGATGGCGGTCTTGCCGGTGCCGGTCGCCAGCGTCAACAGAATGCGATCTTGCCCCCGGCTGATCGCCTCCAGTGTTTTGGTGATGGCGTTGTGCTGGTAGTAACGCGGTTGCCATTGCCCACCCTTGTCCTCAAAAGGAACGACGGAAAACCGATCCCGCCAACTCCGCTCCTGCGCCTCGCTTTCACCGTAGTAAGCCGCCCACAATTCGTCCGGCGTAGGGTAACGATCGGCATGCCCTTCCTCGCCGGTGCGCATATCCACGCGGTAGATACCGTGACCGTTGGTGGAATAAGTGAACGGGGTTTGTAATTTCCGGGCATACTTCTTGGCCTGTTCCAATCCCTCGGTAACGGGTGCGCTCTCGCGCTTGGCCTCGATCACCGCGAGTTTCTGGTTCTTATAGACAAGAACATAGTCGGCGACGTCCTGCTTCGCCCGTGTGCCCGCACCCTGGAGGCGGCCGATAGTAATCACCTCGCGCCGGATGCGGCTGCCCTCAACCGCCCCCCAACCGGCGGCCTTGAGGGCCGGGTCAATCAACTCGGCACGGGTTTCGGCTTCGTTCAATGTGCGTTGTCTCCAGGATTTGGGGTGATTCCAAGTGTTTTCAGTTTTGCGTTAAAGCACTTAATTCTTTGTATTTTATAGGATATTAACGTCAAAAATCATCCCTTTGGATTTGCTTTAAAGCACTTTTTACCGGCCCTATCAACCCCAGAAGGGCAAGTAGCGGACATATCGAAGTGACCTTGTTTCGCTCTCGTCAATCTTAATCAAGTTCTTTTTTCTAGTCGCAGTAATAACCAGGGAGACTGTAGCCATCTGCTTTTCGGTAACTTGGAAACGCTTGCGTAAGGTCGAGTTTGTCATCCGCTGATTGCCAACATAAAGCAAGCAACAATGTTGGTAGCAGGCGCGGATACGGTCATTTTTACTCATATCGGAGAAATCCTGATGAGCAAACAGAGTGGCTATAGTTCGGATTTCGTCGTTTCTAAAATCCGGCGCGGGGAGTTGGTAAACCTCAACTTGCTGAATGACTTTATCAATGCCACTACCCTTCTCTTCGCAGAAACCAAACCGACGCATGATGTCAGCCAATTTTTCGTTGCGGGATTTATAGCCGTCAATAAACCGGTCAACGCCGATGATGGGTTTCCCGGGGTTGGATATTTCCACTCTGTCTGTGTACATTTCTATCATCACTGAAGCACCTGTAACAGAGAAATCCTGATGGATTAACGCATTGGCGATCAATTCACGTAGCGCCTGCTTGGGAAACATTCGATATTCTTTGCGGACTGTCTCCTCAAGAATGTAGTTGTGTGGTGCCTCGTCATTCACATAATTTACCAAACTTTCAAATTTAACGGCATAACCGGACAATTCTTGAATATCTTTGCGTGTTTTGGTTTTTCCTGTTCCATCATAAAGCACAAAACGGACTGCCTTGCGGGCAATTTCCTGGGGAAATTTGTTTATATCATTAGCCAGCAAGATAACACCCAAGTTCGTAATACCCCATTTACCGGACTGGCCTTGGACAAAACCTTCTTCCTCAAGGCGATGTAAAACCGCAGACGGTGTATCAGGGTAGGGAGAATCGAGCAAATCAAAATAAGTCTGCGTGCTTAGTAACGTAATAACATCTTCCGCGTTGATACCTTCCATTGCCATTTGTGCAAACCAATCCTCAGTATTTTCGGCAAAAATTTCTTTCAAACGGTCGGGAGGCATTGCAACTACACTCTCGCCCGTACGCATCAGATAGCGGCCATTAAGATCCAGCGGTTGTGCAACGGGTCTCGATGGTATTGTAAAGATCAACACCCGCCCGTCGGGATGTGTGATTTCATCGGTATCCACTCGGATATGCAATTGATCAAAAATTGTCAGTTTTAGTTTATTTAATTGCTTTGCCGACAGAAACGCCCGCGTACCGGTTATTTTTCTCGGCGGCGTGTTGGTAACCCCTAGAACAAGGTGCCCTCCGCCTTCGTTAGACATAGCAGCGCAATACTTCAACACTTCCTTGAGGTTATATTGCTGGGAAGCTTTTTTGAATTCCAGATGTTCACTCTCAACGGAAGCACACAACCATTTCTCAAGTGTTTCAATGGATATCATATGCCGGCCTCCGAAAGGAAACGGTCGGCGGCTTTGGCGTCAGCGGTCAACTCGCCGGTGAATGCCTGATGCAGAAGGGATTGTTTGAGTTCTGCAAGGGCGCGGTCTTTGGTTTCATAGATACGTTCAAGGGACTGTTTTTCTGCCAATAGTTTATCAATGACCGCTACAATTTTCTTCTGCTCGGAGAGAGGCGGGAGAAATATGAGTTGATTTTTAATATCCTGGTCACTGACTGCCGGGTAGCTTGCGCCACGTTGTAATGAAGTCATTTCATCAAGAAGCATCTGAGTGAATAGATAATAAAACAAAAACCGACCAAGCACCTCCGCTCTGGGGCGAAGCACAAAATAACCTGTGCTGCAAATCGCGCCGTCCAGATAGTCAGGAACTACAGCAATGCGTTGTAACGTAGGTCGAATCGTAGCAAAAAGGATATCCCCGGCACAAACGAGCCGTCGAGCTCGACTTGGGGAATGTCGTCCGAGGAGCGTCACAGTTTTCTCAATCGTAAATGTTTTACGAGAAATACTGGACACATCAATATATTCAAATGTGTCGTCGGGCTTCTTCCTAGGGTCAACTGTTGCAAACGACTGTAAGATCTCCGTCAGTTTGGTTTTACGCCACCCATTTAACACACAATCCCCAGAAACCTCTGCAAATTTGGAGGGTTGGAAAACACGGTTTAGCACACTCTCAAACAATTCCTGCGCATTGGCGAGGTTCTTTTTGGTGTTGGCGGTTGCTGTTTCGATGGCCACGAACGCTTCGTCGAGGATTGCCACGATGCGCTTCTGTTCCGGGAGAGGCGGGAGGGGGATTAAGACACTCTTGAGTTTGGTCGCAGATAGTTCTTTGAAAGTGGTGCCTGTACCCAACTCATTCAGAAGACTGATACTGTCTACCAAGAAGTAATATAGGTATTTGTAGTGTAGTTGATTACAAGGAATCAAACCCCTGCATCCTTGATTTGTTGCCATTGGCACTTCGTTGATGATCAAGTATCCGATCGGTGCACGTGATGACAAAACTACTGAATACTCTGGCAAAAGAGACGCGGCACATTTTCCCAATCCTTGATCGGAAAGGGTTCTGCGGGTTGTTCGCGTGAATGGAGAATCAAGCCCTCCCATTTCTGCTGGCGTAATCCAAGCATGAGGCCCATCCCAGTATTCAACAACTTTGGTTTTTGGAGTACCTCCGTTCACGATACGACATACATCCCCCATCGTCTTATGAGTCCATCTATTCATAACTTTATTTCCTTTTTTTTTCATAAAAAGTTTTCCCAACCCGCAATATATGCTCAACAAAATCCGACTCTTCCAACTGGTTGAAAATGGAAATATCAAACTTGTAGGGCAAATAGAGATCATCCAACGCACTCATCAGCGGATAGACAGAGTTATCCAGCGTCAGGTTTTTTCCAAGAAGCGTAATGTCAATATCCGAACCGGTTCTATAGTTCCCCCTTGCACGGGAACCATAGATCAATACTTTTTCTATGTGAGTAAAGCGGGAAATAGCGCCTCTTATGCCGCGCAGCGTATCCACATCCAACCCAAACATGATTACAGGTTTCTTTGTTTTTTCTCGTTGAGCAAGACCGCTCTCAACTCTTCAAAAGCGCCGTAATATCTAGTGACGATATCGTGGAATATCGCCTCGGCTTTTTCGCGATTATATGCGTGAGAAGTTTTGTTGCGGGTATTTATGCTGTCCAGCAGTTCTTTCCCGGATGTGATTAGCCCGTGCTCAAAAGCCAACTGGAAAGCGTCTCGACTGCCTTGTGTATTTTGGTCGCCCAGTGATACGTAAAAGTCTTTGACAACATTCCCGGCCAATTCCTGAGTATACTTAAAACGTTGGATAACGCCTTCTTTTTCCAAGTCAGTAAGCTCTCGTTCCGATGCCAGTTCAACTCCTTTGCCTAACTGCGTCAAAGCTTTCTGGTAGTTGTTGAAACGCTGGATCCAGCGTTCGCCCTGCTTGCTCATACCAGTTCCTCTATGGATTTCAAAACCTTGTTTGCCTCTTCATCCAAAAGCCTGATCTGCGCCAGGATTTCCTGCGGGTGCTTCAACGGTGCTTCTTCCGGTGTGTTCGGGTTTTTTACGCTCAGGTCAAAAGTTTCCTGATTAACATCGGCCACGTTTACCGTCCACGATTGACCGGAGTCAGCGAAAGTTTTTTGTAATTCAACGAACTCGGCGAGGTCGTTGTCATTCAGCGGGTTGGTCTTGCCGAGACTGCGGCCGGGGTCCAGTTGGTAAAACCATATTTTTCGCGCCGGCACCCCCTTTTCAAAGAACAGCACCACGGTTTTTACACCGGCGCCGAGGAAAGTGCCGCCGGGACAATCAAGCACGGTGTGCAGGTTACAGTTCTCCAGCAATTCCTTGCGCAGAGCCTTGGATGCGTTGTCCGAATTCGACAGGAAGGTGTTCTTGATGACCACCGCCGCCCGGCCGCCGGCCTTGAGGCGTTTGATGAAATGCTGCAAAAACAGGAAAGCGGTCTCGCCGGTCTTGATGGGGAAATTCTGCTGAACCTCTTTGCGCTCTTTGCCGCCGAAAGGCGGATTGGCAAGAATGATGTCGTAACGGTCGCGCTCCCGGATGTCGGCGAGATTCTCGGTCAGTGTATTGGTGTGGATGATGTTCGGGGCTTCAATGCCGTGCAGGATCATGTTCATGACGCCGATGATATAGGCGAGCGACTTCTTCTCCTTGCCGTAGAAGGTGCGGGTCTGGAGCGTTTTGAGTTGTTTGGTGGTTAACTTGCCGGGGCGAATGTAGTCGTGCGCCTCACACAGAAAGCCCGCCGAACCGCAGGCACCGTCGTACACGGTCTCGCCAACCCGGGGCGCGACAACCTTGACCATAGCGCGAATGAGCGGGCGCGGGGTGTAATATTCACCGCCGTTGCGCCCCGCATTGCCCATGTTTTTGATCTTGGCCTCGTACAAATAACTGAGTTCGTGTTTCTCCTTTTGGGAACGGAAGTGCAGTGCGTCCATCTGCTCAAGAACATCACGCAATGAATAGCCGGATTGAATTTTGTTTTTGATCTCACTGAAAATCTCGCCGATCTTGTATTCGATCGTACCCGGCCCGCTGGCGCGCTCCTTGAAGCCCTTGAGGTAGGGGAACAGGTCATTATTAACGAATTCGATCAGGTCTTCGCCGATCAGCGCACGATCGTGGTCAAAGTCTCCGTCGGCCTTTTTGGGCGCCGCCCAGGTCACCCAGCGGTGCGGTTCATCAATCAAGAACTCAACGGACTTACCACGAAGTTTCGCATCCATCGCCCGCCCCTCTTCCAGATCGTCGAGATACTTGAGAAAAAGCATCCACGAGGTCTGCTCGGTGTAGTCAAGCTCAGTAGTGCACCCGGCGTCTTTAAAGAGAACATCGTCAATGTTTTTGAAAGTTTGCTCGAACATCGGGAGGCCGGCGATTTTTGAATTGATGCAGTATAGCGGCGAATCGCCCTATGTAGCCGGGCATCTAAGTCCCAGGATATAAGACCTAACTACAAGGCGTAGCCGAAACTGCCGCGGAATCTGTCGTGGAACTCGTCGGGTGTGAACGTGTGTTGCTGCGTGCCCGCGCACTCGACCTTGATCGCGCCCATCAGCGAAGCGATGCGCCCCGAAGTCGGCCAGTCCACGTCGGTTTGCAGGCCGTAGAGGAGGCCCGCGCGGTAGGCGTCGCCGCAACCGGTCGGATCTTCGACCCGTTGCGGCGTTACCGCGGGAATTTCGAGCCGCTCGCCGCCGGTGTAGATCACCGAGCCTGCGTTGCCGTGCGTGACGATCAGCGCCCGCACCCGCTCGGCGAGTTGCTCGAGCGAAAGCCCGGTGCGCTCGACGATCATTGAGGATTCGTAGTCGTTGCACGCGAGCCAGTCCGCGCCCTCGATAAAGTGCATCAACTCGTTCGCGTCGAACATCGCCGTCCCCTGCCCGGGATCAAACAGGTACGGGATGCCGGCGTCGCCAAACTGGCGCGCGTGCGCGAGCATGCCTTCGCGCCCTTCCGGCGAGACCAGGCCGAAGCGGATGCCGGCGTCCGTCGGCACTTTACCGAGATGGCAAAGATCCATCGCGCCGGGATGAAAGGCGGTGATCTGGTTGGCGTCGAGGTCGGTGATGATAAAAGCGCTCGCGGTCAACTGATCCTCGAGTTCCATAACGTGCCTGCGGTCGATCCCGCTGCGGTCCATCCATTCGGCGTAGCGTGCAAAGTCCCTGCCGACGGTGCCCATCGGATACACCTCGCCGCCGAGCAGTTTCAGGTTGTAGGCGATGTTGCCGGCGCAGCCGCCGAAACCCTGGCGCATCTGCGGCACCAGAAACGACAGGTTCAGCATATGCAGTTGATCGGGCAGAATGTGTTCACGGAAGCGCCCGTGAAACACCATGATATTGTCAAATGCAATGGAACCGCAGATCAACGCCGACATCGAGTCACTCCTCTTTCGGGCCGCACCGGGCGTCCTCAATCGTCTATTCCGACCATTTCAAAGTCGCCTTTGGCGGCGCCGCATTCGGGACACGTCCAATCACCGGGAATGTCCTCCCAGCGCGTGCCCGGCGCGATGCCGTCCTGCGGCGATCCTTGTTCTTCGTCATAGACCCAACCGCACACGAGACAAACATATTTTTTGGCGGACATTTCTGCTGGCTGAAACAATGCGCCTGATACTATACGGCAAGCGACGCTATCTTCCCATCTCCCGGCGTAGATGAAAACACGGCGACCCATCCTGCTTTGCATCGCGGGCTTTGATCCGACCGGCGGCGCAGGCCTGCAAGCCGACGTTGAAACCGCCGCGGCGCTCGGCGTGCGCGCCGTGTGTGCGCAAACCTGCAACACGGTGCAGGACGGCGCGGGCGCAAAGGCGGTGATGCCGACGGCGACCGCCGCGCTCGCGCGCCAGATCGAGTGCCTCACCGCCGATTTCGACGTGGCTGCCGTCAAGGCCGGCCTGATCGCCTCGGCGGACAACGCCGGCGTGATCGCCGAAGCCGTCGCGGCGATCCGCCGCCCGCTCGTCACCGACCCCGTGCTATGCGACGGCACGGGCAGGCCCTTGTGCGGCGACGGCGCGGCGCGGGCGATCCGCGAGCAACTGCTGCCGCTCACGGCTTGCGCGACGCCGAACCGCGAGGAACTCGCGGCGCTCGCCCCCGCAGCCGCGACGCCTGCCGACGCCGCGCAGGTTTTACTGAACGAGGGTTGCGGCGCGGTATTCGTAACCGGCGAAAAACAACAGGAGCAGACGCTGCATCACGCATTGTACTTGCCGGACGGCGGGCGCGAGGCGTTCTTCTCACCCCAACTGCCCGGCGAGTTTCACGGCAGCGGCTGCACGCTGTCGTGTGCGCTCGCGGCGCATCTCGCACTCGGAAGAACGCTGCGCGAAGCCGTGGCACTGGCGCTGTCCTTTACCGCGCACGCGCTTGCCAACGCCGAGACGCCGGGGCTTAGCGGGGAACGCCGCTTCCCCAAACGGCTGTGAGCCGGCCCGCGCTTCGCGGCTTGTACCTGATCGCAGGGTCGGGCCTGCCCGTGGACGGGGCCGACGCCTGGTTGCTGCCCGGCGTCGCGCTGGTGCAGTACCGCAACAAACTTGCGAACAAAACGACGCGGCGGCGGGAAGCCGCGGCACTCGGCGCCCTGTGTCGCGCACGCGGCGTCAGGTTTATCGTCAATGACGACGCCGAACTCGCGGGCGAGACCGGCGCCGACGGCGTGCATCTCGGCGAAGACGACGCGACGGTTGCACAGGCGCGCCGGGCACTCGGAACGGACGCGGTGATCGGCGTCTCGTGCTGCAACTCGTTTGAACGCGCGCTGAAAGCGCAACGCGGCGGCGCCGACTACGTTGCGTTCGGCGCAGTGTTCGCCTCCCGCACCAAGCCCGCAGCGGCGAGGGTCGCGCTCGAAGACCTCGCCGATTACAAGCGGCGGCTGCCGCTGCCGGTGTGCGCGATCGGCGGCGTCACCCGCGACAATCTCGACCGCGTGCTCGCCACCGGCGCCGACATGATCGCGGTCAACGCCGACGTCGCCGAGGCACCCGACCCCGCCGGCGCGGTCAAAGATTACCTGGCGCGGATGAAACTGTCGTGAGAGTTGCCGTCGCTTTCCATGCTTGAGGGCAAAGGGTTCTTGTCTTCTTTTGCAAGCACCGCCCGCTAATTTTCATCATCCCGGCCGCCCCTTTCACTTTGTGCTTCCCGCCTTGAACGGGAAACACTCCGGGCGCGCTGATCTCCTTTGCCGGGTCAACGGCGATGACCGGCCGGCACAAGCGGCCGCGCGATGGTGCTTCGACGTCGGTGATTGATTTTACGGCCAGATCTTCAAACCGCGGAAAACTTTCGTAACCCAGAAACAATTCCCGTGCACGAACTAAACGCCATAGACCACGACTCAATATACCGTGCAACCGCCGCAGCGTCTAAAAAGCCGGCATTACATTCCAGGCAGATAGGGCCTTTCATGTTAAATCAGCCGGGAGGGATTTGCCCACCCACTTCCCATCCGTAGGAGCAACTCTGCGGCGGGTATCCTGCTGTTAGATCACCGGCTGGCGTCGCATATCTTCTTTTCCCACAAGTCGTAGTCGAGATCGAACTCAAACGGGGTGACCGTGGCTGCTCCGGGGGGGTCTGTCAAAAATCTTTATGAATGTCTGCACTCTTGTTGACAATGGCAGTTGCGCGCCGTTGATATTGACATCTGTCCCTATGACGTAAATCACTCCCCTACCGGGAAACTGCTCCCTGATTGCACAGGCAATCGGGCAATAACGGGGGGAACACTTCCTGCCCCGATTTATGTGTTCTTGAGTGACTTTAATTTTCATCGTTTACCTCAAAAGCGGCTCGTCAGGCAGTAGATTGACACCCTGATTGTTTGAAAACCCTTTTCCGCGAAGCCGGGTATCTCTCTAACAGACTCTCAGGCCGGATTGGCCGAGGAGAGAAATTGCCGCCACAATTCGGACATACTCCGTGCAACTTTGAGTCAACGCAATCTTTACAGAATGTACACTCAAAGGTGCAGATCATAGCTTCCGTTGAATGCGGTGGAAGGTCTTTATTGCAACATTCGCAATTCGGTCTGAGTTCAAGCATTTTTATACCATTACACGGCATCACGTTCGGCTGAACGATGCAATTTTGCCGCGTCTAAGTTGAATCGTTCATTATATGCTGGTGTTTCACACCGCTCGACCACACACCGCGCGCGCAAGGTCGAGCGCCTGGCGGTGCGCCGCAACGTCGTGCACGCGGAAGATCGAAACACCCGCGAGAAAACCGAGCACCGTCGTCGCGCAACCGCCGCCGACGCGCGCGTCGGGCGCGGCGCCTTCACCCGCGCCCAGGCCCGCGATGAAGCGCTTGCGGCTTGCGCCGAGCAACACCGGGCACCCGATCGCCGCGACCTGCGACAGGTTCGCGAGCAGTGCGAGGTTGTGTTCGAGCGTCTTGCCGAAACCGATGCCGGGGTCGAGCACGATCCGCTCCCGCGACACGCCGCACGCGCACGCCGCCTCCATGCGCGCGCGCAAAAACGCGCACACTTCGGACACCACGTCGTCGTAGTGCGGGTGATCCTGCATCGTCGCGGGCTCGCCCTGCAGATGCATCAGGCAGATCGGCACACCGCGCGCGGCGGCCAACTCGAACATCGCGGGATCGTCGCGTCCCGCCGAAACGTCGTTGATCATGCCCGCGCCCGCGTCGAGCGCGGCGGCGGCGACTGCGGCCCGCGTCGTGTCAATGCTGAGCAAATGACCGGGCAGCGTTGCCGCAATCGCCGCGATCACGTCGAGCACGCGCCGCTTCTGCTCAGCGACCGCCACGCGCTGCGAACCCGGGCGCGTGGACTCACCGCCGACGTCAATGATGCCCGCGCCCTCGCGAGCCATCGTCGTCGCCCGGTGCAGCGCCGCGTCGGGATCGGCGTAGCGGCCGCCGTCGGAAAAACTGTCGGGCGTCAGGTTCAGGATCCCCATCAGGGCCGGTTCGGAGAAGTCGTGCATTGTTACGGCCGGGAGCAACGGCGAATCATCCCACCTGCGTCGAACGTCATCAGATCACGCCCGTCAGGGCCGGCTCGGAAAAGCCGCGCCTTTTCATGCCGGTTCCACGCCGGTTTCATTGGCGGGAGTAACGGCGAATCATCTCGCCTACGTCGAACGCCATCAGATCGCGCCCGATGACGACTTCGGTTTTATGCCCGCGCGACGCCGCCGCGAGCAATTCGTTGCCGTCCACGCCAAACACCACCAGATGCGTCAGCACCGCCGTGCGCGGCGCCGCTTCGGTCAGCACCCGTGCCAACTCCTCAGGCGCCGTATGGTACGCGAGCACTTTCCCAAGCCGCGGATTGCGCGTGCGCCAATGATCGGAAGCGGCGGCGATTTCGTGGATCAACAGATCGGCGCCGCGCGCGTGCCTGACCAAGCCTTGCGAGTAGCGCGTGTCGCCCGAAATCACCACCGAACGCCCGCCGTAGTCCACGCGGTAACCCCACGCCGGCTTGAACGCACCGTGGTCAACGCGAAACGCGGTGACGCTGAGGCCGCCGGATTGATGCACGACCCCCTGCGCCAACGGGTGCGCGTGATAGCGAATCCCCTGCGGCGACAAACCGGTGTAGGCGAGACGCGCTTCGATGTCGGCCGCGTACGCGCCGGCGAGATGTTCGAGATGTGCGCCGATGCCCGCAGGCCCCCACACTTCAAGCGCCACATCGCGTTGAAACACCCAGCCCGACATCAACAGATCCGGCAAGCCGACCAGGTGATCGTAATGCAGGTGCGTGATGAACAACTTGTTGACTTCATCAAACGGCACGTGCAGTTGATAAATGCGCTGCGCCACGCCGCGGCCCGCGTCGAACAGCAGTTTCTGAGACCCCGCCTCGACCAGCACCGCCGGGCCGAAGCGCTCGATCTGCGGTGCCGGCGTGCCGGTGCCGAGCAGGGTCACGACCAGCACCTCGGCGCGCAACGGCGAGGCCGCCGCCGCCACGAGCAACGCCGCCAGCGCCGCCGCTGAGCACGGCCGCCGCAGCCGCCGCCCCGCGGCGCTCATCGTTTCACCGTCAGCGCCGCGAGAAACGCTTCCTGCGGCACTTCGACCTTGCCGATCTGCTTCATGCGCTTCTTCCCCGCTTTTTGCTTCTCGAGCAGTTTGCGCTTGCGCGTGACGTCGCCGCCGTAGCATTTCGCGGTGACGTTCTTGCGCAGCGCCTTGACCGTCGCGCGCGCGATGATCTTGGACCCGAGCGCGGCCTGCACCGCGACGTCGAACATCTGACGCGGGATCAACTCCTGCATCTTGTCAACCAGCGCGCGCCCGAGCGCCTGCGCGTTCCGCCGGTGCACGATCACCGACAGGGCGTCAACCCGGTCGCCGTTGATCAGGACGTCGAGTTTGTCGAGCGTCGCCGGCTGATGCCCGGTCACCTGATAGTCAAACGACGCGTAGCCGCGGGTCGCCGACTTCAGGCGGTCGAAAAAATCAACCACGATCTCGCCGAGCGGTATCTCGAACTCGACCGCCGCGTGCTTGCCCGCGTATTGCAGCCGCTTCTGCACGCCGCGTTTTTCGATGCACAGCCCGATCACGGCACCGACGTAGTCGGGCGGGGTCAGCATCGAGACACAGGCGACGGGCTCGAGTATCTCCTCGATTTCATTCGGCGGCGGCAACTGCGCCGGGTTGTGCACTTCCATCGCGGCGCCGCCTTTGGTGATCACTTTGTAGGTCACGGTCGGCGCGGTGACGACGATCTCAAGTTGGTATTCGCGCTCGAGGCGCTCCTGCACGATCTCCATGTGCAGCATGCCGAGAAAGCCGCAGCGAAAGCCACAGCCGAGCGCGACCGAGGTCTCGGGTTCATACGCCAAAGATGCGTCGTTGAGGCTGAGTTTGTCGAGCGCGTCGCGCAACAGCCTGTAGTCGTCGGTGCGCGCCGGAAAGAAGCCCGCGAACACGCGCGGCTTGACCTGCTTGAATCCCGGCAACGCGACCGCGGCCGGGCGTGCGGCGGCGCTGAGCGTGTCGCCGACCCGCGCCGCGTGCAGGTTCTTGATGCCGGCGATAACGAAGCCGACCTCGCCGGCTTCGAGGCGGTCGCGCTCGACGCGCTCAGGCGTGAACACGCCGAGGGTCTCGACCTGATGCACTTTGCCGGTCGCCATGAACACCACCCGGTCTTTCCGGTGCAAGCGTCCGTCAATCAATCTGACCAAAGACACCACGCCAACGTAACTGTCAAACCACGAATCCACGATCAGCGCTTTCACCGGGCGCGCGGGGTCGCCCGTCGGCGGCGGTACCCGCAACACCAGTTCGCGCAGCAGCCTCGCAACCCCCGCGCCGGTCTTGGCGCTGACCGCGACCGCCGCCGACGCGTCTATGCCGATGATGTCCTCGATCTCACGCTTGACGCGCTCAGGGTCGGCGGCCGGCAGATCTATCTTGTTCAGCACCGGCAGCACCTCGAGACCTTGCTCGATTGCGGTGTAACAGTTCGCGATGCTTTGCGCCTCGACCCCCTGCGACGCATCCACCACGAGCAGCGCGCCTTCGCAGGCCGCCAGCGAACGGGAAACCTCGTAGCCGAAGTCCACGTGCCCGGGCGTGTCTATCAGGTGCAGCGCGTAAGCGCGCCCGTCGGCGCCGCGGTAGTCGAGCGCGACCGACTGCGCCTTGATCGTGATCCCGCGCTCGCGTTCGATCTCCATCGAGTCGAGCACCTGCGCGGCCATCTTGCGCTCACTCAAGCCGCCGCAGGTTTGGATGAAGCGGTCGGCGAGCGTGGACTTGCCGTGATCGATGTGCGCGATAATGGAAAAGTTGCGTATGCGGTCGAGCGTCATGTTGCGTCTGCGGCGGATGCGCCGCGCGGCCTTGCCGGACGCGGGCTTATTCCTCGCTGGGGATCCTCAGCGCCAGAAACCGGGTCCTATCATCGCGCATGATCAGCAGCGTGATGAACTGGTCGCGCTGCAATTTCGGGAGCAGCGCACGAAACTCGTCCAAGTCGTCAAAGCGTTGATTGTCCACCGCCAGCAGCAGGTCGCCTGTGGCCACGCCGGCTCTTTCGGCGGGCCCGGGCGACACCCGCGTCACCCGGACCGCGCCGTCCTTGATCCCGAGGTCCTCGCGTTCCGCCGGACTCAGGTTGGCGAGCACCAGTCCCAGCACTTCGTGCTCGCCGCCGCGGACGCCGTCCGGCTTCATGCTCTCAGGCAGCCTGCCGACCGTCACCTCGACCTCGAGCGAGGCGCCGTCCCTGAGCACTTTGACCTTAACCCGCCTGCCGACTTCGGTCTGCCCGACCATCGGCGGCAAACCGCCTGCGCTGTCAACCTCGCGGCCGTCAAACTCGAGTATTACGTCGCCGACCTCAATGCCGCTTTTCTCCGCCGGACTGTCCTCCATGATCCCCGAGATCAACGCCCCCTGCGGCTTGTCCATACCGAACGATTCGGACAATTCGCGCGTGACTTCCTGAATGTAAACGCCAAACCAGCCGCGTGTGACTTCGCCTCCCGCTTGCAACTGGCGCACGACGTGCATCGCGACCTCGATCGGGATCGCGAAGGACACGCCCATGAAACCGCCGGTGTGACTGTAGATCTGCGAATTGATGCCGACAACCTTGCCGTCGAGGTCGAACAGCGGCCCGCCCGAGTTGCCCGGGTTCACCGCGACATCGGTCTGAATGAACGGCACGTAGTTCTCGGACGGCAGACTGCGTCCCAACGCGCTGACGATGCCCGCGGTGACCGAGTATTCAAAGCCGAACGGCGAGCCAATCGCGACCACCCACTGCCCCGGCTTCAGGTCCTCCGAGGAGCCGAGGCCGACGATCGGCAGGTCTTTCGCCTCGACCTTGAGCAGGGCGATGTCGGTCTGCCTGTCGGTGCCGATCACCTCGGCGGCGAGTTCGCGGCGGTCGTTGAGCCTGACGATGATCTCCTCGGCGTCCTTGACCACGTGGTAGTTGGTGATGACGAACCCGTCGCGCGAGATCACGAATCCCGACCCCAGCGAACGCGGGTCGCGCGGCATCTCCGGCGCGCCGTGCCTGCCGAAAAAATCTTCGAAGAACTCAAACCACGGGCTGTCCTCCGGGATCGGCAGCGGCGGCCGCCCGTCGCGCGGTTTGCCGCCCGCACGCTGGCGCGTGGTGCTGACGTTGACGACGGCGCCCGCCGACGCCTCGACCAGAGCCGAGAAATCAGGCAATCCCACCGGCGCCGCGTGCGCGACGGTCAGCGCAAAGACACACACAAGCGGCAACGCGCGAAACTTCACCACCGCAACTCCAACCCCCTTGAAACAACGGGGCGCGGCGGCAAACCGCCCGTGCGCCGCCGCTGCACCGTTAAACGTCTGAACCCCATAAACGGTCTATGATAGCAAACAACGCGCGGAATGAACCGTTCACGGCGGCGCGACTTTCAGCCCCCGCCGATGCTCTTGTGCTTGTGCAAGAAACTCCCGCAATGCCCCGGCGGTCGCGCCGGCGACCGGAGCATAACCCCCGGAGGTGCAGTGACCATCCAAGCGAAAAGGAAACAGGTCGAGCGGGTCCGGGGTATTGATGAAAACCTCCTGCACGTCCGCGACGGGAATACCCGGGTTTTCCACCCACTCGAGAACCGCCCCGCGGCTTAGGCAACCATCGTCTTTTTTAAGCGCATCTCTCTCCCGGGCGGGGAGGCAAACAAAGTATAAAGGCCCGCTCCAACTTTCGACTTCGGAGCTTGCCGCCACCGAATGGCCTTGAATTCAGAGCGCCGTTTTGCAGGCGCTATCCTTTCAGGGGCTTTCAATCTCCGCTGCGAGGCCCTCAGTGTGCCCCTCAACTTTGTCAGTCCCGCCGCCTTGAGAACAAGGTCTCCAATGCGTTTCCCCGGATCACCGCCGCCTATGCGCTGCGCACGAAAATCATACGCTGCATGGTGCCCGCCGCTTTCAGATTGGAACGTGCGCAAACCCCGGCGGCGCCCCGGCAGACAGCCGTCGAACAAACCGCGCCGGATCTCTCGCTTCAGATCCTGAAAATCATTGTCCTCGTAGTAAACCCAAAACGGCTTGGCTTAAGCGGCGGCGCGTACCCCATCAACGTCGCGAGTTCCCGTAACGGCCCGGTTCCCCTCTGCCCCGGGCCAAACACCCCGAAACCTTGCTCGCGCAACTTGGCGGCAATGCTGTTTTCGGCTTTCACACAATCTCAGAAAACAGATAAATCCCCGACCAATGCCGCGTCCAATCCCTCGCGGTGCGACCCCGGCGAATTGTGCAAGCCCTGCTCGTCCGGGTAATACCCTCATGGAGATCCCGTGAGACAGCAGGCACTTAGGCCCCGGCTCTTCTCGCCCAACAGGGGGGCCTCCTGAAACTCAAGAATTTGCGCAACGCGGGCGCCGCAACCGCGGTGGCCGCCAGTCTTAAAAAGACCACCCCCCACACGCCGGACGCAATCCGGCACGGCGGCGCCGAAAAAGGCCGCCGCCAACAGTCCGAACGCCACGTTCGCCGCAAGAATCTTCGACCGGGTTTTCACTTTTAAGAAAGAACTCGCTGAGTTCAATAATAGCGGGGATTGCGGAACTGCACGGCTATTCAAGACGCCGCGATACAATCCCCGCCATGCCGTCTGCTTCAGCACAACAGTCCGGCGGCCGCGCTCAGGCTTGCGACGTTCTGATCATCGGCGGCGGCGCCGCCGGCCTAAGTCTCGCTCTGCACCTGCCCGAGACTTTATCGGTGTACCTGTTGGCCAAGGGCAACCTTTCTCAAAGCAACACCTACTACGCGCAAGGCGGCATCTCCGCGGTGCTCAGCGACAGCGACTCGCTGCACGCGCACATCGAGGACACGATGGCGATTGGCGCCGGCTTATGCTCGCGCGAGGTCGTGCAAAAAGTCGTCGCGGAAGGCCCGCGGATGATCCGCTGGCTGCAGGAGATGGGCGTGCATTTCACGCCGGAGCCCGGCGACCGCGGCACGCTGCACCTGACCCGCGAGGGCGGACACAGCCACCGCCGGGTCGTGCACAGCAAAGACCGCACCGGCAAGGCTATTCAGGATTCGCTGTTTGAACGAGTGCGCGCACGGCGGAACATCAAAGTGATTGCAAACGCGATCGCGGTGGATCTGATCAGCGGTCGCGGCGCCTGCCGCGGCGCCTACATCCTGAAAACACACGCCGCGGGGCGGGTTCTTACCTGCGTGGCCGGCGCGACGGTGCTCGCAACCGGCGGCGCGGGCAAGGTCTATCTCTACACCAGCAACCCCGACGGTGCTTGCGGCGACGGCATCGCGATGGCGTGGCGCGCGGGCTGCCGCGTCGCCAACATGGAGTTCATACAGTTTCATCCGACCTGCCTGTATCACCCGCACGCGAAATCTTTCCTGCTGAGCGAGGCGCTGCGCGGTGAAGGCGCGAAACTGCTGCTGCCGGACGGCGGCGAATTCATGCACCGTTTCGACCCCCGCGGCGCGCTCGCACCGCGCGACGTCGTCGCCCGCGCGATCGACTACGAGATGAAGCGCCTCGGCATAGACTGTGTCTATCTCGACGTCTCGCACAAACCCGCCGACTTCATCACCTCGCATTTCCCGTCGCTCCACCGGCGCTGCCTCGAGTTCGGCCGCGACCTCACCAAAGAGCCGGTGCCGGTGGTGCCCGCGGTGCATTATCTCTGCGGCGGCGTCGTCACCGACCTCACAGGCCGCACCGATCTGGACGGGCTGTACGCGGTCGGCGAAACCGCCTGCACCGGCCTGCACGGCGCGAACCGCATGGCGAGCAACTCACTGCTTGAGTGCATCGCGTTCGCGAGGTTCGCCGCCGCCGACATCACGGCGTGCGCCGCATCGCGGCCGCCGCCGACCGTCCCCAACTGGGACGAAAGCCGCGTCACCGAGTCGGACGAAGAAGTCGTGATCTCGCACAGTTGGGAGGAGTTGCGCCGCGTGATGTGGGACTACGTCGGCATCGTGCGCACCGAAAAGCGCCTTGAGCGGGCGCGGCGGCGCATCGAGTTGCTGCTCGCCGAAGTGGACGAGCATTATCGGCGGTTTCGTATCAACGGCGACTTCATCGAGCTGCGCAACCTGACCACCGTCGCGAGCCTGATCGTCAATTCGGCGCTGTCGCGGCGCGAAAGCCGCGGCCTGCACTACATGCGGGATTACCCCGCGACCGACCCCGCCCTCGACGGCAAGGATACCGTGCTGCATCACCGCTAGGGGTCTTTTTCAGCGTTGCAGCCGCGTTCATAACTTCAACAAACCTGTATTTCAGCACCTTAACCGCATTGTCTCAAGCGGCATAAACGAATACCATGTTAAGTTTATTCACTCAACGAGGCGGTGCCTGTCTATGCCCCCCCCCCCCCCCCCCCCCCCCCCCCCCCCCCCCCCCCCCCCCCCCCCCCCCCCCCCCCCCCCCCCCCATATCTGTCATGCAGGCGATAAAAAGTCAGTTTCTACTCCCGCTGGCCCGATCTAAGATCGCCAAGACCGGCTGTTGGATGGTGGATATTCCCCGCACTTCCTCCACCGCCTGCAGAAAAAAACTTGCCTTAAAATTCGGCTGGCCCTATCAAAAAACAACTTTGGGCCAACCGCCGCCAACCGCCTTTAGTCTGCGCAGCATAGACGGCAGCCACATTCCCGCGTCACGTCTGCGAGAACGGCTGGGACCCAAACTGTGGCAAAAGATATTCACTTTCAGCATTATCCGAAACCCTTGGGAAAGATATTTATCTTTATGGCTTTATTACCACTTCAGCGCTCACCTCCATTCCCTTGAGCAAGGCACCTCTCCTCAGGCCGGTGATGAAAAAGCATTATTCAAAAAATACTTGACGCGCGCTTTACGCAACAACCGCCCGCAGTTTTCCCCCGCACATAAGTTGCTGTGCGATGAGCAAGGCAACTTGCTCGTGGATTTTGTTGCAAAATACGAGAATCTGCAGGAGGATCTCGCCTACGTAGGCCAACGGATCAACTGCCCCCGGTTCGGACAATCTGAAATCCGCAACAAACCTCCCTCATTATTAAAGCGCCACTATCGTGAATATTACGACACTGAGCTGCGCGACCAAATTGCAGAAATCAGCCGGTGGGAAATAGAGCGGTTCGATTACTCCTTTGATCAATAATTTCTTATCCTCGCCCCGGCGGCGGCCGGCCAATCGCCGTACGCGGCAAGGCGGCCGACCTCAGAGATCCGCACGCAGGCCGCTGCGGGCAAACCGCCGGCTGCTCGCAGCCGCACTGCTGGGATGCTGGACGATTGTCTGCGCGACGCCCGCGCCAGCCGCGAGCAAGGAAATCCTTTCCGCCGCGAGCGCGTGCGCAAAACCGGACTGGAGGGACAAGGCGGGCTATGAGGGCGCGCAGGCCTATCGCGAGACGGTGAATTGCTTCAAGGCTCTGTACGTCCGCGTCGCCGCCGCCGCCCACTCGCACAAGGCGTTCGAGAAAGAACTGACAAAGCGACTCGATGAATTGGAAGCGGCCTACCACGCCGGCCGCGACGTCTGCGGACTCAAGGGAAAACTGGGGCTCGGAGACGGGGAGTGCGGCACGCTCAGCCAATCACCCCGCGAATTCATCCTCCTCCTCAAGACCATGATCCTCGACGAAGACGCGGGCTGGGTGAGACGCGACCCGGCGCTCGCCAAAGCCCTGCGGTTGAATGAGTGAGCGTGGTGCGCGCCCGACGCCGGAGGTGGCGGCGGAACGCGCAACGACTATATCCATAGTTATAGTAGAACCCAAAATTGAGCCGCTGCTCGAAGCAACGCGGACGGCTGCTCTCGACTTTGGGAGCAAACATCAGTATTATCCGCCACCGTCTTGACCAGTAAAGTCGTCATCCCCAAGGAAACTCTCGCAGGCGAACACCGCGTCGCCGCATCGCCGGATACCGTCCGGGGGCTGCGCAAACTCGGCTACGAGGTCGCGATTGAACAAGACGCGGGCGCGGCGGCGAACTTCAGCGACGAAGCCTACCGCGAGCAGGGCGCCGAAATCATAAGCGACACGCGCGCGCTGTGGCACAGCGGCGATATCGTGCTCAAAGTCCGCGGGCCGCAGGCACACGAGGTTGACCTGATCAAAGAAGGCGCCGCCTTCATCAGTTTCATAGGGCCCGCGCAAAACCCCAACTTGCTCGAAAAATTCAAGGCGCGCAAGATCACGGCGATTGCGATCGACCAGATCCCGCGCATCACGCGCGCGCAGAAACTCGACGGACTCAGCTCGATGGCGAACATCGCGGGGTACCGCGCGATAATCGAGGCGGCGAATCACTTCGGGCGCTTCTTCAGCGGACAAAGCACCGCCGCCGGGCGCGTGCCGCCCGCGAAAGTGCTGATCATCGGCGCCGGCGTCGCCGGTCTTGCGGCGATCGGCGCGGCGCGCGGCCTCGGCGCAATTGTGCGCGCGTTTGACACCCGCCCCGAAGTCGCCCAGCAGATCGAGAGCATGGGCGCGGACTTCCTGACGGTGAGCGTCGAAGAAGAAGGCGGCGGCACGGGCGGCTACGCCAAGCAGATGAGCGACGCTTTCCTCGAAGCCGAACTCGCGCTGTTCCGCCAACAGGCCCAAGAAGTGGACATCATCGTCACGACCGCGCTGATCCCCGGCAAACCGGCGCCGCGGCTGATCACCGAAGACATCGTCAAATGCCTCAAGCCCGGCAGCGTCGTCGTTGACCTCGCCGCCGAACAGGGCGGCAACTGCGAACTCACCGAAGCCGACAAAGTCGTGGTCAAGCACGGCGTCACCATCATCGGCCACACCAATCTGCCAAGCCGCATGGCGGGGCAGTCGAGCCGCCTGTACGCGAGCAATCTGCAACACCTGCTGACCGATCTGACGCCGGAGAAAAACGGCGAGCCGGTATTCGATATGCAAGACGTAGTGGTGCGCAACTCGACTCTGACCAAAGACGGCGAGATCCTGTGGCCGCCGCCGCCGGCGGCGCAGCCGACGCCGCCCAAGCCTGCGGCGGACGCCGCCGCGCCGCCGCAACCCGCGCCGCCGGACAGAAAACGCAAAGGCATCATCAGCCTGATCGCCGCCGCGGTCGGCGCGCTCGGACTGCTCGGCCTCGGCCAGGTCGCGCCGCCCGCGTTCATGGCGCATTTCACCGTATTCGTGCTCGCCTGCTTCGTCGGCTGGCAGGTCATCTGGAACGTCACGCCCGCGCTGCACACCCCGCTGATGAGCGTCACCAACGCGATCAGCGGCATCATTATTATCGGCGCACTGCTGCAAACCTCGAGCACCACCACCACGACCGTGCTGGTGCTCGCGCTGATCGCCGCGCTGATCGCGATGATCAACGTCGTCGGGGGATTTCTGGTCACGCAACGCATGCTGAAAATGTTCCGCAGGGAAAAATGATCAACTCCGGCGTCACAACCATGGCGTACATCGCCGCCGGCGTACTCTTCATATTGAGCCTCGGCGGCCTCAGTCATCAGGAGGCCGCGCGCCGCGGCAATATCTACGGCATCATCGGCATGGCCATCGCGATCGCGGTGACGCTGGTGTCCGACAAAGTCGGCACCTACGGCATCCTGCTGCCGGCGATGGTCATCGGCGCGCTGATCGGCGCTTTCGTCGCGAGCCGGGTCGAGATGACCCAGATGCCGCAATTGGTCGCGATTCTGCATAGCTTCGTCGGCCTCGCCGCGGTCCTCGTCGGGATCGCGAACTATCTCGATCCGACCGCGCAATTCACCGGTCTCGAACGCACCATCCACGAAAGCGAGATCTACCTCGGCGTATTCATCGGCGCGGTGACTTTCACCGGCTCGGTCATCGCTTTCGGCAAATTGCAGGGCACGATCACCGGCAAGCCGCTGCTGCTGCCCGGACGCCACCTGTTCAATCTCGCGATCATCGTCGCGGCGCTGGCGCTCGGCTACGTTTTCCTGCACGGCCCCCACGACGCCGCGTGGAACAGCCTGCTGATCATGACCGTGCTCGCGCTGATCCTCGGCGCGCATCTGGTCGCGGCGATCGGCGGCGCCGACATGCCGGTCGTCGTCTCCATGCTCAACAGTTATTCGGGCTGGGCGGCGGCGGCCACCGGCTTCATGCTCAACAACGATTTGCTGATCATCACCGGCGCGCTGGTCGGCTCGAGCGGCGCGATCCTGAGCTACATCATGTGCCGCGCGATGAACCGCAAATTCCTGAGCGTCATCCTCGGCGGCTTCGGCACCACCAGCGGCACGGTCAGCGACACCGGCGGGGAAGTCCACGAGATCCGCAGCGAGGAAGCCGGGATGCTGCTGAAAGACTCGAGTTCGGTGGTGATCGTGCCTGGCTACGGCATGGCCGTCGCCCAGGCGCAAAACGCAGTCAGCGAAATGACCAAAGCGTTGCGCGAGAAAGGCGTCAACGTGCGCTTCGCGATCCATCCGGTCGCCGGGCGCCTGCCGGGACACATGAACGTGCTGCTGGCGGAAGCGAACGTCCCCTACGACATCGTGCTCGAGATGAGCGAAATCAATCCCGACCTGCCCGGCACCGACATCGTGATGGTGATTGGCGCGAATGACATCGTCAATCCCGCCGCGCTGGAAGAGCCGAACAGCCCGATCGCGGGAATGCCGGTCATCGAAGCGTGGAACGCCGACACCGTGATCGTGCTCAAGCGCAGCCTCGCCTCGGGCTACGCCGGCATCGAAAACCCGCTGTTCTTCAAAGAAAACACCCGGATGCTGTTCGGAGACGCCGAAGCCAGCGTCCGCTCCGTGCTGCAACAACTTTAAGTCCCTGGCCGGGACAGGCCGGAAAGGCGGAGCACCCGCCGAACCGGTCAGCGCCGGAGCGTCGGAGCAAAAAACCCGTCGGTTAACCGAGGCGCGGCCTGTGAGCGGGCTTGGAGTTGATGGAAAAGCAATGGGTTTTTTAGCCGGCTGGTGCGCGGCCCGGCGAGAAACACAAGCCGGGCAGCCTCACGCCTTGATCATCCGCTCACGGTACATCTTCAACTCCTCGATCGATGCGTAGATATCCTCCAGCGCGCGGTGAGAGGTTTTTTTGCCGGCGGCTTTACCGACCATCGCCGGCTTCCAGCGGATCGCCAACTCCTTGAGCGTGCTGACGTCGAGGCTGCGGTAATGAAAAAATGCTTCGAGTTCCGGCATCAACCGCGCAAGGAAGCGCCGGTCCTGGCACACGCTGTTGCCGCACATCGGCGACTTGCCCGGTTCCGCATGCCGCTTCAAAAACTCCAGGGTGCGCTTCTCGGCTTCGTCGTAAGTGACACTGCTTGCACGAACCTGGTCGAGCAGCCCCGAATCCGCGTGGTGCTTCTGATTCCACTCATCCATGCACTTGAGCGCCTCTTCGGGTTGGTAAATCGCAAGCGACGGCCCTTCGCCAAGCACCTGCAAGTCCGGCGCGGTCACCACCGTCGCAATCTCGATAATGGCGTCGGAGACGGTGTCGAGTCCGGTCATTTCAAGGTCTATCCAAATCAGATTGAGCGGGTCAGTGGCCATCAGCGGACTGCCTTTTGCTGTGTTTGCGGGACGATTACTTTATCATGGCGGAATCACAACGAAACGCGCACGCCGCGGTGCGGCCCCAATACACAACCGGCACGGGACTGAAATGCACGTCATCGTCAAAAGACAAAGCCTTGCGGCCTCATCGCGGAACGGCAACGAAACGCACGCGCCGCGGTGCGGCCCCAATACGCAACCGGCACGGGACTGAAATGCACGCCGCCGTCAAAAGACAAGGTCTCGCAGCGGCCGTGATCGTCGCGGCCTGTTTGCCGGCGGGCACGGCCGCCGCCGAACCGCCTGCGCATTACACGCAAAGTTGCATCGCTTGCCACGCGCGCATGACCGGCGGCGAGGGCGAGACGCTCTACCGGCGCGACCCCCGGATGGTGAACGACTACAACGCGCTGCGCACGCGCGTCGAATACTGCCAGGCGGGCGCCGGCGCCGGCTGGAGTGCGGCGCAAACCGGCGAAGTCGTGCGCTACCTGAATCGACGCTTCTATCACTTGCCGCGGCCCTGATGCGCGGCAACGCCTATCCCGCGCGCGTCATCTGCCGTTACGGCGACGTCGCCGTCGTCGAAACCGACGCCGGCGAGTTGCGCCGCGCGCGCCCCAAAAAGAAACTCGACGCGCTGGTATGCGGCGACCGCGTCACCTGCGAACGCGGCACCCACGACAAGGACGCGGTGACGGCGCTCGCGGCGCGCGACAGCCTGCTCGTGCGCCAAAGCGGCAAAGGCCGCCAGCCGGTCGCGGCCAACGTCAGCCAGTGCGTTATCGCCACTGCGTTCATCCCCGCGCCGCAAACGCTGCTGATTGACCATTACCTGATCGCGTGCAAAAACCTCGGCGTGCGCCCGCTGTTGGTGCTGAACAAAACTGACTTGCGCGGCGAACTCAAAGACGCGGTGCAAACCGAAGACGTTGCAGATCTGTACCGGCGCCTCGGCTGCGCCGTGTTTAAAATCAGCGCCAAAACCGGCGACGGGCTGCCCGGCCTCGCGGTGCAACTTGCAGAACGCACCAGCGTCATCGTCGGGCAGTCGGGCGTCGGCAAATCATCGCTCGTCTCCGCGTTCGACCCCGGCGTCAATGCGCGCGTCGGTGCGGTTTCCGAAGTGTGCGGCGCGGGGCGCCACACCACCACCACCGCGATGCTGTACCACCTGAAAAGCGGCGGCGACCTGATCGATTCGCCCGGCGTGCGCGCCTACGCTTTTCCGGTCTCGGGCATCGAAGACGTGCAAAAAGGGTTTTTTGAATTCGGCGAATACGCCGCAAACTGCCGCTTCAGAAACTGTGCCCACGTTGACGAACCCGGCTGCGGCGTCAAACAGGCGCTCAAGAGCCGCTTGGTCGGTGAAAACCGCTACAAAAACTATGTTTCGATCGTGAACGCGCTGGTGCGGTGACCGCGCTCAACCGGGCGCACCTCAGACCCGGCATGCGAATTCCGGCAGTTCAGAAAAAAACACTTCATCTCTCAATGGCAAGGCCGGACGCCGCCGAGGGTCGTCCGCCCCTGCCGCCGAGCAAACAGGCTCAAGCAAAGAACACGGCACCGCCGAAGATCGCCGGCAGGGTCAGTTGGGGTTATCGGCGTGGGGAACAGGCGCGCGGCGGCCGCGTCAGGGACGCCGTCACCGCCGTCATCCGGATAGTGAAAGTCAACCTCGCCGTGTCGCTGCCGGCGAAGTTGAAGTCACTGGCCGGGTAATAACATGGGGCGCCTCCCGCGGCGTGCTGCGCCGGAATAATGAGCGGGGCGAGGGCGTGCTTTCCTTTGGAATGGGGGCTTTGATTGATCTCCTCCTCACCGGTCGGACTGTGAACTGCGCCCTTGTTCGACCGACTCTCCCTCCGGGGGAGAATGATCTTCTATCACCTTATCTAAACGCCCGTGCGCAGGCGGTGAGCAATGTTCAATGGAGGAGTGATTTTCTATCGTCTTATACAGCCGTCTGGATGGGGAACCTGCCCTTGCACCCGCAAGGGGATGCAGATCGGATTCGGTACCGCCTTCCGGCTTCAAACGCCTGCGACAAAGTCGTCGCAGCGATGAATTCGAGTTCGCCGCCGACCGCTACCCCTTGCGCGAGGTGCGTTGTGACGCTGCGCAAGAGGCCGGTCAGTACCGCCTTCTGGCTTCAAACGCCTGCGACAAAGTCGTCGCGTCAATGAATTCGAGTTCGCCGCCGACCGCTACGCCTTGCGCGAGGCGCGTCGTGACGCTGCGCAAGAGGCCGGTCAGTACCGCCTTCCGGCTTCAAACGCCTGCGACAAAGTCGTCGCGTCAATGAATTCGAGTTCGCCGCCGACCGCTACGCCTTGCGCGAGGCGCGTCGTGACGCTGCGCAAGAGGCCGGTCAGTACCGCCTTCCGGCTTCAAACGCCTGCGACAAAGTCGTCGCGTCAATGAATTCGAGTTCGCCGCCGACCGGTACGCCTTGCGCGAGGCGCGTTGTGACGCTGCGCAAGAGGCCGGTCAGTACCGCCTTCTGGCTTCAAACGCCTGCGACAAAGTCGTCGCGTCAATGAATTCGAGTTCGCCGCCGACCGGTACGCCTTGCGCGAGGCGCGTTGTGCCGATTTCGTATTTTGCCGCGAGTTCACTGATCAGGTGCGCGGTGACGTCGCCCTCGACCGTGGCGCCGGTCGCGAGTATCAACTCCCTGACTTCGCCGACGGCGAGCCTTTTCTCGAGCAGCCCCATGCCGATCTCCTCGGGGCCGATGCCGTCGAGCGGCGACAGTTTGCCATGCAGCACGAAGTAAAACCCCTTGAAGCCGGTGTTGGCTTCGAGCGCCATGAACCCGGCGGGGTTTTCGACTACGCACAGCAGGGACGGGTCGCGGTTTTCGTTGCGGCAGATCCAGCACAACGGCTCTTCGCTGAACATCCGGCACTGCTCGCAATGCGCGATGCGTGCGAGCGACTCTTGCAGGGTTTCGCACAAAAAAGCCGCGCCCTCGCGGTCTCTTTCGAGCAGGTAGTAGGAGAAACGCTGCGCGGTTTTCCGGCCGACGCCCGGCAGACAGGTGAACGCGGCGATCAGGCGTTGCAGCAGGGATTGTTCCATGCGCTATTCACCGGCGTTATTCGCCGGGCCGGAGTCCGCGACCGGTTTGGTCGAGTCGGGCACGATGCTCGCGTCGAAATCGTCTTTGAACGACTGCACCGTAGCGTCTTCGTCAACCGACCGCTCGGCGTCGCGCTGGCGCGCAAGCCGCTTCCTTTGCTTCGCTTGTTCCGGCGTCTCCTCGTCCGGCGACGCTAAATTGAAATTGACTTTGACCTTGCGGCCTGCGGCGCGCGACAGCGCGTCGCGGATCTTCGCTTCGAGTGCGGGGGTTTTGGCCGGGTGCATCTGCTCGTCGAGCGCGAGCGTCACCTCGCTTTCGGACTGCACGCTGAACACCGAGTTGAGGCAGATCTCGCGTTGCGCGCCCGCGAGATGCAAGCGGCCTATCAGTTCGAGCCAGCCTTCGGCAGCCGCGAAATCCGAAAACCTGAGCGCCTCGGTGGTTTTGCCGGCGGCGCGGCTGCCGCCGCCATCGCGATGGCCGCCACCGTCGCCTTGCATCGGCGATGCGGCACCCGCCGCGCCGCCGGGATTGCCATCGCGGAACGCCGCCGGGCGATTCGCGGGCGCGGGTCCGGGCGCTGCCGGAGAACGCACCGACTTCGGAGGAGTTGCCCGCGCACTTGCCGACGCCGCGGGGGCCAACGACGCACTCGCCGACGCCGGACGGTTCGTCGCCGCACTTGCCGCCGCCGGAGAACGCGCCGCCGCCGTTGTGCCTGTCGCGGCTGAGGCCTTGCCGGCGGGCGCCGCGTCGGCGAGCCTGAAACTCAACATGCGCAGCATCGTCATCTCGAACGCGTTCCTCGCGTCCGGCAGAAACGGCAGATCGCGCTTGCCGTTCAGCGCGATCTGATAGAACAACTGCGTATCCTCGTGCGTCATCGCCCCGGCCAGCGCCGCGACTTCCGCGGCGTCGAACTGCGCGGGCGGCTCGGCATCGGGCACCGCCTGATGCACCGCAACCGCGTGCAGCAATTCGATCAAGTCGCCGAGCACGCCGGCGAAATCCACCGCTTTACGGTACATATTCTCAATGCGTTCAAGCAGCCCCGCCGCGTCGTTCGCGGTAACGCAGCGCAACAGACCCGACACCTCGTCGCGCGCCGCGAGACCGAGCATCGCCGCGACTTCCTGCGTCTTGAGACTGCCGTTGCCGTAGGCGATGGCCTGGTCGAGCAGGCTCAGGCCGTCGCGCACGCTGCCTTCGGCGGCGATCGCGATCTGCTTGAGCGCGGCGTCCTCGTACGCCACCGCTTCGGTCTTGAGCATTGCCGCGAGATATTCCTGCAACTCGCCCGGCAACAGCCGCGTCAGATTGAACTGCAAGCACCGCGACAGGATCGTCACCGGCAACTTCTGCGGATGGGTGGTCGCAAAAAAGAACTTGACGTGGTCGGGCGGCTCTTCGAGCGTCTTCAGCAGCGCGTTGAAACTGCTGAGCGAAAGCATGTGCACTTCGTCTATCAGATAGACCTTGAAACGCCCGGCGGCGGGCGCGTAGTGCACGTCTTCGAGCAATTCGCGCATATCATCCACGCCCGTGCGCGAGGCCGCGTCTATCTCGATGAGATCAACGAAACGCCCCTCGTCTATCTGCGTGCACGCCGAACATTCACCGCAGGGCTTGGTGACGACGCCGCTGTCGCAGTTCAGGCACTTGGCGAGGATACGCGCGAGGGTGGTTTTGCCGACACCGCGGGTGCCGGCGAACAGATATGCATGATGGAGGCGGCCGAGTTCGAGCGCGTTGCACAGCGCGCGCACCACGTGCGCCTGCCCCAGCACTGCGTCAAAACCGCGCGGGCGCCATTTGCGCGCCAGCACCTGATAACTCATGGTCCCTCCTGAACGACCGCTTGGCGGTGTTTTCACTGCAACTGCACGAAAAGGGAATTATATATTTAATCCCCCCGCTCAATCCGCACGCCGCCGATTTCCGGTGCAAAGAGGGTTTGAAAGCCGCCCCGCCCCCGTCATTGACGGCGTGCCGAACGCGCCCACTTGCCCGCGCTCAGCGAGGTGCCGGCCGGGCGGCGGCGCCAACGGTCACCGCAAATTGTTCGTGCCGCCGTCCGCCGCGGCACCGCGCTCGTTTCAGACACGGCGACGACCGGGGATCGATTCCTGCCTTAGGAAATCAGGTCGGCCTGGCCGTTATCCGCTTCCTGCAAATCCCCCGGTCTCCGTGTTTCTTGCGGATCGATAAGAATCGAACAGCCCGGTCTCTTCCCGCGGACGCTGTTTCGACTTCTCGATATAGCCGGGGTTGACATCCATTCCTCCCCGTTGTCTTTTGAGCACATTCGCGACTACGCAAGTGGTTACGCTCCCGACAAACGGGTCGAGGACAAAACCCCCTCGTTGCTGCTTGCCGGAATCATTCTTTTCATCAGTGCCTCGGGCTTTTGTGCCGGGGGCCTCAAGCGTTCAGGGGTTGAATAATGGACGTGAGAGAACCGCCATTTGTTTCCTCCGGCCAATGTTATTCCCATAGTCCTTCCCCGAATTATAGGGCGGATCGGTGCAAACCCAATCCACGCTTTCATCGGAGAAGGTCTTGAGTATCTCGACGGCGTCTCCCGTCAAAAAACATTTGTTTTCACGGGATTCAGGGGGTCCGGATAAAAACCTTGTTGCCTCCGCTTGCTATCGCGTCTTGCATAATCTTGCGGATGGCACCGCAGACTTCGTCCGACATTTTGGGATGGAGCGGTGACTCCCCGGGAATTTTTCTATTTTGTAACTGTTTTTTTATTATGCGGCGTCCGGGTTAAAGCCCGAGCACGTTATCCATGCCGTACATTCCGGGTGCGCGCCCGGCGACCCATACGGCGGCGCTCACCGCGCCGCGCGCAAACGCGAGACGGCTCGACGCCTTGTGCCTGATCTCGATCTCCTCGCCCGCGAACGAAAGCGACGCGGTATGCTCGCCGAAGACGTCGCCGCCGCGGATCGAATGAAACCCGATTGCCTGGTCCGAGCGCACGCCGGTCTTGCCCTGGCGTCCGTACACCGCGCAGCGCGCGAGATCGAGGCCGAGCGCGTCGGCGACGATCTCTCCCATGCGCAAAGCGGTGCCCGAAGGCGCGTCCACCTTGTAGCGATGGTGTGCCTCAATGATCTCGACGTCGGCCTCGTCCCCGAGGGTTTCGACCGCGCGCCGGAGCAACTGAAAGCACAGGTTCATACCGAGGCTCATGTTCGGCGCGATCACCAGCGGCACCGAGTCGGCCAGCGCCTTGATCCGTGCACCCTGCGCGCCGTCGAAGCCCGTGGTGCCGACCACCACGGCCTTGCCCGCACCGGCGCAACGCTCAAGCGCGGCCACGGCACCGTCGGGCGTCGAAAAATCAACCAGCACGTCAAACGCGGCGGTATCCATCGCGCCCGCGTCCCGTATCGGCAAAATCGTCGCGCCGCTTTCGGACGGCACTTCGCGGTCGTACGCGCCGGCGAGCACGGCGGCGTCGGACAAGGCCACCGCTTCCATCACCGCCCGACCCATGCGCCCGGCGGCGCCGTTGACCGCGACTTTGATCGTCATCAACTTTCTCCGGTTGCTTACATTGGGCTGACACTTTACCACTAGCCCGCGTTTTTCACCGCGCGGCGCGGAGGATCGCGCCGGATTTTTAAAGACCGGTGAAAACGTGTTGAGCGCACTTTGCAACACTAGTAAAGCCGGCCTCTTCCCGACGCCGGCACGACCGCGTAGCGGCACCGCGGGCGGCTTTGCAACGACGATGAAGTCGGCCTCCGCTCAACTTTGCAACACCAGTAAAGACGGCCTCCGCCCGACGCCGGCACGACCGCGTAGCGGCACCGCGGGCGGCTTTGCAACGACGATGAAGTCGGCCTCCGCTCAACTTTGCAACACCAGTAAAGCCGGCCTCTTCCCGACGCCGGCACGGCCGCGTAGCGGATCTTTGTCCGGCTTCGTATAGGCAATAAAGTGAACTATTCCTGGACAACTCATTAATAAAGCCGACATTTTATAGACAAATCATTGACAGCAGAGAGTCTCCCGGTTGTCAGATGCGTAGCCTGGCGGGAAATGCGAGCCGAATACGGTTCATTAAATGCCACAGCCGCGTCGGCTTAGGCGGTGACAACCAAGCAACCCCGGGGGCTATAAACCGAAAAAATCCTTGACACCCTTAAGCCAGGTGTCGGTCTTCGGCGTATGCCGGTTGCGGCTGCCGGCAAGCAACGCGTCGAACTTGCGCAACAACTCTTTTTGCTCATCGGTCAGGTTCACCGGCACCTCGACCTGCACGCGGCAAACGAGATCGCCGGCGACGCCCCCGCGCACCGGCTTGATGCCCTTGCCGCGGATGCGCAGTTGCCGTCCGTTCTGAGTGCCCGCGGCCACTTTCAATTTAAAGCGCCCCTTGAGTCCCGGCACTTCGACTTCGCCGCCGAGCCCCGCGGTCGCCATCGGCACCGGCACTTCAAGCAGCAGGTTCGCGCCGTCGCGCTTGAACAATTTATGCGGCTTGACCCTGACCCTGACGTAAAGGTCGCCGGGCGGGCCGCCGCGGCCGCCGCCCTCGCCTTCGCCTGCGAGCCGGATGCTGTCGTCGTCGTCAACCCCCGCCGGGATCTTCACCGACAACTCCCGCGTCTTACGCACGCGCCCTTCGCCGCCGCAGTCGGCGCACACCTCGGCGATGACGCGTCCCTGCCCCCGGCATTGCGGACAAGTCTGGCGCACCGAGAAGAAACCCTGCTGCATCCGCATCTCGCCGGTGCCATGACACGCCGCACATTCCTTGACGCCCGTGCCGGGTTTCGCGCCCGAGCCGTCGCAAGTTTCACACGCGCGCGGCACGGTAACGCGAACGCGCCTTTCAACCCCGAACGCCGCTTCCTCAAGCGTCAGTTCAAGCGCGTATTCGAAGTCCCTGCCGGCGTAGGCGCTCGCCGACGCGCGACGCCCGCCCTGGCCGAACACGTCGCCGAAAATATCACCGAAAACGTCACCGAAGTCGCCGAACCCGCCGGCCCCCGGACCTGCGCCGCCGCCGAATCCGGCGCCCGAGTTGACGCCGGCGTGGCCGAAGCGGTCATACGCGGCGCGCTTTTGGTCGTCCGACAATACTTCGTAGGCTTCCTGCGCTTCCTTGAAACGACGCTCGGATTCTTTGTCGCCGGGATTGCGATCGGGGTGGTATTTCATCGCCAGGCGGCGATAAGATTTTTTAATCTTGTCGGCATCGGCGTCGCGGGAAACGTTCAGCGCTTTGTAATAGTCTTTGGCCATTCACTTCTCCGCCGCCCGGCCCTCAATGCGCCTCAATGCACCCCGGCGCACAGCCCCGCTCATGCGCCGCAACCGGCCCGACCACGCCGCCGACGGCGGGCAAGACCGCCGCGCTCCGTGCATGCGCTACGGCCGACCCGGCCATACTTCGCTCACGCAACGCAGGCGACACCATCGCGCCGCCGACGGGCGAAACCACCGCACTTCGTTCATGTACCGCAATCAAACCGACCACGCTTTGCTCGTGCGCCGTAACTGAGCCGGCCACGCCACCGCCAGGCAACGCTTCCACACCCCATTGATATGCCGCGGCCGACCCGGCCATACTTCGCTCACGCACCGCAGGCGACGCCATCGCGCCCCGCTCATGCACCGCGGACGCCCCCCTGCCTGTAGTCAACGACATCTCAGCGACGCACATAAACCGATCCAAGAGCCACGCCGCTTCCCGGGGGCTACTTCTTGGTGTCGTCCACTTCCTCAAACTCCGCATCTACCACGTCGTCCTTGCCGGCCCCCGCATCGCCGCCGCCGGAGCCGCCTGCGCCATCCGCGCCGCCCGCACCGTTCCCCGCGTCAGCCGACTTGGCCGACTCGGCGGCCTGGGAAGCCTCGGCGGCTTCCCGGTACGCGCGTTCGGCGAGTTTGGCCGAGGCTTGGGCGAGCGCCTCGGTCTTGCTCTCGATCTGCGTCTTGTCGCCGCCCTTGAGCGCCTCCTTCAACTCCGAGATCGCGGTTTCTATGCGCTCTTTCTCGCCGGCCTCGGCCTTGTCGCCCATCTCTTTCAGGGACTTCTCCGCCGCGTGCACCAACTGGTCGGCCTGATTGCGCGCGGTCACCATCTCCTGGAACTTGCGATCTTCCTCGGCGTGCTTTTCGGCGTCGTCCACCATGTTTTTGATCTCGTCCTCGGACAGGCCACTCGACGCCTTGATCTCTATGGACTGCTCCTTGCCGGTCGCCTTGTCCTTGGCCGACACGTTGAGAATGCCGTTCGCGTCTAGGTCGAACGCCACCTCGATCTGCGGCATGCCGCGCGGCGACGGCGGAATATCGGAGAGATCAAACCGGCCGAGCGACTTGTTGGCCGACGCCATCTCGCGCTCGCCCTGCAGCACGTGCACCGTCACCGCCGGCTGGTTGTCCTCGGCGGTCGAAAACACCTGCTCCTTGTGCGTCGGGATCGTCGTGTTCTTGTCTATCAACTTCGTCATCACGCCGCCGAGCGTCTCGATGCCGAGCGACAGCGGCGTCACGTCGAGCAGCAGCACGTCCTTGATGCCGCCGCCGAGCACGCCGGCCTGCACCGCGGCGCCGACCGCGACGGCCTCGTCGGGATTGACGTCCTTGCGCGGCTCCTTGCCGAAGAAGCCGCCGACCCTCTCCTGCACCTTGGGCATCCGCGTCTGCCCGCCGACGAGGATTACGTCGCTGATGTCGGAGGCGGCGAGACCCGCGTCGGACAGCGCCTGCTTGCAGGGCCCGATTGTCTGCTCGATCAATTCCTCGACCAGCGCCTCGAGTTTGGCGCGGGTCAACTTCATGTTCAGGTGCTTCGGCCCCGACTGATCGGCCGTGATGTACGGCAAATTGACCTCGGTCTGCTGGCTCGAAGACAACTCGATCTTGGCTTTTTCGGCGCCCTCCTTGAGCCTTTGCAGCGCGAGCGGGTCATCGTGCAGGTCCACGCCCTGGTCGCGCTTGAATTCGTCCGCGAGGTAATTGATGACCCGCGTGTCGAAATCCTCGCCGCCGAGAAACGTGTCGCCGTTGGTTGCGAGCACTTCAAACTGGTGCTCGCCATCTACTTCGGCGATCTCGATGATCGAGATGTCGAAAGTGCCGCCGCCGAGGTCATAGACCGCGATCTTCTGGTCGCCTTTCTTCTTGTCGAGACCGTAGGCGAGCGCCGCCGCGGTCGGCTCGTTGATGATGCGCTTGACCTCAAGCCCCGCGATGCGCCCCGCGTCCTTGGTCGCCTGGCGCTGGGAGTCGTTGAAATACGCGGGCACGGTGATCACCGCGCTGTTGATCTCCTCGCCGAGATACTCCTCGGCGGTCTTCCTCATCTTCATCAGCACGCGCGCCGACACTTCCGGCGGCGCCATCTTCTTGCCCTTCGCCTCGACCCACGCGTCGCCGTTGTCGGCCTTGACGATCTTGTAGGGCACCAACTTCATGTCCTTGGCGACGACTTCCTCGTCAAAACTGCGCCCGATCAGCCGCTTCACGGCGAACAAAGTGTCGGTGGGATTGGTCACCGCCTGGCGTCTCGCGGCCTGGCCGACGAGCACTTCCTCGTCGTCGGTGAACGCGACCACCGAAGGCGTCGTGCGGTTGCCTTCGCTGTTTTCGATCACGCGCGGGCTGTCTCCGTCCATGACGGCGACGCACGAGTTAGTCGTGCCCAGATCGATGCCGATGATCTTTTCCATATCCTGCAATGCTCCTGTTGATGATTACTTGCCGCGCCGCCGACCGGAGCCGGCGAAAACGCGTTGTTCCGTCCTCTCAGATAGGGCCGAAAAGCCCTTTTTCAAGGCGTTTCGCCGTCCCGCCCGGTCTCCTCGGACCCGGCGGCGGCGGCCGGCCCGTCCCCGGCCGGCTTCGCCGCGACTACGACCATCGCCGGACGCAGCAGGCGGTCGTGCAGCAGGTAGCCCTTCTGTGCGACCTCAATCACGGTCTTCGGCGCGTGTTCTTCGGTTGCGAGCACGGACATCGCCTGATGCAGTGCCGGGTCAAACGCCTGTCCCGCCGGCGACACTTCCTTGATGCCGAACCTGCCGAACACCCGCTCGAGCGATTTCAGCGTCAGACGAATGCCTTCGCGCACGCTCTCGGCCGTGCCCGCGCTCACGTCGCCGCTCAGGCTGCGTTCAAGGTTGTCCTTGATGTCGAGCAACTCCAGCGCGAACGACTCCAGCGCGTATTTATGGACGCGCTGAATCTCCTTTTCGGTGCGTTTGCGCGTGTTTTCGAGTTCGGCGTGTGCGCGCAGCGCCTGGTCGCGGAACTCTTCGGCTCTGCGCTCAGCCTCGGCGAGTTGCTCCTCGGGCGTGAGCCCGCCCGCGGCCCCGCCGTCGGCGGCGTCCCCGGCTGCGGTCTCCAAAGCGGCGTCGGCGGACGGTTGTGGGTCTTCTTCGTTCATCTGTGGAGCATCGCGCACACGCCCGCCGGCGCGCACGGCGGGCTACTTGGCCTGACCTAAGTGCGCTAGGCGCTGCGTTTCAAGGCTTGTCCGAGCAGCCTCGCGGTTATATCCACCAGCGGGACGATGCGCCCGTACGCCATGCGGGTCGGCCCGATGACCGCGAGCACACCGACGACCCGGTCGTCCACCGTGTAGGGGGAGGACACGACGCTGCACCCCTGCAGCACCTGATAACCGGACTCCTGCCCGATGAAGATCTTGACGCCCTGCGCCTCGGCGCATTGGTCGAGAAGTTTCAGCATCTCGCGCTTTTCGTTGAGCGCGCCGAACAAGCGGTACAGATAATCCAAGTCCGCGAGTTCCTCGAACTGCATCAGGTTGGTCTGCCCGGACACCATGCAGTCGCTCTTTTGCGGCAAGTCTTTGAACACCCGCCCCGCAAGACTGATCGCCTCGAGCATCACGCGGTTCACGTGCTCGCGCATATCGCGCAACTCCTGCAGGATCTTCTCGCGCACCGCCTCGAGATAGCCGTCGGCAAAATGCTCGTTCAGATAGTTCGCGTAACTGACCAGTTCGCTGCTGCCGTATTCGCGGTCGGTCTTGAGAATTCGGTTCTCGATCTCGCCGTTTTGCAGGATCAGCACGGCGAGCACGCGGCGTTTGTCGAGCGCGATGAATTCCACGCATTTCAGGCGCACCGCGCGGCGGCTCTGCACCGTCACAATCCCCGCCATGTGCGCGAGTTCCGACAGCAAACCGCCCGCCTCCTCGCACAATTCGCGCCCTTCCTTGCGCGGGTCGAGGTTGCTGCGCAGCCGTTGCAGTTCGCGCGCCTTCAGCGGCTGCATCTCGAGCATCGTATCCACGAACTTGCGGTAGCCGCGCGCCGTCGGCAGGCGCCCCGCCGAAACGTGCGGCGACGTGATGTAGCCGAGACTTTCGAGATCCGACATCACGTTGCGCACCGACGCCGCGCTCAGGCCGAGGCCGGCGCTTCTCGCCAGCGTGCGTGAACTCACCGGCTGGCCGGTCTGGATGTAGTTCTCGATCAGCACGTGCAGGATCGTCTGCGCGCGCGTGTTCCATAAGGTTTTATCGGGGGTCGCATGAGTCATTGAAGATCTCGGAGCAAATAACCCCGTATCTTTAATATCCCGCCGCGGATTGTCAAGCCTCGGACGGCGGTCAACGCCGGGGGCCGGGCTCGAAGTGATGGCCGTCGCTCGTCGGCAGGCCGCGATATTTGGCGCCATTGGGTCTTTGTATAAATGCAGGGGGAGTGCCCGGGGCTCCACTCCCGGCGGCAGGCCGAGCGACGACGTTCAGCCCGATGCACTTGCCGTCATCGCCGGCAGCCGCACTTGGGACCTTTTCGCGCTTTGGTCATTATGACGGACCTCCCCCGGTTTTGACGGACGGCGGATTTCAGTCCGAAGTGCGGCAAAAGGAAAAGGGGCGGGTGCTTTGCGGCGGCGCCTGAGGTTGAAACAAGCCCGCCTTGATCTGCGAGAATCCGCGTAACCGGCGGAGCCAAAAGATAAACCCGCAGATGGCGCGGGCGGGCACAAGCGGATGACGGGCAAACGCTGCATTTCGGAGCGGAGGCCGGCCGCGCCTCAAGGAAAGCGTGATTTTTCAACGCCCCGCGCCGTCGCACCGCCGCCGCCGTCGCACGCGCCTATATAATCCGCAGATTCCCATGAGCACCACCCTCGACAACGTTAAGCGGGTCGGCTTGGTCGTCAAGCCGAATTCGGCGCGGGCGATTGAATTGGCCGCGACGCTCGCGGACTACCTGCTGCGGCGTTGCGACGCGGTCGTCGCGGACGCAGCGGTCGCCGGCGACATTGACAACGCACGGCTGACCGCGGTCACGCAGGATCAGATCGGCGGCGCCTGCGACCTCGCGATCGCGCTCGGCGGCGACGGCACTTTCCTGAACGCGGCACGCACGATGGCGGTCAACGGGGTGCCGATCATCGGCATCAACCTCGGCCACCTCGGCTTTCTCACCGAAGTGCCGCCCGAAAACATGATCGCCCAACTTGAACGCATCTTCGGCGGCGACCATCACGTCGAGGAGCGCACGATGATCGGCGTCACCTACCGCCGCGGAGACGGGGTGCTGAGCCGGCACGACGCCTGCAACGATTTCACGCTCAAGCACAAGGATTCGGTGCGCATGATCGAGGTGGATACCTCGGTCGGCGGCGTGTTTCTGAACACCGTATGGTCCGACGGCCTGATCGTCTCGACGCCGACCGGCTCGACCGGCTACGCGCTGTCGAGCGGCGGGCCGATCATCGAGCCGACGCTCGACGCGCTGCTGCTGGTGCCAATCTGCCCGCACACGCTGAGTTATCGCCCGCTGATCGTGCCCCCCGGCAAAGCAATCGAGATCCAATACACCCTGCACAACAACGACGCCGGCCTCGCGTCGGTGGACGGGCAGATCAACCAGGTGCTGGCGCCCGGCGACGTCGTGGTCGTGGAAACCCTGCCTTACAAACTGCAATTGATCCAGCCGTCAAACCACGACTACCTGCGCACGTTAAGGACTAAACTGCGCTGGAGCGAAAGACTGTAGCCGATGCTGAAATCTCCGACGGTCGAAAACTTCCGGCTCCACCGGGCGCCGGCGTCCGGCGGCGCGGGCGTGGAAGCCCCGCCTTGCAAACTGCAACTGCTCCGGCCGTCAAACCACGACTGCCTGCGCACGTTAAGGACTCAACTGCGCCGGAGCGAAAGACTGTAGCCGATGCTGAAATCTCTGACGGTCGAAAACTTCACCATCATCGAGAGGGCGCAACTCGAATTCAGCGCCGGCATGTCAACGATCACCGGTGAAACCGGCGCCGGCAAATCCATCCTGATCGGCGCGCTGGGCCTCGCGCTCGGGCAACGCGCGCAATCGCATTACCTGAGCGGCGACGCCAAACTCACCGTCACGCTCGACGCCGGGTTGGACGGGTTGCCGGCGGTCGCGGCGTGGCTCAGAGAACACGAACTCGAAAGCGGCGGCGAGTGCATCCTGCGGCGCACGCTGGCTCAGGACGGTCGTTCGCGCGCGTTCATCAACGGCGTGCCGGCGCCGCTCGCGCAATTGCAGGCCCTGGGCGGCCGCCTGGCCGAGATCGTCGGGCAAAACACGCAACAGTCGCTGATGCAGGCCGGCAAACACCTCGGCATCCTCGACGCGCAATGCGAACACGACGACACGTTGCGCGAACTCAGGGCGGTGCAGCGGCAGTGGAGCGAGTTGTCGCACAAACTCGAAGCGCGCCTCAAGCAAAGCGGTGAACTCGCAAGCCGCATTGAACTGCTGACCTATCAAGTCAAAGAACTCGAGGAGTTCGCGCCCGCAGACGGCGAATTCGAGGAAGTTGACCAAACGTACAAACGCCTGTCGCAGAAAGAGTTGCTGCGCGAGCAGGCGCACAAGGCGCTGGCGCTGCTCGACGAGACCGAAGCGAGCGACGCGTTGTCGCAGATCGCCGCCGCCGCGCGAGCCTTGCGCGACCTTACCGCCGCCGACGCGGGACTCGCGACCGCAAACGATCAGTTGGACACCGCGCTCGAGCACGTGCAGATCGCAAGCCGGGAGATCCGCGACTGCCTCGAACGCGTCGAGCTCAGCGAGGAGGACTACCGCAGGCTCGAACAGCGCCTGCAAGGCTACCTCGAACTTGCGCGCAAATACAAAACCAAACCGGAAACGCTGGCCGGGTTTTATCGCGGCCTCAAAAAGGAACTCGACGAAATCGAAAACCCCGATGCAAGCCCCGCGGCGATGGAGCGGCAATTGCATGAACTCAAGGCGCGCTACGCGACGCTCGCGGACAAAGTGAGCGCGCGGCGCAAAGCCGCGGCGGCGGCGCTCGCGCAACAGGTGACGCGGACTTTGAGTGAACTCAATATGCAAGGCGCCGAATTCAGCGTCGCGTTCAAGGCGCACGCGGACGACGCGCCGAGACCCCACGGCCGCGAGCAGGCCGAATTCTTCGTGCGCACCAACGCCGGGCAGCCGCCCGGCCCGCTCGTGCGGATCGCGTCGGGGGGCGAATTGTCGCGCGTCAGTCTCGCGATACAGGCGGCGTTCGCGGCAAAAAATCCGATGCCGACACTGGTGTTCGACGAAGTGGATGCGGGCGTCGGCGGCAAGACCGCCGAAATGGTCGGCGGACTGCTGAAGAAGATCAGCCGCAACACGCAGGTGTTTTGCGTCACCCATCTGCCGCAAGTCGCGGCGCAGGCCGACCACCATTTTCGGGTGGACAAGCGCGAGAAAAGCGGACGCACGCAGATCGCCGTCGCCGGGCTGTCGGCGCCGGAGCGGCGACGCGAGATCGCGCGCATGATGGCGGGCGCGGAGATCACGGAGAAATCGCTCGCGCACGCCGGCGAGATGCTGAAGCAGAAGTAATCGGCGCCGACCAAAGCGGTGCGGGCACGCGGGCGCTGCTTCCTGCCGGCGCTTTGCCTTTTGCAGGAACTCTTGCGATGGCCCGGCGGTCAATGCGGCGACCGGCGCATGGCCCGCGAAACTGCAACGGGCTCTCAGACGAACGGGAAGCAAATCACGTGCACGTCGCCGTTGCCGAGTTGTCGGCGTCGGTCAAAGCGGTGCGGACAATGCGATGCGGGTGGTGCGGGCGCGTGGGCGCTGCTTCGCTTCAATGCGGGCGCCGCTTCCTGCCGGCGCTTTGCCTCTTGCAGGAACTCTTGTGATGGCCCGGCGGTCAATGCGGCGACCGGCGCATGGCCCGCGGAACTGCAACGAGCTCTCAGACAAGAAGGCGACGGGTCGCGCACGGAGTTTTGCTGATAATTTCACGCCTGTCCATGGTGGAAACGTTTAAACTTTCCACCGGGTCAAGCGCCGCGCTGCGGTTTATGCAACCACCGTTTTTTTAGATGCCTGACCCGCCTCAGGTCGAAACCAGCGCTCTGCGGCTTAGGCGGCCGTCGCCTTTTCAGGCGCGGGCCCGTTCCAATCGGGAAGATGCACTAAGTGCAAACCCCCGGCTTTCAACTTCAGGTTTTACCGTTGCAAGAACGGCCTTGAATTCAAGACCCCGCCTTGGGGACGCTTCGCCTCAGCGCAAACGCACGGACGCCGGCGCACCGCGGCGAACAGGGCGGTGTTATTTCAGGTGCTTGCAGTCTTCGTTGTTGCAATCCACGTACATCGTCAATTCGTGGTCGGTGATCGAAAATCCGCTCTTCTGCGCGACTTCGTGCTGGCGGTGCTCGATCATCTCATCCATGAACTCGGTGATCTTGCCGCAGCGGATGCACACCATGTGGTCGTGATGACGCCCGCGGTCGAGTTCGTACACCGCGGTATTGCCCTCAAACCGGTGGCGGATTACCAACCCCGCCGCCTCGAACTGCGTGAGCACGCGGTACACCGTCGCGAGACCGATCTCCTCGTCCTCTTTAAGCAGTTTTTTGTACAGGTCTTCGGCGGTAACGTGGCGGGTGTCGGCTCTTTCGAGCAACTCGAGGATCTTCATTCTTGGCAACGTGACTTTGAGACCGGCGTCTCTCAGATTTTGATGCTCGGCGGCGCTCATAACAAAATCGTTTTTTTTCGTTTCACCACGGGATTATGCGATATTAACACCCCCGCGCGCGCATCTCCCTGCGACGCGCGGAAAACGATAAAATTGCGCCGCCCGAACACCCGACGCCCGATGAAAACCACAACGCTCCCGCCGCCCGCCACCACAGCGATCCCGACGCTGATCCTGGCACTGAGCCTGGCGGCGGCGACCGCCGGCTGCTCGTTCAAGTCGGACGTTAAAGAAAGCGGTGAATTCTTCAAGAAGATCTTCAGCAAGGATACTTATGCGATGTACCGCATAGACATTCAGCAGGGCAACACGATAGCCCCCGATAAACTCGCGCAACTCAAACCCGGCATGACCAAGGAGCAGGTGCGCTACCTGCTCGGCAACCCGGTCGCCGACAACGTGTTCCGCAAAGACCGCTGGCACTACACCTACTACCTGATCCCGGGCACAGGCGAAACCGAGCAATACCGGCTGACCCTGCTGTTTGACGATGACCGGCTGCGCGACATCCGCAAGTCGAAACAACTCGCCAAGTTGATGCAAAAGCCGCGCACGAAAAAAAAGAAACCCCGCGGGAAAAGCGGCGCCGGCGGCTAAGCCCGCACGGCGGCGCGCCGCCGCCGCGCCTCCATCGGGTCGCGCTCAAGCGCACGGCAGATCTCAATGCGGTCGCCATCCGCGGGCACGGCATCGGGCGCAACGAGTTCGCCGAAAATACCGATCGCGCCCTCGCCGCACACCGGGTCAAACCTCGGCGGGCACTGCCCGAGAATGCCGCAGCGGCGGATGATAGCGCCGACGGTCTCACCCGCCTCAGCGCGCAAACTCACTGCGACGTAACGACCGCGCCCGGCGTACACGACCTTGACCGCAACGGTGTTTGCCGCGGCGCTCATCCGGGCTGACCTTCCTCTGATTTTTCGGACATTCCTCAAGCATGACACACATTCGGGGAAAACGGCGCCTGCCGGTCAACGCACGCGCGTTTCATCAGACCAACTGCAAGACCCGCACCGCACCCGCATAAGGATTTGCGGGCCGGCGGGAGCGCCGCGGCAGATACCGCGCAACCCGATGCAGGCCGGCGGCGTACAAGCCAAAACCACGCGGAATTAAAATCATCACCGCCTCACCGCGCGCGGGCAAGGGCTTCGGTGTTCGAGTGTGCCGCGGCCTTGTATAAAACGGCGAAGACTTCCCGCCGTCAATTATACGCCGCCTGTGTGCCTGAGCGGCAGGGGCCTTAACCCCGGCCGGCGCCCGTCACAGCGGGGGAGGGTCATACACCTTGTGCGCACGCTCGACAAAAGCATCCACCAAAGACGACGCCGCCCGATTGAACACCGGCGCGAACAAGCCCGCATAAAAGCGGTTTGAAAAGTCGAAGTTCAGCGCCAATTCGACCTTGCAGCCTGCGCCGGTCAGCGGCGTGAACGACCACTTGCCGTCGAGACGGCTGAACGGCCCCTCGGCCAGCGCCATTTCAATCAAGTGCGGCGGCGCGTTGCGGTTTAACGTAGTGAACGACACGCCGAGGCCCTTGTGCTTGAGATGCAAAGTCGCGCGCACCCGTTCGCCGTCGGCGGCGTCCACCACCGACTCGGCGCACCACGGCAGAAAACCGTCGTAAGCGTTGACATCGCTGACCAGCGCGAACATTTGCTCGCATGAATACGCCACCGCCGCCTGCCGGAAGATCGCGGCCATGCCTTAAAACGACCACACGAGATTGAGAAAAACCGCCACGATCGCAACCGGGCTCAAGTAGCGCAGCATGAAACGCCACAACCGGTACAAACCCTCGTGCTCAATACCGAGTTCCTCGCGCAACACGAAAGCGGGCAACTTCCAGCCCGCGAACAGCGCGATCAGCAGGCCGCCGAGCGGCAGCAAGACGTTGGACGCAAGGTAGTCGAACGAATCGAACACGGTGCGCCCGAACACCGTCCAACTTTCGGCGTCGCTGAACGAGAACACCGTGCCGAGACCGAGCAGCCAGGCGACGCCGCCGATGATGCACGCCGCGCCGCCGCGCCCAACCCAGCCGCTGTCGGTCAGCCACGACAAGCCCGGCTCGACCAGAGACACCGCCGACGTCCACGCCGCGACGAACAGCAGCAAGAAAAACACGCCGCCCAGCACCGCGCCGCCCGGGAGGTTGCCGAACACCAGCGGCAGGGTCTGAAACACCAGCCCCGGCCCCTGCCCGGGCTCGACGCCGTGCTCGAACACCAAAGAGAACACGACCAGCCCGGCAGCGATTGCGACCAGCGTGTCCATGCCGGCAATCGCGAAAGTCGTGCGCACGACCGGGACGCGCGCCGGCAGGTAGGAGCCATAAGCCATGATCGCGCCGAGACCGAGGCTCAGCGAGAAAAACGCCTGCCCGACCGCCGCGAGCACGCCGGCGGCCGTGAGTTTTGAGAAGTCGAACACGAACATGTAATCGAAAGCCTGCGCAAACCCCGTGCTGGTGATCGCGTGCACCAGCAACCCGGCGAGCAGCAAAAACAACACCGGCATCATGTACTTGACCACCCGCTCGAGGCCGATCTTGAGGCCCCAGCCCATCACCCCCGCGGTGATGATCATGAAAATCGTGTGCCACGCGAGCATCCTCTCGGCGCTGCCGGTGAGATTCCCGAAAATGTGGGCGACGCCGTCCACCGTCGCCTGGTTGAACATGCCGGTGCCGGTGCGGAAGAAATACGCCAGCGTCCAGCCTGCGATAACGCTGTAATACGACAGGATCACGAAGCCCGCGAGCACCCCCATGAAGCCGAGCCCCTTCCACGCGCGGCTCAGGCCGAACTCGGCGGACAGGCGCCCCATCGCGTGCACCGGGCTGCCGCAGCCGCGCCGCCCGAGCATGATCTCGCTGGTCATGATCGGCAGAATCACCAACACCGCAAGCAGATACACCAGAATGAACGCGCCGCCGCCGTACTGACCGACGACGTAGGGAAACTTCCAGATATTGCCGAGACCGACGGCCGAACCGGTCGCCGCAAGAATGAACATCGTCTGCGACGACCACTGGCTGCGAACGTATTGGTCCGAAACAAACATGACGGGAAAACTTTTGCCGTGCTCGCCGGGACTGCGCGCACGCCGCGCCGCCGATGCACTCGGCGCTTATAATAACAAACATTCCGGGGAACGACGATGAAAAACAGCGACAACACCATCGCCGACAACCCTCAGGCGCGACGCAACTATTTTATCGAAGACCGGTTTGAAGCCGGTCTCGTGCTCGAGGGATGGGAAGTGAAGAGCCTGCGGCGGAACCGCCTGCAATTGAAGGAGAGCTACGCCTACGTCAAAGACGGCGAAGTGTGGCTGCTCGGCGCACACATCAGCCCGCTGCCCTCATCCAACGCCAACCCCGAGCCCGCGCCGACGCGCACGCGCAAACTGCTGCTGAACAAGATCGAGATCAAGCGCCTGATCGGCGCGGTCGAGCGCAAAGGCTACACGCTGGTGCCGCTCAAAGCCTACTGGAAGCACAACCGCGCGAAGATTCAACTCGGCATCGGCAAAGGCAAGCACGCGCACGACCGCCGCGCCACCGAAAAGCAACGCGACTGGCAAAGGGAAAAACGCAGACTGCTCAAGCAATCGCAGTAAGAGGGCAGTTTCCAGTCCGGAGTGTGACGTTTGCCCGCCCTCCTCCGGTGCCCGCCCGCGCCGTCTTCCGTATTCCTCTCCTGACCGGGCTGCGCCCGACCGACCCCCCTCAAGGGTGGAGTGGTCTTCAGTGACCCGCCTTTCTTCCTGTTGCCGCACTTCGGACTGGAAGTTGGCGGGTCCTTGAACGGACGCCCGGCTGCGCGTCCTACACGCCGGCGCAGGAATACGCGCTTTCGGCGTAGCCTTTCTCCTTGATATGCGCCATCGCCATGCTCATGCACTCGCCGCGCGAGCCGAACTCGCCGATGGCTTCGGTCTCCGCGTTCTTTCTTTGCGACGAGTAAATGACGGCGCTCCACTTCAGCCCGCCGTCCTCCGCGTGCTGCTTGGCCGCGTGCTTGTTCGCTCCCTCTTCGGTGACGCAGGCCGCCAGCAACAACGCACAGGCCGCTGCAAAAAACAGTTTTCTCATGCTCTTTCTCCTTGGTGTCTGAGAAACGACAGTTGACTTAAGGGTTAGTTTAGCCTGATTCGGAGGGGGTGGGTAGCGCGCCGACGGTGCCCCCCTTGGGGGCTTACACCGATTCATTTTGCGGCTGAGACCCAAAGGGGCAGCACCCCTGCTCATGATCCCCGTGGAGGGGTAAAATGCTTAATCCATCTTCTATTTTCATGGTTAGTCATGGTTAGGGGCTTAGGAAATTAAGCACTTTTCAATAGGTGCTAAACCTCCTAAGACCCCTCTGAAAATGCCTCAATTATTTGGCGTTCAAGCCAAGCCCTTTTATCTCGACATTTTGTGTATTGCCCCGGGAGATCATGCCATGTAGAAGACATGGACTCATCCATCCGCTTTGGAAAATTTTGCTACCTAATCAGAATATCGCTTGACGTTAAAGGAAATTCCTAAGATTGGAACCGGTCAGCCAGATACAGCAACCTCATAAGTTTCTTATGAGACAACCTGCCGCTGGTCTCCCCGGACAACAGAGTAAGTTGCCATCTGGGCCACTTTGCGTTCACAAAACAGCATGAATGAGCGGCGCGGCCACTGCGCAGAAACTTTGCGTGGGAATCTTTCATCTCATGCCACCCACAACTTGAGACGCAGACAATAAATATGGCACATTGCCACATACAGTGGCGTGGGCCATCAAGGATTCGAACCTTGAACCTGCTGATTAAGAGTCAGTTGCTCTACCGTTGAGCTAATGGCCCAGGCAAGAAAGGTGGGGTGAGCGATGGGGATTGAACCCACGACCTCAGGAGCCACAATCCTGTGCTCTACCAACTGAGCTACGCCCACCAAAGTCGGGAGCATTATAAAAGATTCACCGCGCCTTTCAACGCGGATACGGCGCTCATTCCATGCCGCAGACCGGGTCGCGGCCGCTTGCGGCAACGCGCGACCGCAACCAAGCCCTAAACCAGGTGCCCGATCTCGGCGCCGCCCCGGCGGGCTTTCGGAGCTTCGGCAACAAGACGCCGGTGGTAGTGATGCGGCCGGTCTTCGCTGCCAAGCAACCCCCCTTCTGCACGGTCTCCGGCGAAGCCAAAATGCGCCCGCACCCGTCCGGCAGGATTCGAACCTGCTATCCTAAATTTTATAAAATTACACCGCCTGAAAAGCCGCGAAGGAGATCAACGGGTGCTGAAACCTTGCCTAAAAGCCGCCGGTTTGTCGCTGGCATTGTTGCTCGCCGGATGCGGGCAACAAATTTTTGAGACCGTCATGTTTCTTCACGCCAAGAAACTCGCGCGGGACACGACGCCCTGCTCTTACTTCAAAAACGCCGAGAGGGGTTGCGAGGACACAAAAGTCGGGGAGATATTTTTCCCGTCGCTCGACCGGAAGACCACGCTGCAAGCGTTATATTTCCCCAATCCCGATTCGGACAAAGTGATCGTGTACTTCCACGGCAACAGTTGGCATGTGTATCTCAGAGTGCCCGCCGGCATCCAATTGTCCGAAATGGCCAATGTTTTGATGCTTAGCTACCGGGGCTATGGAAAAAGCGCAGGCGAGCCGACCGAGGCCGGCGTCTATGAAGACGCCGAGGCGGCCTTGAAATACGTCAGGGAGGAATTGAAATTTGAGCCCGCCAACACCTACGTTTACGGCAGATCTCTGGGCGCCGCGGTCGCCGTCGAGGTGGCGCAGCGGCGGAACTACGCGGGCTTGATCCTGATCTCGCCTTTCCTCAGCGGGGAAGCGATGGCGCAAAAAAGGTGGCTGGGATGGTTCCCCGGGCTCGGGCAACCGTTTCACTCGGTAGGCAAAGTCCGCAACATCAACTCTCCCGCACTTTTCATACACGGCACTCACGACCGGTTGGTGCCCTTCGAGCAGGGGCGAGCGTTGTATGAAGCGTACCCCTCGCAAAACAAGACTTTCAAGACGATCGAAGGCGGCGGCCATCACTGGGTCTGGAGAAGCGCCGAGGATGAGTATTGGGGATGGATAAAGGAGTTTGTCGCGCGGGGGTGAGGAGGCGTTATGCGTACTTGAATCGCTTGCGTTTCCTCCGATCCTAAAGCCCTTTGATATTGGCGCGCCTGGCAGGACTCGAACCTGCTACCCTCGGCTTAGAAGGCCGATGCTCTGTCCGGATGAGCTACAGGCGCACTGCAAAACTGGTCGGGGCAAGAGGATTTGAACCTCCGACCCCCTGCTCCCAAAGCAGGTGCGCTGCCAAACTGCGCCATGCCCCGACCGTCCCGGCGAATAATACGAAGCTCACCGTCAGGCGTCAACCGGCACGCCCGTTTATGCGCGGTCTGCCGCACATTCGGGCGGGGCGCGTGATACACTCCCGCCTTTCATCCAACAATTTCCCCCCTCCGTTAACCCCGGGCATTAATCATGCTTAAACAGGTGCACAACAAACCATGAAAGCCGTCAAAAAACTCTTCATCTCGCTGTTTGCCTTAGCCACGGCGCTTACGGCGGTATTGCTGCTCACCGTCGCGACGCCGGTCGGCGCGCAGCCCGCGAAACCGCAGGTCGTTTTCAAGACCACGGTCGGTGACTTCACGCTAGAACTGTATCCGGACCAGGCGCCGCTCACGGTCAAAAACTTTCTCGCCTACGTCGAGCGGGATTTTTACACCGGCACGATCTTCCACCGCGTCATCAAGGACTTCGTCGTTCAGGGCGGCGGCTTTGACGATAAAATGAGCCAAAAGAAAACGCTCGGAACCGTCAAGAACGAGGCCGACAACGGTCTTAAAAACGACGTCGGCACGGTCGCGATGGCGCGCACGAACGATCCTGATTCGGCTTCGTCGCAATTCTTCATCAATCTCAAGAACAACGCTTTCCTGAACCATACGGGAAAAAACGCGCGGGGCTGGGGCTACTGCGTGTTCGGCAAGGTGATCGCGGGCATGGACACGGTAAACAAGATGGCCGCGGCGCAGACCGCCACTTTTAGCGGGCATCAGGACGTGCCGAAAAACCCGATCGTCGTCAAGCAGGTCTTGCTCAAGAAATAAGCCGGGCGCGGCGCGGCGATGGCGCAAACTTTCTTCATCTCGGACTGCCATCTCGACGAAAGCCGCCCGCAACTGATTGACGTTTTCGTGCGCTTCGTGCGTGAACGTGCGCCCGCGGGCGACGCGCTCTACATCCTCGGCGATCTGTTCGAATACTGGGCCGGCGACGACACGCCGCTCGGGCCGCTGGCGCAAGTGGTCGAGTGCCTGCGCCAAACGAGCGAACGGACGCCGATCTACTTCATGCACGGCAACCGCGATTTCCTGATCGGCAAGCGGTTTGCGCGCGACAGCGGCTGCCGCCTGCTCGGCCCCGCCGAAACCATTGACCTGCACGGCCGGCGCACTTTGCTGATGCACGGCGACCTGCTGTGCACCGACGACCGCGCGTATCAGCGCTACCGCAAACTCATCCGCAATCCGGTGTCGTGCGGCCTTATCAGAAACCTGCCGTTGGGCGCACGGCTGTCCATCGCACAGCGTTTACGCAGCGTCAGCAAACAGGCGACCGCGTTCAAGCGGCCTGAGATCATGGACATCAGCAACGACACGGTCACGGACTACATGCGCCGGTTCGGCGTGGATCAATTGATCCACGGGCATACGCACCGACCCGGGATCCACACCGCCGAGATCGGCGGGCGGAAGTGGCGGCGGATCGTGCTGGGGGATTGGTACGAGCACGGGAGCGTACTGACGGTCACAGACGGAGAAGCGGAACTCGCGGTTTTATGACCGGCGGTGGTTTACGCATACGCATTGACGTCCTTGAACCCGATCATCAGATCCATGACGTTGGTGCCGGTCGGGCCGGTGGTGATCAGATCGCCCGAGGCTTCAAGAAAAGCACCCGCGTCGGCGCGGCGCAAACAGTCTTTGGCGTCGAACCCTTGCGCTTCGCCTAACTTTACGCTGGCGCCGTCCACCAAAGCACCGGCGTCGTCGGTCGGGCCGTCGGTGCCGTCGGTGCCCGCGGATAAAAAGTACAGGCCCGGTTCCCCTTTGATCTGCAACGCAACAGCCAGCGCGAGTTGCTGATTGCGTCCGCCGCGCCCGGGCTCAGCGGGCAGTTTCACGGTCGGCTCGCCGCCCCAGATCAGCACCTCTCCGTTTGAGTTCCGCAATTGCCCGCACAACCGCGTCGCGACTTCCGCGACGTCGCCCTCGATAAACTTCGACGCCGCGATCACTTTGCAATCCATACTGCTCGCTGCGGACACACACGCGTCTTTCGCGTCATCCAGGCAGGCAACGATGTGTGCTTCGATCGCGTTGAACTCGGCGGCATCCGGCACGGGCACAAGTTCGGCGCGCGCGAGCAGTTCGCGCACCGCGCCGGGGTACTCGTCCGCATCCACGCTCTCGCGCACCGGCGTCAACAGGCCCGAACCGATCACGCCCGGGTCGTCGCCGGGCACGTCGGAGATCAACAGGCTCAACGTCGGGCAACGTTTCAGGTGTGCCGCGAGCCGCCCGCCCTTGATGCCCGACAAGGCGCGGCGCACGCGGTTCATCCGGTTGATGTCAAACCCGCTCGCGAGCAGTTGCCCGGTCAGGCTGCGCAGATCGTCGAGCCCTACGCCCGGCGGCGGCACTTCGACCAGACTCGACGCGCCGCCCGACAGCAGAAACAAAAAGTGCGCGTCGCCGTCGGCGTGCTCGTCCAGATATGCAAGCAACCGCTCGCCGGCGCGCAGCGTGTTGTCGCCGGGCACCGGATGGTCGGATTCAACGCACGCGATACGCCGGTGCCGTGCGAGGGCGTGGTCGAGGTGACCGTGCTTGGTGATCACGAGGCCGTCGGCGATCCGCCCGCCGCAGGCGGCGAGTGCCCCGAGCGTCATCGCCGACGCAGCCTTGCCGATTGCCACCAGGTGCAGTGGGTGCGACGACGGGTGCGCGGCGGGATGTGCGTCGAGATAATCGCACACCGCGTCGAAACCGCGCACGCGGCGCACGCCGGCTGCATAGACCCGCCTCAAACTCTCACGCGGACCGTTCATCAGACACCTCCGCCTGCAACGGCCTGCCCGCGCCGCCACCGACGAGATACACCAGCGAATCAACCCTGAGCACGTCGAACATTTCGATCACGTCGGCGTTGCCCATGCGCACGCAGCCGATCGAGGAGGGCCGCCCGACGCGCCGCTCGTCCACCGTGCCGTGTATATAGATGCAGCGGCTTGCGCTGTCGACACCGCCGCCGCGGTTGCGTCCGGGTTCGAGGCCGTCGAGCCACAGGACGCGCGTGCATACGGCGTCGTGCGTGCTGATCGTCGCGAGCGGGTTCGGCGCCGCGCGGCCCGCGGCGGCCCGGCGCGCCTTGAACAATGTCAGCGGTGCGCAGCCGGCGCCGATCTTCTCGCGTACTCGGTGTGCACCGAGCGGCGTGCGCAGCGAACCCCGGCGCGAGCCGGTGCCGAAGCGCGAGGTCGAAACGCGGTAAGCGCCGATCAGGTGCAGGCGCTCGATCAGGTACAGCCGCTGCGCGGCGACGCCGACCAACGCCAGCGGCAGGCGCGCGCGGCGCGGGTAGCGTCTTCGCAGCCGGCGCGCAAGTCTGTGCCAGTTAAGTCGCGGGCGGCTCGCAGGCCGGCGTAAACGCGCCGCCGCACGGGCTTTCGCGGCGGACAGCCTCATCCCGCGCCGCGCAGATCAACCACGTCTTCCCGTTGTTGGGCGCGGGCGGAGTCCTTGCGGCTGCGGCTCAGTTCCTCAAAGAAGCGTCCGTCGAGTGCGTGAATGTAGTCGCCGTCGAACACCGAGCATTCAAACCGCCTGAGCTTCGGATTGCCCTGACGCACCGCGTCGATCAGGTCCTTGAGGTCCTGATAGATCAGCCGGTCGGCCCGGATCACCGCACGCACCTCGTCCACGGTTTTGCCGTACGCGATAAGTTCCTCGCTGGTCGGCATATCAATGCCGTACACGTTCGGGTGTTTGATCGGCGGCGACGCCGACGCAAAATACACTTTCCTCGCGCCCGCGTCGCGCGCCATCTGCACGATCTGACGCGAGGTCGTGCCGCGCACGATCGAGTCGTCCACCAGCAGCACGTTCTTGTCCTTGAACTCGACCCTCAGCGGATTCAGTTTCTGGCGCACCGACTTCGCGCGCAGCGTCTGCCACGGCATGATGAAAGTGCGCCCGATATAGCGGTTCTTGATAAAGCCTTCGCGGTACTTCACGCCGAGGTTCATCGCCATCTCGAGCGCGGCGGTGCGGCTGGTGTCGGGCACCGGCATCACTACGTCGATATCGTGGTCGCCCCACTCGCGCTTGATGCGTTCGGCGAGCGCGACGCCCATGCGCATACGCGCCTTGTGCACGAACACGTCGTCTATGATCGAGTCGGGGCGCGAGAAATACACGTACTCGAAGATGCAGGTGCGGTACGACGCATTGCCCGCGCAGAGCCTGGCGTGAAACTCGCCGCTTTTGTCGATGTAGATCGCCTCGCCCGGGGCAATGTCGCGCACGACCTCAAACCCGAGCGAGTCAAGCGCGACGCTTTCCGATGCGACCATGTATTCGGTGCCGTGTTTCCCTGCGCGGGTGCCGTAAATCAGCGGACGGATGCCGTACGGGTCGCGGAACGCGAGCAGGCCGAGCCCCGCAAACAGCGCCACCGCCGCGTACGCGCCGTGGCAGCGGCGATGCACCTGCGACACCGCCTGAAACACCTGGTCGGGGCCGAGTATCAGCGAGCGGCGGTTGAGCAACTCGTGCGCGAGCACGTTGAGGATCACTTCGGAGTCGGAGCCGGTGTTTAAATGACGCAGGTTCTGGTCGAACAACTCGTCCATCAATTGCGGGAAGTTCGTCAGGTTGCCGTTGTGCCCGAGCGCGATGCCGTACGGGCTGTTCACGTAAAACGGCTGCGCTTCGGTTGTGCTCGAAGTGCCCGCGGTCGGGTAGCGCACGTGGCCGATCCCGGCCTGCCCTTTGAGTTGGGTGATATGGTTGCCGCGGAACACGTCGCGCACGAGACCGCCGGCTTTGCGCTGGTGAATATGGCCGGTGTCGAGGTCGCTCGTAACGATGCCGGCGGCGTCCTGGCCGCGGTGCTGGAGCAGCGTCAGCGCGTCGTACAGTCGCTCGCCGATGCGAGTGCCTCCGTACAGGCCGACTACGCCGCACACGTCAGTACTCCCGTTGCCGCTGTTCAGGCTCGCCTGAAACGCACGCGTAATGCGTGCTTTGATAAGCCTGCGGCGCGTGGCATATCACGTACCGCGCGGACCACTCAAACGGCGGAATCAGCAGCGACGTGCGCCATCCGTCGGCGAACGGCAACCGGGTCAGCCCCGCGAGCAGCACCAGCGCAAGAACGATCACGCCGCCGCGCACGCAACCGAACACGGCGCCGAGCAGACGATCGAACAAACTCATAAAACTGCGCCGCACCGCGGCGGAAACCGCGTTGTTGACAAAGTGCCCGACGGCCAGCACCGCGATGAACAGCAGCGCAAACACCAACCCGAATTGCAAACCGGCGCCGGTCAGCGCGTAGCCCCACAATTCGATATCCGGCAGCCACGTCTTGGGCAATTCTGAGAACTTGGCCGCGACAATCAACGCCGCCGCCAATATCGCCAGCGACAACGACTCCCTGATGAAACCCCGATAGACGCCGATCAGCACGGAGACCACCAGAATCACGGCAATTGCGATATCGAGCACCGTCATGCGGCGCTCACCGCCGCACCAGCGACGTTTTCAAGTCGTAGTCTCGGTTGATCCGCGCCGCGATGCCCCGCGCGTCCGCCTGATCGCCGCCCGCGTTGACTTCGACTTCAAACCTCGCGTCGCCCCCTTTTGCGACCATTCTGTACGAGGCTTTGTAGCCGCCGTTAGTGAGGCGCTTTACCAGGCTCGCGGCGCCGTCCATGTTGTCGTAGTCGGCGACGCGCACAAACCAGCCCGCGGGCAGATCGCCGACGTCCACCCGCTCGCGCGTCACCACCACCCGCGAATTCTGCCCGGACAACTCCGGAAAGTTCTGCTCAAAAGAGATGCGCGGCTGTTCGGGGACGTCGAGTTCGACGTTTGACAGTTGCCGATAGCCGTCGCCGTCGAAGATGACCGGCAGAAAGATGACGCCCAGAGCCACGATCACGGCCGCGCCCAGCAGGCGTTGTTTCAGGTGTTGTTCCACGGTTTCTCTCGGATCCTGCGCCTGGAATGAACCCCCGGATTGGACCGCCCGGTCGGAGCGGCCAGGCGGTTCAAGGACCGGGCACGCCCACACCCGGCGTTCATTATAAGTCGGAACCCAATGCTTCCGCCACCGTGATCATCGAGCCGAACACCAGCAGCCGGTCGTTTTCTCGCATCTGCGACAGCGCGCCGTGGCAAGCATCGGCGACCGACATATAAACCTCGGTGCGCGCCGACGACACGTGCTTCTTGACCTGCTCGTGCAACACGTCGAGCCTCAGTGCGCGACTCGTCTGAACCTCGGCGAGATGCCAGTAATCCACCAGCGGCGCGAGTTTGTCGAGCATCCCCTTGACGTCCTTGTCGGCGAGCACCGAAAACACCGCGTGGGTGTAGCCGGTCGTCGGCAGGCGCAGCAGGTTGTCGGCGAGCACCGCGGTGCTGTGCGGATTGTGGGCGATGTCAAAGATCAGCGTGCGCCCGTTTGCGCGCACCTGAAAGCGCCCTTCCAGTTTGACGTGCCTGAGGCCCGCAGCGACGTTGACGGGCGTGACGGGCAGGTGTTCGCGCAAACACTCCAGCGTCATCAGCACGCACGCGGCGTTGTGCAACTGCACCTCGCCGAACAGCGCGGGCCTCGGCAGGTCGGGAAGTTCGCCGCCGCCGTGCACGAAACGCCAAGCGCGGCCGGCGCACTCCGGGCGAAAATCTTCGCCGATCTGATACAGCACCGCGCCTTTTTCCGCGGCCGCGGCGGCGATCGCACGCGGCGGCGCGAGATCGCCGCAGATCACCGGCCGGCCCTCGCGCATGATGCCCGCCTTCTCTTTCGCGATATCTTCGCGGCTCGTGCCGAGCCATTCGGTATGGTCTATGCCGATGCTGGTGATGATCGTGACGTCGAGGTCGGCGATGTTGACCGCGTCGAGACGCCCGCCGAGACCGGTCTCGAGCAGGATCACGTCGAGCGGGCGGCGCTTGAAGCAGTAAAACGCGGCGAGCGTGCCGAACTCGAAAAAACTCAGGCTGATGCCGCGGCGGTAGCGGTCTATGAAATCAAACGCCTCGCACAATTCGCGGTCGTCGACCGGCGTCGCAGCGACGCGAATGCGCTCGTTGTAGCGGCGCAGGTGCGGCGAGGTGTAGGCGCCGACCGCGTAGCCCGCGCGGTGCAGGATCTCCTCGAGCAGTGCGACCGTCGAGCCTTTGCCGTTGGTGCCGGCGACGCCGATTACCGCGCGCGCGGCGGGCAGAACGTCGCAATATCCGGCGACCGTGCGGGCGCGCTCGAGCCCGAGGTCTATCGGCGTCGGATGCAGTTTCTCCTGCCATTCGAGCCAATCCGACAGCCGCTTATGGCGCATGACGACCCGCGCCTTTCACCGCGCGGCGGGAAAACCGCGCCGACTCTTTAACGCCCGGCGAAGGCGCACCGAGCGTCTTGCATAACGGCGGTGCAATCGACATTCCCCCGAGCGCCCGTTGCCGGCACCGGATCGTTCGGTCAACCGGCGCGCGGCGGCGCTCAACCATGCGTCATGATCGACAACAGATTGGAGATCGTCGGACGCAATTGCGGGCGCGCCACGATCATGTCGATCAGCCCGTGTTCGAGCAGGAATTCGCTGCGCTGAAACCCGGCGGGCAGCGTCTGGCGCACCGTCTGCTCGATCACGCGCGGGCCGGCGAAACCGATCAGCGCCTTGGGTTCGGCGATGATCACGTCGCCGAGCATCGCAAGACTCGCCGACACGCCGCCCATGGTCGGGTCGGTCAGCACCGATATGAACGGTACGCCGCGGTCGGACAGGCGCGCGAGCAGAGCGCTGACTTTGGACATCTGAAACAAGGACACCAGCGCCTCTTGCATCCGCGCACCGCCGCTGGTTGAAAAGCACACCAGTGGAACGTCGCGCGACAGGCAGCGCTCGACGCCTTCGCGGAAACGCTCGCCGACGACCGAGCCCATCGAGCCGCCGATGAAGCCGAACTCAAACGCCGCGGCGACCAACGGGCGTTGCGACAGCGCCCCCTCGATCACCACCAGCGCGTCTTTCTCGCCGGTGAGTTTCTGCGCGGCGGACAGGCGGTCTTTGTACTTGATCTTGTCCTTGAACCCGAGAAAGTCGGTGGGCGAAACGTCGGTGCCGAGTTCGCGGCGGTCTTCCGGGTCCAGGAACATATCGAGGCGCCGGCGCGCCGACACGCGAATATGGCTGCCGCAGCGCGAGCACACGTATAAAGTGCGCTCGAGTTCGGGCTGGTAGATGACGCCGCCGCAACTGTTGCACTTGGCCCACAGCCCCTGCGGCACTTTGCGCGAAGCGCGCACGGTGCGGATGCGCGAAGGCAGCAATTTTTTATACCAACTCATCGGCTCCACCCGTCAATCGCCCCATCGCCCGTCAGTTCACGGCGCCCTTCAAAGCGGGACCGACCACGAGCGCCGCGCGTATCGGCCGCAGGAAAGCGGCGGCGGCGGCGCGGCAATCCTCCGCGTCGCCGCCATTGTCGGTGCAACCTGCGATCACGTCCACCAGCGCGCTGCCGACCACCACCGCGTCGGCGACCATCGCGATCTCAGCGGCGGCCGCGGCGTCTTTGATGCCGAAGCCGACCGCGAGCGGCAGCGAGGTGTGCCGCCGGATCACCGCGAGGTGCGTAGCGACCGCGGCGCTGTCGAGATGCCCCGCGCCGGTGACGCCTTTGAGCGAGACGTAGTAGAGAAAGCCGCGCGCGACGGCACAGATGCGCCGAATACGCTCTTCGGACGTAGTCGGCGCGAGCAGGAAGATCGGGGCGACGCCGGCCTGCTCCAACGCGTCGAGCATGCCGTCGGCCTGCGCTTCCTCAGGCGGCAGATCCACCGTAATCACGCCATCCACTCCGGCTTGCACGGCGCGCTCGACGAATTTGCGCGGCCCCATCGCCTCGATTGGATTGGAATAGCCCATCAAAACCACCGGCGTGTCGCCGTCGCGGCGGCGGAACTCGGCGGCCATGCCGAGCACGTCGGCGAGGGTTACGCCGTGCGCGAGCGCGCGCTCACACGCGGCCTGGATCACCGGGCCGTCGGCCATCGGGTCTGAAAACGCCACGCCGAGTTCGACAATATCGGCGCCCGCTTCGACCACAGCGTGCATCAGCCCGACGGTGTCTTCGGGACGCGGGTCGGCGGCGGTGATGTACGGCACCAACGCCGCGCGTCCGTCTTGGCGCAAACGCTCAAAACGATTGCCGAGACGGCTCACAACTCGATGCCCTCAATCGCCGCGACCGTATCGAGGTCTTTGTCGCCGCGCCCCGACAGGTTCACGATCATGCCGTCGCCGCACGCATACTTCGGCGCAAGACGCTCGGTGAAGGCCAGCGCGTGGCTGGTCTCGAGCGCGGGGATGATCCCCTCCCGGCGCGTCAGCGCGTGAAAGCCGCGCAACGCCTCCTCGAGAACGTGCCTCAGCCCGGCGGTGTCTTCGGGACGCGGGTCGGCGGCGGTGATGTACGGCACCAACGCTGCGCGTCCGTCTTGGCGCAGACGCTCAAAACGATTGCCGAGACGGCTCACAACTCGATGCCCTCAATCGCCGCGACCGTATCGAGGTCTTTGTCGCCGCGCCCCGACAGGTTCACGATAATGCCGTCGCCGCACGCATACTTCGGCGCAAGACGCTCGGTGAAGGCCAGCGCGTGGCTGGTCTCGAGCGCGGGGATGATCCCCTCCCAGCGCGTCAGCGCGTGAAAGCCGCGCAACGCCTCCTCGTCGTCCACCGTCACGTAGGATGCGCGCCGCTGGTCCTTGAGCCACGCGTGCTCGGGGCCGACGCCCGGGTAGTCGAGCCCCGCCGACACCGAGTGCGTCGGCGTGATCTGCCCGTCGGCGGTTTCGAGCAGGTAGGTGCGGTTGCCGTGCAGCACGCCGGAACGCCCGGCGGTCAGCGACGCCGCGTGCGCGCCGCTGTCGAGGCCGCGCCCGGCCGCCTCGACGCCGTACAACTCAACCGCGGCATCGTCCAGAAAAGGATAAAACAACCCCATCGCGTTCGAGCCGCCGCCGACGCAGGCGACCAGTGCACGCGGCAGGCCGCCGGTCGCTTCGAGGATCTGCGCGCGCGCCTCGCGCCCGATCACCGACTGGAAGTCGCGCACCATCAGCGGGTAGGGGTGCGGCCCCGCGACGGTGCCGATGATGTAGAAAGTGTTGTCCACGTAAGTCACCCAGTCGCGCAACGCCTCGTTCATCGCGTCCTTTAACGTGCACGAACCGCTTGCGACCGGCACCACCTCGGCGCCGAGCAGTTTCATGCGGTACACGTTCGGGCTTTGGCGCCGGATGTCCTCGGTGCCCATAAACACCGTGCATTCGAGGCCGAACCGCGCGGCGACGGTCGCGGCGGCAACGCCGTGCTGGCCGGCGCCGGTTTCGGCGATCACGCGCGTCTTGCCCATGCGCTTGGCGAGCAACGCCTGCGCCAAAGCGCTGTTGATCTTGTGCGCGCCGGTATGGTTGAGGTCTTCGCGCTTGAGGTAGATCTGCGCGCCGCCGAGTTGCGCGCTCCAGCGGCTCGCGTGATACAGCGGACTCGGCCTGCCGACGTAATGCGTGAGATAGTCGCGCAGTTCGGCCAGAAATTCGGAGTCGTCGCGGCAGCGAAGATAAGCGCTTTCGAGTTCCTCAAGCGGGCGGATCAGGGTTTCGGCGACGAAGCGCCCGCCGTAGATGCCGAAATGTCCGCCGCCGTCGGGACCGTGGCCGCCGCCGGGACCGCCGGATTCAAGACCGCCTTTAAGCCGCGACGCCGTCATTGTCTCCGCCCGCATCGGCCGCGCGCACCGCCGCGACGAACTCGCGCATCAGCCGGCGGTCCTTGACGCCTGTGCCGGATTCGACGCCGCTTGCGACGTCCACCGCGAGCGGACGCACGCCGCGGATGCCGGCGCCGACGTTGTCCGGCGTCAAACCGCCCGCGAGTATCAGCGGCAACTCACGCACGTGCTCCAACACGGTCCAGTCGAACGCCTTGCCGGTGCCGCCGATCTCCCCGCTGCGATGCGAGTCGAGCACGAACGCGCTGGCGGTGTCCAGATAACCCCGCGCGTAAGACGCGACGTCGCCGACCGAGCCCATCGGGATCGCTTTCATGTACGGCACGCCGAAACAAGCACAGAAATCGGGGCTTTCGCCGCCGTGAAACTGAATGAAGTCCACCGCAATTTCACCGAGCACCCGCCGCACCTCGTCCTTCGCGGCGTCCATGAACAGCGCGACCACCGACAAAAACACCGGCCGCCGGCGCAGCAACGCCCGTGCCGACGCCGGTTCGAGTCGGCGTGCGCTTGACGCCTGAAACACCAGGCCGACCGCGTCCACCCCGAGCGCGGCGGCGTACTCGAGGTCCTCGCGCCGGGTGACGCCGCAAATCTTGATGCGCGTGTGCATGGAACATTGATTATACCGCCGGCCGGATTGGCGCCCCGCTGATTCTAAAAGCCTTTGCAAAATTAAACCGGGAGCAGGCGGATACCGTCAAGCCCGAAAATGAAGAGACCTGACCTCATCAAAAAAGAGTTCGCAAATCTTTTCAATTTTATCTGTTTTCCCGCGGCCCAATTTCCCCCGGTAAATAAACTTCTCTTTCTCCGGGAGATAACCTATTTCAACGATTCTAGGCACATTCGGAGCGGTAAGATGCTCCAATTTCTCGTAATGAAACGATCCCATGGGCTCTTCCCTGGATAGATGAAGCGTTACCTCTGCGTTTTGCATGAGGCCTGAAGTCGTGAAACCAAAGAAAAAAAGATACCTGGCGGTTTTCTCCCCGATGATGAAATCAACTCGAAAAAACCATGTCTTTTTCGCTGACTCTCCCGCTCTAAGCCTTAAATATTTTTCATATTGCAGTTCCCCGAAATCCCTGAAAAAATATCTTCCCACTTTGGCGGAAGCGCTGATTAGTTCCACCGATCTTCGGAAATGACCGCACAATAGAGTCATTGCGCTTCTCCACATTTCATACTCGTTCTCGGTGCGCATTAACTCGCTATGTTCGGTCCTGGAAGCGTAATTGGCGGCCCACTCTTGCTGTTCGCGCTGTTCCTGGGTCGCTTCCTCGTACTCTTCAAGGCTTGCATTGATACATTTCACCACCACGGCAATGAAAGAAGATAAATCGGTGCCTTGTGAATCTTCCAAGGCGGCGTAATATCCAAACCGGCCCTCTTTTGTGATAATCGCCGGCGGACAACCATAACGCATCAATATAAGGTCCATCAGCAATCTCCCCACTCTCCCGTTGCCGTCAATGAACGGATGAATGGTTACAAACCACGTGTGCGCCGCCGCCGCGCAAAGAATCGCTTCCATCCGCCCATGGCCGTTGTCTTCAAGCGACACCGATGACATCCACCGCCCGAATAACTCCATTTCCGCACGCACTGATTCAGGCGCGGGAGGTTTATACTCAGAGCCGCCAATTTCTACGGCTTTGGTTCTATAACTGCCGGCATTTTCATCATCAAGACCCCTTAAAACAAGTTGATGAAGCTGCTTTATATCCGTTTCTGTAATCGGCTTCGCCGGGGGAATTGCAAGTTCCTCGACAAAATCCAGGGCTGCATTCAAATTTTTCGCTTCGGCCTGATCCACCAGTGATCTTCCGGTAATAGCAAGCCCCAACTCGACGACTTGCTTCGTTTCCTCCATATTCAGGGCATTTCCTTCGATCGCGTTTGAATGATATATATTTTTTATCCGAAAAAACTTTCTTAGGTCCGCTAAGATCTCCGGCGTAAGCCGCCCCGCTTTCCTCATTTCCAGGACTCGATAAGACAATTCCTCAAGCACCGGGGGGTGCGACGTTTTAAAAGAATACGGAGTGCCTTCGATCTCCATTCTCGTCTTAGTTTCAGCCATGACATTCCTTAATTTTTATGCTCAAGCGGCGCCCTAAGTCTCTCTGCGCGCGTGGATGGATCAGCCTGAGCCGTTTTTTTACGCGGTTCGGCGCCGCTTATTATAGACGAACGGCGCTCGGATACCGGCGTCATTCGGTCCGCAACTTGCCGGTTACAATTGAGAATCCGCCTTGACGTTCACCGCCCGCGTGATTCGCAAACGCCCGCGCAATCCCATAACGCGCAGCGTATTCGACGCCGAGCAAATACAAGCCGCAACCGGCGGCGGTGACGCCGCCCTGCGTGCGGTCGCGGCGCGCGAGCACTTCGCCGACCCATGCTTCGGGCTGCGCGCCGGCGCCGACCGCGATCAGCACGCCCGCGATGTTTCTGACCATCTGCTGCAGGAAAGCGTCAGCGCAAACGATGATCTCGACGAATTCGCCGGCGCGCCGCGTGTCAACGCTGAACACGCGGCGCACCGGGCTGCGCGCCTGACAGCCGGCGGCACGGAAACTGCTGAAGTCGTGCTCGCCGACCACGGCCTGCGCCGCGCGCCGCATCGCGCCGGCGTCAAGCGGGCGGTGCACGTGGGTGGCGGTGCGCCGATGCAGCGCCGAGCGCTCGGGGCGGTTCAGGATCACGTAGCCGTAGCAACGCCGGCGCGCACTGAACCGCGCGTGGAAATCGTCGTCCACCGGCTTGACCCAATGCACCGCGACGTCTTCGGGCAGGTTGGCGTTGGCGCCGCGCCGCCACTCGGACGGTCGTCTTTGGGCCCGGGCGTCGAAGTGCACGACTTGTTCAAGCGCGTGCACGCCGGCGTCGGTGCGCCCGGAACAGACTACTGCAACGGGTTCGGCGGCGACTTTGGAGAAAGCCGCCTCGACGCAATCCTGAACGTTGCGCGCATGCGACTGGGTTTGCCAGCCGTGGAAATCACCGCCGTCGTATTCGATCCCCGCCGCGTATCTCATGCGCGCGCCGCTTACAGATACTCGCGCAGCAGGATCTCCGCAATTTGCACGCTGTTGGTGGCGGCGCCCTTGCGCAGGTTGTCACTGACGACCCACAGATCGAGGCCGCGCGGATGCGAGACGTCTTCGCGGATGCGCCCGACGAATACGTCGTCGCAGGCCGCCGCTTCGGTCGCCGCCGTCGGGTAACCGCCGTCCTTGCGCTCGTCGAGCACGCTGACGCCGGGCGCACGCGCCAGCAACTCGCGCGCTTCAGCCGCCGACACCTCCTCGGCGAACTCGGCGTGCACCGCCTCCGAATGACCGTACGCCACCGGTATCCGCACCGCCGTCGGATTGATCAAAACGTTTTCGTCCTTGAGGATCTTGCGCGTCTCCCACACCATCTTCATCTCTTCGCGGGTGTAGCCGTTGTCCATGAACGCATCTATCTGAGGCAACGCGTTGAACGCGATCTGCTTGGGATACACGCGCGTCTCGGCGCGCCCGCCGTCGAGCAGCGCGCGGCTTTGCGCGCGCATCTCGGCGAGCGCCGCCCGGCCGGTGCCCGACACCGCCTGATAAGTCGCGACGTTGACGCGGGTGACACGGAAGCGGTCGTGCAAAGGCTTGAGCGCGACCACCATCTGTATGGTCGAGCAATTCGGGTTCGCGATGATGCCGGTGCGGGTGTAGTTTGCGATCTCCTCGGGGTTGACCTCGGGCACGACCAGCGGCACGGCGTCGTCGCAACGGAACTGCGAGGTGTTATCAATCACGACGCAGCCCGCGGCCACCGCGCGCGGGGCGTATTCCCGCGACACCGGCGCCCCGGCCGAGAACAGGCCGATCCGCACCCGTGCAAAGTCGAACGCCGCGAGATCGCCGACCTCGACGTCGCGCCCCTTGAAACGCACGCGCTTGCCCGCCGAGCTCGCGCGCGCGAGCGGATAGAGTTCGGCGACCGGAAAATCCCGTGCCGCCAGCACGTTCAGCATCTGCTCGCCGACCGCGCCGGTGGCGCCGACCACCGCGATATTGACGGGGCTATTCATGGTTTATCAGTTTACCGAATATGTCCGCGCCTTGAGTGAAAACCGCCGTTTATGACGAACAAAATTCAGACACCAGGTCACCCATCTCACCGGTCGTCGCCAGGCGCGCGGACGAATCGAGGTCGGCGGTGCGCGCTGCGGCGAGCGCTTTGCGCACCGCGCGCTCGACGCGCTCGGCGGCGGCGTCTTCACCCAGCGAATGACGCAGCAGCATCGCGAGCGACAAGATCGCCGCGAGCGGGTTCGCCTTGCCGGTGCCGGCGAGGTCCGGCGCCGAGCCGTGCACCGGCTCGTACAAGCCCTTGCCGTCCGCGTTCAAAGACGCCGACGGCAAAATCCCAATCGAGCCGGTCAGCATCGCCGCGAGATCCGACAAAACGTCGCCGAACAGGTTGGCAGTCAGGATCACGTCAAACTGAGTCGGCGCAAGCACCAACTGCATCGCCGCGTTGTCCACGTACAAGTGCGTTAACTCGACGTCGGCGTAGTCACCGGCCACCGCCGCGACCGTCTCGCGCCACAGTTTCGACACCTCCAGCACGTTGGCCTTGTCCACCGAGCACACGCGACCGTTGCGCCGCCGCGCGGCGGCGAACGCAACGTGCGCGACGCGCGCGATCTCGTCCTCGGCGTACACCATTGTGTTGAAGCCCTCGCGCAAGCCGCGCTCGTCGCGGCGCTCGCCGCGCGGTTCGCCAAAGTAGATGCCGCCGATCAACTCGCGCACGATCAGCACGTCGAGACCGGCGATCACTTCGGGCTTCAAGGTCGAGGCCGCGGCGAGTTCGGGGAACAACCGCGCCGGGCGCAAGTTCGCAAACAGGCCGAGCGCTTTGCGGATCGCGAGCAGACCGGCTTCGGGGCGCAAGGCCCAGTCGAGCGCGTCGTAGTTCGGGCCGCCGACCGCCCCCATCAAGACCGCGTCGCACGCGCGTGCGCGCGCAAGCGTCTCGTCGGGCAAAGGCCGGCCGCGGGCGTCGTACGCGGCGCCGCCGATGAGTCCGTGCTCGACCTCAAGCGCAAGCCCGCCGGCGCGCAACGCCGCGATAACCTTCTCGGCCTGCGCGATGACTTCGGGCCCGATGCCGTCCCCCGGCAGCAACAAGATTGAGGACACGGCGCGGTTACGACGACGGGAACAACCACGGCGCGCGCTCGGCACGACGGCGTTCGTAGTCACGAATGCGGTCGGCGAGTGCGAGCGTGAAGCCGATGTCGTCGAGGCCTGCGAGCAGGCGCCGCTTGTAGGACGGTTCGATCTCGAACGGCCATTCCCCGCCGTCGTCGCGCACGCGCTGCGCGTCGAGGTCAACGGTCAAAGCAAAGCCCTCGCGTGCCTCGGTGCGCGCGAACAATGCGTCCACCCGCGCCGCCGGCAGCGCCGCCGGCAACAGGCCGTTCTTGAGCGCGTTGGTGTAAAAGATGTCGGCGAATCCGGACGCGATCACGACGCGGAAACCGTACTCGAGCAAAGCCCACACCGCGTGCTCGCGCGAGGAGCCGCAACCGAAATTGTCGCGCGCGAGCAGGATCGAGGCACCGCGGTAGCGCGGACGGTTCAGCACGAAGTCCGGGTTCGGGCGGCGCTTTGAATGATCCTGCCCGGCTTCGCCCGGGTCGAGATAGCGCCAGTCGTCGAACAGGTTGGCGCCGAAACCGGTGCGCTCGATCGACTTCAAATACTGCTTCGGAATGATCGCGTCGGTATCCACGTTGCCGCGGTCGAGCGGCGCGACCAGGCCCCGATGGAGGCGAAACGACCGCATGACTCAGTGCTCCCTCGACGGCGGCCACACGCGAATATCAACAAAATGCCCCGCAATCGCCGCCGCGGTGGCCATCGCGGGGCTGAGCAGATGGGTGCGCCCGCCCTGCCCCTGGCGCCCTTCGAAATTACGGTTGGAAGTCGAGGCGCAGCGCTCGCCCGACTGCAAGCGGTCGTTGTTCATGCCGAGACACATCGAGCAGCCCGGCTCGCGCCACTCAAACCCCGCGTCGGTGAAGACTTTGTCCAGCCCTTCGGCCTCGGCCTGCAATTTGACCTGCCCGGAACCCGGCACCACCAGCGCCTGCTTGATCGTCGCCGCGACTTTTCCGCCCGCGACGGCGGCGGCGGCGGCGCGCAAATCCTCGATGCGCGCGTTGGTGCACGAACCGATGAAGACCTTGTCGAGCACGATGTCCTGGATCGCGGTGCCGGGCTTGAGATCCATGTATTCGAGCGCGCGGCGCATATCGCCGGCCTTGACCGGATCGGGCTGGGCGTCGGGGTCGGGTACACGCCCGCCGACGTCCGTCACCATCTCAGGCGACGTGCCCCAGGTCACTTGCGGCTCGATCGTTGCGGCGTCCACCTTGACTTCGCGCGCGAAAACCGCGTCGTCGTCGGATTGCAGACGCTCCCACTCGGCGAGCGCCTTCTCCCGCAACGCGCCGGCCGGCGCGCCGGGGCGCCCCGTGAGGTACTCGGCCGTGACACCGTCAAACGCGATCATGCCGGCACGCGCGCCCATCTCGATGGTCATGTTGCACAAGGTCATGCGCCCCTCCATGGACAACCCGCGTACTGCGCCGCCGGCGTACTCGACCGCGCAGCCGCTCCCGCCGGCGGTGCCGATGCCGCCGATGATCGCAAGCGCCATGTCCTTTGCACAGACGCCGGGCTGCAATTCGCCCTCCAGGGCGACGCGCATGTCGTCGGCCTTCTTTGTCAGCAGGCATTGCGTCGCAAGCACGTGTTCGACGTCCGAAGTGCCGATCCCCATCGCCAGGGTCGCAAACGCGCCGTGCGTCGAAGTATGCGAATCGCCGCACACGACGGTCATGCCCGGCAAAGTCGCGCCCTGTTCGGGGCCGATGACGTGCACGATGCCCTGCCGCGGATCGCGGATGTCGTAGAAAGTGAGTCCGTGCTCGCGGCAGTTGCGCTCGAGCGCGGCGACCTGTTTGCGCGCCACCGGGTCCTCGATCTCCACGTCGCGCGCGGTCGTCGGCACGCTATGGTCGGGCACGGCGACGATGGACGACTTGCGCCACAAAGCCCTGCCGGCGAGACGCAGCCCCGCAAACGCCTGCGGCGAAGTCACCTCGTGAACCAGGTGCCGATCGATATAAATCAGGCAATAGCCGCCGTCCTCCTGATAAATCAGGTGGTCCGACCACAATTTGTCGTACAGCGTCCGCCCGGTCATCGAAAATCTCCGCGTTGATTAAGACGCGTATTGTATCCAATGTGCGGCGGTGCGGGGTGAGTGAACTTGTCCGTCCGACTATTGCGATTGGCCGGCGCATGGGTGATCCGGTCACAGCCGCCGTACCCCTTGTGATCGTGCGCCCCCCGCGCCCGGCAGCGTGCGCAACCCGGATCATTGCGGCGTGCAAACGCGCCGCACTTCGTCGAAGGTCGCCTCGACGCTGACGACGTTGCCCTGAGACCGACTGATCGCGGTGTCGGGATCCTTCAATCCGTGGCCGGCCGGCGTGCACGCTGCGCGCGCCCCCCGCGCCCGGCAGCGTGCGCAACCCGGATCATTGCGGCGTGCAAACGCGCCGCACTTCGTCGAAGGTCGCCTCGACGCTGACGACGTTGCCCTGAGACTGACTGATCGCGGTGTCGGGATCCTTCAATCCGTGGCCGGTCGGCGTGCACACTGCGCGCCCCCCCCGCGCCCCCCCCGCGCCCGGCAGCGTGCGCAACCCGGATCATTGCGGCGTGCAAACGCGCCGCACTTCGTCGAAGGTCGCCTCGACGCTGACGACGCTGCCCTGAGACTGACTGATCGCGGTGTCGGGATCCTTCAATCCGTGGCCGGCCGGCGTGCACGCTGCGCGCGCCCCCCGCGCCCGGCAGCGTGCGCAACCCGGATCATTGCGGCGTGCAAACGCGCCGCACTTCGTCGAGGGTCGCCTCGACGCTGACGACGTTGCCCTGAGACTGACTGATCGCGGTGTCGGGATCCTTCAACCCGTGGCCGGTCAGCGTGCACGCTACGCGCGCGCCCCGCGGGATGCGGCCGGCGCGGGCGTCCTTGATCAGGCCGGCGATCGAGATCGCCGACGCCGGCTCGCAGAACACCCCCTCGCACGACGCCAGCGTCTTCTGCGCCGCGAGGATCTCGGCGTCGCTACATTCGTCGAACCAGCCGCCGGATTCGCGCACCGCCGCTTCGGCTTGCTGCCAACTTTGCGGATTGCCGATGCGGATCGCGGTTGCGACGGTTTCGGGGTTGTCAACTTTGTGCCCGCGCAGGATCGGCGCGGCGCCGCTCGCCTGATAGCCGACCATCTTCGGGCGAGTCGCAGTGAACGCGGCGCCGGCGCGAAAAGCATCACCGAGCAAGTCGCGCGCGTGCGCCATGCACTCGCTGTCCTCGCCGGCGGCTTCGCAGTAACCCATCCAGTAGGCGCTGATGTTGCCGGCGTTGCCGACCGGAATGCAGTGGTAGTCGGGCGGCGCCCCCAGCGTTTCAACGATCTCGAAAGCGGCGGTCTTCTGCCCCTGCAAGCGGTACGGGTTGATCGAGTTGACGATCGCCATGCCCGCTTCTTCCGCCACTTCTTTGACCAACTGCATGCCCTGATCGAAGTTGCCCTTGATCTGGATGATGGAAGCCCCCTCGATCATCGCCTGCGCGAGTTTGCCCAGCGCGATCTTGCCCGCGGGGATGAGCACGAAAGCGGCAAGCCCCGCGCGCGCGGCATACGCGGCGGCCGACGCCGAAGTGTTGCCGGTGGACGCGCAGATGACGGCGCGCTTGCCCGCGTGCAACGCCTGGGTAACCGCCACCGTCATGCCGCGGTCCTTGAACGAGCCGGTCGGGTTAAGTCCCTCGTACTTGACGAAGATCTCGAGTTCGACGCCGGCCTTGGCGGGCAGGTTATGCAGGCGGATCAAAGGCGTCGAGCCCTCGTCGAGGCTCACGACGCGCGCGTCGGGCGGCAGCGGCAGACGTTCGCGGTAACGCGCGATCAGGCCGGCGGGTGCGCTCAATCCAGCGTCTCCACCCGGATCTTGACGGGCGGCGCGGTGACGAAATCAAAGGCTTCGATCTCGGTGAGCGCCGCGTCGAGATCACATTCACGCACGCGGTAGGTCAGCAGCACCACCGGCACCGGCACACTGTCGCCCGATTCCTTTTGCAGCACCGCCTCGATGCTGATGTTGTGCTCGGCGAGCGCGTGCGTGACTTTTGCGAGCACGCCGACCTGCTCTTCGACCGTCAGGCGCAGGTAATACGCCGTCACCACCTCGGCGATGCCGATCACTTCGATGTCGGACAGCGCGTCGGGCTGAAACGCGAGATGCGGCACGCGGTTGCCGGGGTCCGCGGTCAGCGCCCTGACCACGTCCACCAGATCGGCAACGACCGCCGAGGCCGTCGGCTCGGCGCCGGCGCCGGCGCCGTAATACAGCGTCGGCCCGACCGCGTCGCCGGTGACGACCACCGCGTTCATCACGCCCTCGACGTTCGCGAGCAGGCGCTTTTGCGGCACCAGCGCCGGGTGCACCCGCAACTCGAGACCGCCGTTGGTGCGTTTGGCGATGCCGAGATGCTTGATGCGGTAGCCGAGTTCACCCGCGTAAACGACGTCCTGCGGGTCGAGACCGGCGATGCCCTCGACGTTGACGCGGTCGAATTGCAGCGGGATGCCGAACGCAATCGAGGCCATGATCGTCAATTTGTGCGCGGCGTCTATGCCCTCGACGTCGTACGCGGGATCGGCTTCGGCGTAACCGAGCAATTGCGCGCGCGCCAGCGCGTCTTCAAAAGACCGGCCCTCGCTGTACATCTCCGAGAGGATGAAATTGCCGGTGCCGTTGATGATGCCGACGAGCCACAGCACGCGGTTGCCCGACAGCCCCTCGCGGATCGCCTTGATGATCGGGATCCCGGCGGCGACCGCGGCCTCGAAAGCAACCACCGCGCCCCGGTCGGACGCCGCGGCGAAAATCTCGTTGCCGTATTGCGCAATCAGCGCCTTGTTCGCGGTGACCACGTGCTTGCCTGAGGCGAGCGCTGCGAGCACGAGTTCGCGGGCCGGACGCGAGCCGCCGATCAACTCGATGATGACGTCGAGCGAGTCGTCATGCACGACCGCAAACGGATCGGCGCCGACCTCGATACCGTCGAGCGCCGCCGGGCGCTGCTTGCCCGGGTCGCGCACCGCGGCCCTGACCACCTCGATACCGCGACCGGCGCGGCGCACGATCTCATCGGCATTGCGACGCAGCACTTCGAGCGTACCGCAACCGACGGTGCCCAGTCCCAGGATACCGACCCGGACGGGCTTCACGGCGGTCCCCCCGGCGTGACGCGACCGGCCCGACGCTGCGGTTTTTGGAGCGCGCGCACGACGCGCAGATCCCCCGCGACGCGGCGGACAACCGGACGATGCATCACCTTGCCTCCTGAAACATGCGCTTGATGTTGCGCAACGCCTGCCTGATGCGGTGCTCGTTCTCGATCAGGCTGAACCGCACGTAACCCTCGCCGTGGCGGCCAAAACCGGCGCCCGGCGACACCGCGACCTGGGCGCGGTTCAGCAGGTGCTTGGAAAACTCGAGCGAGCCCGCGTCGCGGTAAGGCGCGGGCACCGGCGCCCACGCGAACATCGTCGCCCGCGGCTTCTCGATCGCCCAGCCGAGTTTATTGAGTCCCTCGCACAACACGTCGCGCCTTTTGCGGTAGGTTTCCCTGGTCTCCTCGACGCAGTCCTGCGGCCCTTCGAGCGCCGCGATCGCCGCGACCTGGATCGGCGTGAACAGACCGTAGTCCAGATAAGACTTGATCTTTTCGAGTGCCGCAACCAACTCGCGACAACCGCACATAAAACCGACCCGCCAACCGGGCATATTATAGGTCTTGGATAGAGAATAAAACTCGACCGCGAGTTCCGCGGCGCCCGGCACTTGCAGGATCGAAGGCGGACGGTAGCCGTCGAACGAAATCTCGGCGTAGGCAACGTCGTGAATCACCCACAAGCGGTGCTCGCGCGCGAGTTCCACAACTTTCTCGAAAAACGGCAGTTCCACGCAGCGCGCGGTCGGGTTGCTCGGAAAGTTCAAGATCAACAACTTCGGCTTCGGCCAGGCGTCGTGGATCAGTTTCTGCAGTTCGTCAAAAAAATCCGGTTCCGACAGCAGCGGCACGTACAGCACGTCGGCGCCCGCGATCACGCAACTGTAGGGATGGATCGGATAGGCCGGCGCCGGCACCAGCGCACAGTCTCCCGGCTTCAGCATCGCCAGCATCAGGTGCGCGATGCCTTCTTTCGAGCCGATCGTGACGATCGCCTGCTCTTCGGGGTCGAGTTCGACGCCGAACCTGCGCCGGTACCAGTCGCACACCGCACCGCGCAGGCGCGGGATCCCGCGCGAGGACGAATAGCGGTGGGTGTCGTCCCGCTGCGCGACTTCGACCAGTTTGGCGACGACGTGCGCGGGCGTCGGGCGGTCGGGGTTGCCCATGCCGAAATCAACGATATCGTCGCCGCGCGCCCGGGCTTCGGCCTTCAGCCGGTTGACGATCGAGAACACGTACGGCGGGAGCCGCTCGATCCTTTCAAATTGCCCGGTGTTCATGCCAGGTACAGCGCCAACGCCAGCAGCACCAGCGCGGCGAGCGCGAGCCAGCCGTACACCTCGATGCGCCGCTCGATCACCGGCAGTACTCTCGGCCCCGCCCACTTCAGCAGCAACGCGACCAGAAAAAAGCGCGCGCCGCGCCCGGCCAGCGACGCGACGACGAACACCGCGAGATTTTGCCCGAGCGCGCCGGCGCCGAGCGTGAAAACCTTGTAGGGGATCGGGCTGAAGCCCGCGATGAAGACGACCGCCGCGCCCCATTCGTCGAACCACGCCGCCGCCGTCTCGTAGCGTTCCCAAAACGCGCCGCCCTCGAGCCACGGCGTGATCAGATCGAACGCGAAATACCCGAGCGCGTAACCCGCGACGCCGCCGCCGACCGAAAACAAAGTCGTCATCGCCGCGAGATACATCGCACGCTGCGGGCGCACCGCGCACATCGGCGCGAGCAGCACGTCGGGCGGCACCGGGAAGAAAGACGACTCGGCGAAACTCAACGCGAACAGGTACTTGTCGGCGGCGGCACGCGACGACCAGGATTTCACCGTGTGATACAAAGGTGCGAACAATGACTTACGGCAACACGGCTAACTTGCTGTTCATCAACGCCGGGGCATACTTCGGCTTGTGCATGGGTCTCGTGCGCAACGTGCCCGCGAAAGCGCGCCGTATTCTGCTTCCGGATACGTCAACGTATTGTTCTTCCGTCTCCGCGCCTGCGCCGCGTCTGCCGTGACGAATGGCCGCAATAATGGAACTGCCGGCTCCCAAAAACGGATCGAGCACCCAGTCGTCCCGGTTTGTCAGCGACAGCACCAGCCGCTCGACCAACTCCACCGGATACTGGCAGGGATGCTCCGTTTTCTCCACGTGATTGCTTTTGACGTTGGGAACGTCCCAAACGTCCCCGGGATTTTTCCCCAGCGGATTACACGAATATTGTCCCGCCTTTGGTCCTTTGAAATACTTTTTGGCCGGGTACTTTTGCGGAACTCTAACGGGATCGAGGTTAAAAACATAATCCTTTGCCTTTCTAGTGAACCAGATGATCGTTTCGTGGCGCCCGGAAAATCTTTTTGAACAATGCAGCCCGTGTTCAAAGTACCAGATTATCCGATTTCTCATCACCAGCCCCAGATCGGAAAATACCGGATACAGGGCGGCGTCAAGAGGAACAATAGCCCCGTCATCCACGTAATTCCCGACTTGCCAGCAGATGCTGCCGGTATCGGAAAGAACACGGACACACTCTTTTATCACCCCCGCCTGGCTTTCGAGGTATTGATTGAGGCCGGTTTTCTTCTCATATTCCTTGCCGATATTGTAAGGGGGCGACGTAACGATCAATTGGATGGAACGATCCGGTATTTGTTCCAACAGGGCCAGGCAATCCCCGTGATAGACGACAACGCGCTCGTTCAATTTGAACGTGCCGGCTATTTCTGCTTTCGGGGCGGGCATAATCCGTTGCATTATATGTCATATAACGGGACGGCCGCCGCCTGCGGCCGGCCGGCCTTAAAAAGAAACCAGCACCGCCGCTGCAATGCCGACAAGCGCCAACGGTACGCCGGAAACCTCTTTCCCCGCGCGGGCGCAATACGAAGTTATCCGTCAAAAGAGTAGTTGAACCGCTCTATTTCCCACCGGGAAATTTCCGCGACTTTATCGCGCAACTCGTCGTCGTAATATTCGCGGAAATGAGACCTTGAAGCGGATGTACTGATTTTTAAGGACTCTCCCAATTCCGGAAAACCGATCCGTTCGCCTACGTGCGCGAGATCCTCCCGCCGATTTTCATATCTTGCGACAAAGTCCACCAGCAGGTTGTTTTCTTCGTCGCACAGCAGTTTATTCGCCGGAAGCCATGACTGCGCGCGTGAGCGGTATTTTGCGAACAGGACACTCTTAAAAGGCGCTCTCATCTGAGAGGGGGAAAGGGGCATTCCACAATGAAAAATGTAAAGTGATACATATCTTTCCCACGGATTCCTGATGACGCTAAAAGTGAACCGCCTTTGCCAAAGTTCGTGTCCCGGCAGTTTCCGCATCTCCAATGCCGTTAAATGATCGGGCAAGCGGAAAATCCGCCCGCCGGCAAAGCGAGTTGCAAGCGATTTTTTCGTTGCCTCGCCGATGAAGTCAATCCGCCGGTCTTTACCATAAGGCCAGCCAAACCGGGCATCGAGTTCCGTTTTAAGAGAGGTGGAGGAAGTACGCGCAATATCAACGTACCAAAAGCCCGTCCCGGCGACTTTACGCCGAACCAAAGGAAGAACCGGTTTCCCGAATATTTGCCTGAATGTCTTGCGGAGACTCATGCGATACGACAATGATTTTTATTAAGACTGCCCGCAGATGCAACGCCATTACCCCATAGCCGTCAAACAAGGGGAAACAACAACCCCTTCACTCAACCGACCAGCGGCACGAACTTAACCCCGAAGTGGCGCTCTTTCTTGTAGCCGTGCTCGTTGCGCCTGACCAGCATCAGGTGCTGGTCCTCTTCACCGACGGGCACGACCATGCGGCCGCCGACGGCGAGTTGGTCGAGCAGCGCGGGCGGCGCTTCTTTTGAAGCCGCGGTGACGATGACGCCGCCGTACGGCGCGAATTGCGTCCAGCCCTTGCCGCCGTCGGCGCAACGGAAATTCACGTTGCGGCAGTCGAGTTCCGTCAACAGTGCGCGTGCGGCGCTGTGCAATGCGCCGATGCGCTCGATCGTGAACACGCGGGGAACGAGCAGCGACAGCACCGCCGTCTGATAACCCGAACCGGTGCCGACCTCGAGCACGACTTCGGGCACGCCATTGGCGATCAGCAGTTGGGTCATAAACGCGACGATGTACGGCTGCGACACGGTTTGATCGTGGCCGATCGGCAGCGCCTGATCGGCGTAAGCGAGATTGGCGAAACCCGGATCAACGAAACGGTGCCGCGGCACGCGCCCGACCGCATCGAGCACCCGGCGGTCGGCGATGCCTTTGAATTCGAGTTCGGAGACGAGCCGCTCACACGCGTACTGGAATCGGTGTTCCGTCTCGCGCATCGCCGCTCAGCGCAAACTTCCGAGCCAGTCGCCGACGGTTTCGAGGTGGCGGTGGCGGGTCAGGTCAACGTGCAAAGGCGTCACCGAAACGTAACCGGCGGCGACCGCGTGAAAGTCGGTGCCGGACCCCGCGTCCTGCTCGGGACCGGGCGCGCCGATCCAGTAGATCGGTTCGCCGCGGGGGTCGCTGTCCTCGATCGCCGGCTCGGCGACGTGGCGGTTGCCGAGCCGGGTGCTTTTGAAGCCCTTGACGTCGTGCAACGGCACGTCGGGCACGTTGACGTTAAGGATGATCTCACGCGGCAGCGCCGCGTTTTTCAAATGCCCGATCAGCCGCCTGGTGACTTTGGCGGCGGTGTCGAGATGGCGCGGGCGCAGCGAAACGATCGACACCGCGACCGCGGGGAATCCCAGATAGCGCCCCTCCATCGCCGCCGCGACGGTGCCCGAATACACCACGTCGTCGCCCAGATTTTCGCCGTGGTTGACGCCCGACAACACCATGTCGGGCGGCGCGTCCTTGAACAGGCCGGTCACGCCGAGGTGCACGCAATCGGTCGGCGTGCCGTTCACCGCGTATATGTTTTCGGATATGCGGGTGATGCGCAGGGGGCGGTCGAGTGTCAGCGAATTGCTCGCGGCGCTGCGGTCCTGGTCCGGCGCGACCACCGACACTTTGTCGGACGCGGCGAACGACGACGCGAGGATCCTGAGCCCCGGACTGTCGTAGCCGTCGTCATTGCTGATCAATATGTGCATCAAATCGGCGGGTGTGCGGTTTTTATATTACGGTATATCATAATGTGCGGCAACCGAATGAAACAACGGGCAAGCAACGAGCAATGTCTGAAAACAATCACACCGGCGAAGAAACTTTCCGTGATCTGATCGAGCAAACCGAGGTTAAACACGGGAAACGCGAGCGCCCGCCGCAACCGCACGGCACACGGCACCCGCAGCCGCGCCCACCCACCGGCGCGCCGGCGACAACCAAAAACATTCCGGCCGAATTCATGCGCGCAGGCGTACAACACAAGGAGATGCGCCGCCTGAAGCAGGGGAAATTCCCCCTCAACGATGACCGGAAGATTGACCTGCACGGCCTGAAGCGCGACGAGGCTCATCAGCCCCTGAGCGAGTTCATAGACCACTGCTTGAACAACGACATCCGCTATGCCTGCGTGATCTGCGGCAAGGGTGTCCATTCGCCCGGCAAACCCGTGCTCAGGCCGGCAGTCCGCAGTTGGCTGTCCCATCACCGCAAAGTGCTTGCGTATTGCCCCGCACAATTGAAAGACGGCGGCGACGGCGCCTTGTACGTTCTGCTCAAAACCGGACACGCGGGGCCTTGACGATGAAACCCGCCGCGGAACAGGCGCCGCTGCATGACCCGAGTTGCCAGGACGATTACGATCCGGGCTCTTTGCCGATCGCCGCAGCCGCCGAGCGCATCATGTCCACGGTCGCGCCCGTCGCCGATACCGAAACATTGCCGCTGCGCGCCGCACTCGGCAGAGTCCTCGCGCAAACGGTGAACTCGACGATCAACGTGCCCGGGCACGCCAACTCGGCGATGGACGGCTACGCGCTGCGTCTGCGTGACCTGCCCCGGTCGGGAGCGGGCGAATTCAAGGTCGTCGGCAAGGCGCTCGCCGGACGCCCCTACGCGGGCGGGGTCGGCGCCGGCGAATGTGTGCGCATTATGACCGGCGCGGTGCTGCCCGCCGACTGCGACACAGTGGTGATCCAGGAGCAGGCCGAGGCAAGCGGCGGCGGCGTCAGGATCGGCGGCGGTCACCGCAAGGGGCAGAACGTGCGCCTCGCCGGTGAAGACGTCGCCGCCGGTGAGAAAGTGCTCGACGCCGGGCGGCGCCTGAGTCCCGCCGACGTCGGCCTGCTCGCGTCGGTCGGAGCCACCGAAGCGACGGTGACGAGACCTCTCAAAGTCGCGTTTTTCTCGACCGGCAGCGAACTGCGCCCCGCCGGCGAACCGCTCGCCGCGGGGCAGATCTACGACAGCAACCGTTACACCTTGTTTGGAATGCTCACCCGTCTCGGCGTCGAAATCTCCGACCTCGGCATCGTCGCCGACGACCGTGCGGCGCTGATCGAGGCGTTCGGGCGAGCGACGGCGGCCGATGCGGTCATCACTTCGGGCGGCGTGTCGGTCGGTGAGGCCGACTATGTTAAAGAGATCCTGGCGCAACTCGGCCGGGTGCATTTCTGGAAAGTCGCGGTCAAACCCGGCCGGCCGCTCGCGTTCGGGCGCATCGGCGACACCGCCTATTTCGGGCTGCCGGGCAACCCGGTGTCGGTGATGGTGACTTTCTACGTGCTGGTGCAGCCGGCGCTGAAAGCGATGATGGGGGAAACGCACCAAGCGGCCGCGCTCAGGCTGCGCGCGCGCAGCCTCGACAAGTTGCGCAAACGCCCCGGGCGCGTTGAATTTCAGCGCGGCATTCTTGAACGCGGCGAAGACGGCGAATACAACGTGCGTAAAACCGGCGCGCAAGGCTCCGGGATCCTGAGCTCGATGACGGCGGCAAACTGCCTGATTATCCTCGGCACCGAAGAAAAAGAAATCGCACCCGGCGCCGCGGTCGAAGTGATCCCGTTCGACAGCCTGACCTGAAACCCGCCCTTACCGCTTGACGAAAACCAGTTTGAAACTGACCGGGATCGTGGCCGGGATATTGAACAACCCGACCAACTCCTTGAGTTTGCCGAAACCGTCGAGCATGCCGTAATCCACGGCGTTAACCAGAATCGGCGCGGTCGTCTGCACCACCAGGCTGTCGCCGGCGCGCGCAACGCTGATCTCGCCTTTCACCTTGCGGGTGACGCCGCGCATGGTCAGCGCGGCTTCGACCGTCTGCGTCCGTCCGGGCGGATAGTGCTGCGCCGGGGCGCCGACCGCGAGCCTGACCGTCGCCCGCGGATGATGCGCGACGTCGAACACGTATTGCCTGATCCGCTCGTCGCGGATCTCAACGCCGGTGTCAACGCTGTTCAGGTCTATGTCGAGCATGACTTCGCCGGCGTCATTGATGCCGCCCGAGAAACCATTGAAGCGGTTGTTCTCGAACACCGTCTGAAAAGTCGCGGTCATCTTGCTCGAAAGGTAGGTGACCGCGGAACGGTCGCGCGCAACGACCCAGTCGGCGACCGCCGCGAGCGGCAAGGCGGCGAGCACCACACATGCGACGATGCGTTGCATAAAAAGTTTCATGTTGCTCCCCGGCGTCAATGCCCCGGCGTGTTTTCCTTGACCCAGCGCGCACCGTGCTTGAGGGTCTCCCGCTTCCAAAACGGCGCCTTTGATTTAAGGTCTTCCATGATACACCGGTTGGCGGCGTAAGCGTCGCGGCGGTGCGCGGCCCATACCGCGACCAGCACGATTGCCTCTCCCGGCAGCACTTCTCCGACGCGATGGACGACCAAAGCGTCGCCGATCGCGTGTTCGGACGCGGCGCGCTCAAGCGTGCGCTCGATCTGCGCGTGCGTCATCCGCGGATAATATTCAAGATACATCGCGGTCACTTCGTCGCCCTGATTGAAGTCGCGCATGGTGCCGACGAACACCGACGCCGCACCGAACTCGCCCGGGTGCGCCGCCCCCGCTCCCGACTTCCGGGGCCGGTATTCGGACAACCTGCGCCACGGGTCAAAGGCGCTTTCGATGATCTCCACCTGCATCACTGTACTCTCGCGTTCGTTGCGCGGGTCTATAATACTCCGCCGCGCAAACAAGCGCCAAGAACATGAAAAACGCACAGTTCATCCCGCTCGGAATCGCAGTGCTGACGGTGTCCGACACCCGCGACGAGGCCGGCGACAAATCGGGGGCGTTGCTGGTCGAGCGCATCAAAGCGGCGCACCACCGCTGCGTTGAAAAACGCATCGTCCCCGACGACGTCGCGCGGATCCAGACCGAACTGTCCGCGTGGATCGCGAACGACGAAGTTGACGCGGTGCTCACGACCGGCGGCACCGGACTGACCGGGCGCGACAACACGCCGGAAGCCGCGCGCGAGATGTTCGACAAAACCATAGACGGGTTCGGCGAGATGTTCCGCGTCTTGTCGTACGCAACGATCGGCACCTCGACTTTGCAGTCGCGCGCGATCGCGGGCGTCGCCGGCGGGACGTTCATCTTCTGCCTGCCGGGTTCGCCCGGCGCGTGCGCCGACGCCTGGGACAAATTGATCAGCCATCAGTTGGATCACCGCACCCGCCCGTGCAACCTGGTCGAACTGAGGCCGCGGCTCGCCGCGCGCAACGGGTAAGCCGGCCCGTTCGCGTTATCCCGAATCCAGGTTTGAAGCGCGGCGTTTGCCCGTCATCCGCCCGTGCCCGTCCGGCGTCGTCTGCGGATTGACTTTGGGCGCCGCAATTGACGCGGACGTTCGCAGATCAAGGCGGTCTTGTTGTGAGCACTCAGGCGCTGCCGCGAAGCGCCTGCCTTTCTTCCTGTTGCCGCGCTTCGGACTGGAATTTTCCCATCCGCGGATTTATTTTTCGGCCTCGCCGACGGCGGCGCTGCGGACTTGGATGGGGTGGGTGGCTAGCCGCCGATGTACGACATCTCGATCTTGTTCAGCGCGACGGTGTCGTCGCTGCGCGATTCGGAGTAGCGGTCATCGCGCCGGCGCCACACGCCGCTGATCCATTCGCCGAGCGCCGCGTCCGAATCGCCGCTGCGCAGGGCGCGGCGCAGATCGTGTCCGTGCACCGCGAACAAGCAGGTGTACAACCGCCCTTCCGCCGACAGCCTCATGCGGCTGCAATCGGCGCAAAACGGCTGCGTTACTGAGGCGATAACGCCGATCTCGCCGCCGCCGTCGCGATAGCGCCAGCGCCGCGCGACTTCGCCGCGGTAATTCGGCTGCACCGGCTCGAGCGGCATTTCCCCGCCGATGAGTTCGACGATCTCAGACGCCGGGAACACGTCGTCCATGCGCCAGCCGTTGGTCGTGCCGACGTCCATGTACTCAATAAAGCGCAGCACGTGCCCGCTGCCGTGAAACCGGCGCGCCATCGGCAGCACCTGACGGTCGTTGACGCCGCGCCTGACGACCATGTTGATCTTGACGGGCAGGCCGGCGGCGGCGGCGCAGTCGATCGCGGCGAGCACGCGCGCGACCGGAAAGCCGCTGTCGCTGAGCGCGGCGAAAACCTTTTGGTCGAGCGCGTCGAGGCTGACGGTGACCCGCGACAGCCCCGCCGCTTTCAGCGCGCGCGCGCGCGCGGCGTCGAGCACCGTACCGTTGGTCGTGAGGCTGACGTCGGCGACTCCCGCAACGGCGGCGATGTACTCGACCAGGATCTCGATGCGCTTGCGCAGCAACGGCTCACCGCCGGTGAGGCGGATCTTGCTGACGCCTAGCGCGGTGAAAATCCCGACGCTGCGCACAATCTCCTCGAAAGACAGTATTTCCGAACGCTGCAGGAATTTGTATCCCGAGCCGAACACCTCTTTCGGCATGCAGTAGGTGCAGCGAAAGTTGCAACGGTCGGTCACCGAGATCCTGAGATCGCGGATGGGCCGTCCCAATTTGTCAATCAATTCTTTCATGCCGGTCATTCTAACCTCGGCGGTCGGTTCGCATATTCAAAAAACGCATAACGCGCCGGACGCTGTCTTGCGCCGCCACCGCATTGTACTTAACGCGGTGCCCGAAATAACTCAAGTCCAATCCGGGCACGTCGAAACTGTGGTGCGCGCCGGGGTACACCACCAGTTCGTAAACGTGCCCGGCGCGGTCGCCGATGCGCATGTCGCGGCAGCGGGCGGCGGGCGTCCAGTCGTCGCGGTCGCCGATCAGCACCAGCAAGTCGGCGTTCAGCACGGGCAGCACGTCGTAGCAGTAGGGATAAAAAGCGATCACGCCCTTGAGCCGGGAAAACGGCGAAGCGGCGTGCAACTGCGTGAGCAGCGCCGCGGTCGCGCCGTGCGACGCGCCGGCCAGGAACACGCCGTCGCGGTCGAAACGCCCGTCGCGCATGACCCAGTGCAACGCGGCCGCGGCGTCCATGCTGCGCGTCATCGGCGAGACGCGGAACACGTCGCCGCAAACGTTGGCGACGCCGCGCGGCGTCAGGCTGTCCACCTGCAATACCGCGAAACCCGCGCCGGTCAGTTGCGGCAGCCATACGCGGTTGCGCGCTTCCCAGATGCCGCCGCAGCCGTGCAAGTCAATTACGATCGGATGAGGCCCCGCGCCCGCGGGCAGATAGAGGTCGCCGCGCACCGGCGCGGAAGCCCCCGCGAACGCGACTTTGTCGGGCGTCGGCAAGACGGCGCACCCCCCCGCATACAAAACGAGAAAGCAAACCAGGCACGCGGCGGGCGAGCCTAAGGCAACGTGCGGGCGGCGCGCCGGACTCAAGTCTGAAGTGCGGCGTTGACCCGTCATCCTCCGGTGCCTGCCCGCGCTGTCTTTTGCAGGCCCCCTCACCGCCCGGGCGGCGGCGTCCGGCCGACTTCCTCTCGAGGGTGGAGCGACTTTCAACGGCCCGCTCCGCTTCCTTTGATCGCACTGGCGTTGACCCGTCATCCTCCGGTGCCTGCCCGCGCTGTCTTTTGCAGGCCCCCTCACCGCCCGGGCGGCGGCGTCCGGCCGACTTCCTCTCGAAGACGGAGCGACTTTCAGCAGCCCGCTCCGCTTCCTTTGATCGCACTGGCGTTGACCCGTCATCCTCCGGTGCCTGCCCGCGCTGTCTTTTGCAGACCCCCTCACCGCCCGGGCGGCGGCGTCCGGCCGACTTCCTCTCGAGGGCGGAGCGACTTTCAGCAGCCCGCTCCGCTTCCTTTGATCGCACTTCAGGCTGGAAGTTGACCGAGGGGCGAAAGGGCGCGGCTCAAATCGGCCGCAAACTTTCAAATATATAATGCGTATCAAATAAATACACCGGGGACGAAACATGCTAAGGGCGTTGCTGATTCTTGCGGCCATCGCGGCGCTGGTGCTGCTTGCGCGGGCGTGGCTCAAGCAGCCCGCGCCGTCGCGCCTCAAGTGGATGCTTTATATCACAGTCGCCGTCGTCGCCGTGCTCGCCTTGTTCGGCAAACTGCACTGGCTTGCGGTGCTCGGCGCGGCCATCGCGGGCGTGTTGCCGGTGATCGTAAAAAAACTGTTCTTGTTGATACGGTACTTCCCATTGCTCAGCGGCCTTATCAGCCGCGCCGGTTACGGCAAAAGCGGCAACGCGCGCTTTGAAACCGCGTGGCTGCGCCTCGAAGTCAACCCCGCGCTCGGCACGCTCGACGGCGAAGTGCTGCAAGGCGAGTTCAAAGGCCGGCGGCTGTCGGCGCTGAGCCTGCCCGAACTCGAGCGGTTGCACGCGGCGCTGCGCGGGTGCGACATGAAAAGCGCGATGCTGCTGCACAGCTACATCGCGCTCAGAAAACGCACGCACGGTGCGCGCGGCGACGGTGCCGCCCCCCGCGACGACGCGATGACGCGCGCAGAGGCGTTGAACGTGCTCGGCCTCAAGGACGGCGCGACGCACGCGGAGATCACCCACGCGCACAAGCGCCTGATTCAGAAAATGCACCCGGACCGCGGCGGCTCGCACTACCTCGCGGCGAAAATCAACCGGGCGAAAGAATTGCTGCTCAAGACGTTATGAAATTTCCCGGATTGCCGCGGAGATTGCGCCGCCGGCCCGTCCCCGCGCCTAAGCCGGTGCGGGCGCGCATGACCGCGCTGTACGGCGGCATGGGCGAACGCGAACTGCAACTGCGCATGGAATTGATCTTCGAAGACTTTATTGCGCACCGCGACTACCGGGTGCTGGAACCGGCCCGGCGCCTGGCCGCGCTCAGTCTGTCCGAACAGGAGCGCTTTCTCAAAGCCGCCGAGCAACTTGCGCGGAAAAGTTTCAAACTCGCCTACCGCTTTTGTCTCGACGGGGTCGCGGCGCTGGCCGAGATCACCGGCACCGAATGGGACGAGTGGCTTGCGACGCTTGAGCGGCAACTGCACGACAACGGCGAAGACGCCGCGATTGCCTACCTGAAAGATCTGGATTCTCATCTGCGCCTGATCAGGCTGCCGCAATCCGCGGTCACGTTTGAGACAGCCGCACCCGTGATCGAGCGCCTGCTCACCGCCCTCGGCGGACGCCGGCTCGCGGTGCAGGCGCACGCGGACATATTCACCGACACCGCGCGGGTCTGTCTGCCGAAAACCTGCTCGCTGTTTCCCGAGGCGCACAAAAATTTCGCTTTCTACAAAGCGACCGCCGTGTTCCTGTGGGCGCAGAACAGATTCGGAACCTGGCGCGTTGACATCCCGCGGCTGCTGTACGACGCCCCCGACTCCGACAAGGCGACGGCGCTGTTTCAGGCGCTCGAAAACCTGCGTCTCGACGCCTGCATCGCAAGAGAATTGCCGGGCGTCGCGCGCGTTATCGCCGAACTCGGCAGGCAGTCCGGACGCCTGCCCGACGACGACCGCTGGCGGCACGCCGCACAGCGGCTCGCGCGGGCCGGCGCGACCGCGCACGACAGCCTCGAGATGGTCGAGACGCTGTACCGCGCGCCGGCGCCGCAGCCGACCGTCTATCAGGGCGCGTTCAAGCCGGTGGCGGTCATGCGCGCGATGAAAACACGCATCGCCGCCGAGCGCACGACGCTGCAGCAGGCGTTGTCGGAGCTGAGCGGTCAACTCAACGCCGCCGAAAGCAACGCGAGGTTCATGCTCAAAGTTGACCGGGACGCCGACGTCTATGACTTTGAACTTTCGCACGACGGCGAAATAGCCGAGATCACGCCTGAGATCAAGCGGCTGCTCGGGTCGGCGATGCTGGACTTCGGGGAAGTGCCCGAGGATTATCTGAGCGCCGGCAAAGGCGACAAGCCCGGGCGGGCGCGGGAACACACGCACGAGGACGCCGCCGCGCTGCTGCCCGAGTGGGACCATTCGATCCGGCGCTACCGCCCCGACTGGTGCCGGGTGTTCCTGCGCGAAGTGCCGGGCGGCGACCCCGGCTTCGCGGCGCAAACGCTCGCGCGCCACGGCGGCCTGCTTAAGCGGCTGCGGCGGACTTTCGAGGCGCTGCGCGAAGGCGATGCGCTGCACCGGCGCGAACCCGACGGCGACGACATCAATCTCGACGCGGCGATTGAAACCGCGGTGACGGTTCGGCGCGGCGAGGAACCCGACGCGGGCGCTTACATCCGGCACAAAAAAACCGACCGCAATATCGCGGTGGCGTTCCTCGCGGACCTGAGCGGCTCGACCGGCGGCTGGATCAATCAAACCGAAAAAGAGGCGCTGGTGCTGCTGTGTGAATCACTCGAGACGCTCGGCGACCGCTACGCGATTTACGGGTTTTCGGGGCGCACGCGCGCGCGCTGCGACATTTTCAGGATCAAGTCTTTCGCTGAAAGTTACGGCGACGAGGTGAAAAGAAAAATTGACGGCGTCGCGCCGCAGGGCTACACGCGCATCGGCGCCGCGATCCGTTTCGTGCGCACCGAATTGCTGCGCGCGGAAGCCCGAACCCGAATCATGATTACGTTGTCCGACGGGCGCCCGGACGACCGCGACGGCTACCGCGGGCAATACGGCATCGAAGACACGCGCCGCGCCCTGCTCGAAACCGGCTTTCGGGGAATCCACCCCTACTGCATCACGATCGACCGTGAAGCGTCGGATTACTTGCCGTATATGTACGGGCGCGCAAACTATTCGATCGTTGACCGCGTTGAGAAACTGCCGTTGCAAGTATCCGATATCTACCGGCGCATCACCGCCTGACCGCCCCGTCCATCAAGGGGCCCACCGCGCCCGTGCCGGCGCGGGCGGCTGATGACCCGGCAAGATTGACGCGGCTGGGTGCAAAGCAAATGAGAAACGGATCTGCGACGGGAAACAGCCGGATTCAAATCTGAAGCGCGGCGTTGGCCCGTCATGCTCTTGTGCCCGCCCGCGTTGCTTTCTGTGTTGCCCCCACCGACCGGGCTGTGCGCGGCCGACTCCCCCTTAATTGGCGGGAATGATGGTCAGCGGCCTGACCTTCTTCCTTTTAGCGCACTTCGGACTGGAAGTTGGCTCACACCGCGCCCGTGCCGACGCGGGCGAGAAAAAAATCCGGAGAACTTACAGGCGGTCGTAGATGTAAAAGCCGCCGAAATAGGTGCCGAACGCCGATCCGATGCTGCTCAGAAAAAACACCAGCAAAGTCCGCGCGACGCGGTTGTGCCGCCACCCCGACCAGTGCATCGTGTCCTTGCGGAGGTTCTTGAAATCGGCGACCGTAGGCTGTCTCATATACACTTCGGCGGCGGCGGTGACCATGCCGGCGCCGACAGTCGGGTTGATCGAGGTCAGCGGCGCGGCCAGAAACGCGGTGAGGATGGTCAGCGGATGTCCGCCGGCGAGCAACGCGCCGAGCGAGGAAAGACCGCCGTTGATCAAGATCCACGCGAACACCAACTCAAGCCCGAGCGCGGTGTTGTGCCTGAAACCCGCGGCGAAGCCGGCGAGGATCACGCCGACTACGATCCACGGGACAAACTTGATCCATTTTGAACCCGCCGGCGTCTTGTTGAGTTCCGTAGCCTCGCCGCGCGGGTCGTCTATTTTTCCCCTGAGATAATCCAGCAGCACGTCGGCGAGTCCGCGCACGTGTCCCATGCCGACCACCACCAACATCCGCGCCGGTTTCTGACGGCATATATGAGAGATGATGCACGCCCCCATGTAGCGGTCGCGCTCGGTGATCAATGCCTTATACAGGCGCGGGTCGAGTGCCTGCAATTCCTGGAACATGCCGGTGAGCACGTCGCCCTGCTGCATCTCCTCGGCGTGGACTTCGCTGAGCCTGCGGCGGCTGAACAAACTGACCAGCAATCCGCTGAGCAGCATCATGCGCCGCCACCACGGCACGCTGCGGTAAACCCGCTTGAGCGTCACCCCGATATCGCGGTCTATCAACTCCAACTTGATGCCACGCTCGTGCGAAGTGTGCACCGCTTCCTTCATCTCGCCGCCGAGTTCGACGCCGAGATGGTCGGCGAGGCGCTCCTGATAGGCGCTGAGCGCGACCAGCGCGGTCATCGCGCCGAGTTTGCGTTCGCGGATGGCCTTCCCGAGATCAATCCGCGTGATCGCGTCGGGATCAACGATTGCCTTATGCCGGCTCTCGCACAGTTCGACCGCGACCATGTCGTAGTCGTCGCCCGCGAGCAATTCCGCGACGTGTTCGCGGCTCAACCGCGATATATGCACGGTGCCGAGAATGTCAACGCGGGTTTTGCCGATGTTCAGCGTCGGCAATTGGTCGGCCAATTTCTCGGGCGGCTGCCCGGCTTGTTCGTCGGCTACTTTCTCGGGCGGCTGCCCGGCTTGTTCGTCGGCCACTTTCTCGGGCGGCTGCCCGGCTTGTTCGTCGGCCACTTTCTCGGGCGGCTGCCCGGCTTGTTCGTCGGCCAATTTCTCGGGCGGCTGCCCGGTTTGTTCGTCGGCCACTTTGTCTTCGGTGCTCATTGCGAAACCGCCTGTTTGTGCAGTTGCGGCTGCGATTGCCGAGTCAACGGAGCGCACACCGGGCACGCCGGGTTTTGCGGGATTGTCAGGGTGCGCCATTCCATGCGCGCGCCGTCGAACAATAACAACCGCCCGAACAGCGGCGCGCCGACACCGAGCAGCAACTTGACCGTCTCGACCGCCTGCACCGCGCCGATGACGCCCGCGACCGGCGCGAGGACGCCGCTTTGCACGCACGCTTCATCGGCGCCGACGCCGTCGGCGTACAGACATTCATAACACGGCGAGCCGGGCACCGACGCGAACACCGCGACCTGCCCTTCCATGCGCGCCACCGCGCCGCTGACCAGCGGCGTACCCGCTTCGACGCAGGCGCGGTTCACCGCGTGGCGGGTGGAGAAATTGTCACAGCCGTCCACCACTACGTCGGCGCGCGCGACCTGCGCGGGCAACGTGCCGGAGTCCAGCCTCGCGCACACGGTCTCGACCGACACCTCCGGGTTCAGGCGCCGCAAGGTGCGCCGCGCCGAGTCGGTCTTGGCCCGCCCGACGGCGTCGTCGGCATGAATGATCTGGCGCTGCAAATTGGACAATTCGACCTGATCGTCGTCGGCGACGATCAGGCGGCCGACGCCGCTCGCGGCCAGATACATCGCCGCGGGCGAACCGAGACCGCCGAGGCCGACGATGAGCACACTCGAATCGAGCAACTTGTGCTGCCCCTCGATGCCGATTTCGGGCAACAAGATCTGCCGGCTGTAACGCAGCAGTTGTGAATCGTTCAGATCACGCACGGGGGCGATTCTTGTTGCGGGCTTCAAGCGCGGCCTTTTGTTCGGGCGTCATTTCCGTTTGATATTTTCTCTTCCACTCGGCGTAGGGCATGCCGTAGATCAGTTCGCGCGCGAACTCGTAGTCCACGCTGACGCCGCGCTCTTCGGCGGCGGCGACGTACCACTTGGACAGGCAGTTGCGGCAGAAGTCGGCGAGATTCATCAGGTCTATGTTCTGAACCTCGGTTTTGCCGCGCAGGTGGCGCACCAGGCGCTCGAACACCGCCGCCTCTATCGCCTGTTGGTCGCCGTCTGAAATGGCCGCCATCTTTTCAACTCCCGGAAAACGTCCGCTTCCTTGTATTATACGCGCACGGTAACCGCTTGAATGAGACGCATGAATACCGCCGCGACCTATCCCAAAGACGACATCACCTGCGCGATCCTTGCGGGCGGCAAAGGCTCGCGCATGGGCAACCGCAACAAGGGACTGGTCGAACCGCTTGAATGAGACGCATGAATACCGCCGCGACCTATCCCAAAGACGACATCACCTGCGCGATCCTTGCGGGCGGCAAAGGCTCGCGCATGGGCAACCGCGACAAGGGACTGATCGAACTGACGGGGCGCCCGATGATCGAGCACGTGCTCGAGCGCGTCACGCCCCAGGTCAGCGGCGTCGTAATCAGCGCCAACCGCCATCTCGAGGAATACCGCCGCTACCACCGCCCGGTAATCGCCGACGCGGCGGACGACTTCCGCGGACCGCTCGCGGGGATTGCGGCGGCGCTGCGCCATTGCGACACGCGATGGACGCTGAGCGTGCCGTGCGACAGCCCGCTGCTGCCGCTCGACCTCGCCGCGCGCCTGTACCGTGCGCTTGCGACGCAAGGCGCGGACGTCGCGGTCGCCGACGACGGGGAACGCCTGCATCCGGTGTTCTGCCTGATAGCGCGGCATCTCACCGGCGACCTCGAGGACTTTCTCGCGGGCGGCGAGCGCAAAATTGACCGTTGGTTCAAGCGGGTCGGCACCGCGCGCGCCGACTTCAGCGACGAGCCCGAATGTTTCGGCAACGTCAACACCGCGGGCGAGTTGGCCCGGGTCGAGCAAGCATTGGCGCAATGATGAACCGGCGCTCTTCCATACACCCCCCGGTCCTCGGTTTCTGCGCGTACAGCGGCACCGGCAACGTCAACACCGCGGGCGAGTTGGCCCGGGTCGAGCAAGCATTGGCGCAATGATGAACCGGCGCTCTTCCATACGCCCCCCGATCCTCGGTTTCTGCGCGTACAGCGGCACCGGCAAGACCACGCTGCTGACCTCGCTGCTGCCGCTGCTCAAAGCGCAGGGCGTCAAGGTCGGCATGGTCAAGCACGCGCACCACAAGTTCGACACCGACCGTCCCGGCAAGGACAGTTATGAATTGCGCAAAGCGGGCGCGCAGCAGATGCTGGTGTCGTCGAGCAAGCGCTGGGCGCTGGTCACCGAATTGCTTGAGGGCGAGGACGAAGCAAATCTCGATGAGCTGATCGCGCACCTCGATCACGCCGCTCTCGACCTGATCCTGGTCGAGGGTTTCAAGCGCGAAGCGTTCCCGAAAATCGAACTGCACCGTCCCGAACTCGGCAAGCCGACGCTGTACCGCCACGACCGAAACATCATCGCCTTCGCAACCAACGGCGCGCCGCCCGCCGGCATTTCGATCCCGGTACTGGATCTCGGCGCACCCGCGAAAATTCGCAACTTCATCACCGACTTCATCAACGTCAAAACGGCGGACGCATAACCGCACGGCGCGCGCGTATCGCCCAATCCTGTATAATTGCGCGTTTCACCGCAACGAACGCGTAATGCCAAAGCAAGACACCGGCGTCAAACTCATCGGCAACCAAAGCGGCAGAGAAGTCGAATTGCCGGTGCTGCCCGGCGCCGAGGGTCCGAGCACCCTCGACGTCGGCAAACTGCCGCAGAAACTGGGCTATTTCACGTTTGACCCGGGCTTCGTATCCACCGCGAGTTGCGCCAGCAAGATCACCTACATAGACGGCAAAAAGGGGCTGCTCAGATACCGCGGCTACCCGATTGAGGAACTCGCCGAACACAGCAACTTCATCGAATCGGCGTACCTGCTGTATTACGGCGAACTGCCGCAGCAAGCGCAACTCGAGGAATTCAACCGCCGTCTCGCCGAGCACGCCGCGCTCGAGCGCGCGACCATGACCGCGCTGCAAAACGCCTTCCCGAGCGACGCGCATCCGATGGCGATGCTGATGGCCGCGGTGAGCCTGATCGCCGCGCTGCACCATAAGGGAAAAGACGTGTACGACGCGAACTACCGCGAGACCGCGTTTCTGCGCCTGCTCGCGAAGATGGCGACAATCACCGCCTGGATCTTGCGTCATCACCTGGGCCGGGAGCCGGTGGCCCCCGACCCGCGGCGTCCGTACACCGAGAATTTCCTGCGGATGATGTTCGCCGGCGACTCCCCCCCGGTCAGCGCCACTTTCGTGCAAGCGATGGATTTGATCCTGCTGCTGCACGCCGACCACGAACAAAACGCCTCGACCTCGGCGGTGCGCGTGATCGGCAGCACCGAAACCAGTCCGTACGCGGCGCTGGTCGGAGGCATCGCGTCGCTGTGGGGGCCGGCGCACGGCGGCGCCAACGAAGCCGTGGTCAAGATGCTCGAGAACATCGTGCGCTCGGGAGAATCCATCGGCCACTACATCGCCCGCGCGAAGGACAAGAAAGACAACTTCCGCCTGATGGGATTCGGGCACCGGGTGTATAAGCACTACGACCCGCGCGCCAAGATCATACGCGGAACCTGCCACAGCCTGCTGTCCGAACTCGAGCCGGACAACCCCAACCGGCCGCTGCTCGATACCGCGATGAAACTCGAGGCGATTGCCCTCGAAGACGAGTATTTCATCTCGCGGAAGTTGTATCCGAACGTGGATTTCTACTCGGGCATCATCCTGAGCGCGATGAAACTGCCGCTCGACATGTTCACGGCGATCTTCGCCCTCGCCAGAACCGCCGGCTGGATCAGCCATTGGGATGAAATGATGTCCGAGGGGCACGCGCGAATCTACCGCCCGCGCCAACTCTATACCGGCAACACCGAAAGAAACTACCTGCCGCTCGCGCAGCGCTGACGCACCGCGGTCAACGCGCGGGGCCGAGTTTGGAAAAAAACTCGGCGACGACCGGCGCGAAATTTTCCGCGTCAACCAGAAAGGAATCGTGCCCGTAGATCGAGGCGAGTTCCTTATACGTGACTTGCCTGCCGGCCTTGACCAGCCCGTCGGCGATCTGGCGCTGCTGCTCGAGCGGAAACAGGATGTCGGTGGTGACGCCGATCACCAGCGTATGTTTTGCATGGATCCTCGCGAGGCCCGCGTTCACCGAACCGCCATGGTCGGCGACGTCGAACAAGTCCATCGCGCGTGAAAGATACAGGTAACTGTTGGCGTCGAAATTGCGCGCAAACTTCTTGGCGTTGTAGTCGAGATACGACTCAATCTCGAACTCGACGTCGAAAGGATCACCCGAGCGCTTGCCGGGCGCGACGCGCGCACGGTCGAACCGCCGCCGCCATTCCTCGGAGGCGCGATACGACATCAGGCCGAGTTTGCGCGCGAGTGTCATGCCCTTGAACGGTTCATCGTCCGCCGGGTAAGCCCCGTCCAGCCAGTGCGGGTCGCAGCGGATGATCTCGCGTTGCAACGAACGCACCGCGATCGTGAAAGGCAATGCGCGGCACGCCGAAGAAATCGTCACCAAATTGTCCATCTCGTCCGGATACTGCAGCGCGTACGCGAGCGCGGTCATCCCGCCCATCGAACTGCCGACGACCGCGAGCGGATGATCAATTCCAAGATCGTTCAGCGTGTGATGCGCGGACTTGGAGATGTCCTCGATTGAAAGTTCCGGAAATTCGGCGCCGTACGGGCGTGCGGTCGCGGGGTTGATCGAGGCCGGCGAGGTCGAGCCGAAGCAACTGCCGAGCGAATTGATGCAAATCACGTGAAACCGGCCGGTGTCTATCGGCTTGCCCGGCCCGATCATGTATTCCCACCAGCCGGGCGACGGGTCCTCCGGCGAGGAGCACGCGTGCGCCGACGGCGACAGGCCGGTGAACACGAGCACGACGTTGTCGTGGTTCGGGGCCAGCGCGCCCCACGTCTCGTAGGCGATCCGCACCTCGGGCAGCCTGCCGCCCCGGTACATCACGAATTCGCGCATGGCGTAGTCGCCCGAAAGTTTGACGTAACGGGTCGCGGGCGAAATCGCCGGCGCGGCGGCTTGCTTGTCTGTGACGGCGCTCATAATCCGGTCGGCGCGGCTGTATCGGCTGCGAAAAGCGCCCTATTTTACTCGTCGCACATGGGCAGACAAAGCACGGCGACGACCGCCAAAAAGCCGAGCGTGCCGACCGTCCAGCGCGCCCACAGCGGCTCGATGATCAACGCAACGGTGAACGCAAACGCGACCGTCAGTGAGACCGCGGACAATGCTTTCAGGCGCCGGCGCACGCAACCGCGCTCGCGCCAACGCCTGATGTCCTCGCCGAAGTGTTTGTTGTTCAGCAGCATTTGGTAAAAACGCTCGCTTGAACGCGCGTAACACGCCGCCGCGATGATCACGAACGGCGAGGTCGGCATGACGGGGATCAGCAAACCGATAACGCCGACGGCCAGCGACAGATGGCCCGCGAGCAGGAACAGGTAACGATTGCCCGCCGAGGCCGCGGCTTTAGCAGGCTTGGCGCCGTTATCGAACAAGGTTCCGCTCCGCCAGTTCCAGCAGCAAACCCACGACCGCCCCGGACTTGCCGAGGTAGTCGCACAGGTGAATCCCGACGCCGGGATGTTCGTCGCGCTTTTTCTGCAGTTCCGCCGGGATGTCCCGCCTGACGTGACGGCCGGCGGCGAGGAAATAAGGCACGGCGAACACTTCACGCGCGCCCGCGTCTATGCAGCGCTGCACCCCCTGCGGGATCGAAGGCTCGGCGAGTTCAAGGAAAGCGCACTCGACGAGGTCAAACCGCCCCTCGCCCGCAAGCCGCGACGCGAGCGTGCGCACCTCGTCGTTGGAGGAATCCACCTTGCTGCCGTGGGCTATTAACAAAAACGCTTTCATTCTTATATTATAGAGACTAATGCAAGACTAATGCGGTCCCCGACCGTGCGCCACGCTACCGAGATGAAAAAAACAATCCCGCCCGTATGCCTGCTGCTGGCATTGACCGCCTGCTCGAACGTCGCCACGCAGATCAAGGGCCTCGGCAAATTGGACGTGGATCTGGTCAGCGACATTCATATCCTGGTGCTCAGAAACCACCTCCACGAAATGGCCCTGAAACTTTACGACAGGAATCCGGATGAACTCGGTAAAACACCGGGGTTGTCGCTCGAAGCACGCCTCGCGCAGATCCTCGATCACCCGACCGACGTCTCGTACCGGGAACTCGACTACAAGCACAGCGTGCCCGCGATCGAGTTGGCTCTTGACCACGACTACCGCGGCGACCGCGTGTTTGCGCTGCTGCTCGGCATCAACAGCATGCTGAAATTCTCGTATAACGATCTCAACGAATTGTTCATGTTCAACGAACTCGACCCGCAAAAACTTTATGACAGCGCCAGAAACCTCGAGAAGATCGCATCGCGGCTGCGCCTCGAAACCCGCCGCGGAAAACCGCTGATCAACTTGGGGCCGATGCACGGTCGAGGCGCGTTTGAAGACACCATCGCCCGTATGGCCGGCGTCCAGGACGTGATGGCCGAGATCATCGCCGCCAAAACGCAGCGCATCGTCAACAAAACGGTGCAAAGCGCCACGACCCTCCTTATCCCGGTCAAACTCTAGCGCCGCGCCGACGGAACTTGGGGCCGATGCACGGTCGAGGCGTGTTTGAAAACACCATCGCCCGCATGACCCGGCGGCCGGGACGTAATGGCCGGGATCATCGCCGCCAAAACGCAGCGCATCGTCAACAAAACGGTGCCGCACCCCTCCTTATCCCGCTCAGGCTTTGGGAGCGGGCCGGGCGGCAAAGATCTTCAGGAGGCGGACAGCCCGGCGAGTGCCGCGCCGCCCATGTTCTTGATCACTTCTTCACCGAAGCCCGAGGTCGTCACGAGGGTGGCGCCCGGCATCAGGCGCTGAAGGTCGGCGGCGACGTCGTCGCGGCTGCCGAGCCTGCGCACGCCGGCGGCGAGGCCGCCCCTGACGCGCGCGAGGTCGTAAGTGACGGTCTTCGCGGCGATCGCGCCGGCGACGCCGCCGAGAACGAGATCGGCGGCTTCGTTCCAACCCATGTAGCGCAGCATCATCTCAGCGGACAGGATGATCGAGCCGGGATTGACGCGGTTTTTGCCGGCGTATTTCGGCGCGCTGCCGTGGGTCGCTTCAAACACCGCGACCGTGTCCGACATATTCGCACCCGGCGCGATGCCGATGCCGCCGACCTGCGCGGCCAGTGCGTCGGAAATGTAGTCGCCGTTGAGATTAAGCGTTGCGATAACGTCGTACTCGTCGGGCTTGAGCAGAATCTGCTGCAGAAAATTGTCGGCGATCACGTCCTTGACGACGATATCCCCGCCGCTCACGGGGTTTTTGAACTTGCGCCACGGGCCGTCGCCGATGACCTCGGCGCCGAACTCCTCGGTCACCAATTCGTAGCCCCAGTTGCGGAAAGCGCCTTCGGTGAACTTCATGATGTTGCCCTTGTGCACCAGCGACACCGAACTGCGGTCATTGTCTATCGCGTAGCGCACCGCCATTCTGATCAGCCGCTGCGAGCCTTCCTGAGAGACCGGCTTGATGCCGATGCCCGAAGAGCCGGGAAAGCGGATGCCTTCGACTTTCATCGTATCCTGCAAAAACGAGATAACCTTGCGCACGTCGTCGGACTGGGCCGGCCACTCGATGCCGGCGTAGATGTCTTCGGTGTTCTCGCGGAACACCACCATATCGGTGGCGGACGACTGCTTCATCGGCGTCGGCGTGCCCGGAAAATAGCGGATCGGCCTGATGCAGGCGTAGAGGTCGAGCCGCTGGCGGATTGCGACGTTGAGCGAGCGGATGCCTTCGCCGACCGGCGTCGTCAGCGGCCCCTTGATCGAAACCGCGTAGTTGCACATCGCGTCGAAAGTCTCCTGCGGCAACCACTGGTCGGGGCCGTAGATCCCGGCCGCTTTTTCGCCGGCGTAGATCTCCATCCACACAATCCCGCGGCGGTCGGCGTAAGCCGAGGCGACCGCGGCGTCCACCACCTGCCGCATCACCGGCGTGACGTCAACGCCGATGCCGTCGCCTTCGATGAACGGAATAACCGGGTGGTCGGGCACCGACAGCGAGCCGTCGGCGCGGTGCGTGATCGCGCCGCCCCGCTGCGGAACCTTTATATGTTGATACGCCACCACCACCGGCTCCGTTCTGAAATGGGTTCAGAACTGTTCTTCCTCGGTCGAGCCGGTCAGCGCGGTGACCGACGACGCGCCGCCCTGGATCACGGTGGTGACGTCGTCGAAATAGCCGGTGCCGACTTCGGCCTGGTGGCTCGAAAAGGTATAGCCCCGGTCGCGCGCCGCGAACTCTTTCTCCTGCACCAGATCAACGTAGGCGGTCATGCCCTTTTCGACGTAGCGCCCGGCGAGATCGAACATGTTGAACCACATGTTGTGGATGCCCGCGAGCGTGATGAACTGGTACTTGTAGCCCATCGCGCCGAGTTCCTTCTGAAAGCGCGCGATCACCGCGTCGTCGAGTTTCTTCTTCCAGTTGAACGACGGCGAACAGTTGTACGCGAGCAACTGCCCGGGGTGCTCCTTGCGCACCGCTTCGGCAAAGCGCTTCGCTTCGTCGAGGTCGGGCACCGCGGTTTCGCACCACAGCAGGTCGGCGTAGGGCGCGTAGGCGACGGCGCGCGCAATCGCCTGGTCGAGGCCGGCATGGGTGCGGTAAAAGCCTTCGGCGGTGCGCTCGCCGGTGACGAACGGCGCATCGTGCGGGTCCACGTCGGAAGTCAGCAGGTTCGCCGCGTTGGCGTCGGTGCGCGCAAGAATGATCGTCGGGGTGTTGCTGATGTCGGCGGCGAGACGCGCGGCGACCAACTTCTGGATCGCTTCCTGCGTCGGCACCAGCACCTTGCCGCCCATGTGCCCGCACTTCTTGGCCGATGCAAGTTGATCTTCGAAATGCACCCCGGCCGCGCCGGCGTCGATCATCGCTTTCATCAACTCGAACGCGTTGAGCACGCCGCCGAAACCGGCCTCGGCGTCGGCGACGATCGGCGCGAACATTTCCGCGCCCTCGTTGCCTTTCGCCCACTCGATCTGGTCGGCGCGCGCGAAAGTCCGGTTGATGCGCCGCACCACTTCGGGCACCGAATTCGCCGGATACAGCGACTGGTCGGGATACATCTCGCCGGCGAGATTGGCGTCGGCCGCGACCTGCCATCCCGACAGGTAAATTGCTTTGACGCCGGCCTTGACCTGCTGCAAAGATTGACCGCCGCTCAAAGCACCGAGGCAGTTGAGGTAGTCCTCTGCGTGCAGCAGCCCCCACAACTTTTCCGCGCCGCGCCGCGCGTAAGTGAATTCGGCTTGCACCGAGCCCTGCAAGCGCACGACGTCGGCGGCGCCGTAGGTGCGCTTGACGCGCCGCCACCGCGGGTCATCGTCCCAACTTTTTTGTATGGCCGCTATTCTCGCCTGCTTACTCACTTTTTCGATGCCTCCGTGTTTATAAGGCGCTTCCCCCGAAACCGGCGACCGAAACGTGAGCGTAAGCCTCGGTGCGGAAGCGCGAACTGAAGCCAGAAAGGGTTCAAAAAACAATTTTATATGATAGCAGTTTCCACCCGCGGCATGGCGCCCGCGTTCAGCACATTCGTCTCCGTACGCTCGTTGTCCGGCGCGTGCGCGTCCGCGTCCCGGCACGTTCCCGGGGAAGCGGTTTTCAACGGCCTGCGGCGGCGGGCCGACTTCCTTTGCGTTGGTATTTCTCTCCCCGCCGGTCGGGTTGCGCCTGGGATTGCTCCCCTCTCAGGGGGCGCAGTTGACCTTTCCCCCGAAAAGGTAGCCATTTTCAGAGAGACTTTTCCGATAAAATCGACCATAAGGAGGTCTCATAATGAAAGGCAAGCGATACAGCACAGAGAAAATCATAGGCATACTCAAGGAGTATGAAGCTGGCATACCGGTGCAGGATGTCGTCCGCAAGCATGGTATCGCCAACGGCACGTTTTATCGGTGGAAATCGAAGTACGGCGGCATGGAGGTGTCGGAAGCAAAGCGGTTACGGGAACTGGAATCGGAAAACGCGAAGTTGAAGCGACTGCTGGCGGATACGTTGCTGGACAAGACCGCACTTGAGGACGTACTCGGAAAAAAGTGGTGAGGCCGACGCAGCGACGCGGCGCCGTCGTGTATCTGCAGTCGGCCTATCGCATGAGTCAACGCAGGGCGTGCCGGCTGGCGCTGCTCAGCCGCAAAGCGGCTGCTTACCAAGCCGTTGCACGCAATGACGGGGCACTAAAAAAGCGGCTCAAGGAACTGGCTGAACGCTACCCGCGATACGGGTATCTGATGCTGCACGCATTGCTCAAGGCCGAGGGCCTGGTGGTCAATCGCAAACGCACCTATCGCCTGTATACAGCGCTCGGTATGCAACTCAGAACCCGGCGGCGTAAGAAACTGGTTCGGCCTCGGGTCCCGATGGCTTTACCTGCCCAAGTGAACGAACGTTGGTCATTGGACTTTGTGCACGACCAATTGGCGGATGGCCGGCGTATCCGGGTACTCAACGTTATTGATGACTTCTCCCGGAAATGTGTTGGCCAACTGGTTGACACGTCCATCTCCGGCGCTCGTCTGGCTCGGTATCTGGATGAACTCGCCCTGACCCGCTCACTGCCTGCCTCGCTCGTGCTGGACAATGGCCCGGAACTGACCAGCAAAGCTATGTTCTTCTGGGCACACAAAACCAAAGTAAAACTCTGCTTCATTCAGCCGGGGAAACCCACTCAGAATGCTTATGTTGAGAGCTTCAACGGACGCTTCCGTGACGGCTGCCTGAATCAACATTGGTTTAGGTCGCTCAATGATGCCAGGCAGATCATTAACGACTGGCGACATCACTACAACAATGTACGACCGCACAGCTCACTAGGCTATCGGGCACCAACCGTGTTCGAAGCAGAGGCTGCATGATATGATGTTTTTGTCTCTCTTTGAATGGCTACCCAACAGGGGAAAGGTCACAGTCAGGGAGCAAGAGAAGTCGTTGCCGGTCGCCGGCGGCGGGCTGACTTCCTTTGCGTTGGTATTTCTCTCCCCACCGGTCGGGTTGCGCCTGGGATTGCTCCCCTCTCAGGGGCGCAGTCAGGGAGAAGCCGTTGTCGGTCGCCGGCGGCGGGCCGACTTCCTTTGCGTTGGTATTTCTCTCTCCGCCGGCCGGGTTGCGCCTGGGATTGCTCCCCTCTCAGGGGCGCAGTCAGGGAGAAGTCGTTGTCAGTCGCGGGCGGTCGCCGGCCGCGGCGTGCGCCGCCGCCGACCGTAAGGGAGCGCGCCGAGGAGCAGCAGGAGCAGCCATACCGGATCCATGGCACCGCCACCACCGCCACTGGTCGGATCCGGATCCGGATCCGGCGTCTCCTCATCCTCGGTGAACACGACCAATGCAACCGGGTCGTGAATAACGCCGTTCGCCGTCAGATCGGCGTCGTTTACCTGGACGTCGTTTACACCGCCGTCCTGGATCTGCAGCAACAGACATTCGTCGCCCGTGCGCACGCCGGCGGTTGCCGCCAAATACCACGCGTGAGCGTCCCGGTTGAAAGCCTCGTCGTCGGGCTGCCGCGATGCACTGATCGCAGGACACGGCTTCGGTGCGCTGTACACCCTGTCGGTATTCGTTTGAATAAACTCACTCCATTCCAGACCGGCGGCGGTGGTGTCGCGGAATTTGTGCACCAACCAAGTCTGGCCCGTGATCACCGTCGCCGGCGCGAGCAGCGGTATCACTACGGTGACTACGTCGCCGTCCTCCATGCCGCTGACGGCGTAATCAAATACGCCGGTCGCCGTGTTCAGCGTCCCGATCAGGTCTCCTCTGTTCGGCACCTCCTGATTGATGCCGAGCGTGCCGAGCGCGGCGCTACGCAGCGCCGCCGAGAAATCTTCACTGCTGTCCGCACCCGCACCTTGCACCCGCGCGGCGGCCTGAGCGTAGCCGCCCAGGGCCAGGGTCAAATCGGACTGGATCGGCGGGCCGGACATCCGCAGCGCCATCTGCTGCGCCATCTGCTGCGCCTCATCCGGGTCCGGGTCGCGTGCCTCACCGTTCCTGTATGCCTGCAACAGGCGTCTGTTGACTTCATTTTCATCGGCGTGGTCGTCCGGCACGCCATCGTTATCGCCGTCGACTTCATCCGTCACGACGATGACCCTGAATTCGCCTTCGACCGTTGCCCCCGGCGTGGATACCGCCCTGACCTCGATGGTCTCACCGGCGATGCCGTCAATGGCCGCGGCGACGTCGCGCAAATTGACAGGCGATGATGCAGCCGCCATCGCCAGATCCCCAATATCTATCGGCGGGGAGAATCTATTGGGGCCGGCGGCATCAGTGCCGTATTTTCTGACACTGATCGTAAATTCGGCCGCTCCCGTGACATTGAATATCGGGAAAGCAGTCGCTACGTCGGCGACGTTCAGAGGCAGACTCGTCGGCTGACTTGCCGTCTGATCCGTGAAGAAGTTGAACTCTGCCTCGTCCGGGCGGCCATATACCGACACCATCACGGCGGCGTTGCCCAGCGCAAACAATCGCTGCCCCGTGAGATCGCCGGCCGTTAAACCTCCTATCTCGTTCGTGTTGCTCGCGCCGGAGAATATGAAGTCGTTCACGCTCTCTATAACCACTGCCCCCGTTGAATCTGCTGCGGGCAGCGAGACGCCCACCGCCTGCAACGAACCTCTTTGAGGGTGGTCCTCATTGAATCCGGCGGGGGCAACATCCTCTGCGTCTCCATCTCCCACCGTTATGGAGAAAGTGCTTACCTCGACAGGAGCGCCCATATCGTCCAATGAAGCGGCAACCGAGATTGGCAGATCAACGTTCTGCGTCCCCGTCTCCCGCACGACCAGTGCCTCGACGTCAAATCCCACCGGCGGTGCGACATAGATGTACCTGATCGCCCTGACCCTGACGTCGGGGTCGGGGTCGGAACTGAACCCTTCCCACAGCACCCGGGTGGTGAATGAGTTGATGGACGTCGGCCGCAGATCCAACGGCGAACATCCAACGGCTGCCGAGTCGCCTTCGATAATCGCCATTGCACAGGCGGGCGTGTACTCGTAGGCAATCAGATTGTCGCCGCACTCTGCACACGTCGCCACAGCCGGATTTATCCGGGTCATCGCGGCTTTTCCGGGGACCAGGATGTAGGGCGACGGCACGCCATCCCCCACCGCACCTGGTGCGAGATTCTCCCCATTGATGCTGATCGCCACCGACGACGACACCATCACACCTACTGTGTCAACAGCGGACAAGGGGGTCGTGGAATGCATGTCGGTCACGGTCAACTGGAACGTCAGGTCCGTGTTCATCGCCACATTGGGCGCCGTGAACATGGGCTGCGCGGCCGTGGGGTCATCCAGCGCCACGACGGGTGTGCCAATCTGCTCCCACTCGAAACTCAGCGGCTGACCCTCCGGATCTCTTGAGCGGCTGCCGTCCAGTATCACGGTCGCGCCTTGAGCCACCATGTCATCGCTGACATCAGCCAGGGCCGTTGGCGTGTCGTTCACCGCGATCACGGTGACCATCACCGTGTCGTTGTCGGACGAATTCCGTGCGTCGCTCACCGTCAACTGGAACATCAATTCTGCGTCCTCGACCAGCAGATCGGGCGCTATGAACGTAGTCTGCGCGGCCGTGGGGTCATCCAGATCCACGGTGGGCGTGCCATCCGTCTGCGTCCATGCGTAACTCAGCGTCTCGCCCTCCGGATCAGCGCCGCTGCCTTCCAGCGTCACCATATCTCCCTCGCCCACGATCAGATCGTCGCCCGCGTCCACTGTCGGCGCGTCGTTCGCCCCGGCGACCACGGTGATGTCTATCGTGGCAACGCCGGTCAAGCCCGGAGTCCCTCCGTCGGTCACCGTCAACTGGAACGTCAATACCACATCCATAACCAGTTGAGGGGGCGCCGTGAACATGGGCTGCGCGGCCGTGGGGTTATCCAGCGCCACGGTTGTGCCGTCCGTCTGTGTCCATGCGTAACTCAGCGCGCCCTCCGGATCGCTTGAGCCGCTGCCGTCCAGCGTCACGGGCGTGCCTTCATTCACACTTGCCGGCGCATTGATCACCGCCGTCGGCGCATCGTTCTCCCCGGTGATCGTGATGGTCACCGTCGCCTCAGCCGTCCCCCCCTGGCCGTCGCTCACCTCATAGATGAAATTCTCGGACACCGGCTCGTTGCCGTTGTGCTGATACGTGAACGTCCCGTCGCCGCCTATCGTCAATGTCAACGTGCCTTGCGTCGGCTCCCTCACCACGCTGCTGACGATTAAACCACCCTGCGCCGTATCCACGTCACTGTCGTTGGCCAGCACGCTCGCCGTCACACCGTCCGCCAGCATCGTCGCCGTGCCGCCCTCGGCCACCGTGATCGCGTCATCCATTGCCACCGGCGCATCGTTCGCGCCCTGCACCGTGATCGTCACCGTGCCCGCCGTGCCGTCCGCCGCCGTCACCGTGAACTCGTCCATCGGCGCTGCGCCCACGTTCAGCGCATCGGTGTCCTCGTCGTCGTTGTTCAGCCTGTAGGTCCACGCCCCCGTCGCCGTAATCACGAATGCCCCGTAGGTGCCCTGAACATCATCACCGGGCTGCGACACCGACGAAGCCCGGGGCGTTGACGCCGATGCGATCATATTCGCCCCGTCCACGTCGTCCACCATCCGCCCCCCCGTCGCCGTCATCTGCCCCGCGTCGTCCTCGGTCCCCTCGGTCACCGTCCCGGTGTCATCGCCGCTGAACACCGCCGCGTCGTTCTCCCCTATCACCGTAATCCTCACCGCCGCCATCGTCTGATCGTCCCCGGCTGCCACCACTATGAATTCATCCACCGGATTGGTGCCTGCGCTCAATGCGTTGGTCACGACACTGTTCAGCGTGTAAGTCCAATCCCCCTGCGCCCTGATCTCGAACCTCCCATAGTTCCCGTCCACATCGGACTGCACCACAAAAGTGTTGTCGCCGAACGGCGGATTAACGATCGTCAGACTCCTCTCCGCACTGGTGTCATCCTCGTTCACCGATACCACCAGATCGCCTGTAATCATCGGCACCGGCGTCACCGTCACCTCCACCTCCGCGGTCGCACTGTCGGCCCCGTCACTCACCGTCAGCATCAGCGTGACCCTCGTAGCAACCGACACTCCACTCGGTGCCATCCACATTGAGTCCTGCGCCACGTTACTGTCATTCGGAGCGAAACTGCCCACATCCCCGGGCGTCCCATCCGCCAACGCCGCGCTCCACGTGTAGATCAGTAAGTTAGCCAAGGTTTCCATGTCTGTGCCCATGCCGCTTACCGACACCGTCCGGCCCGAAATCACCACTCTGTCCTCCGGCGCCGGCACCGTGATCTGCACCGTCGGCGGGTCGTTCTCCCCGGTGATCGTGATGGTCACCGTCGCCTCGTCAAACAAGCCCCCATTGTCCGTCACCTGGTAGATGAAACTGTCCGACGTCGTCTCGCTGCCGTCGTGGGCATAACTGAACGTCATGTCGGTGTTCAACGTCAAGGTGCCACCTTGGCCTGGCATCACCCCCCTCATCACGCTGACGGTTAAATCGCCCGGCGCCGTATCATCCACGTCCTCGTCGTTGGCCAGCACCTCCACCACCACCGTGCCGCCCTCGACCACCGTCACACTGTCATCCATTGCCACCGGCGCGTCGTTCGCGCCCATCACCGTGATCGTCACCGTGCCCGCCGTGCCGTCCGCCGCCGTCACCGTGAACTCGTCCATCGGCACCGGTATCGTGCCCACGTTCAACGCATCGGTGTCCTCGTCGTCGTTGTTCAGCCTGTAGGTCCACGCCCCCGTCGCCGTAATCACGAATGCCCCGTAGGTGCCCTGAACATCATCACCGGGCTGCGACACCGACGAAGCCCGGGGCGTTGACGCCGATGCGATCATATTCGCCCCGTCCACGTCGTCCACCATCCGCCCCCCCGTCGCCGTCATCTGCCCCGCGTCGTCCTCGGTCCCCTCGGTCACCGTCCCGGTGTCATCGCCGCTGAACACCGCCGCGTCGTTCTCCCCTATCACCATGATCTCCACCGTCGCCATCGTCTGAGCGTCCCCGGCTGCCACCACTATGAATTCATCCACCGGATTGGTGCCTGCGCTCAATGTGTTGGTCACGGTCGAGTTCAGCGTGTAAGTCCATTCCCCCTGCGCCGTGATCACGAACGTCCCATAGTTCTCGGCCGTCATCGCGGTCTGCTCCACAAAATCGCTGTTGCCGAACGGCGGATTATTGATCGTCAGACTCCCCTCCGCACTGGCGTCATCCTCGCTCACCGATACCTCCAGATTGCCTGCAATCACCGGCACCGGCGTCACCGTCACCGTCACCTCCACGGTCACACTGTCCTCCCCGTCATCCACCATCAGCGTCAGCGTGACATCCATAGCAACCGACACCCCACTCGGCACCGTCCACATTGAGTTCTGCGCCGCGTTATCGCTATTCGGAACAAACGTGCCTGCGGACGCCCCACCCTCAAACACCGCGCTCCACGTGTAGGTCAGATCGACCAGGTTGGTGTCCTCGTCGCCCCCGGTGCCCACCACCGACACCACCCGGCCCGAAATCACCACGTCCGGCACCGTGATCTGCGCCGTCGGCGCGTCGTTCTGCGGGATGACATCAATCGTCACCGTGGCCTCGTCCGTTCCCCCTTCGCCGTCGTCCGCCAAGTAGATGAAACTGTCCGACGTCGTCTCGCTGCCGTCGTGCCGATAACTGAACATCCCGTTCGAATTCAGCGTAAACGCTCCCCTGTGGTTGGCCGGGAGAGTCACTATCGTGGCGGTTAAAACGTTATTATCCGCGTCCGTGTCGTTGGCAAGCACATCCCCGGTCACCATGCCGCCCTCGTCCACCATGAACTGGTCATCCACCGCCACCGGCGGGTCATTCTCCCCGGTGATCGTGATCGCCACCATCGCCTCAGCCGTCCCCCCCTCGCCGTCGCTCACCTCGTAGGTGAAACTGTCCGACCGCGGCGTCTCGCTGCCGTCGTGGGTATAACTGAACGTCCCGTCGTTATCCAACCTCAAGGTGCCTTCCGCCGGCTCCCTCACCACGCTGACCATTAAAGCGTCCTGCGCCGTATCCACGTCACTGTCGTTGGCCAGCACGCTCGCCATACCGTCTGCCAGCACCGTCGCCGTGCCGTCCTCGGCCACCGTGATCGCGTCATTCCTCGCCACCGGCGGGTCGTTCGCCCCCGTCACCGTGATCACCACCGTGCCCGGCGTGCCGTCCGTTGTCGTCACCGTCAGCGTGTCCGACACCACCATCCCCTCAGCCAGCGCGTTCGTCGCATCCCGGTCGTTGTCCAGCATGTAGGTCCACGTCCCCATCGCCGTAATCATGAATGTCCCGTAGATGCTCCGAACCTCATCACCGGGCTGCGACACCGACGAAGCCCCGGGCGTTGACGCCGACGCGATGAGGTTGTCATCGTCCACGTCGTCCACCATCAGCACCCCCGTCGCCGCCGTGCGCGTATCATCACCCTCGGTCACCGTCCCGGTGCTCTCGCCGCTGAACACCGCCGCGTCGTTCGCCCCATGCACCGTGATCGTCACTGACGCCTCAGTGTTGTCCGTCGTCATCACCTGGAACCTCTCAATGACCGTATCGCCCCTGTTCAGTGCATCGGTTGCGGAGGAGGCGTTGTTCAGCCTATAACTCCAATCCCCGCCGGCTTCAAGATTGAACGTCCCGTACGTAGTGCTAGCATCAGACGGCGGCACAAAGTCAGCGGTCGTGTCAACCATCACCCTCCCCGCCGCCGTCGTGCGCGCCTCATCGTCCTCGAACACCTCTCCGGTGAGACCGTCAGGGGAGATCACCCCTGCTCGCACCCTGACCGTCACCGTCGCCTGATCCGTCGCGCCTTCCTCGTCCATCACCGTCAACGTGAACTCCAGATTCGTGTCCATGTCCACCAGCGGCGCCGTGAACGTCAGCATGGACTGATCCAAGTCAACGCCGGTGAGATCCGCCATCCCCCCCGACGACGTCTGCCCCCACCGATACTCCAGATCCTCGCTGGCCGTCTCCTCATCGGTTGAACCGCTCCCGTCGAGCGTCACCATCGCGCCCTCAGGCACTCCACCGATCGGCGGCGGCGCAATCATCGCCACCGGTGGGTCGTTCACATCATTGACCATAATAGTCACCACCGCCTCGTTGCTGTCCAAATCTCCGTCGTTCACCACGTAGGAGAAACTGTCCGTCGCCGTCGGCGTGCCGTTGTGCTGATAAGTGAATACCCCTGTCTGAAAGTTCACGGACACGAATGTGCCAGAACTCGGCCCGCTCTGAAAAACAATGCTGATTGTTACCTCGTCCGGTATCAAATGATCCACGTCTCCGTCGTTGGTCAGCACATTCCCGGTCACCGTACCGCCCTCGTCCACCGTGAACTCATCATTCACCGCCACCGGCGCGTCGTTCGTGCCGGTCACCGTAATCATCACCTGCGTCGTCAAACCGCTCTCCGCCCGCACCACGAACACCTGCTCGTTCACTTCCTGCCCCGCCCTAAGCGCCTCTGTGTCAGCGTCCCCGGAAGTCAGCGTGTACGTCCACGTCGCCGTCGTCGTGACGAACACTCCGTAGGTTCCTGTCGTCCTCTGCACCTCAACCTCGTCATCGCTATCCGGGTCTTCCACCCTCAGGCTGCCCTCCGCTGTGACCTGCGTATCCTCGATCACCCGCCCGGTGGTGTCGCCTGCAAACACCGGCAGGTCGTCCGCCCCCGTCACCGTGATCGTCACCGTCGCCATCGCCGACTCACTCGCCGCCGTCGCATTCACCATGAACGTGTCATCCACCATCGCGCCCGCACTCAGCGCGTCGGTGTCCTCATCGTCGTTGTCCAGCGTGTACGTCCACACCCCCGCCCCCGTGATACTGAACGTCCCGTAAGTCCCCCGCACATTCGACTGCACCGCAAAATTGCCTCCCTCCGCGTTCAAAAATACCACCCCCGTCGCCGTCGTGGTCACCGCGTCCTCGGTCACCGTCCCCGTCAGCGTGCCCCTCACCGCCAGCGCCTCCACCAACACCCTCGCCGACACCTCATCCGTCCCCGTCTGGTCGTCGTTCACCGTCAATGTCAACGTCACATTCCCCTCATTCCCCGGCACCGTCCACATCGGATCCTCAGCAGTCATATCGTCGAAACTGCCCGCATCGCCGCCGCCCTCGTGCTCCGCACTCCACACATAAGCCAATGAGTCACCGTCGTCCACGTCAGATCCCATCCCGTTCAAATCCACCACCTGCCCGACCGCCACCGTCGCCGGCGCATTCACAATCTCCGCCACCGGATCGTCGTTCGTCCCCCCCACCGTGATCGTCACCTCCGCTGTCTCATCGCTCACCGCCGCCGCCACCTGATACATCTCCTCCACCCGCGCCGAAGCCCCCAACCTCTGCGTTACCACATTGAAATTGTTCAACGTATAGGTCCAACTCCCGTCCGACCTCACCGCAAACTCCCCGTAAGTCTGCGTCGTCGTCGTCGCCTCAAATCCCCCGCGCGCGTTCAAAGTCAACGCACCCTCCACCGACAACGTTTGATCCTCGACCACTACCCCCGCAGCCTCCCCGCTGATCTCCACCGCCACCACATTCACCGACACCACCTCCGTATCCGTCAAACCCCCACTGTCCGTCACCGTCACCGTGAACTCCAGCTCCGTGTCCGTGTCCACCGACGGCGCCACAAATGTCGCCATCACATTGGTATCACCCATCAAACTCAATATCGCCGTCCCCGTGTCCGTGCGCACCCACTCATACCCCAACGACACATTCGCCGCATCGTTCTCCGGATCAGACGACCCACTCCCGTCCAGCACCACCGTCTCGCCCGCATACACCGGCTGCACCAATCCCGTCGCCGTCTCCACACCCGCCGCCGCCGCCGCCTGCGGCGCATTGTTCACTCCGGTGATCGTGATCGTCACCGTCGCCACGTTGGCGCTGTCCAACTCGCCGTCGTTCACCATGTAGGTGAAACTGTCCGACGTCGTCTCGCTGCCATCGTGCTGATAACTGAATGTCCCGCTCGAAGCCAGCGTAAACGCCGCCCCCATGTGGTGGACCGGACCGGTCACCAACCAGGCGGTTAAACCGTCACCCTCCGCATCCGTGTCGTTGGTCAGCACGCTCGTCGTCATACCGTCCATCAGCACCTCCACCGTGCCGCCCTCGTCCACCGCGATCCTGTCACCCACCGCCACCGGCGGGTCGTTCACCCCAATCACCGTCACCGTCACCGTCCCCGTCGTGTTCGCCGCCGCCTGCACCACGAACTCATCATTCGGACGATCATTCTCATCCAACGCGTTCGTTGCTTCCCTGGTGTCGTCCAATTGATACGTCCATACATTATCCGTGATCGAAAGCGTCCCATACGTCCCTATGCCGTTCTCCCCGTCCGCCAGACCGAACAACACATCCGACGCATCCACGTTCACCGCCCGCAACACCCCCGTCGCCGTCGCCGACTCCGCGACATCCCCCGACGCCTCCATCACGGTTCCGCTCAATATCCCCCCGACCACCGGGTCCGACCCCGACGCGATCACCTCCACATCCACATCGTCTCTCCCGACCCCATTCCGTGCGTCGGTCACCGCCAACTCGAACGTCAACGTCACGTCCCCGCTCAACCCCGCCGGCGCCTCGAACGTCGCACCCCCGCTATTATCATCATCCAACATCACGTTGTTGCCCGTGACGTCCGTCTGCCTCCAACTGAAAGTTGTCAACTCATCGCCATCCGGATCCGTCGCGCTGCCACTCAATGTCACCACATCCCTCTCGCCCACGATCTGATCCCTGCCCGCGTTCACCACCGGCACGTTGTTAGTGTCCGCCTCCGCCTCCACCGTCACCGTCGTCGCATCCGACAGCCCGCCCGACCCCTGCTCGGTCACCGTCAACATGAATGTCAACACCTGGTCAACAGTCAACCCCGTCGGCGCCGTGAACGTCGGCCGCTCGGCGGCGGCATTAGGCAACAAACTCACGTCGGTGCCGACGACAACGTCCGTCTGAACCCACTCGAACGTCAACGCATCGCCCTCCGGATCGCTCGAACCGCTCCCGTCCAGTGTCACCACAGCCCTCGCGGCCGCGGTCGTCGTGCTCGCCACCGCCACCGCCGTTGGCGCGTCGTTCGCGCCGATGATCGTGATTACCACCGTCGCCTGCGTCCCGTCCTGCGCCCTCACCGTCAGCGTGTCCGTCACGCTGCTGCCCTCCGCCAGCGCGTTCGTCACTATCCGGTCGTTGTTCAGTGCATACCTCCACCCCGTCACGCTTCCGCCTTCCTCGACGAGCGTGAACACCCCATACACCTCCGTCCTCGCCGCCGTCTCCACACTCGTCGTCCCAACACTGTCCACGTCGTTCACCGTCAAAGTCCCACTCGCATCATCCGTCCCGTCATCCTCCGCCCCCGCCTCGATCACCTCTCCGCTCAAATCGCTCCCGCTGAAGTCCACCGCATCGTTCATCCCGAACACCATGACACTCACCGCCGCCGTCGTCCCGTCCATCGCCGTCACCGTGAACTCGTCCACCGGCCTGTCACCCTCGTTCAGCGCGTCGGTCTCCGCGTCGTCGTTGTTCAGCGTGTAAGTCCACGTCCCCAACGCCGTGATCTCGAGCGTCCCATACGTCCCCACCACGCTCGACTCCTCGTTCGCAACGACCGGCTCCTCATCGCCGCTCGCCGCCACCAGCGTGATCACATCCTCCCCGTCCACGTCGCTCACCGTCAGCACCCCCGTCGCCATCGTCTGCTCCGCGTCCTCGAACACCGCCCCCTGCGGAACCCCGGCAAACACCGCCGCGTCGTTCGTCCCCTCCACCGTGATCCTCACATCCGCCGTCAACGTCCCGCCGCCGTCGTTCAATTCCGCCATTGCCGTGAATACGTCCTCCACGCTGTCGCCCTCACCCAGCGCGTCCGTGCGCGTGCTCATGTTCAGCAGCGAATAAGTCCATTCCCCATCCGTATTCAGAGTGAAACACCCGTAGGTCAGCGTCGTCCTCTCCCGCATCGTGAAAACGCCGCTCCCCCCGACGATCGTCAACTGCCCCGTCACCATATCCGGCCCCACGTCCTCGACCACCGTCCCCGTCACCGTGCCGCTGATCTCCGGCGTCACCGGCGCCGCCTGCACCGTCACCTCCGCCGTCGCCTCATCCGTCCTCCCCTCGGGGAGTTCGTCGTCGCTCACCGTCAATGTCAACACCACATTCCCCGCAACATCCGGCGCCCTCCACGTCGTATCCGCAATCTCCGCATTGCCGAAACCGCCCGCATCGCCGCCGCCCGTGCGCGCCGCACTCCACGCATAAGTCAATACGGCGTCCTCGTCGTCCACGTCAGATCCCATCCCCTCCAAACTCACCTCCTCCCCGACCGTCACCGTCGCCGGCGGATCCACAATCTCCGCCACCGGCGCGTCGTTCGCCCCCGTCACCGTGATCACCACCTCGCCCTCCGTGTCGTCCGCCGCCGTCACCGTGAACTCGTCCACCTGTGTGTCGCCCGCCCCCAGCGCTTCGGTGTCCAGGTTAATGTTGTCCAGCGTGTAGGTCCACAGGCCGTCCGCATCAATCTCGAGCATCCCATACACCCCCTCCACCGACGCCCTCGCCGGCGCAGCGACCTCCACCGCATTCCCCAAATCGCCGCTCGCCGCCACCGATGCGATGCGGTTCCCCCCGTCCACGTCGCTTACTGTCACCGTCACCGTCGCCGTCGCCGTCGTGCGATCATCATCGTCCTCGGTCACCTCCCCGGTGAGATCCCCGCTGAACACCGCCGGGTCGTTCGCTCCGGTCACCGTGATCGTCACATCCGCCTCAGCGCCGTCCGTCGTCATCACCCTGAACACGTCGTCCGCCGTGGCGCCCGCCCCCAGCCTGTTCGTCTCCACCCGGCCGTTGTCCAGCACGTACTCCCATCTCCCGTTGGCTTCAAGAGTGAACGTCCCGTACAGGCCGAGACTATCAGGCTGCGCCTCAAACCCAGCGCCCGTAGCCTCCGTGTTGACACTCACCGTCCCCGTCGCCGTCGTCGCCTGCGCGTCGTCCTCGGTCACCGCCCCGGCGAGATTCCCGCCGATACTGCTTGCCTGCACCGTGACCGTCACCTCCGCCTGACCCGTCGCGCCGTCCCCGTCCGTCACCGTCAACATGAACACCAGATCCGTGTCCCCGTCCACCGGCGGCGCCGTGAACATCAGCGTGGGCTGACTCGTGTCAATGCCGGTGAGATTCATCCCCGTCCCCGGCGGCAGCGCCCACTCGAACGTCAGCGAATCGTTATCCGCATCGCTTGAACCGCTCCCGTCCAGCGTCACCTCATCCCCCTCAAGCACATCGTCCGGCGGATCAGCAATCACCGCCACCGGCGCGTCGTTTATTGGTCCGATATCAATAGTCACCGTCGCCACGTCGGCGCTGTCCAACTCGCCGTCGTTCACCATGTAGGTGAAACTGTCCGACCGCGGCGTCTCGCTGCCGTCGTGGGTATAACTGAATGTCCCGTCCGAATTCAGACTAAATGGCATGGCGTGGGCCGGCCCACTCACCAACTCGGCGGTTAAACCGCTCCGATCCGTATCCGCATCCGTGTCGTTGTCCAGCACGCTCGTCTCACCGCTATCCAGCGCCGTCGCCGTGCCGCCCTCGTCCACCGCGATCCTGTCATCCACCGCCACCGGCGCGTCGTTTATTGGTCTGATCTCAATAGTCACCGTCGCCACGTTGGTGCTGTCCAACTCGCCGTCGTTCACCATGTAGGTGAAACTGTCCGTCGCCTCCTCGCTGCCGTCGTGGACATAACTGAATGTCCCGTCCAAAGCCAGCGTAAACGCCCCCGCGTGGTGGGTCGGAAGAGTCACCAACTCGGCGGTTAAATCGTCACCCTCCGCATCCGTGTCGTTGGCCAGCACGCTCGTCTCACCGCCCTCCAGCACCGTCGCCGTGCCGTCCTCGTCCACCGTGATCGTGTCATCCTCCGCCACCGGCGGGTCGTTCACCCCGATCACCGTCACCGTCACCGTCCCCGTCGTGTTCGCCGCCGCCTGCACCACGAACTCATCATTCGGACGATCATTCTCATCCAACGCGTTCGTTGCTTCCCTGGTGTCGTCCAATTGATACGTCCATACATTATCCGTGATCGAAAGCGTCCCATACGTCCCTATGCCGTCCTCCTCCCCGTCCGCCAGACCGAACAACACAGCCGACGCCTCCACGTTCACCGCCCGCAACACCCCCGTCGCCGTCGCCGACTCCGCGACATCCCCCGACGCCTCCATCACGGTTCCGCTCAATATCCCCCCGACCACCGGGTCCGACCCCGACGCGATCACCTCCACATCCACCTCGTCTCTCCCGACCCCATTCCGTGCGTCGGTCACCGTCAACCGGAACGTCAACGTCTCTTCCCCGTTCGACGGCGCCGTGAACGTCGGCTGCTCGGCGGCGGCATCAGACAAACCCACGACGGTGCCGCCCGGCTGCTCCCAACTGAAAGTTGTCAACTCATCGCCATCCGGATCCGTCGCGCTGCCGCTCAGCGTCACACTATCCCCCTCACCCACGATCTGATCCTCGCCCGCGTTCACCACCGGCACGTTGTTAGTGTCCGCCTCCACCGTCACCGCCACCGCCGTCGAATCCGACAGCCCGTCCAACCCCTGCTCGGTCACCATCAACATGAATGTCAACACCTCGTCATCAACCAGCCCCGACGGCGCCGTGAACGTCAGCTGCTGCACGTTGGTGACGACATCAGACAAAACCTCGCCCGGGCCGCCCGTCTGATCCCACTCGAACGTCAACGCATCGTCCTCCGGATCGCTCGAACCGCTCCCGTCCAGTGTCACCACAGCCCTCGCGGCCGCGGTCGTCGGGCTCGCCACCGCCACCGCCGTTGGCGCATCGTTCGCGCCGATGATCGTGATTACCACCGTCGCCTGCGTCCCGTCATCCGCCGCCACCGTCAGCGTGTCCGTCACGCTGCTGCCCTGCGCCAGCGCGTTCGTCACCTCCCGGTCGTTGTCCAGTGCATACATCCACTCCGTCACGCTTCCGCCGTCCTCGACGAGCGTGAACACCCCATACACCTCCGTCCTCGCCGCCGTCCCCACACTCGTCGTCCCAACACTGTCCACGTCGTTCACCGTCAAAGTCCCACTCGCCTCATCCGTCCCGTCAACCCCCGCCCCCGCCTCGACCACCTCTCCGCTCAAATCGCTCCCGCTGAAGTCCACCGCATCGTTCGCCCCGAACACCATGACACTCACCGCCGCCGTCGTCCCGTCCATCGCCGTCACCGTGAACTCGTCCACCGGCACCGGCATCGTGTCCACGTTCAGCGCGTCGGTGTTCTCGTTGTCGTTGTCCAGCGTGTAAGTCCACGTTCCCAACGCCGTGATCTCGAGCGTCCCATACGTCCCCTCCACCGACGACGCCGCCAACGCATCGACATCCTCCACATTCCCCAAATCGCCGCTCGCCGCCACCATCGTGATCACATCCTCCCCGTCCACGTCGCTCACCGTCAGCACCCCCGTCGCCATCGTCTGCTCCGCGTCCTCGAACACCGCCCCCTGCGGAACCCCGGCAAACACCGCCGCGTCGTTCGTCCCCTCCACCGTGATCCTCACATCCGCCGTCAACGTCCCGCCGCCGCCGGTCAATTCCGCCATTGCCGTGAATACGTCCTCCACGCTGTCGCCCTCACCCAGCGCGTCCGTGCGCGTGCTCATGTTCAGCAGCGAATAAGTCCATTCCCCATCCGTATTCAGAGTGAAACACCCGTAGGTCAGCGTCGTCCTCTCCTGCATCGTGAAAACGCCGCTCCCCCCGACGATCGTCAACTGCCCCGTCACCATATCCGGCCCCACGTCCTCGACCACCGTCCCCGTCACCGTGCCGCTGATCTCCGGCGTCACCGCCGCCGCCTGCACCGTCACCTCCGCCGTCGCCTCATCCGTCTCCTCGCCGTCGCTCACCGTCAATGTCAGCGTCACAGCCCCCGCCTCACCCGGCGCCGTCCACGTCGTATCCTCAGACCCCACATTGCCGAAACCACCCGCATCGCCGCCGCCCGCGCGCGCCGCACTCCACTCATAAGTCAATGTGCCGACGGCGTCGTCCACGTCAGATCCCGTCCCGTCCAGAGACACCACCTGCCCGAACGTCACCGTCACCGGCGGATCCACAATCTCCGCCACCGGCGCGTCGTTCGCCCCCGTCACCGTGATCACCACCTCGCCCTCCGTGTCGTCCGCCGCCGTCACCGTGAACTCGTCCACCTGTGTGTCGCCCGCCCCCAGCGCTTCGGTGTCCGGGTCACCGTTGTCCAGCGTGTAGGTCCACAGGCCGTTCGCATCAATCTCGAGCATCCCATACACCCCCGCCACCGACGCCGGCCCCGCCAGCGCATTGACCTCCACCGCATTCACCAAATCGCCGCTCGCCGCCACCGATGCGATGCGGTTCTCCCCGTCCACGTCGCTTACTGTCACCGTCACCGTCGCCGTCGCCGTCGTGCGATCATCATCGTCCTCGGTCACCTCCCCGGTGAGATCCCCGCTGAACACCGCCGGGTCGTTCGCCCCGGTCACCGTGATCGTCACCTCCGCCTCAGCGCCGTCCGTCGTCGTCACCCTGAACACGTCGTCCGCCGTGACGCCCGCCCCCAGCCTGTTCGTCTCCACCCCGCCGTTGTCCAGCACGTACTCCCATCTCCCGTTGGCTTCAAGAGTGAACCTCCCGTACGTGCCGAGACTATCAGGCTGCGCCTCAAACCCAGCGCCCGTAGCCGCCGTGTTGACCGTCACCGTCCCCGTCGCCGTTGTCGCCTGCGCGTCGTCCTCGGTCACCGCCCCGGCGAGATTCCCGCTGATACTGCTTGCCTGCACCGTGACCGTCACCTCCGCCTGACCCGTCGCGCCGTCCCCGTCCCTCACCATCAACATGAACACCAGATCCGTGTCCCCGTCCACCGGCGGCGCCGTGAACACCAGCATGTTGCCCGTGTTAATGTCGGTGAGATCCACCCCCGTCCCCTGCAGCGTCCACACGAACGTCAGCAATGTGCTGTCCGTATCGCTTGAACCGCTACCGTCCAGCGTCACCTCCGCGCCCTCCAACACGGGGGGCGTGGTCACCAACCTCGCCACCGCCACCGGCGCGTCGTTTATTGGTCCGATATCAATAGTCACCGTCGCCACGTCGGCGCTGTCCAACTCGCCGTCGTTCACCCGGTAGGTGAAACTGTCCGACCGCGGCGTCTCGCTGCCGTCGTGGGTATAACTGAATGTCCCGTCCGAATTCAGACTAAATGGCACGGCGTGGTCCGGCCCACTCACCAACTCGGCGATTAAATCGCTCCGATCCGTATCCACATCCGTGTCGTTGTCCAGCACGCTCGTCTCACCGCTATCCAGCGCCGTCGCCGTGCCGCCCTCGTCCACCGTGATCGCGTCATCCACCGCCACCGGCGCGTCGTTTATTGGTCTGATCTCAATAGTCACCGTCGCCACGTTGGTGCTGTCCAACTCGCCGTCGTTCACCCGGTAGGTGAAACTGTCCGACGTCGTCTCGCTGCCGTCGTGCTGATAACTGAATGTCCCGTCCAAAGCCAGCGTAAACGCCCCCCCCTCGTGGCGGGCCGGCCCATTCTCCAGTCTGGCGGTTAAACCGCTCCGATCCGTATCCGCATCCGTGTCGTTGGCCAGCACGCTCGTCTCACCGCCCTCCAGCACCGTCGCCGTGCCGTCCTCGTCCACCGTGATCGTGTCATCCACCGCCACCGGCGGGTCGTTCACCCCGATCACCGTCACCGTCACCGTCCCCGTCGTGTTCGCCGCCGCCTGCACCACGAACTCCTCATCCGGATCATCATTCGTATTCAGCGCGTCCGTTCTCGTACTTGCGTCGTCCAGTTCATACGTCCATACATCACCCGTGATCGAAAGCGTCCCATACGTCCCGATGCCGTCCTCCCCTGCCGCCAGACCAAACGACACAGCCGACGCCTCCACGTTCACCGCCCGCAACACCCCCGTCGCCGTCGCCGACTCCGACTCCGCGACATCCCCCGACGCCTCCATCACAGTCCCGCTCAATATCCCCCCGACCACCGCCACCGAGTCCGGCCCCGACGCGATCACCTCCACATTCACCTCGTCTCTCCCGACCCCATCCCGTGCGTCGGTCACCGCCAACTCGAACGTCAACGTCACGTCCCCGCTCAACCCCGTCGGCGCCGTGAACGTCGCATCCTCGCTATCATCATCAGTCAACACCACGTTGTTGCCCGTGACGTCCGTCTGCCTCCAACTGAAAGTTGTCAACTCGTCGCCATCCGGATCCGTCGCGCTGCCGCTCAGCGTCACACTATCCCCCTCGCCCACGATCTGATCCTCGCCCGCGTTCACCACCGGCACGTTGTTAGTGTCCGCCTCCACCGTCACCGCCACCGCCGTCGAATCCGACAGCCCGTCCAACCCCTGCTCGGTCACCGTCAACATGAATGTCAACACCTCGTCATCAACCAGCCCCGACGGCGCCGTGAACGTCAGCTGCTGCACGTTGGTGACGACATCAGACAAAACCTCGCCCGGGCCGACCGTCTGAACCCACTCGAACGTCAACGTATCGCCCTCCGGATCGCTCGAACCGCTCCCGTCCAGTGTCACCACAGCCCTCGCGGCCGCGGTCGTCGGGCTCGCCACCGCCACCGCCGTTGGCGTGTCGTTTATTGGTCTGATATCAATAGTCACCGTCGCCACGTTGGTGCTGTCCAACTCGCCGTCGTTCACCCGGTAGGTGAAACTGTCCGACGTCGTCTCGCTGCCGTCGTGCTGATAACTGAATGTCCCGTCCAAAGCCAGCGTAAACGCCCCCCCCTCGTGGCGGGCCGGCCCATTCTCCAGTCTGGCGGTTAAATCGCTCCGATCCGTATCCACATCCGTGTCGTTGTCCAGCACGCTCGTCTCACCGCTATCCAGCGCCGTCGCCGTGCCGCCCTCGTCCACCGCGATCCTGTCATCCACCGCCACCGGCGCGTCGTTTATTGGTCTGATCTCAATAGTCACCGTCGCCACGTTGGTGCTGTCCAACTCGCCGTCGTTCACCCGGTAGGTGAAACTGTCCGACGTCGTCTCGCTGCCGTCGTGCTGATAACTGAATGTCCCGTCCAAAGCCAGCGTAAACGCCCCCCCCTCGTGGCGGGCCGGCCCATTCTCCAGTCTGGCGGTTAAACCGCTCCGATCCGTATCCGCATCCGTGTCGTTGGCCAGCACGCTCGTCTCACCGCCCTCCAGCACCGTCGCCGTGCCGTCCTCGTCCACCGTGATCGTGTCATCCACCGCCACCGGCGGGTCGTTCACCCCGATCACCGTCACCGTCACCGTCCCCGTCGTGTTCGCCGCCGCCTGCACCACGAACTCCTCATCCGGAGCATCATTCGTATTCAGCGCGTCCGTTCTCGTACTTGCGTCGTCCAGTTCATACGTCCATACATCACCCGTGATCGAAAGCGTCCCATACGTCCCGATGCCGTCCTCCCCTGCCGCCAGACCAAACGACACAGCCGACGCCTCCACGTTCACCGCCCGCAACACCCCCGTCGCCGTCGCCGACTCCGACTCCGCGACATCCCCCGACGCCTCCATCACAGTCCCGCTCAATATCCCCCCGACCACCGCCACCGAGTCCGGCCCCGACGCGATCACCTCCACATTCACCTCGTCTCTCCCGACCCCATCCCGTGCGTCGGTCACCGCCAACTCGAACGTCAACGTCACGTCCCCGCTCAACCCCGTCGGCGCCGTGAACGTCGCATCCTCGCTATCATCATCAGTCAACACCACGTTGTTGCCCGTGACGTCCGTCTGCCTCCAACTGAAAGTTGTCAACTCGTCGCCATCCGGATCCGTCGCGCTGCCGCTCAGCGTCACACTATCCCCCTCACCCACGATCTGATCCTCGCCCGCGTTCACCACCGGCACGTTGTTAGTGTCCGCCTCCACCGTCACCGCCACCGGGGATGCCTCATCCGTCTCCTCGTCGTCTCTCACTATCAAACTCAACGTCACATCCCCCTCATCCGCCGGCGCCGTCCACGTCGTCACCACAGCCTCCATATCGTTGAACGTGCCCACGGCTGAACCGTCCGCGTCCACCGCGCTCCACAGGTAGGTCAATGTGTCCCCGGTGTCCACGTCGCTGCTGCCGCTGCCGTCCAACTCCACCGTCGTGCCGCCTACCACCGTCAGTGCGCCGCCCGCTTCCACGGTTGTCCCGTTCGCCTGCGCGGTGAACGCCGCCGTCGGCGCGTCGTTCGCGCCGGTCACCGTGATCACCACCGTCGCCGACACATCAAAGCGACCGCCGTCGCCGAACTGCGCCGACACCCCGAATTCATCGTTCACTTCATCGCCTGCGCCCAACCCCTGCACCGCAGTACTCCTGTTGTCCAGCACGTAGATCCATTCCGCTGCATTGCCGGATGTCCCGGGAGCGAACGTCCCATATTGACCGTCCTGCTCACTCACCGTGAATTGCGCATCCCTAATATCTTCACCGCTCTCATCCGCAAGACTCAGAAAGCCTCCTACCTCCAGAACATCGTCCTCCGTGACAAACCCCGTTGTACCAAAGAACATGACCGTCGGGGCCTGCGCCTCCATCACCGCGATGGTGTACCTCACGGTCGCCACGTCGTCGTCAAAATCCCTCACCCTGTGTATGTAGTTGGTCTCAACCTGCACCGACCTCGCAGTGCCTCCCAAAACCGGGGAAAAACCGAAAGCGCCGCTGCCGCCGTCAAACTCCAATCCGTCCGGCAGACCGCCTCCCCCCTCCGCCTCGAACGAGTAAGTCAAACTCGAGTTGCCGCTGATCGCCGTCTCCAGGTTTTGGGCGACTGCATCGCCCACCGTGTAAATCAAAGCGCGGTTCGCAACAAGATCGAAAGCCGCCTCGGCGTCCACCAGCACCCTCGCCTCCGTGGTCGCACTGGCAACCCCGTCACTCACCGTCAGCATCAAGGTCACCCCCGCTCCCCTCACCCGCGTCGGCGCCGTCCACTGCGTATTCGCCTCGCTGGGTCGGGTGAAAACATTCGCGCCCAGATCGTCCGGGATCACGCTCCACTCGTAGGTCAACTCAGCGCCGGCGTCCACGTCGTCGCCGCTGCCGACCAGGTCCACCGCCGCACCCCCCGTCACCGTGCTGTCCGCCGCCACGGTTATCCCATTCACCTGCACGATGAACGCCGCCGTCGGCGCGTCGTTCGCGCCTATCACCGTGATCGCCACCTCCGCCGTCGCCCCCGCCGCCGTCACCCCGAACGTGTCCGTCCCGCTGCTGCCCTGCGCCAGTGCGTTGGTCTCATCGGCGCCGTTGTCCAGCGTGTAAGTCCACAGACCGTCCGCATTAATGCTGAACGTCCCATACGTGCCGGGACTCTCACCCTGCACATCAAAGTCAACGTCCGGACTGACCGTCAACTGCCCCGTCGCCATATTCCGGCCCACATCGTCCTCGACCACCGTCCCCGTCACCGTGCCGCTGATCTCCGGCGTCACCGGCGCCGCCTGCACCGTCACCTCCGCCGTCGCCTCATCCGTCCTCCCCTCGGGGAGTTCGTCGTCGCTCACCGTCAATGTCAACACCACATTCCCCGCAACATCCGGCGCCCTCCACGTCGTATCCGCAATCTCCGCATTGCCGAAACCGCCCGCATCGCCGCCGCCCGTGCGCGCCGCACTCCACGCATAAGTCAATACGGCGTCCTCGTCGTCCACGTCAGATCCCATCCCCTCCAAACTCACCTCCTCCCCGACCGTCACCGTCGCCGGCGGATCCACAATCTCCGCCACCGGCGCGTCGTTCGCCCCCGTCACCGTGATCACCACCTCGCCCTCCGTGTCGTCCGCCGCCGTCACCGTGAACTCGTCCACCTGTGTGTCGCCCGCCCCCAGCGCTTCGGTGTCCGGGTCACCGTTGTCCAGCACGTACTCCCAATTCCCGTTGGCTTCAAGAGTGAACGTCCCATACACCCCCTCCACCGACGCCCCCGCCGGCGCATTGACCTCCACCGCATTCACCAAATCGCCGCTCGCCGCCACCGATGCGATGCGGTTCTCCCCGTCCACGTCGCTTACTGTCACCACCACCGTCGCCGTCGCCGTCGTGCGATCATCATCGTCCTCGGTCACCTCCCCGGTGAGATCCCCGCTGAACACCGCCGGGTCGTTCGCTCCGGTCACCGTGATCTCCACCTCCGCCTCAGCGCCGTCCGTCGTCGTCACCCTGAACACGTCGTCCGCCGTGACGCCCGCCCCCAGCCTGTTCGTCTCCACCCCGCCGTTGTCCAGCACGTACTCCCATCTCCCGTTGGCTTCAAGAGTGAACCTCCCGTACGTGCCGAGACTATCAGGCTGCGCCTCAAACCCAGCGCCCGTAGCCGCCGTGTTGACCGTCACCGTCCCCGTCGCCGTTGTCGCCTGCGCGTCGTCCTCGGTCACCGCCCCGGCGAGATTCCCGCTGATACTGCTTGCCTGCACCGTGACCGTCACCTCCGCCTGACCCGTCGCGCCGTCCCCGTCCCTCACCATCAACATGAACACCAGATCCGTGTCCCCGTCCACCGGCGGCGCCGTGAACACCAGCATGTTGCCCGTGTTAATGTCGGTGAGATCCACCCCCGTCCCCTGCAGCGTCCACACGAACGTCAGCAATGTGCTGTCCGTATCGCTTGAACCGCTACCGTCCAGCGTCACCTCCGCGCCCTCCAACACGGGGGGCGTGGTCACCAACCTCGCCACCGCCACCGGCGCGTCGTTTATTGGTCCGATATCAATAGTCACCGTCGCCACGTCGGCGCTGTCCAACTCGCCGTCGTTCACCCGGTAGGTGAAACTGTCCGACCGCGGCGTCTCGCTGCCGTCGTGGGTATAACTGAATGTCCCGTCCGAATTCAGACTAAATGGCACGGCGTGGTCCGGCCCACTCACCAACTCGGCGATTAAATCGCTCCGATCCGTATCCGCATCCGTGTCGTTGTCCAGCACGCTCGTCTCACCGCTATCCAGCGCCGTCGCCGTGCCGCCCTCGTCCACCGTGATCGCGTCATCCACCGCCACCGGCGCGTCGTTTATTGGTCTGATCTCAATAGTCACCGTCGCCACGTTGGTGCTGTCCAACTCGCCGTCGTTCACCCGGTAGGTGAAACTGTCCGACGTCGTCTCGCTGCCGTCGTGCTGATAACTGAATGTCCCGTCCAAAGCCAGCGTAAACGCCCCCCCCTCGTGGCGGGCCGGCCCATTCTCCAGTCTGGCGGTTAAACCGCTCCGATCCGTATCCGCATCCGTGTCGTTGGCCAGCACGCTCGTCTCACCGCCCTCCAGCACCGTCGCCGTGCCGTCCTCGTCCACCGTGATCGTGTCATCCACCGCCACCGGCGGGTCGTTCACCCCGATCACCGTCACCGTCACCGTCCCCGTCGTGTTCGCCGCCGCCTGCACCACGAACTCCTCATCCGGAGCATCATTCGTATTCAGCGCGTCCGTTCTCGTACTTGCGTCGTCCAGTTCATACGTCCATACATCACCCGTGATCGAAAGCGTCCCATACGTCCCGATGCCGTCCTCCCCTGCCGCCAGACCAAACGACACAGCCGACGCCTCCACGTTCACCGCCCGCAACACCCCCGTCGCCGTCGCCGACTCCGACTCCGCGACATCCCCCGACGCCTCCATCACAGTCCCGCTCAATATCCCCCCGACCACCGCCACCGAGTCCGGCCCCGACGCGATCACCTCCACATTCACCTCGTCTCTCCCGACCCCATCCCGTGCGTCGGTCACCGCCAACTCGAACGTCAACGTCACGTCCCCGCTCAACCCCGTCGGCGCCGTGAACGTCGCATCCTCGCTATCATCATCAGTCAACACCACGTTGTTGCCCGTGACGTCCGTCTGCCTCCAACTGAAAGTTGTCAACTCATCGCCATCCGGATCCGTCGCGCTGCCGCTCAGCGTCACACTATCCCCCTCGCCCACGATCTGATCCTCGCCCGCGTTCACCACCGGCACGTTGTTAGTGTCCGCCTCCACCGTCACCGCCACCGCCGTCGAATCCGACAGCCCGTCCAACCCCTGCTCGGTCACCGTCAACATGAATGTCAACACCTCGTCATCAACCAGCCCCGACGGCGCCGTGAACGTCAGCTGCTGCACGTTGGTGACGACATCAGACAAAACCTCGCCCGGGCCGACCGTCTGAACCCACTCGAACGTCAACGTATCGCCCTCCGGATCGCTCGAACCGCTCCCGTCCAGTGTCACCACAGCCCTCGCGGCCGCGGTCGTCGGGCTCGCCACCGCCACCGCCGTTGGCGTGTCGTTTATTGGTCTGATATCAATAGTCACCGTCGCCACGTTGGTGCTGTCCAACTCGCCGTCGTTCACCCGGTAGGTGAAACTGTCCGACGTCGTCTCGCTGCCGTCGTGCTGATAACTGAATGTCCCGTCCAAAGCCAGCGTAAACGCCCCCCCCTCGTGGCGGGCCGGCCCATTCTCCAGTCTGGCGGTTAAATCGCTCCGATCCGTATCCACATCCGTGTCGTTGTCCAGCACGCTCGTCTCACCGCTATCCAGCGCCGTCGCCGTGCCGCCCTCGTCCACCGCGATCCTGTCATCCACCGCCACCGGCGCGTCGTTTATTGGTCTGATCTCAATAGTCACCGTCGCCACGTTGGTGCTGTCCAACTCGCCGTCGTTCACCCGGTAGGTGAAACTGTCCGACGTCGTCTCGCTGCCGTCGTGCTGATAACTGAATGTCCCGTCCAAAGCCAGCGTAAACGCCCCCCCCTCGTGGCGGGCCGGCCCATTCTCCAGTCTGGCGGTTAAACCGCTCCGATCCGTATCCGCATCCGTGTCGTTGGCCAGCACGCTCGTCTCACCGCCCTCCAGCACCGTCGCCGTGCCGTCCTCGTCCACCGTGATCGTGTCATCCACCGCCACCGGCGGGTCGTTCACCCCGATCACCGTCACCGTCACCGTCCCCGTCGTGTTCGCCGCCGCCTGCACCACGAACTCCTCATCCGGAGCATCATTCGTATTCAGCGCGTCCGTTCTCGTACTTGCGTCGTCCAGTTCATACGTCCATACATCACCCGTGATCGAAAGCGTCCCATACGTCCCGATGCCGTCCTCCCCTGCCGCCAGACCAAACGACACAGCCGACGCCTCCACGTTCACCGCCCGCAACACCCCCGTCGCCGTCGCCGACTCCGACTCCGCGACATCCCCCGACGCCTCCATCACAGTCCCGCTCAATATCCCCCCGACCACCGCCACCGAGTCCGGCCCCGACGCGATCACCTCCACATTCACCTCGTCTCTCCCGACCCCATCCCGTGCGTCGGTCACCGCCAACTCGAACGTCAACGTCACGTCCCCGCTCAACCCCGTCGGCGCCGTGAACGTCGCATCCTCGCTATCATCATCAGTCAACACCACGTTGTTGCCCGTGACGTCCGTCTGCCTCCAACTGAAAGTTGTCAACTCGTCGCCATCCGGATCCGTCGCGCTGCCGCTCAGCGTCACACTATCCCCCTCACCCACGATCTGATCCTCGCCCGCGTTCACCACCGGCACGTTGTTAGTGTCCGCCTCCACCGTCACCGCCACCGGGGATGCCTCATCCGTCTCCTCGTCGTCTCTCACTATCAAACTCAACGTCACATCCCCCTCATCCGCCGGCGCCGTCCACGTCGTCACCACAGCCTCCATATCGTTGAACGTGCCCACGGCTGAACCGTCCGCGTCCACCGCGCTCCACAGGTAGGTCAATGTGTCCCCGGTGTCCACGTCGCTGCTGCCGCTGCCGTCCAACTCCACCGTCGTGCCGCCTACCACCGTCAGTGCGCCGCCCGCTTCCACGGTTGTCCCGTTCGCCTGCGCGGTGAACGCCGCCGTCGGCGCGTCGTTCGCGCCGGTCACCGTGATCACCACCGTCGCCGACACATCAAAGCGACCGCCGTCGCCGAACTGCGCCGACACCCCGAATTCATCGTTCACTTCATCGCCTGCGCCCAACCCCTGCACCGCAGTACTCCTGTTGTCCAGCACGTAGATCCATTCCGCTGCATTGCCGGATGTCCCGGGAGCGAACGTCCCATATTGACCGTCCTGCTCACTCACCGTGAATTGCGCATCCCTAATATCTTCACCGCTCTCATCCGCAAGACTCAGAAAGCCTCCTACCTCCAGAACATCGTCCTCCGTGACAAACCCCGTTGTACCAAAGAACATGACCGTCGGGGCCTGCGCCTCCATCACCGCGATGGTGTACCTCACGGTCGCCACGTCGTCGTCAAAATCCCTCACCCTGTGTATGTAGTTGGTCTCAACCTGCACCGACCTCGCAGTGCCTCCCAAAACCGGGGAAAAACCGAAAGCGCCGCTGCCGCCGTCAAACTCCAATCCGTCCGGCAGACCGCCTCCCCCCTCCGCCTCGAACGAGTAAGTCAAACTCGAGTTGCCGCTGATCGCCGTCTCCAGGTTTTGGGCGACTGCATCGCCCACCGTGTAAATCAAAGCGCGGTTCGCAACAAGATCGAAAGCCGCCTCGGCGTCCACCAGCACCCTCGCCTCCGTGGTCGCACTGGCAACCCCGTCACTCACCGTCAGCATCAAGGTCACCCCCGCTCCCCTCACCCGCGTCGGCGCCGTCCACTGCGTATTCGCCTCGCTGGGTCGGGTGAAAACATTCGCGCCCAGATCGTCCGGGGTCACGCTCCACTCGTAGGTCAACTCAGCGCCGGCGTCCACGTCGTCGCCGCTGCCGACCAGGTCCACCGCCGCACCCCCCGTCACCGTGCTGTCCGCCGCCACGGTTATCCCATTCACCTGCACGATGAACGCCGCCGTCGGCGCGTCGTTCGCGCCTATCACCGTGATCGCCACCTCCGCCGTCGCCCCCGCCGCCGTCACCCCGAACGTGTCCGTCCCGCTGCTGCCCTGCGCCAGTGCGTTGGTCTCATCGGCGCCGTTGTCCAGCGTGTAAGTCCACAGACCGTCCGCATTAATGCTGAACGTCCCATACGTGCCGGGACTCTCACCCTGCACATCAAAGTCAACGTCCGGACTGACCGTCAACTGCCCCGTCGCCATATTCCGGCCCACATCGTCCTCGACCACCGTCCCCGTCACCGTGCCGCTGATCTCCGGCGTCACCGGCGCCGCCTGCACCGTCACCTCCGCCGTCGCCTCATCCGTCCTCCCCTCGGGGAGTTCGTCGTCGCTCACCGTCAATGTCAACACCACATTCCCCGCAACATCCGGCGCCCTCCACGTCGTATCCGCAATCTCCGCATTGCCGAAACCGCCCGCATCGCCGCCGCCCGTGCGCGCCGCACTCCACGCATAAGTCAATACGGCGTCCTCGTCGTCCACGTCAGATCCCATCCCCTCCAAACTCACCTCCTCCCCGACCGTCACCGTCGCCGGCGGATCCACAATCTCCGCCACCGGCGCGTCGTTCGCCCCCGTCACCGTGATCACCACCTCGCCCTCCGTGTCGTCCGCCGCCGTCACCGTGAACTCGTCCACCTGTGTGTCGCCCGCCCCCAGCGCTTCGGTGTCCGGGTCACCGTTGTCCAGCACGTACTCCCAATTCCCGTTGGCTTCAAGAGTGAACGTCCCATACACCCCCTCCACCGACGCCCCCGCCGGCGCATTGACCTCCACCGCATTCACCAAATCGCCGCTCGCCGCCACCGATGCGATGCGGTTCTCCCCGTCCACGTCGCTTACTGTCACCACCACCGTCGCCGTCGCCGTCGTGCGATCATCATCGTCCTCGGTCACCTCCCCGGTGAGATCCCCGCTGAACACCGCCGGGTCGTTCGCTCCGGTCACCGTGATCTCCACCTCCGCCTCAGCGCCGTCCGTCGTCGTCACCCTGAACACGTCGTCCGCCGTGACGCCCGCCCCCAGCCTGTTCGTCTCCACCCCGCCGTTGTCCAGCACGTACTCCCATCTCCCGTTGGCTTCAAGAGTGAACCTCCCGTACGTGCCGAGACTATCAGGCTGCGCCTCAAACCCAGCGCCCGTAGCCGCCGTGTTGACCGTCACCGTCCCCGTCGCCGTTGTCGCCTGCGCGTCGTCCTCGGTCACCGCCCCGGCGAGATTCCCGCTGATACTGCTTGCCTGCACCGTGACCGTCACCTCCGCCTGACCCGTCGCGCCGTCCCCGTCCCTCACCATCAACATGAACACCAGATCCGTGTCCCCGTCCACCGGCGGCGCCGTGAACACCAGCATGTTGCCCGTGTTAATGTCGGTGAGATCCACCCCCGTCCCCTGCAGCGTCCACACGAACGTCAGCAATGTGCTGTCCGTATCGCTTGAACCGCTACCGTCCAGCGTCACCTCCGCGCCCTCCAACACGGGGGGCGTGGTCACCAACCTCGCCACCGCCACCGGCGCGTCGTTTATTGGTCCGATATCAATAGTCACCGTCGCCACGTCGGCGCTGTCCAACTCGCCGTCGTTCACCCGGTAGGTGAAACTGTCCGACCGCGGCGTCTCGCTGCCGTCGTGGGTATAACTGAATGTCCCGTCCGAATTCAGACTAAATGGCACGGCGTGGTCCGGCCCACTCACCAACTCGGCGATTAAATCGCTCCGATCCGTATCCACATCCGTGTCGTTGTCCAGCACGCTCGTCTCACCGCTATCCAGCGCCGTCGCCGTGCCGCCCTCGTCCACCGTGATCGCGTCATCCACCGCCACCGGCGCGTCGTTTATTGGTCTGATCTCAATAGTCACCGTCGCCACGTTGGTGCTGTCCAACTCGCCGTCGTTCACCCGGTAGGTGAAACTGTCCGACGTCGTCTCGCTGCCGTCGTGCTGATAACTGAATGTCCCGTCCAAAGCCAGCGTAAACGCCCCCCCCTCGTGGCGGGCCGGCCCATTCTCCAGTCTGGCGGTTAAACCGCTCCGATCCGTATCCGCATCCGTGTCGTTGGCCAGCACGCTCGTCTCACCGCCCTCCAGCACCGTCGCCGTGCCGTCCTCGTCCACCGTGATCGTGTCATCCACCGCCACCGGCGGGTCGTTCACCCCGATCACCGTCACCGTCACCGTCCCCGTCGTGTTCGCCGCCGCCTGCACCACGAACTCCTCATCCGGAGCATCATTCGTATTCAGCGCGTCCGTTCTCGTACTTGCGTCGTCCAGTTCATACGTCCATACATCACCCGTGATCGAAAGCGTCCCATACGTCCCGATGCCGTTCTCCCCTGCCGCCAGACCAAACGACACAGCCGACGCCTCCACGTTCACCGCCCGCAACACCCCCGTCGCCGTCGCCGACTCCGACTCCGCGACATCCCCCGACGCCTCCATCACAGTCCCGCTCAATATCCCCCCGACCACCGCCACCGAGTCCGGCCCCGACGCGATCACCTCCACATTCACCTCGTCTCTCCCGACCCCATCCCGTGCGTCGGTCACCGCCAACTCGAACGTCAACGTCACGTCCCCGCTCAACCCCGTCGGCGCCGTGAACGTCGCATCCTCGCTATCATCATCAGTCAACACCACGTTGTTGCCCGTGACGTCCGTCTGCCCCCAACTGAAAGTTGTCAACTCGTCGCCATCCGGATCCGTCGCGCTGCCGCTCAGCGTCACACTATCCCCCTCGCCCACGATCTGATCCTCGCCCGCGTTCACCACCGGCACGTTGTTAGTGTCCGCCTCCACCGTCACCGCCACCGCCGTCGAATCCGACAGCCCGTCCAACCCCTGCTCGGTCACCGTCAACATGAATGTCAACACCTCGTCATCAACCAGCCCCGACGGCGCCGTGAACGTCAGCTGCTGCACGTTGGTGACGACATCAGACAAAACCTCGCCCGGGCCGACCGTCTGAACCCACTCGAACGTCAACGTATCGCCCTCCGGATCGCTCGAACCGCTCCCGTCCAGTGTCACCACAGCCCTCGCGGCCGCGGTCGTCGGGCTCGCCACCGCCACCGCCGTTGGCGTGTCGTTCACCCCCTCCACCGTGATCTCCACCACCGCCGTCACCTCGCTGTCCGCCGCCGCCGTCACCGTGACCGTGAACGTGTCCGCCCCTTCCTGATCCGCGCGCAGCGCGTCGGTGTCCTCATCGGCGTTGTCCAGCGTGTAAGTCCACCGGCCACCCGCCTCAATGCTGAATGCCCCATACCGACCGTCAACATTGAGCAGCGGCTCAAAGCCGTCGATGACCGGCTGCCCGCCGGCCGTCAGCGTCAGAGCCCCCGTCGTCTCGACCGTCGTCTCATCCGTCGTCTCGGTCACCGTCCCGCGCAATTCGCCGCTGATCACTGCCGCCGCCGCCGCCACCGTCACCGCCACCTCCGTGCTCGCGGTGGCGCCCTGTCTGTCCGTCACCGTCAATGTCAACACCACCTCCCCCTCAACATCCGGCGCCGTCCACGTCGTCTCCGCAACAATCCCCCCATCGCCGAACCCGCTCGCATCGCCGCCCGCGCTCCACGCATAGTCCAACGCCGCCGTCTCGCCGTCATCCACGTCGCTGCCGCTGCCGACCACCGCCACCATCGCGCCGCCCTCCACGCTCAGGCCCGCCGTCGGTGAGGTAATGACCACCGTCGGCGTGTCGTTCGCCCCTATCACCGTGATCGCCACCGCCGCCGTGACATTGACGGCAACGTTGACCGACTCCGCCGCCACCTCGAAAGTCTCCATCGCTGAACTCCCCTCAGCCAGCGTCTGCGCCGCGGCGCTCAACGTGTAAGTCCAGCCGCCGCCCGCAACAAGACTGAAAGTCCCGTAAGAAATGTCCCCGACGGCCTTAACCTCCGTCCGCGCCGTGAACGTGCCGGGCTCACCGCCAATCGTCAACTGACCCGTCGCCTCCCCATCGTCCTCGCCCACCTCCGCCGACAACGTCCCGTCAATCTCCGACGCTCCCACCGCGATGGTGAAACTCAACGTCGAGGCATCGCCGGCCCCAAGGTTGGCGTCGGCGTCCGCCGCCGTGTAAATGTAGGTGACCTCCGCCTGCCTCGAACCCACCGCCGGCGTGCCGCTCAACGTCGGCCCGTTCGGGTCGTCGTCAAACACCACCCCCGTCGGCAAATCCTCGCCGCCAATCCCCGTGAGACTGTAACTCAACTCGTCGCCGTTGCCGCCCATCGCCTGCGGCAACACCACCGCGGGGTCAATCGCGATGTTCTCCGTGTAAACCTGAGCACCGATCGACTCACTGCCGAAATCCGGTACCAGGTTCGGCACGACGCGAATCGTCACCCGGTCCGTGCTGCTCAACTCATCCTCGCCTCCCAATCCGCCGTCATCCGTCACTCTGACCTGAAACTCCAAATTCACGGAACCGCTCTCATCGGGGGCGGTGAAAGTGGGCCGTGCGGTATCCCCCCCTGTCAGTGCCACATCCGAACCGCTTATCCGCTCCCACGCATAACTCAATTCGTCTCCGGTGTCCGGATCCGATGACCCCCCGGCGTCCAACTCCACCGTCCCGCCTCCCGCCACGCCGGTCTGATCCGTGCCGGCGCGCGCCGTCGGCGCGTCGTTCACGCCGACGATGGTGATCGCCACCTCGGCCTCGGCGACATCCCCTGCGTCAGAGTTGCCCCGCACCGTGAACGTCTCCCTCAACGTCGCCCCGACCGGCAACGCAGTCACCGCTGTCGCATTGGTCGCCCCCTTGGTGAACAGGGTATAAGCCCAAGCGCCGCTGGTACGCTCCACCAACCTGTTCCCGTAAAGGCCGCCGGCAACCCCCAACACCGTGTAAGCCGTCCCGTCCACCTCGTCGCCTTCCTCCCCCTCCCGCAGACTCAAGGTCCCCGTTGCCTGCCTCTCTTCCTCCGTCGTCCCGTCGGTCACCGTCCCGCTCCTCGCGCCGAACAGGCCGACAACGCCCACCTCGTCGGTGACGCCCCTGATGGCGATCTCAAACTCATACAACACGAAGGCCGTGCTGCTCTCCTCCGACACCGCCTCCGCCTCGCAGAAACTCCCCCTTAAAGTCTCGCCGTCATTCAACTCATCCACCGCGGGATCATCGTTGTTCAGCGTGTATATCCAATTCCCTGCAGCGTCAATGGTGAAACCACCGAAGGCACACTCACTGGTCATCGGTTGCCAGAACTCATTAACGGTCGGATTGCCCTCGGCATCCACCAGATTGACGTCGCCTCTGGTGCTCGCTTCATCCTCCGTGATCACCACCGTGACCAGACCGGCCACATCAAGGTCGAAAGTCCGGGAGGCCTGACCGCCGCTGCCGTCCTCCACCGTATAGGTGTATGGGCTCGCGGCCAGCACCCCCAACGGGGTGCCGCTCAATGTCGGCGGCTCCACGCTGTTGTCAAACGTCAACCCGGACGGCAACTCCTCCGGAGCGAGACTGTAGGTATAGTCCCCGTCGCCGAACTGCGCCGCCGGCAACGTAATCTCCCTAAATACGCCCTGAGAAAAAAATGCCCTTATCTCCCCTACAATTAAGGACAGCGGCGGCACCTGCACCTGCACCGACACCGTTGCGGTCGCGGCAGCACCCAGCAAATCCTCCACCCTCAAACTCAACGTGACGCTCGTCGCCTGAAAAACCTCCGGCGCATCCCAAACCGTCTCCGCCTCATCGGCCTGAGCGAAATCGCCCGCGGGTTCACCACCGTCCTCGAACACCGCGCTCCACGCATAACTCAATTCATCATCGGGACCGTCCACGTCGCTGCCGCGCCCTGCCACATCCGCCCCTTCGAGCGACACCACGCTCTGCGGCGCAGTGATCGTCACCGTCGGCGCGTCGTTCGCCCCGAACACCGTGATCACCACCTCCGCCGTCGCCCCCGCCGCCGTCGCCTCGAACGTGTCCGTCCCGCTGCTGCCCTGCGCCAGTGCGTTGGTCTCATCGGCGCCGTTGTCCAGCGTGTAAGTCCACAGACCGTCCGCATTAATGCTGAACGTCCCATACGTGCCGGGACTCTCACCCTGCACATCAAAGTCAACGTCCGGACTGACCGTCAACTGCCCCGTCGCCATATTCCGGCCCACATCGTCCTCGACCACCGTCCCCGTCAACGTGCCGCTGATCTCCGCCGCCGTCACCGGCGTGACCTCCACCGACACCGTCGCCGTGTCCGTTGCGTTCGATGCGTCGGTCACCCTCAACATGAACGTCAACGTCACGGTCTCGCTCAACCCCGTCGGTGCCGTGAACCCGGGCTGCGCGGTGTCGTCGTTCCTCAAATCCACGCTCCTCAACCCCGCCGCATTGATTTGCACCCACTGATAACTCAACCCCATCCCCCGTGCGTCATCCTCCGGATCAGACGAACCGCTCCCGTCCAGCGTCACCTCCTCGCCCTCGCCCACCATCTGATTCGCGCCCGCCATCGCCGTCGGCACGTCGTTCACGCCGGTCACCGTGATCGCCACCTCCGCCATTGCTCTGCCGCCCGACTCCGCCGTGAACCGATCCACCACGCCGCTCAGGCTTCTGTCCGCCAACATCGCGCCCAACGCCTGCGTGAACAGGCTCACGTTGTTCAGCGTGTAGGTCCATCCGCCGTTCGTATCAAGATTGAACGTCCCGTAGTCGCTCACCGTGTTCTGTGCCGTGAATTCGTTCGCCATCTCGATCACGCTCAGCGTCCCCCCCGCCGTCTGCTGCGCCGGGTCGTCCTCCACCACATTCCCGCTGAAATCACCCGTGATCCGATCCCGGATCGTCACAACGGCCGTGGCCGTGGCTGAAGCGCTTCTGCGGTCATCGCTGACTACGGCCGTCGCGGTGAAAATCACCGTTTCGTCGCCCTCGGCGAGGGCGTCAACCACCGGGGTCAGCGTGACCGTTGTGCTGATGGCCCGAACTCTTCGCTCGAGGTCGTCGATTGTGAAGTCCCCCAGCGGCTGCCCGCCCGGTCGCATTGCGCTGAAATCGCCGGGCTGCTCCGCCGTGCCACCCGTTATGGACAAACTGATGACGACCGCTCTTGCCAGTGGGGGGCGGGCGGGCGCCAGTTGCACCGTCGCCACAACAGGCGTGGGGCCGTCGTTCTCAAACACGCCCGAGGGGTCCAGCTCCAATGCAATGACCGGCACGTCGTTGTCGTTAATCCTAATGATCCATTGTTGATCGCCGGCGTTCAGCAAGGGGCTGAGGACTACTCCATTCCTGGTAGTCCTGGCCTCGACTATGAAGAGAAAATCTTCGTCAAACTCGACGACGCTGTCATCCACGATCTGCAGGCCGAACGTGTCCGTTACGCTCGTTTCCCCCGCCGGGATATTAACGTTGCTCGAATGGAGGATATAGTCGTCAGGCTGAAGCGCCGGGGCGCTCAGTCCAAACCCATCGGCCGTGTTTATGTCCACGGAGACGGCATCGGGTCTGGTCGTGCCCGATGGCAGCAACTCCACCGTCACCGTCACTTCAAAACTGCCAATACCCTCGTCGAAGTCGAACCTTGACCCCGCAGGAAGGGGCTGACCGGCCGCCGTCACCGTCACGCGGGCACCGGCAAACACGGTGACGGCCACCGTATCCGTGGCGCTCAAACCCGTGCCCCGCCCGTCGGTCACCGTCAGTGTGAATTCCAACACCGCCGTCTCGTCATCGTTCAACTCCGGCGCCGTGAACGTCGGCCGCGCCGTCCCGGAGTTTCTCAAGTTCACCGGGCGGACACCGCCGTCTGTCTGCTCCCACTGATACCTCAAATCCCCGGCATCGTCGTCCACATCCGTCGCACTCCCGGCCAGCGTCACGGTCATGCCCTCGTCCACCACCTGATTCGTGCCCGCCTCCGCCACCGGCGCGTCGTTCGTGCCGGTCACCGTGATCGTCACCGTCGCCGTGAGTTCCCCGCCGCCGTCCAACAATGCCGCCCTCACCGTGAACGTCTCCATCTCCACGTCGTCCCTGCCCAGATTGTTGACCAACGTTGAATCGCCCAGCGTGTACCGCCAGAGCCCGTTTATTGCGTTCAACTCGAACGTCCCGTAGGTGCCCGTAGCGGTCTGCGCGATGAAAGCGGCGTCCTCGCCCGTGGTGACCACCTCCAAAAAGCCCTCGTCGGTGAGTTGCAACTCCTCGGTCACCGTCCCGCTTAAATCGCCGATGATCCCCGCCCGCACCAACTCCACCGACAGCCGCGCTTCGCCGACGGCGTTGTGCTCGTCAGTCACGCCCAGAATCAACGCCACCTCACCCTCCGCGTCGCCCGCATCCCAATCCGTGTTCGCCGCGTCGGACGGGGTGAAAGTCCCCTGAGCCTCAGGCTCGGTGCGCCATGCGTAGGACAAACCCGCCCCGGTGTCCGGGTCGGCGCCCGTGCCGGCCAGGGTCACCACCGCGCCCACCGCCAGCCTGTCGCCCGCCACCACCGGTGCCCCGCCCACCTGCGCGGTGAACGCCGCCGTCGGCGTATCGTTCGCGCCGAACACCGCGATCACCACCTCCGCCGGCACCGCCCCCGCCGTCGTCACCCCGAACGTGTCCGTCACTCTGCTGTCCTGCGCCAGTGCGTCGGTCTCATCGTCGTCGTTGTCCAGTGTGTAAGTCCAGTTGCCATCCGTCTCCAGCGTCAACGTCCCGTAAACGCCGTTGCCGTCCGTGCTCAACGTGAACTGCGGATTGCTCAACTCGGCCACCGTCAACTGCCCCGTCGCCGTCTGAACCGTGTCGTCCTCGGTCACCTCCCCGGTCAGACCGCTGATCACCGGCGACGCCGACACCATCACCGTCACCGCCGCGCTCGCATCGCCCCCGCTCTCGTCGCTCACCGCCAGCGTCAGGGTCACCTGCGTCTGCGTCAACACGAACGGCGCCGTCCATTGCGTCACCGCAACCCTCGCATCGGTGAACTCGCCCGCGGCTGAATCGTCGCTCCACGTGTAGGTCAACGCCGCCGTCTCGCCGGTGTCCACGTCGGCGCCGGTGCCGGCCACGTCCACCGTCGCGCCGCCCGCCACGCTCATGCCCGCCGTCGGTGCGGTAATGGTCACCGTCGGCGCATCGTTCACCCCGGTCACCTCAATCGTCACCGCCGACGTGGTGGCAAGGTCGCCCGCCTGCGCCCTGATCGGGAACACGTCCGTTGCGACGACGCCCTCCGCCAGCGCCTGAGTCGCGCCCAAATTGTTGTTAAATGAATACTCCCAGTTTGCGGTGGCGCCCCCATCCGTCAATTGAAATGTTCCGAAATCCCCAACAGTGGACGACGTGGTCGTGAAAGTCGGCTCGCCGACGCTCGTCGGGGTGGTTGCCAAAGCCCCGATCGCGCTGGTCTCTCCCCCGTCCTCGGTAAACGCCGCGTCCAGATCGCCGGTGATCCTCAAAACCGTCACCGTCACCCGCACCTCGTCACTGGCGGAGTCCCCCGCCCCATCGGTGACCGCAAGCCTGAACTCCAGAACGACGTCCGCTTCCACGGGCGGCGCCTCAAACAGTTCCACCGCGTTGTTGGTCACGCCGGACAAAACCCGCGGCTCGGAGGGGGACTCCTGCGTCCACTCATAAGTCAACTCGACCCCCTCCTGTGCATCGTCCTCCGGATCCGACGAACCGCTCCCGTCCAGCGTCACCGTCACACCCTGACCCGCCACCTGATCCCCGCCCGCGTCCGCCACCGGCAAGTCGTTCACGCCCGCCACCGTGATCTCCACCACCGCCGTCACCCCGCTGTCCGCCGCCGCCGTCACCGTGAACGTCTCCGCCGCCTCCTGACCCGCGCGCAGCGCGTCGGTCTCATCCCGGCTGTTGTCCAGCGTGTAAGTCCACCCGCCGCTCCCTACAAGACTGAACGTCCCGTACCGGCCATCAACGCCGTCCAGCGGCTCAAACACGCCGTCCGTCAGCGTCAGATCCCCCGTCTCCTCGACCGTCGTATCATCCCTCGTCTCGGTCACCGTCCCGCGCAACTCGCCGCCGATCACCGCCACCGCCGCCACCGTCACCGCCACCGCCGTGCTCGCGCCGGCGTCCTGACTGTCTGTCACCATCAGCCTCAACACGACGGTCGTCTCCGCCGCCGCCCGCGGTGCCGTCCACGTCGGCGCCGCCACCGCCGCATTGTCGAACCCGCCCGCGGCTGCACCGCTCCCCCCGTCCACCGCGCTCCACGCGTAGGTCAACGTGTCCCCGGCGTCCACGTCGCTGCTGCCGCTGCCGTCCAATGCCACCGCCGCGCCGCCCGCCACCGGGCCGCCCGCTTCCACGCGTATCCCGTTCGCCTGCGCGGTGAACGTCGCCACCGGCGTGTCGTTCGCGCCGATCACCGTGATCGCCACCGCCGCCGTAATGCCGGCGTCCGCCGCCGCCGCTACCGTGAACGCCTCCTCGTTCGCCCTCTCACCCTGACCCAGGGCGTCGGTCGCGGTGCGCGCGTTGTCCAGCGTGTACTCCCACCCGCCGTCCGCAGCAAGACTGAACGTCCCGTAGGCGCCGAGCACGTCGTCCCGCGCCGCGAAAGTGTCATCGCCGCCCGGCGCGTTTGAAATACTCAACCGCCCCGTCGCCGCCGTCCGGGTCGCATTCTCGACCACCGTCCCGGTCAGTGCTGAAGCAGGGCCAATCACCGCGCCCGCCCGCACCGTCACCGTCGCCGTCGCCGTGTCGGTTGCCCCCTGCAGGTCGGTGACGGTCAAAGTGAACACCAGCAAGCCGCCGCTCAAATCGTCCGGCGCCGTGAACGTCGGCTGCTCGGCGTTGTTATCAGACAAAACCACGCCCGCGCCGTCCGTCTGCATCCACTCGAACCTCAGCTCCTCGCGCTCCGGATCAAATGAATTGCTCCCGTCCAGTGTCACCGTCTGCCTCGCGTTCGCGAACTGCGGGTTTGCCGATGCCGACGCCACCGGCGCGTCGTTCGCGCCGGTGATCGTGATCCTCACCACCGCCGTGACCGCATTGTCCGCCGCCGCCATCACCGTGAATGTGTCCGCCGCCGCCTGACCCGCGCGCAGCGCGTCGGTGGCCGCGTCGTCGTTGTCCAGCGTGTACTCCCACTCGCCGTCCATCTCAATTCCGAACGTCCCGTAGGTGCCGCGCACATCACCCCGCACCACGAAATCGGTGGAGGCGCCGTCCGGCAGATTGATGATCATCAACCCCCCCGTCGCCATCCTTTGTTCCACGTCGTCCTCGACCACCGTCCCCGTCAGTGCTGTGGCAGGGGTAATCGCCGGACCCGCCCGCACCGTCACCGTCACCTCCGTGCTCGCGGTGACCCGGCTGTTGTCGCTCACCTCCAGCCTCAATGTGACACTCCCCTCTCCTTCCACCTGCGTCGGCGCCGTCCACGTCGTCTCCGCATCCTCCGCATCGCCGAACCCGCCCGCATCGCCGCCCGTGCGCGCCGCGCTCCACGCGTAGGTCAACGTGTCCCCGGCGTCCACATCGGCGCCGATGCCGGCCGCACCCACCGTCGCGCCGAACGCCACGCTCATGCCCGCCGTCGGTTCGGCAATGACCACCGTCGGCGCGTCGTTCGCCCCCGTCACCGTGATCACCACCTCGCCCGGCGTGCCGTCTGTCGTCCTCACCATGAACACATCCCTCCGTGTGGAGCCCGCCCCCAACTCGTTCGTCGCCGCCCGCCCGTTGTCCAACTCATACATCCACACTCCCAACGCCGTGATCTCGAACGTCCCATACACCCCCTCCACCGGCATCCCCGCACCGACCGTGATCCTCCCCGCACTCACCAACAGGATATCGTTCGCGTCGTCCACGTCGTTCACCGTCACCGTCCCTATCGCCTGCCCCGCGCCGTCCTCGGTCACCTCCCCGGTGAGACTGCCGTTGAACTCCGCCGGGTCGTTCGCGCCGATCACCGTGATCGTCACATCCGCCTCAAAGCCGTCCTCCGTCCTCACCGTGAACGTCTCCGTTGGGTTATCGCCGGTGTTCAGTTCATTGGTGTCATCGTCGTTGTTCTCCAGCGTGTAAGTCCAATCCCCGTCGGCTTCAAGACTGAACATCCCGTACCTGCCGATGATTTCAGTCCGCGGAACAAAGTCAGCGTCCGTGTTGACCGTCACCATCCCCATCACCATCGTGCTTGCATCGTCCTCGGTCACCATCCCCATCAGCATGCCGCTGATCACCGCCGGCGTGACCTCCACCGACACCTCCGCCGTGTCCGTTGCGTCCGATGCGTCGGTCACCGTCAACCTGAACGTCAGCGTCACGGTCTCGCTCAACCCCGTCGGCGCCGTGAACGTCAGCGAGGACTGCTCGTCAATCCCGATCAAATTCACCCTATGGGTCAAAACCCCCGTCTGCACCCACAGATAATTCAACCCGATCCCCCGTGCGCGATCCTCCGGATCAGACGAACGGCTCCCGTCCAGCGTCACCATCCCGCCCTCGAACACGGGGGGCGTGTTCACCAACTCCGCCATCGCCGTCGGCGCATCGTCCACGCCGGTCACCGTGATCACCACTGTCGCCGACACATCAAAGCGACCGCCGTCGCCGAACTGCGCCGACACCCCGAATTCATCGTTCACTTCATCGCCTGCGCCCAACCCCTGCACCGCATCACTCCCGTTGTCCAGCACGTATCTCCATTCCGCTGCATTGCCGGATGTCCCGGGAGCGAACGTCCCATATTGACCGTCCTGCCTCTCCACCGTGAATTGCGCATCCCTAATATCTTCACCGCTCTCATCCGCAAGACTCAGAAAGCCTCCTACCTCCAGAACATCGTCCTCCGTGACAAACCCCGTTGTACCAAAGAACATGACCGTCGGGGCCTGCGCCTCCATCACCGCGATGGTGTACCTCACGGTCGCCACGTCGTCGTCAAAATCCCTCACCCTGTGTATGTAGTTGGTCTCAACCTGCACCGACCTCGCAGTGCCTCCCAAAACCGGGGAAAAATCGAAAGCGCCGCTGCCGCCGTCAAACTCCAATCCGTCCGGCAGACCGCCTCCCCCCTCCGCCTCGAACGAGTAAGTCAAACTCGAGTTGCCGCTGATCGCCGTCTCCAGGTTTTGGGTGACTGTATCGCCCACCGTGTAAATCAAATTGCGGTTCGCAACAAGACTGAAAGCCGCCTCGGCGTCCACCAGCACCCTCGCCTCCGTGGTCGCACTGGCAACCCCGTCACTCACCGTCAGCATCAAGGTCACCCCCGCTCCCCTCACCCGCGTCGGCGCCGTCCACTGCGTATTCGCCTCGCGGGATCGGGTGAAAACATTCGCGCCCAGATCGTCCGGGGTCACGCTCCACTCGTAGGTCAACTCAGCGCCGGCGTCCACGTCGTCGCCGCTGCCGACCAGGTCCACCGCCGCACCCCCCGTCACCGTGCTGTCCGCCGCCACGGTTATCCCATTCACCTGCACGATGAACGCCGCCGTCGGCGCGTCGTTCGCGCCTATCACCGTGATCGCCACCGCCGCCGTCACCTCGACGGCGTTGACCGCCACCGCCGCCACCGCGAAAGTCTCCATCGCTGAACTCCCCTCAGCCAGCGTCTGCGCCGCGGCGCTCAACGTGTAAGTCCACACGCCGCCCGCAACAAGACTGAAAGTCCCGTAAGAAATGTCCCCGACGGCCTCAACCCTCGTCCGCGCCGTGAACGTGCCGAGCTCACCGCCAATCGTCAACTGACCCGTCGCCTCCCCATCGTCCTCGCCCACCTCCGCCGACAACGTCCCGTCAATCTCCGACGCTCCCACCGCGATGGTGAAACTCAACGTCGAGGCATCGCCGGCCCCAAGGTTGGCGTCGGCGTCCGCCGCCGTGTAAATGTAGGTGACCTCCGCCTGCCTCGAACCCACCGCCGGCGTGCCGCTCAACGTCGGCCCGTTCGGGTCGTCGTCAAACACCACCCCCGCCGGCAAGTCCCCGCCGCCCTCCTGAATCAACGTATAACTCAACTCGTCGCCGTTGCCGCCCGTCGCCTGCGGCAACACCACCGCGGGGTCAATCGCGATGTTCTCCGTGTAAACCTGCGCGGAAACCTCTTCATCGCCGAACGTCGGCACCGTGTCCGCCTCCACCGCGATGGTGAACCTCAACGTCGCGGCGTCGCCGTCGCGGTCCCTCACCGTGTAGGCATAAGTGGTCGGTGACTGCACCACCGCCGGCGTGCCGCTCAACGTCGGCGGCCGCGCCACGGCGTTAAACTCCACCCCCGTCGGCAAATCCTCGCCGCCAATCCCCGTGAGACTGTAACTCAACTCGCCGTTGCCGCTGCCGATCGTCGCCTGCGGCAACACCACCGCGGGGACAATCGCGATGCCCACCGTGTAAACCTGATTCTCGATCGACGAGATGTCGAAAACCGGCGTCACATCCGTCATGACGCGAATCGTCACCCTGTCCGTGCTGCTCAACCGATCCTCGCCTCCCAATCCGCCGCCATCCGTCACGGTGACCTGGAACTCCACGGAACCGGTCTCATCGGGGGCGGTGAAGGTGAAACTGCGCTGTGCGGTGTTCTCCCCTGTCAGATCCACCTCCAAATCCCCTGGCCGATCTACCCGCTCCCACGCATAACTCAATTCGTCTCCGGTGTCCCGATCCGATGACCCGCCGGCGTCCAACTCCACCCTCTCGCCTCCCGACACCTCCTGCTCCTGCCCGGCGTCCGCCATCGGCGCATCGTTCGCGCCGGTCACCGTGATCACCACTGTCGCCGACACATCAAAGCGACCGCCGTCGCCGAACTGCGCCGACACCCCGAATTCATCGTTCACTTCATCGCCTGCGCCCAACCCCTGCACCGCATCACTCCCGTTGTCCAGCACGTATCTCCATTCCGCTGCATTGCCGGATGTCCCGGGAGCGAACGTCCCATATTGACCGTCCTGCCTCTCCACCGTGAATTGCGCATCCCTAATATCTTCACCGCTCTCATCCGCAAGACTCAGAAAGCCTCCTACCTCCAGAACATCGTCCTCCGTGACAAACCCCCTTGCACCAAAGAACGTGACCGTCGGGGCCTGCGCCTCCATCACCGCGATGGTGTACCTCACGGTCGCCACGTCGTCGTCAAAATCCCTCACCCTGTGTATGTAGTTGGTCTCAACCTGCACCGACCTCGCAGTGCCTCCCAAAACCGGGGAAAAATCGAAAGCGCCGCTGCCGCCGTCAAACTCCAATCCGTCCGGCAGACCGCCTCCCCCCTCCGCCTCGAACGTGTAAGTCAAACTCGAGTTGCCGCTGATCGCCGTCTCCAGGTTTTGGGTGACTGTATCGCCCACCGTGTAAATCAAAGCGCGGTTCGCAACAAGACTGAAAGCCGCCTTGGCGTCCACCAGCACCCTCGCCTCCGTGGTCGCACTGGCATCCCCGTCACTCACCGTCAGCATCAAGGTCACCCCCGCTCCCCTCACCCGCGTCGGCGCCGTCCACTGCGTATTCGCCTCGCTGGGTGGGGTGAAAACATTCGCGCCCAGATCGTCCGGGGTCACGCTCCACTCGTAGGTCAACTCAGCGCCGGCGTCCACGTCGTCGCCGCTGCCGACCAGGTCCACCGCCGCACCCCCCGTCACCGTGCTGTCCGCCGCCACGGTTATCCCATTCACCTGCACGATGAACGCCGCCGTCGGCGCGTCGTTCGCCCCTATCACCGTGATCGCCACCGCCGTCGTTGCACCACTCACCGCCGCCGTCGCCGTAAACTGATCCACCACGCTCGGCATCACCTCCCCGCCCAACGCCTGCGTGAACGTGCTCGCATTGTCCAGCGTGTAGATCCACGCACCGTTCCCCCTCAGAACGAACTCCCCGTAGTTGCTCGTCTGCGTGGACTCCGTAAAGACGCCCGACGCCGCCCCGATCGTCAACCGCCCCGTCGCCGTCCTTTGCTCCGCGTCGTCCTCGACCACCGTCCCGCTGACGCCGCCGTCGATTGTCACCGGCGTGACCTCCACCGTCACCGTCGCCGTGTCCGTTGCGTTCGATGCGTCGGTCACCCTCAACATGAACGTCAACGTCACGGTCTCGCTCAACCCCGTCGGTGCCGTGAACCCGGGCTGCGCGGTGTCGGCGTTCCTCAAATCCACTCTCAACCCCGCCGCATTGATTTGCTCCCACTGATAACTCAGCACGATCCCCTGTGCGTCATCCTCCGGATCAGACGAACCGCTCCCGTCCAGCGTCACCTCCTCACCCTCGTCCACCATCTGATTCGCGCCCGCCTCCGCCGTCGGCGCGTCGTTCACGCCGGTCACCGTGATCGCCACCTCCGCCATTGCTCTGCCACTCGACTCCGCCGTGAACCGATCCACCACGCCGCTCAGGCTTCCGTCCAACAACTCCGCACCCAACGTATTCGTGAGCGTGCTGTCGTTGTTCAGTGTGTAGGTCCACGCGCCGCTCGTATCAAGATTGAACGTCCCGTAGTCGCTCACCGTGTTCTGTGCCGTGAATTCGTTCGCCATCTCGATCACGCTCAGCGTCCCCCCCGCCGTCCGCTGCGCCGGATCGTCCTCGACCACCTCCCCGGTGAAATCGCCCTCAATCCGATCCCGGATCGTCACAACGGCCGTGGCCGTGGCTGAAGCGCTTCTGCGGTCATCGCTGACTACGGCCGTCGCAGTGAAGATCACCGTTTCGTCGCCCTCGGCGAGGGCGTCAGCCACCGGGGTCAGCGTGACCGTTGTGCTGATGGCCCGAACTCTTCGCTCGAGGTCGTCGATTGTGAAGTCTCCCAGCGACTGCCCGTCCGGCCGCGCTGCGCTGAAATCGCCGGGCTGCTCCGCCGTGCCGCCCGTTATGGACAAACTGATGACGACCGCTCTTGCCAGTGGGGGGCTGGCGGGCACCAGTTGCACCGTTGCCACAACAGGCGTGGGGCCGTCGTTCTCAAACACGCCGGACGGGGGGTCCAGATCCAACGCAATGACCGGCACGTCGTTGTCGTTAATCCTAATGATCCATTGTTGATCGCCGGCGTTCAGCAAGGGGCTGAGGACTACTCCATTCCTGGTAGTCCTGGCCTCGACCATGAAGAGAAAATCTTCGTCAAACTCGACGACGCGGTCATCCACGATCCGCAGGTCAAGCGTGTGCGTTACGCTCGTTTCCCCCGCCGGGATCTCAACGTTGCTCGAATGGAAGAAATAGTCGTCAGGCTGAAGCGCCGGGGTGCTCAGTCCAAACCCATCGGCCGTGCTTATGGCCACGGAGACGGCTTCGGGTCTGGTCGTGCCCGATGGCAGCAACTCCACCGTCACCGTCACTGCAGCCGCGCCAATGCCCTCGTCGACCCTGAACCTGGACCCCGCAGGAACAGTCGTATCGCCCACCGTCACCGTCACGGCGGCGCCGGCAAACACGGTGACGGCCACCGTGTCCGTGGCGCTCGAACCCGTGCCCCGCCCGTCGGTCACCGTCAGTGTGAATTCCAACACCGCCGTCTCGTCATCGTTCAACTCCGGCGCCGTGAACGTCGGCCGCGCCGTCCCGGAGTTTCTCAAGTTCACCGAGAGACCGTCTGTCTGCTCCCACCGATACACCAAATCCCCGGCATCGTCGTCCACATCCGTCGCACTCCCGGCCAGCGTCACGATCATGCCCTCGTCCACCACCTGATCCGCGCCCGCCTCCGCCACCGGCGCGTCGTTCGTGCCGGTCACCGTGATCGTCACCGTCGCCGTGAGTTCCCCGCCGCCGTCCAACAATGCCGCCCTCACCGTGAACACATCCGTTGGGAAATCGCCGGTGGTCAACGCATCGGTGGCACCGCCGTTGTCCAGCGTGTAAGTCCACAGGCCGCCCGGCTCAATGCTGAACACCCCATACGTGCCGAGACTATCAGTCTGCGAAACAAAGTTAGCGCCCGTATTGACCATCACCGCCCCCGTCGCCTCCGTCGCCTCCGTGATTGCAGCGCTCTCGGTCACCGTCCCCGTCAGCATGCCGCTGATTTCCGCCAGCGTCACCGTGATGGTGAACTCCAACGTCGCGGTGTCGTCGGCGCGGTCCGTCACCGTGTAGGCATAAGTGGTCGGTAACTGCACCGAACCCTCCGCCGGCGTGCCGCTCAGCGTCGGGGAGTCGTCGTTAACAGAGAACGTCAGGCCGACCGGCGGGGCCGGCGTAAGGGTGTATTCCAGTTCGCCGTTGCCGCCGCTCGCGGTCGGCAAATTCACGCTGCCGCCGATGCCGATTGGCACGCCGACGATGTATCTCTGGTCGGGGATGGCCCTCGGCTCGAATTGCAGCGCATCGTCCGCCGTCACCGTCACCGTCACCTCCTCGCTCGCGGTGGCGCGCTGCCTGTCGGTCACCGTCAGTATCAGCACGACGGCCTCGTCGTTCTGCACAAACGGCGCCGTCCAGACCGTCGTCGCCCGGTCGCTTACGGTGAACGTGCCCGCCGCGTCTGAACGACTGTCCATGAACACCGCGCTCCACGCGTAGGTCAACGTCTCCGCATCGCCCTCATCCACGTCGCCGCTGCCGGTGCCGTCCAACGCCACCGCCGCCGCCTCCGCCACCGTGTCATTCGCCACGTCCATCTCGCCCACCTGCGCGGTGAACGCCGGCGTCGGGGCGTCGTTCACGCCGGTGATTATGAAATTCACGCTCAAGTCCCCGAGAGGAACCTGGACCCCGCCCGCCTCCACCTGTATCAGGAACGGATCCGTTGCTAAGGAGTTCTCGCCCAAACTCTGGGTGGGGGTGGCGCTGTTAAACCACTCATACCGCCATGCCCCTTGCTCATTCAGAGTAAACCTTCCGAAATCACTCGTGTCTCTGCCGGTCGTCGCAAAAGCGAAGTCGGCGGCGGCGCCCGGCGCCACGATATCCAACTGCCCGGCCCGTTCAAACGGGCCCACGTCCTCGGTCAACGTCGCCGCCAGATCACCGATAACCCTAAAGTCCACCACCTCGACGGTGAAAATCAGAGCCGCTCTGTCGCCGTTTTGGTCCGTCACCGTGTAGATGTAGTCCGTCTCGGGCTGCGCCGCCGCCGGCGTGCCCTGCAAAAAACGTGTTTCTTCGTTAAAAATCAGCCCGACCGGCAACTCATCCTGCGACGACTGCGGATCCACGCTGTAACGCAGGGGAGCGTTGCCGTTTACCGCCTGCGGCAACTGCAGGGGCACGATGGCAAAGCCGGCGGTGTAAGTCAGGTCGGAGTCGCCGAGGCCTTGGTCGAAACTCGGCGCGGTGTTCTGCTCCACCGCAATGATAAAGACCAGGCTCGCGACGTTGTTGTCGTCATCCGTCACCGCGTAGGTGTAGTTCCTCGAGGGTTGCAACACCGTTGGCACGCCGGTCAGCGTCGGGGGGTCTTGGCCGCGGTTAAAACTCAGCCCGGTCGGCAACTCCGGTGTCAGGGTGTAGTCCAGCGTGCCGACACCGCCCACCGACGGCGGCAGTTCCACGACACCGATATCCGTGTTCTGGATGTAGATCTGGGGGAGGACGTTCTCGATGAATCTCAGCTCGGGGCCCACTTCCAACATCACCGTGGCGCTGACGGTGGAGAAGGCGTCGCTGACCTCCAGCGTCAACTCGACGGTCACATCCACTATGCCGGCCGGCGCCGTCCAGAGCGTATCCGCTTGATCGGTCGCACCGGTGAACGTCCCGCCGGTCGCGTGCCACTGGTAGCGCAGATTCTGCTGCTCATCGCGGTCTATGTCGTTGCCGAGGCCTATCGCCGGTATGCTCCTGCCCGGCCTTATCCTAACCCCATTCCTCGGCGTGACGATCACCGCCGTCGGCGTATCGTTTACGCCGAGAAGCGTGATCTTCACGAGGGTCGGGGTGTCGTCGCTGCGCGATCTGACAGTGAATCCACCGACGTCCCTCGTGCCTCCTGCGGAGGTGTCAGGCGGGCGCACCGATCTGTCGCCCTGCCTCAGCTCTTGCGCACGGCCAAACAGCGAGTAAACCCAACGGCCTTCAAAATCAATGAAAAAGTTTCCGAACGGTCGTTCCACATTCCGCGGGTCGTCTCGGTTCCGGCTGGAAGTCTGAGCCGACCCATCCGGATCGTCCACCGTCACCAGGCCTCTCACCAAGCGCGTATCCTCGCTAATCTCCACGCTGGAGGGGGTGCTGTTGATTATCGCCGGGTCGTTTGCGCCGTTCACGATAATCACCACCTCTTCACTCGCGACGCCGTCCCTATTCGGCGCCACAAGGAACACGTCCAGCCCTGTGTCGCCGCCGCCCAACGCATTGGTATCCTTGTCGTTGTCATCCAGCGTGTAAGTCCATCTGCCGTTCGCGGCAAGGCTGAAAACCCCGTAGGTGCCGATCGTTTCCAGCTGCACCGCAAAATCGTCAGAATTATCGTGGTCCGACCCGAGGCCCTCAATAAACAAACTCTTTGCCTCCCTCCCCCCTTCAGGGTCAACCGCATCCTCATCCACCGCGCCTGCAAGTGCAGTGATGGGGCCGATTTGCAAATCATCCGTAATCGTAAAAGTCACGGTGTCTGAGTCTGTCACAACACCGTCCCTAACGGTGAGTTCAAACACAAGGTCTTGATTGCCCCGAGCGGGTGGCTGAAAATTAGTAACCGGTTGGGTTCGGAACGTGCCACCGGAAAAAGAGATTTCTTCACCGGCCAACTGTATCCACCGATACTCCAGCACGTCGCCGTTATCCGGGTCGGTGGAGAATCTGCCGTCTAGCCTCTGTGAGTAGCGCGAAGCCCCCACAAACCGATCCGTGCCCGCGTTGGCTATGGGGGGATCGTTTACGCCGGTCACAAAAATTTGCACTATCTCCGTCCGAACTCGGAGATCGGTCGCCCGCACCAGAAATCTAAGTTCTGGTTTGTCCTCACGTCCTAATGCGTTGGTGGCTTCGTTGTCGAGCAGTTCGTAGCGCCAGTTGCCGTTCACGTCAAGGCTGAACACCCCGAAGGTGCCGATCGTCGGCGCCTGCGCCACAAAAAATTTGCCTGCGCGCGGCGGGAAGAGCGTCAGTTGACCCGTTGCTATCATCCGCCCCGGGTCATTCTCGACCACTGTCCCCACCAGTTCACCTTGGATCAACGGTGCCTCTATCACCGTCACCCCCACCTCCGCGCTCGCGGTGACCAGATTAGCGGCGGTGACCGTCAGACTCATCAAGACGTCCGCATCGCTAAATATCTGCGGCGCCGTCCAAATCGGGTTCTGCACGCCTGCATCGTCGAATATGCCCACGCTCTCGGGATCCTCAGTGTTCACCAAATTCCAACTGTATGTCAGTCCCTCCGCCTCCCCTTCGTCCCTGTCGCCGACGACGCTCATCACCATCACTTGCTCGCCCACTATGATCGTCTCCCCCACCGCCGGCTGGGTGATCTCCACCGTCAGCGGGTCGTTTATACCGACGATCGTAATCCTCACCGTCGCCATGCCGGCGAGGCTGCCCGCCTCCGCCCGCACCAGGAATTCGTCTATCCCGAGGACGTTCGCACCCAGCGCCTGGGTGACGTCCGCAGAATTATCCAGTTGATATTGCCATTCTCCGGTCTCAGTCAGCGTCGTGAGATTTCCGAACAATAGATTACTCTCAAAAAGTGTGAAAATGGCCTGAGGGAGGGGAGCACCACTATCCCTTGCGTTTGCAATCAACTGCCCGGACGTTACAGACGGCGGTTGATCCTCGATCAACTGCCTTTCCAGAGTGCCTGTGATTATCAGCCCCTCCGCGATGCCGGCTTCCCTCCCCACCGTAACGATGAAACTCAAACTCACGGAACGGTTGTTTTGGTCCATTGCCGTGTAGAGCACCTGGTAAGTATCGCTCTGGGTCGGCGTGCCGATTAGATCGCGGCCCGTGGCGCCGCCGAGGGTCAACCCCGGCGGCACTTCCCCCTGCAGGGCGTAGAGATAAGGAGGGGAGCCGCCCTCGACCTGCGGCAGGGTCAGGGAAGTGATCGGCTGGTTGCGTATGTAGAACTGGGAGAGCACCTCCGCGGTCCCGCTGAATCCCAACGGTTCAATCCGCTCCGCCATGACCTCTATGGTGGTAGTGGCGGCGGCGGCGGCGTCCCCATCGTCAACTCTGAATGTCAACATGGCGGCTGTATTCTCCGACCGCCGCGGCGCCACCCAGGTCGCACTCGCCCGCGTGGTCGAGGCGGTGAACTCCCCGGCGGTCGCGCTCCACTCGTAGGTCAGATTGTCGTTGTCGTCCACATCGGCGCCGATGCCGGTCAATGTCACTTCGGTGCCCGCCTCCACCGCTGCCACCACGTCCACCTCACCCACCTGCACCGTGGTAATCGTCGCCGTCGGCGGGTCGTTCGCGCCGATGATCGTAATCGTCACCGTTGCAGGCGGCACCTCGAGGTTGACCGCCCTCACCGTGAACACATCCGTTGGGAAATCGCCGGTGGTCAACGCATCGGTGGCACCGCCGTTGTCCAGCGTGTAAGTCCACATGCCTAACTGCGTGAGGGTGAAAACCCCGTATCTGCCGGCGCCGTCGTCAGGGCTCACCCCCTCCTGCCTCCGAAAGGCGCCGAGGGCCAATCCGCCGTTCGCCGTGTTAACCTCCAAAGTCCCTGCCACCTCCGTCTCAACCTGCGTTACTCCCACCCCCTCGTTCACACTCGCAGTCAGTTGGCCGCGGATTACCGGCACGACCGTGATCGTGAAGGTCAGTGTTGCGGTGTCGGCGGCACCGGTGCTGCTATCACTGTCCCGCGCCGTGTAGATGTATGTGGTTTCGATTTGCGCCACCCCCGTCAACGTGCCCGTGATCTGCAGGAGGTTGTCACTGAATTGAAGACCTAGCGGCAACTCCGGTTCCAAGGTGTAAGTCAGACCGCCGTTGCCGCCCGTCGCCGGCGGCAGGGACAAGAAGACATCATCCATCCCCTCCAGGTAACGCTGGTTCGCAATGCTCTCCCCCGGGTCGAATCTCGGCGCGACGTCCAACTCCACCTGGGCGCTTGCGCTGGAGAAAACCCCCTCCGAGTCGGTTACCCTCAGCGTCAACGTAATCAGCATTTCGCCCGGCTGCGTCGGCGCCGTCCATATCGTGCTTTGGGAGGTTTCATCGCCGAACGAGCCCCGCGTCGCGCTCCACTGGTAGTCCAGGCTATCTCCCTCGTCCACGTCTGAGCCGAAACCACTAACCTGGACGGTGCCGCCCGGCACCACCATCTCCTGCACGGCGAATAACACAAACGGCAAATCGTTTACGCCGGTCACGGTAATCGTCACCGTATCGCTCCGAACATTGGGGTAGGTTGCCCGCACCGTGAACGAGTCCGTTATTGATTGGCGCGCGCGCAATGCGATGGCGCGGCCGTTGAAAGTCAGCGTGTAAGTCCACGCGCCCTGCGGCGTGAGATTGAAACGCCCGTAGGAACTGGTGACGTCCTGCTCCACGAACTCGCCCAAGCCGATCGTCAGTTGCCCCGTCGCCGTCTCTTCCACCCCGTCGGTCACAGCGCCCGCCAGATTCGTTTCGTCGAGAATCACCGGCACAACCTCGAGCGTGAAAGTCAGCACCGCTTCGTTGTCATCGGCGTGCGCCGTGTAGGTGTAGGTCGTCGGGCGTTGCGCCATCCCCGGCGTACCGCTCAACTGCCGGGTGAGGCGGCCGAAGCTCAGCCCTTGCGGCAACTCCGGTTCCAAGGTGTAAGTCAGACCGCCGTTGCCGCCCGTCGCCTCCGGCAACTCCACGATGCCGATATCATCGTTCATGAAGTATTGTTGATTGGCGAAAGACTCGCCGAAAGTCGGGGCTTCGCCATCCTCTACCGCAGCCCTCGCCACCTCGATAACGAAAGACCTCATGCCGAAGGGCATGTCGCTGCCCATCACCCGGTAGGTCATTGCGTAGGTGCCGGGAATCGTCGGCACACCGGAAAGTTGGCGCGTGATTGGGTTGAAGGTCAATCCCTCCACATCTAACTCGTCCGACCCCTCCGATGTCAGGCTGTAGGTGAGATGGTTGTCGGTTCTGGTGACGACACTCCGCACGGCCGGCGGCAACACCTGAAACCCGATATCCCGGGTCTCCAGGTAACTCCTGCTGTCGGGCGACCCCGGGCCGGATCTCGGGCCAAATCTCGGGGTGGCGCCGAAACTTTTCGTCAGTGTAAAGGCGTGGGTGACGTCGTCCCCGTCCTCGCCCGGTTCCGCCAGCCGGAAGTTCATCAGATAAATCCCGGGCGTTTGCGGTGTGCCGACGAGGCGAGGACCCTCGCTTCTGCTAGCCGGCAAGACCAACATCAACTCTCCATCCAACAAATCCGGCGGCTCCGACGTCAACTCGTAAATCCTGCGGTTCGTCTGTGCGATAGCGAGGCCATCAGGCAATGCCAGTCCGGGCAATAACGTCCGGTCCACACTAATTGATTGATCAATAGAGGGAAAACCGCTCTCATCGCCTGCCCTCTCACTGCTGAAAGTCGGGAAGTTGCGATTCGCGACCGTTACCGTAAAAGTCTTGGAATCCATGTCCCCGTCGCTGTCAGTCACTTGGTAGGTCAAGGTGAACATCCCAGGCTGCGGTGGTATGCCAGTGAACAAGCGAAAGTTATCAGCGTTTCTGTCGGCATTGAAAAACGGTGCGGTGCCGCTGACATTGGCAGCAAGAAGACCCTCCGGTTGCGCACTCAATCCGTAGGTCAGATTGCCGTTGCCGCCCGTCGCCGGCGGCAACCTAAAGCCCTGCCTATAGGTCAGCACCCAGACCTGGTCGGGCAACGCGTCCACGACAAACCTCGGCACGTCGGACGCCACCGGGAAATCAAAGATTATCCTGTCGGTATCTCCGTCCACGTCCTGCGCGCGGTAGATCATGGTGAAGTCCCCGGCCACCTCCGGCGCGCCGGTGAGCATGCGCGTGAGCGGGTCGAAGTTCAGCCCCGGCAACACCGGCTCCAAACTGTAGCTCCGCGCAAAGTCGCCGTTCTCCGCTTGCGGAAACTCCACCGGGGTGATCGTCGTGTCCCTGATGTAGTCACCCCTAATCTCCGGGCGGGCGGCCGCGTCGAAATTTGGCGTGCTGTCGCTTACCGTCACCATCACCTCGGCAGTGTCGGTGCCCTGATGACGGTCGCGGACTGTCAGCCTGAATGTACTCTGCGTCCCGTCCGCTACGCCCACCGATACCCAACTCGTGCGCGGTGCGCCCGGATCGGCGAACCTGCCCAAGTCCTGCGGAACCGTGCTCCACAGATAAGTCAACTCATCCCCGACGTCCACGTCCGTGCCGGCGCCCTCCACCGGCACCATGCCCGCCACCATCGCAGCATTGAGGGGCTGACTGATCGTCACCGTCGGCGGGTCGTTCTCGCCGATGACCGTGACCGTCACCAGCAAAGCCGAAAAACGGGGGACGCTCGTCAGTTGCACCTCAAACTCTTCCGGCACGGCTAGGTCCCGAGGCAGTCTCTGCGTTTCCATGCGCCCGTTGTCCAGCGTATAAGACCAGGTGCCGTCGGCCTCAATGGTGAAAGTTCCGTAGCTGCCGTCCGCGGCGTTCCCGCCCCCCTGCGTCTGCGCCACAAAAGTGTCCGCGACGACCGTTAACTTCCCGGACACCACATTGACCGCCGGCGCCGCCCTCACCGCTCCGCCGCTATCGCCCGTGATCTCCGGCAACTCCGGCGGCGCCTCCACTGCGAGAGTGAACGAAGTTGAAACTAACCTGACCACTGTGTCGTTCACGGTGCTCGTCACCGTATAGGTGAAAACCGCCGCATCTTGCACAATCTCCGGCGTGCCGCTCAATTGCCAGGTCATTGGGTTGAAGCTCAACCCCCGCGGCAACTGCCGTGCCGGCTCCAGACTGAAAGCCAACTCCCTCACAATCTCCGGCAGCCGCAACGGCAGCGGCAACGTGATCTCGACGTCGGCACCGCCCACGAGGACAACCCCAGGGAGGCCGGCCTCCGGCGGCGGCGGATTCACGGTGAGGATGAGGTGGTCAACGAGTACAGCATGTGCCCCCCCCTCCTCCCCATACACGGCGACAAACCGCAAGGAATACGTGCCCGGTATGTTCGGCGCGGTGACCGTCAGCGGGTTTTGTGCGATGAAAGAACCGTCCGCGAAGTCAGGGCTGTCGCCGAAGCCATTAGGCGCCTCCCACCTCTCGCTTGAACGGTCTAACGGCTCACTGCCAAACTGCGAAAAAGTGTCTAAACTGTCGCCTGAAAACGTCACACCGACGGCCCCGGGCGCTACGGAGCGATCTGAACCGGCATTTACTTGCATTGATTGGGCCGCCGCTTGCTCAAACGGAAGCAACGTGCCTGACACGAGCAGCAATAAAGCAATGAAGCACCGGTGCGGTGCGCCGCAACGCGGAAGTGGCGTGCTCAATGCGGACGGCAGCAAAGCGCGGAAACGCCGATGCCGTGCATCGCGGCGCGGGCGTGGAAGCCGTGCGCTCAATGCGAGCGACAACAAAGCGGGCAACGCGAAAAAGGCGCCCCGGGAACGGCGTGGGGCGGAGGCGAAAACATACGGCTTTGAGCTAAGCCCGATCATCACTGCAAGCATTTATGCCTTGTCAGTGAGGGGGGGATAGGGGGGGGGTGCATTTTAAGAACATCTTGTTTTTCCGTCTTGTTCTCCCCGTGAAGACACTCTCCCCGTGCAGGTATGGGTGATGAAGCGGATAGAACGGAGCATTTCGCCCCGTTTCAGATGGTTGCATTTTACCTTATTCGGGCTTGCATTAGGGGCAGATTCCGTCATCGGCGCGCCGTGCGGCTCGACCGCTTTTTAAGACTGAAAAAACTATTTGTATATTAAGGAGTTATAACCTTTTCCATGGGTTTTGGCGGCCTGTATATAGGAAAACGATTGTGTATATCAATTTAGGTTTAAGGTGAGTTCGCGTTTAGAGCGCGCTGACCGGGTTCGGCCTGCTGATCGTCCTTAAGGTTTGGGGCGGGTTCTTGAACTTGGCAGGTTCTTAAAATTTTAGGCCCGGTTCAAGATGATCAGGGCGGTTTGAATTATTCGGTTCGTGCCGCTTGCGCAACTCCCCGGAGCGGGCACACCGAAGCCGCCGCTCCCTGCTGTTGGAGGGGCGCGCTTTCAGTCCGCAGGGCGACAAAAGGAAAACGCTTAAACGGAACCGCCCGGCGTGTGCGCGGCGGCATGGCCTTGATGCTCAGCGCCGTGTTCGCTTTGCTCAAGTTCATTCAGAGGACTTGCCGTTGCGGCCTGACGGAGCCCGGTTTGAGGTCCGGGCAAGCCGCCGATGCCGAAGAAAGACCTGACCGGCGGTAATCCGCATCATCTGCGGATTTATCTTTCGGCGCCACGGATTACGCGGATTACCGCCGATTAAGACTGCCTTGTTTGAGCATCAGGCGATGCCACGAAACGCCCGCCCCTTTATTTTTGCCGCACTTCGGACCGGACTGCCCGCAATCCGCGGACACGGCAAGCGCCGCGCTTCGGACTTGCATTGGACGCCGTCTAAATCCGCGCCAGCGACTCGACGCACTCGTTGAATCGCCTGCGCCGGTAATCGCTGAACCCGGCGTCGTTCGACAGCGCATCAAAGCGCGCCGCGTCAGGCGCCCCGAGCCCGACCGTGAACCCGTCGGGCAAAGGCACTTCGCAATGGAGGCCGGTCAGGCGGCGCGACAGGCGTATGGTTTCCAGGTGTTCACCGATCAGGCCCGCGATGCGTTTCGCGCCGCGCAACTTGAGGTTTTCTATTTCCCGCCACTGCTCGAGCAGCCGCTCAAGCGAATCAAAGTGCGCGAGCAGGCGCGCAGCGGTCACCGGGCCGACGCCGGGCACGCCGGGCACGTTGTCCACCGAATCCCCCGCGAGCGCAAGCATGTCGGCAATCTGCGCGGGCGCTACGCCGAACCGCACGGCGATCTCCGCGGTGCCGAGTTTGGCGCCTTTGGTGAAGTCCCACAGCAGGTCGTCGTCCCCGATCAATTGAGCGAGATCTTTGTCGCCGGTGACGATGACCACCGGGTGTCCGTCGCGCTGCGCACGCACGGCGAGCGTGCCGATCAGGTCGTCTCCTTCATAGCGGTTGTCGGCGATTTCACTCACGCCCAAAGACCGCACCAGTTCACGGCACTGCCCGAATTGGCGCTTGAGTTCGGGCGGCGCCGGTTCGCGGTTTGCCTTGTAGGGCGGATAGATCTCGTTGCGGTGAGATTGTTCAAGGCTTTCATCGAACACGAACGCGACGTGCTGCGGACGCACCTGTCTCAAGAAACGCACGGCGAAGTCGAAAAACCCGCACAGCGCGCCGACCGGCCGCCCGGCGGCATCCGTCCATTCCGCGGGCATTGAAAACCACGCCCGAAAAACGTAAATACTCGAATCGATCAGATAGACCGGCGGCATCCGTCAACGCACCACCTTGATCAACCGCCCCGGCTGCGGCTCGCCGCCGGGATACATCCCGTTGAGCAGCCGCAACTGCTCCTCGGCGTGATGCGCAAACCCGGATTGCGCGGCGAGCGACGCAAAAGTGTCGCCGGGCTTGACGCGCAGCAGCGAGATTGCCGCCGGCTTCGCGAGTGCGCGCTCGGCGTTGTGCAACGGACGCAGGCTGTTCATGGTTTGCAAAAACAACGCGTCGTTAGCGGCAAACTCCCCCTCGGTGCGGCTGCCGGCGTAGAACATATACGCGCTTTTGCCGAAGAACGCGACCGCAACGCGCGCTGCCTGCGTGCCGTACGGCGTTTTTACTTTCGCCACGGTGGTGTAACCGTCGAGTTGCGCGCCGCTCAGGGGCGCGCCCCTGAGGTTGCGTGCTTTGCTCTTCAATTTGCGCGCGAGAAATTGGCGCGGGGTTTCCTTGCGGTTGCGGTCTTCGCCCGTGAAGATAATGAAAGACGTGTCGGCGGTGTTGCGCCCGAGGACGTGCGCCGGGCGGTTGCTTATCAGCCACTTCTCGGGGAACTTGAAGGTGATGTCGAGGTCGCGGTGATAGAAGTGCGACCCCCGGACCACGCCCTCCTTCTCCGACGCGCCGAACGTCATGCCTTCGATCTTTCTCAGGAAGACTTCGGGGTCGTCGCGCAGAGGCGCCGCGCTTTCGAGCCTTGACGCCGCCGCGATAACCTCCTTGAGCCGCTCGTCGTTTTGGGGGTGCGTCGCAAACAGCCCGTGATAAACGTTCGCCGGGCGGTTTTGCTCTTTGGCCAATTGCTTTTCAAACTCCTCCTGCCCCTTGAGAGCCTTCAGAACGCCGAGCATTTTTTCCGGATCGTGACCGATCTTCGCGGTGTACTCGGCGCCGAGTCTGTCGGCTTCCAATTCGTGCTCGCGGCCGTACCCCCTGACGATTGCGGTACCCACAAGGCCGGTCAAATCGTTGAGGTAGCGGTTGCCGGCGGCGCGCGAGGCGACCGCCGCAAGCAGCGAAACCAGCGTTCCCTGGGTGTGCTGACGCACGCCGTGGCGCGCCGTGACGTGGCCGATCTCATGGCCGATAACGCCCGCCAACTCGGCTTCCGACCGCATGTAGGCCATGATGCCGCGCGTCACGTAAACGTAGCCGCCCGGCAACGCAAACGCGTTGATCTGGGGCGAGTCGAGCACCGTGAAGTGGTAGATCAGGTGGTTTCTGTGGCTTTTTTCCGCGAGTTTGTTGCCGAGTTCGTTGACGTAGGCGCGCAGCGCAAGGTTTTCGTACTCGCCGCCGTACTGCTTCAGTATCCTCGGGTGCAGGGTTCTGCCCAACTCGAGTTCCTGATCCTCGCTCATAAAGACCAAGTCCTTGCCGCCGCTGACCGGATTGACGGCGCACGCCGAAAGGCACAGCGGCAGAACAAGCGGCAGTAGAAAACTGCGCGCGCGGGGACGGGCGGCGCCCGCGTATTCCTCCGGCCTGCGCCTGTTCAAAAAACTGTGCGGGCGGGGGCGGGCGGTTGACGGTTGCGGCATTGTCGGGACGGCGGAGCGTCGGCGTTTAAGAGTTGATAATCCGCCATTATAGACCCCGCCTTGCGGCCTATGCGGGCGGTCGTGTCCGGGACGTTGATGACCCGCCATTTACAGACCCCGCCGCGGCGGCTTGGCCCGACGATCACGCACACGCGCGGGAAGCCGCGCATTGCCAAACCTTTGCGGGACGAAAAATTCGACGCTCCCGCACGCACGGGAAGCCGGGTTTCCTGCGTGCCCTCGACACGCTCGCGGTGCCGACGATCACGCACGCGCGGGAAGCCGGCGGCGAACGCCGCACGACCGGTTTCGGCACACCGTCAAAGCCGGCGCGGCTTGCGGGAAAATACAGCGCGAGTTGCCGGCCTGCGTTGAAAGGGGAATCGGACGCAGCCGGCGATAGCCCCTTTACCCGGATGAGCGCGGCGCTTTCCGCTCCTGCGGATAAAACGCTTCGGGGTATTTCTCCGGGTAGCGCTCGGCCAGATACTCGTCGAAAAACTTGAAGTCGCCGCGCAGGCGCACAAAATCGTCGCCGCGCACCATCATCACCCGGGTTTCCTCGGCGGCGACGACGTCGCCCTGACAGCAGGTGTTCCAGCCGCGGATGCGGTCGCCGAAATGCTCCTGCGGGCCGACGGTTTTCACCAGTTCCGCGGCACCGTCCTTTGCGGGCACGTGAATCTCGAGGCGCCCGCTCAGCACTACGAAAAATCCGGTCAATAATTCACCGCGCGCGAACACAACGTCGCCCGCGTTGAAACGCGCATGGGAGACGGCGGAGTGCGGGGGTTGCTGCATCTCGACGATCGTGCGCGGCACAAAGTAATCGAGAAACCAGTTCAGGGCGACGCGCAGCCGCGAGATGAATCCGGGCAGACGCAGCATATAAAACCCGCGCCAGATAGACCACGCGACGACGCCGGACAGACGCACGCCGAAGACCTCGGCGACGCCCTGATAGGCGCCGAGCGAGGCGAGCATGCCGCGCGGCTTGAAGCGAAAGCCTTGCAACGCGTCGCCGGACAAGACCGCGCGGAGATTGGCCGCGAGCAAGTTGGCCTGGGCGACCGCGAACTGGGCGGTCGGCGGCGATACGCGGGTTTCGCCGTCCCATTCATACGGCACCGCCGCGGCGTCGCCCAGCGCCCAGACGTGTTCGCGGCCGGGCACTTGCAACTTGTCGTTGACGGGGATCCTGCCGCGCTCCAAGTCGAAGTGATCGCTGACGAAACTCGGCGGGCCGTTGCCGATGGTCGTGATCAGGCTGACCGTCGGGATGCGCTCGCCCCGGTCGGTTTCGACGTAGGTGCCGGTCGCGCCGGCCATGCCGGTTTCGAGACGAATGTCGATCGCGCGTGCGCGCAATTTTTTATCCGCATACGCGCTCAGCGACGCGGGCAATTCCGGCAGAATGCGCTCGCCGCGCTGCAACAGGACAAAACGCACCTCTTCAGGGCGGATGTTCGGATAGTAGCGCAACGCACGGCGCACCATGTCCTGCAATTCGCCGACGGTCTCAACCCCGGAGAAGCCGCCGCCGGCGACGACAAAAGTAAGCACCATCTTTTTGATCTCCGGATTGACGGTCACGTCCGCCCATTCCAGGCATTGCAGGAGGTGATTACGCATAATGAAAGCGTCGCTAAGATCCTTCATCGTCAAACTGTGCTCGCTGAAACCCGGAAAACGGCTCAGGTCGCTGACCAGCCCGGGCGTGATAATCAGTTCGTCATACGGCACGTTGATCAGAATCCGCCGCCGCCCCTGCAAGACTTCCAGACGGCGATTGCCGAAATCAATGCGCTTGACTTCGGCCTGACGATGGCGCACGTCCGGCAGCATCACCCGCAGCGGCGTCACCGCGTCCTGCGCGCTGATGACCCCGGAGGCGACTTCGGGCAGCAGCGGCTGAAACACAAAGTAGTTGCGCCGGTTCACCAGTTCGATCTCGGCCTCGCCCTTGAGCCTTTTGCTCAATGCTTTCGCACAAAAAGCGCCGGCGAAACCGCCGCCGACGATGACGATGCGCGCGCCCCCGGAACGTGACGCCCGGTTCACGTTATTCGCCGCCCCGCTACGCACCCTGTTCGCTCCCCCGTGCGCCGGACTGAGCCGCGCCGGTGCGCCGCGCGGCGGCGGCAACCGCTTTCGCGACAAGGTGCGCCACCGATTTGTCGAGCGGATCCGGGATTACTTTGCTTGCGATCTCGGCCTCGCCCTTAAGCCTTTTGCTCAATGCTTTCGCGCAAAAAGCGCCGGCGAAACCGCCGCCGACGATGACGATGCGCGCGCGCCCGGAACGTGACGCCCGGTTCACGTTATTCGCCGCCCCGCTACGCACCCTGTTCGCTCCCCCGTGCGCCGGCCTGAGCCGCGCCGGTGCGCCGCGCGGCGGCGGCAACCGCTTTCGCGACAAGGTGCGCCACCGATTTGTCGAGCGGATCCGGGATTACTTTGCCGACGCTCGGCGCGGTCACCATGTCGGCCAGGGCTTCGACCGCCGCGTATTTCATTTCCTCGTTGATGATTTTGGCGCCCGCGTCCAAAGCGCCCCTGAAGATGCCCGGAAACGCGAGCACGTTGTTGACCTGATTGGGAAAGTCGCTGCGTCCGGTGCCGACCACCGCCGCGCCGCCGGCGAGGGCTTGGTCCGGCATGATCTCAGGCGTCGGGTTCGCCATCGCAAACACCACGGCTTGCGGCGCCATGAGTTTAACGTCGCCGGCTGACAACAAGCCGCCGCGACTGACGCCGATGAACACGTCGGCACCCGCGAGTGCGTCGCGCAAGTTGCCGTCGCGCCCCTCGCGGTTGCTGTGCGCGAGCAGCATCCGCTTTTTCTCGTTCAGATCCGACCGTGCGGGGCCGATGACGCCTTTTGAATCGCAGACGATTACGTCTTTGACCGCGACGCAACGGTTGCCGCCGGCGTTCGTACAACTGAGCAGTTGTGCGATCGCGCTGCCGGCCGCGCCCGCGCCGTTGATGACGACCCGCGCGTGCAGCAGGCTGCGTCCCGTCACTTTGCAGGCGTTGATCAGCGCCGCCAGCAGCACGATCGCGGTGCCGTGCTGGTCGTCGTGGAATACCGGTATCCCCAGATCCTGCAAGCGCGACTCGATCTCAAAACAACGCGGCGCGCTGATGTCCTCCAGGTTGATACCGCCGAATACGGGCGCGATGCAGCGGATCGTCCGGATCAACTCCGCGGTGTCCTGGGTGTCCAGGCACAGCGGCCAGGCGTCTATGCCGGCGAATTGCTTGAACAGCATCGCCTTGCCTTCCAGCACCGGAATGGTTGCGTACGCGCCGATGTTGCCGAGCCCGAGAACCGCCGAGCCGTCGCTGACGATCGCCACCGAATTGTGCTTGATGGTCAACTCCCGCGCCTTTTCGACGTCGGCGGCGATCACCTCGCAGGGGCGCGCGACACCGGGCGTGTAACTGACCGACAAATCGTCCTGGGTTTCTATCGGCGCTTTATTCGCGACCTCGATCTTGCCGCGCAAGTGTTCGTGCAGAAGCAGCGATTTTTCATAAAAGTCGGCGCTCATAACCGCCACCTCAAGCAGATTGTTCGTGAAAGCGACGCCCGGCAACTTCAGCGTCATCATACGCAATCCGCGCGCCACCGTCATTTTCAGCGGCGGGCGGGCGCAGTTGCAAAAAGGCGCCTTGAACCTCGTTCAAAAACCGCAGACCGAGCGGTGTCGCCCGCACGTTGCCGCCGCCGCGCGCGACCAGCCCGCGGGCTTGCAACTCGGCGAGGCGCGGTTCGACCCGCTCGAAATCCACCCCGGTACGCGCCGTGAACGCGGGCTCTGCAAAGCCGCCGGTCAGGCGCAAGGCGTTGAGCATGAACTCGAACGCGGCTTCGTCCGCGCTGACGCGCCGCTGCCGCGCACAAAATTTGCGCTCGGCGCGGGCGTGCATGTAGCGGTTGGGGTCGCGGTGCTTTTCCAGGCGCAGGATGCCGCCGGCGGCGGCCGTCAGTTTCGCGTGCGCGCCGCTGCCGACGCCGAGGTAGTCGCCGAAACGCCAGTAGTTGAGATTGTGGCGACAGCGCCGCCCCGGGCGCGCATAGGCCGATACTTCATAGCGGGAATAGCCCGCGTCGCGCAACCGCCGCTGCGCGTGCGTCTCGAGACGCCACGCCGCTTCATCGCCGGGCAACGCCGGCGGGCGCGCATAGAACAACGTGTTCGGTTCAAGCGTCAATTGATAATAGGAAATATGCTCGGGCGCGAGTGACAGCGCCCGTTCGACGTCGGCGGCGCCCCGGGTAAAAGTCTGCCCCGGCAGGGCAAACATCAAGTCCATGTTGATGTTGTCGAAACCGGCGGCGCGCGCCGCCGCGAACGCCGCCTGCGCCTGACGCGCGTCGTGCACCCGTCCGAGGCGGCGCAGCATGACGTCATCGAAACTTTGCACGCCGAGCGACAGGCGGTTGACGCCGGCCTTCCTGAACGCCGCGAATTTTCCGGCATCGGCGCTGCCGGGGTTGGCTTCAAGCGTAATCTCGGCGGCGGCGGACAGCGGCAGACGCGCGCGAACGCCCGCAAGCAACGCTGCGATCGCCGCGCCGCTGAACAGGCTCGGCGTCCCGCCTCCGATAAAAACGCTGGTGACCTCGCGGCCGCGCAGATGGCACAAGTCGCACTCGAGGTCGGCGAGCAATGCCCGGATGTAACGTGCTTCGAGCGGCGTGCCCGGCGATGTGCCCGGTAATGCGTTTGGTAATGCGTTTGGCAATGTGTTTGGCAATGTGTTTGGCAATGTGTTTGGCGATGCGTTTGGCAATGCGTTTGGTAATGCGTTTGGCGATGCGTTTGGCGATGCGTTTGGCAATGTGCCCGATGATGTATCTGACGATATGCGCGACGCTGCATCCGACGATGTGCCCGACGATGTGCGCGGGGCGGCGTAGGAATTAAAGTCGCAATACGGACATTTGCGCTCGCACCACGGCGTATGGACGTAGAGCGCAAGCGGCGGCGCTTTCATCATCGCCCCGCCCCGCTGCAAAGTCCGCTCAACACGGGGCGCAGTTGCACGAACGCCCGCGCGCGGTGGCTGATCCTGTTTTTGGTTTCAGGTGAAAGTTCCGCCGCGGTGCAGCCGTGGTCGGCGACAAAGAAGACCGGGTCGTATCCGAACCCGCCCCCGCCTTGCGGGGATTTCACCAGCCGCCCTTCCCAGGCCGCCTCGGTGACCACGGGCGCGCCGCCGGGTTCGATATAAACGGCGGCGCAGCGAAACCGCGCGGTCAGCCGCTTCTCGGGAAACGCCCGGACGCGCTCGAGCAGCAACCGCAAATTGGCGGCGGCGTCCGCACCCTCGCCGGCATAGCGCGCCGAGCGCACGCCCGGTTCGCCGCCGAGTGCATCGACCTCCAAACCGGAGTCTTCGGCGACCGTCGCGAGGCCCGTGCGCGCACACGCATAACGCGCCTTGATCATCGCGTTGTCGGGAAAACCGGCCCCGTCTTCGGGCGGCGTGTGCAGGCCGAAATCGCTTTGCGGGCGCAACGCAAGGCCGCACCCGTCGAGCAGCATGGCAATCTCGCGCAACTTGCCCGGATTGGAACTGGCGAGGACGATTGACTTCATCGCACAAGCGTTCCGCTTTGCGGATGCAACGCAAGCCCGCACCCGTCGAGCAGCGTGGCAATCCCGCGCAACTTGCCCGGATTGAAACTCGCGAGGACGATTGGCTTCATCGCGCAAGCGTTCCGCTTTGCGGATGCAACGCAAGGCCGCACCCGTCGAGCAGCATGGCAATCTCGCGCAACTTGCCCGGATTGGAACTCGCGAGGACGATTGACTTCATCGCGCAAGCGTTCCGCTTTGCGGATGCAACGCAAGGCCGCACCCGTCGAGCAGCATGGCAATCCCGCACAACTTGCCCGGATTGGAACTCGCGAGGACGATTGACTTCATCGCGCAAGCGCTTCGCGCTGCAAGCGGATGATCTGCTGCGTGCCTTTGCGCGCAAGGTCGAGCATTGCTTTGAGTTCGTCGCGGCGAAACGCGTGCCCTTCCGCGGTTCCCTGGATCTCGATGAATCCCCCGGCCTCGTTCATTACGACGTTCATGTCGGTTTCGGCGTCGCTGTCTTCGCGGTAGTCGAGATCGAGCACCGGCTTGCCCTTGCAGATCCCGACCGAAACCGCGGCGACCACGCCGTGCATGGGGTTGCTTTTCAACGCCGAGCGTTTGAGCATATAAGCGACCGCGTCGTGCAACGCGACGAATGCGCCGCTGATCGCGGCGGTGCGCGTGCCGCCGTCGGCTTGCAGCACGTCGCAATCGAGCACCAGCGTGCGTTCGCCGAGCGCCTCGAGGTCCATCACCGCGCGCAGCGAGCGCCCGATCAGGCGCTGGATCTCCACTACCCGCCCCTGCTGGCGGCCCCTGACCGCTTCGCGCTGAGTGCGCGTGTGCGTGGCGCGCGGCAACATTCCATACTCGGCGGTCACCCAGCCTTTGCCGCCGCCTTTCAGAAACGCCGGAACGCGCTCGTCAACGCTGGCGGTGCACAGCACGCGTGTGCGCCCGAACTCGGTCAGCACCGAACCCTCGGCGTGTTCGGTGTAGGCACGGGTGAAACGCACCGCGCGCAATTCGTCGTCACCTCGGTTGTTTCGTCTCATCGGTTCGCCGGTGTCGGCCCGAAATAAGCGGGCGGGTTTTACTGTATAGTTTTTGTATTATACGGAACTTGACCGGGCGGACGTATTATGACGTGCAGCATGACCTCATTCGCTCAACGGGAACTCCCCACCCGGTGCGGCGTCCTCGGCTGCGAGATCAAAACCGTCAACCACCGTTATCTCGACGTGGCGGTGCGCACGGCGGAGCCGCTCAGGGCGCTCGAAGCCGACGGCGTGCAGCGCATACGCGAAAAGATTGCGCGCGGACGGGTCGAATGTCTGCTCAAACTGCAAGCCGACGGCGCCGCAACGCAGCCGCGGGTGGATGCGGCCGCGCTCGCGGCGCTCGCGGGCGAGATGCGCAAAGCCGAAGAGCAACTGCGCGGCCTCGGCGTGGAACCCGCGCCGACGCCGGTGCTCGACGTGATGAAATGGGCGGGCGTCGCCGGCGCGGCCGGCCCCGACGCCGCGCAATTACGCCGGGACGCGATGCAACTGCTCGACCAAACGCTCGACGACCTGATAAAGAGCCGGCGCGAAGAAGGCGCGAGGCTGCGGCGGTTTATACTCGAACATCGCGGCGCGCTGGAGCAAACCCTGGCGCGGCTGCGCGAACGCTATCCGCAGACGCTGACGGCGGCGCGCGCGAAACTCGAAGCCCGCCTCGCTGAAATTGACGTCGGCATCGCTCCGGAACGCATGGCGCAGGAAGCGGCGCTGCTCGCGCAGAAATTCTGCATCGGCGCCGATATAGCAGAGGAACTGGACCGCTGCGCAAGCCACGTGCAGGAACTCGACGCGGTCTTCAAGCGCGACGAGCCGATCGGCAGGCGCCTCGACTTCCTGATGCAGGAATTGAACCGCGAGGCGAACACGATCGCCTCGAAATCCGCCGACGTCGAGACCACCCACGCCGCGGTCGAAGCCAAAACCTTGATAGAGAGAATGAGGGAGCAGGTTCAGAATATAGAATAATGCCCGCAACGAGCACGCGACATGAACACGGAAAAAATCATCATTCTTGCGACCGGCGGCACTTTCGACAAAGTGTATTACGACGCCCTGAGCGACTACCGGATCGGCGACCCTCAGGCCGCGAGGATCCTGCGCCAGGCCGGCGCCGACCGCGACTACAGAGTCGAGACGCTGATACAAAAAGACAGCCTCGACCTCAACGACGACGACAGGCGCCGGCTCAGACAATGGATCGAAATCGCCGAAAACAAGCGCTTCGTAATCACCCACGGCACCGACACCATGGTCGAGACCGCCACGGCACTGGGACGGCCGGACGGCAAGACCATCGTCCTCACCGGCGCGATGCAGCCCGCGAGATTCCGGGAGACCGACGCCGACTTCAACCTCGGCTTCGCGCTCGGCGCCGCGCGGTTGCTGCCGCCCGGCGTGTACATCGCGATGCAGGGGCGGGTTTTTGAACCCGGCAAGGTCGTCAAGGATCGCGAGGCGGGCCGCTTCAAGCAAACATAGCGCGGCTTTGCGCACCCCGCCTCCCGCCTGTGGTTTGCCGGCGGCGCTTGCAGGACGCTTCAACAAAACATAACGCGGCTTTGCGACACCGCCTCCCGCCTGTGGTTTGCCGGCGGCGCTTGCAGGACGCTTCAACAAAACATAACGCGGCTTTGCGCTCCCGCCGTTCGCACTTGAAATTCCCCACGGCGCCCCCACCTTCATATCGTTCGCACAAGCGGACTTGAACATAACCAGGAGGTGCAAGATGTATTTGACGCAATACGACCCCCTTTTCAACCTGGCGCACAAACTGTGGGACCCGGTGTTTCCACCGGGGACCGAGCACCACCTGACGCCCGCCGCCGACGTCATCGAAAAGAACGGCGAGTGGGTGTTCCGGGTGGATTTGCCGGGGATCGAAAGGGACGACATTGATATCCGGGTGGACGGCGATCACCTGGTGGTGTCGGGAAAACGGCACGAGCACACAGAAGAGAAAAAAGACGGCTACACCTACATCGAAAGGGTGGACGGCCTCTTCGAAAGGCGCTTCGTGCTGCCGGAAACCGCGCACTGCGACAAGGTCAACGCCAAGACCAAAGACGGCGTCCTCGAGATTCACGTCGAGAAGCAGCCCGAAGTGAAGCCTCGCAGGATCGCGGTCGAACAGCACTGAACGCGTATCACCGACGGCCGCCGCGGCTCGCCGCCGCGGCCTCTTTTTTTATAAGATCCGCAGCATGAAACCATCGCGCAACCCGAGACGCTTGCGGCCCGCGCCGGTGCTCGCCGCGGGCGCCGCGTTGCTGGCCGTGCTGCTGAATTGGAGCGGCGTCAACGCCGGGACGCCCGGCTCAGCGCACGCCGACGGACAGATGTTCGGACCGACGCTCGCGCCGATGCTGGAAAAAGTCCTGCCGGCGGTGGTGCACGTCGAAACCGAGGCGACGGTGCTGGTATCCAGGCGGATGCCGTTCGACGACCCGTTTTTCCGCCGCTTTTTCGGCGCGCCCCCCCGGCAGCAAGAAAGAAAACGCGGCGGCTTTGGTTCGGGCGTGATCATTGACGCCGGCGAAGGACACGTCATCACCAACAACCACGTCATTGACCAGGCGCATAACATCGTCGTGTCCCTGGCCGACGGCAGGCGCTTCGAAGCCGAGGTGGTGGGTTCGGACCCGGACACCGACATCGCGATCCTCAAGATTGACGCCGATGACCTGACCGGGATCCGCATCGGCGACTCCGAAAAACTCAGGGTCGGTGATTTCGTGGTCGCAATCGGCAACCCTTTCGGCCTCGGGCAGAGCGTCACTTCGGGCATCGTCAGCGCGCTCGGAAGAAGCGGCTTGGGGATCGAATCCTACGAAGACTTCATCCAAACCGACGCCCCGATCAATCCCGGCAATTCCGGCGGCGCGCTGATGGACCTGCGCGGCAATCTGATCGGGATCAACACCGCGATCATCGGGCCGAACGGCAACATCGGCATCGGTTTCGCGATCCCGGTCAATATGGCGATGAACATCGCCGAACAGTTGCTCGAGTTCGGCGAAGTCAAGCGCGGCCTGCTCGGGGTCTCGATCCAAACCCTCACGCCCGACCTGGCAAAGGCTTTCGGCATCGAACGCGATTACGGCGTAGTCATCACGATGATCGCGCCGGACTCGGCGGCTGAAAGAGCCGGCCTTGAAGTCGGGGACATCGTGCTGGCGATCAACGGCGAGGCCACCAAAACCGTCGCCGACATGAGGAACTTCATCGGCCTGCTCAGGGCCGGCTCAGAGATCACGCTTGAAGTGCTGCGCGGCGACCTCAAAACACAAGTCACGGCGGTGATCGAAGAGCGGAAAAAAACGATGGTTGACGGCGCCAAATTGGACCGGCGCCTCGGCGGCGTCTCGCTGCAAATCGTCGCAACCGACGATCCCGGCCTGAGCGGAGACGCGGTGCTGATCAAGGAGATCAAATCCGACAGCCACGCCTATAAGTACGGGCTGCGTCAAAACGATCTGATCCTGGCGGTCAACCGGCGCAGGATCGAAAACTTCAGCGAGTTCCGCCAGGTGCTGGTGCGCGAACGGCCGATCCTGCTGCAATTGCACCGCGACCGGCGCAATCTGTTTCTTGCGGTGAAATAACGGTAACGGCACCGTCCCCGTTTTTGCATCACCCTCGCCGCGCGTCCCCGGATCCCCGCAGTCAGCCGGCGCAGGAGCAAAAACTTCAGCGGGTTGCGCTGAGCGGCGGCGCGCAAGGGGAAGCCGGCGGAGATTTTAGAAGAGTTAATAGAAACACACCTCGAGTTTGCGGCAGGACGCAAAGCATTTGAAATTCCGGATTACCCGGCGAAAAAAAACAGTTTGGATTATGGGATGAATTGGAATATTGGGAAAAACCGCAAGCGGCAAATCGTGCGCGCACATAAACCCCCCGGTTAATGCCTCCGGAATGTATCACCAACTCGAATGCCGCTTCCACGCAGCGGTGTAATACCCCCCTAAGTCCGCACCGCTTGCGGCGTCTTCGGCATTAAAGGAAACGAGCACACGTTTACAAGCATTTGGCGGCGGCTTTAATCTTTTTCCCCACACAAGACCGCCGCGCATAGAGGGGGGTTGCGGCATACAAGCAAGGAAACAAGCCGATCCACTGACTGCGCCTAAGGACATGAACACCCGGATGGACAGACCCCGCTTAAAAGTTATTGCAAAACACTTTGAGGTTCCTTGGGCCGCGCTCAAACTCACCGAAAAAGCAATTAAAAGCGGGCATCCACCTCAACACAAACTACGCATTGACGCATTATGTTCTCTATGTTCTCTGCGAAAAAGTTTGAACGTGCCGTCACAGGCGCATTATTAAAACCAACCGGCCAAGCGTGCCGAACATAAAACCCGCAAGATCGCAACAGAGGAACCGGAGCCAAAACGGCGGCCGCACGGGCGCCAACACCGAGCTTGATCTGCGGATTCAGGCGGATCGTTTCGTGTTTACATCGCGACCCCGGTCGCGGCCGCTTCCCGCTCACCCCCCCGTCACCGGCGGGAAAAAAGCGACTTCGTCGCCGTCACCGACCGGTGCGTCGAGCCGCGCGTATTCCTGATTGACCGCGCATAGAACGTCGCCGGGCGGCACGTCGCCCGCCGCCACGCGCCACACGTCCGCGACGGTGCGCAACGGTGCGGCGTCGAACTCGTCTCCGGGCTTGCCCAACTCTTCTTTGAGGCTTGCGAAATACTTAACCGTGATCATCTTCACGCTCCGGTTTCATGCAAGCTGCATGATATACTTTTGCCATATACTTTTGCTTTTGCGCCAGCCTTGCAACTTCCTTTCGACTGTAGCACAAATGGCGGAACTGACACACTTCAATAAGCGCGGAGAAACCCGCATGGTTGACGTCGGCGGCAAGCAGGCGACGCACCGCGTGGCGGTCGCCGCGGGCGAGATCCTGATGCGCCCCGAAACGCTGGCCTTGATCCGCTCCGGCGGGCACAAAAAAGGCGACGTGTTCGCCGCCGCGAGGATCGCCGGCATCATGGCCTGCAAAAAAACCGCCGAACTCGTGCCGCTGTGCCACCCGCTGCCGCTGTCGTCGGTCACGATTGAATTCGCCACCCGCGACGAGCCCGCGTGCGTCAAATGCCGCGCGCAGGCGGAAACCCACGCCCGCACCGGGGTTGAAATGGAAGCGCTGGTCGCGGTACAGGCGGCGCTGCTGACCGTTTACGATATGTGCAAGGCGGTGGATCGCGGCATGACGATCAGCGGCGTCCGTTTGCTCAAAAAATCGGGCGGCGTCTCGGGAGACTGGGAACGACCCGGTGAAGAGCGCGCGGCCGGCTGACGCCGCGCGGCCCCTCCATGAAGATCGTCAAGCGGCTGCTGCTGGGTTCGGTCGTTCTCGTCGTCGCGCTCGCGGCGGCGGTGGTGTTCGTCGCGTCGAGCATAGACCCGAACGACTACAAGCAGGAAATACAAGCCGCCGTCGAGCAGGCGACGGGACGCAAACTGCACATCGAAGGCGGCATCGAACTGACCGTGTTCCCGACTTTGAACCTCGACCTGGAACGGGTCGCGCTCGACAATCCGGCGGGCTTTGAAGGCCGCTTCGCATCGGCGGAGCGCGTATTCGCGGGGCTGAACCTGCTGCCGCTGCTGCAACGGCGCCTGGAAATCGGAAAAGTCACCCTGCGAAAACCGCGCCTGGCGCTTTCCACCCTGAGCGACGGGCGCACGAACTGGCAGGACCTCGCCGCGCAAGACTCGGAGGAATCCCCGGCGCCGGCCCTGCTCGCGGGCTTCAGTCTCGCGGGCCTCGCGATCGAAGACGCCGGCGTGGTCTGGCGCGACGAACGCGCCCGCGAACACATTCGCGCGGCGGGCGTCACCCTCAAGACCGGCGCGCTCGCGTCGGGCAAGCCGGTCAAACTCAGCCTCGACGGCACCGTCAGCGACGAACGCCGCGGACTGTCCGCCGATCTCAGCCTCGGCGCAACCGTGTCGGTTGACCTTGAGAACCGGCGCGCGGTGGTGGACGGGCTCGATTTCGCAATCCGGCTGCGCGACGGCGATACCCAGCCCGTGAACGTCACCGTGAACGCCGATGCGACGGTTGACCTCGCCGCCGACCGGGCGACGTTGCGCGGCCTGTCCGTAACCGTCGCGGATACGCATATCAGCGGCAGCGCCGAAGTCGCCGGGCTGTCCGCAAAGGCAAAGATCGCGTTCGCGCTCGCAAGCGATGATCTCGCGCCGCTCAAACTCGCCGCCGCCTTGAAGATGCCGACGGCGCATCTGCCGCCGCAGGCGAAACTCGAGATTGACGCGACGGTTGACCTCGCCGCCGACCGGGCGACGTTGCGCGGCCTGTCCGTAACCGTCGCGGATACGCATATCAGCGGCAGCGCCGAAGTCGCCGGGCTGTCCGCAAAGGCAAAGATTGCGTTCGCGCTCGCAAGCGATGATCTCGCGCCGCTCAAACTCGCCGCCGCCTTGAAGATGCCGACGGCGCATCTGCCGCCGCAGGCGAAACTCGAGATTGACGCGACGGTTGACCTCGCCGCCGACGCAGGTACGCTCAACCGGCTGAGCGTTGCCGTCGGCGGCGCCCGCATCGAAGGCAATGGGCGGGTCAACGGCCTGCTCTCGGACGATCCCAAGGTCAATGCAAGCGTCAAAACCAACGTGTTTGATCTTCGCGCCCTGGCCGAAACGCTCAACGGATCACTGCCGGATACCGCCGACGACAAGGCGTTTCGCAAGTTTGCCGCCGCGGGCGATTTCACCGTCGCTCCCGGCAACGAAGGCGGCGCGACGATACACCGGTCGGACGTCACGCTCGACGACAGCCGCCTGCGCGTGCAGGGCGGTCTCGCGTGGCTGCCAACGTTGCGCATAACGCTCGACGGCGAACTCGACCGCATAGACGCAAGCCGGTACCTGCCGCCCGGCGACGCCACCGCCCCTGCGGGAGACCTTCAGATCACGGGCCTGCGCGCACAAGTTCGCGCCGGGGACGGCAAGGTCGGCGTCACGGTGCCGGCGGTGCGGGTGTTCGGCGGGCGTTTCGACGGAACTTTCTCGTTCGACGCGGGGACGGGGGCCGCACAGCCGGTGTGGCGCAGCCGCGGTCAAGCAACCGGCGTCAAAATCGAACGGGTGCTCGCCGCGCTCGCGGTCGAAAACGAGAAACTGCTGAAAGGGATTGGCTCGCTGACGTATAAGTTAAGCGCGGCGGGAGACGACGAACCGGCCCTGACGCAATCGCTTGCGGGGTCGGTCAAACTGGAACTCGTAAAAGGCGCGTTCAAAAACCCGCGGCTGGCGCAGGCCACCGAGCGCGTGATCGCTTTCTTTCAAAAACGCCCGGCCGGAAACGCCGGCGCCGAACTGATCTTCAACCGCGCCGCCGCGAACTTTTCGATCAAACAAGGCGTCGCCGACAACCGCGACCTCGAGGTGGATATGCCGTTGCTGCATCTGCGCGGCGCCGGGCGCATGGATCTCGCCCGCGCGCGCGTGGATTACCAACTGCGTGCGGGACTGCTCAGACAAAAGCCCGGTGAGCGCATCTACGTGCCGATAAAAATCACCGGCGCGTTCGACGACCCGCAATACTCGGTCGATTTCAAACAAGTCGTGCGGCGCGAAGCCGGGCGCCGAATAAAGCGCGAGGTGGAAAAGGGGAAAGAGAAAGTCAAAGAAAAGATCAAGGACCGGATCGGCGATATCCTCAAGAACAAACTGCTGAAGTTGCCGCTGTAGCCCGCCAATTTCCGACCTGAAGTGAGCAAAAAAAGAAAGAAAGAAAGGCAGGCCGCTGAAAACCACTTCACCCTTGAGGCGGAGTCGGGCGGGCGCAGCCCGGCCGGCGAGGGACAATACAAAAGACGACGCCGGCGGGCGCCGGAGGAGGATGACGGTCAACGTCGCACTTCAGACTTGAATCCGGCCCCGCCCTTTTATCGGGCGATCCCTGCGCGCCGAACTCATGTACCAGACCAATGCAGTAACAGCCGCCGTTGACGCCGACGGGAACATCCCGCAATGGACGGCACCTACGAACCGAACTCGTATCTCAAACTGGTGCAGTAACAGCCGCCGTTGACGCCGACGGGAACACCCCGCGATGGGCGGCGCCTGCGCGCCGAACTCGTCTCTCAAACTGGTGCAGTAACAGCCGCCGTTGACGCCGACGGGAACACCCCGCGATGGGCGGCGCCTACGAACCGAACTCGTATCTCAAACTGGTGTAGTAATAGCCGCCGTTGATGCCGAACGGGGACACCCGGCGGTTGTAGGTGAAAATGTTGGCGTTGCTGACCGCTTCCGGGTCGTTTCTTTCGGGAAACGTGTCGAACAGATTCTGCGCGCCCACCGTCCACGTCAGGCCCTGCGGCCAGCGCCGGCTGAACGCGACGTCGGCGATCCATTCCGCGTCGTAACTCTGCGTCGGCGGATTACTACTGCCCCCTTCGTTCGAGCGGACGCTGCCGTAACGGCTCGTGCGCACGGTGAACTCGTAATTGCCGAGGGAGTACTCGGCGCCGAACGTATAGTGCTGACGGGGCTGGCCGTCTTCCAGCCAGATCCTCTCGCGGCGGTCGAACACGCTTCTGCCGGTGCCGGCCAATCCCGATGGCTCGTTGACGCTGTTGCTCGCATCGGTGGCGCCGACGTTCGCCGCCGCCGACAATTTGAGCGTTGCGCCGTCGTCGAAGCCGAGCAGATAATCGGCGACGATGTCAATGCCGCGGGTGTGGGTATCCACCGCGTTAGTAAAAAATTGGAATCTGCTGATTCCCCTGCGCTCCATTTCCGCACGCACCGCCGGGTCGCCGCCCATATCAAAATCGGAGAGCGCGTACGGGCTGGACAGGGTAATGCGGTCGTCTATGTCTATGTAATACGCATCAACCGACAAGGTCAGATCGTCGAGCGGCTTGGCGACGAAGCCGAAACTGAAGTGCAGCGATTCCTCTTCCTCGAGTTCATCCACGCCCGCCGTGCGCAGCAGCGGGTCGTCGCTGCGCAGCGTGCCGACCTCAAACGCTTCGCCGTTGACAAACTGCGTGCTGACGCTGTTGAAATACTGCTGCCCGAGAGACGGCGCGCGAAAGCCGGTGGACACCGCGCCGCGCAGGGCGAACGCCGGGGTGAAGTCGTAACGGCCGGTGAGTTTACCGCTGAGATTGGTGCCGAAATCGCTGTAATCTTCGTAGCGCACCGCCGCGCCGAGACGGAACTTGTCGGACAGATACGTCTCGATGTCGAAATAGCCGGCGTAACTCTCGCGGTCTTCGGACACCTCGTTTTGGGGGCGGAACCCCGGAAAGACCTGAATGCCGGGAGGTGCATCCACACCCGAAATATCCGGAAACTCGGTCTCGCCGCCGTCCTCGTAGGAGGCGGGCGCGCCCGCGTTGAGGTCGTAGTCCTCCTCGCGGTACTCGAGCCCGGCCGCAAACGTGGCTTCGCCGGCAAACCAATCCAGCGCGCGCACCGCGTCGAAGTTCCAAATCATCTGAGTGAATTCAAACCCGCCCGCGTCGGCCTGCGTCGGGCTGTCGTCACCGAGCGTGACGTTCAGCGAATTGGTGATGGTATAGTCGAAACTGTTGCGCCCGTAACCGACGCTCGCGTCCCAATTCCACTCGCCCCACTCGCCGCTGAGGCCGCCCGTCAGCGACTCGTCGTCCACCTCCGGTTCGATGAACGGCAAAAACCCGTCGGGATAGATGTTGTTGTTGTTGCGTGCACTGGTCGCGGTGCAACCGGCGTTGGCGGGAGTCTCGCCTGGCCCGCAGATTGGCAGGCGGAAAAAGCCCGGCGAGCGGGTCTCGCGCTCAGACGCGCCGCCGAACGCATACAAGGTTACGCCGTTTGACAGCGGCAACTCGGAATTCACAAACAAATAATCGTTGTCGGATTCGGCGTCGCCGACGCGGTAACGGGCGTCGCCCGCGCGGTCGGTGTGATTGCGGTCGCGCCGTTCGACGGTGACGTGGACGAACCCGGATTCCGCGAGACCGAGGCCGCCGCTGAACGACGCCTGAAACCGCTCACCGTCGCCGTGGTACGTTTGTCCGAAATAAGTGCTGACCTCACCGCCGCTCGCATCGCTTTTGAGCACGATGTTGATCACACCCGCGATCGCGTCCGAGCCGTATTGTGCGGCGGCGCCGTCGCGCAGCACCTCGATGCGCGCGATGGCGCTCGGCGGGATTGCGTTGAAGTCGGTGCCTGAGGTGCCTCTGCCGATGGTGCCGTTGACGTGCACCAGCGCGCTGTTATGGCGGCGCTTGCCGTTGATCAGCACCAGCACCTGGTCGGGCCACAGGCCGCGCAGGGTCGCGGGACGCACCGTGTCGCTGCCGTCGCTGACTTGCGAGAGCGAGAAATTGAAAGACGGCACGAGCGCCTGCAAGATCTGGCCGGTTTCGGTCAGGCCGGTGCGGGCAATGTCTTGCGCGGTCAGCACGTCTATCGGCACGTTGGTGTCGCCGGCGATGCGCGGCACGATTGAACGGGAGCCGACAACGACGATGCGCTCGGACGGCGGCTCCGCCGCCGCGGCCAAGCCCGCAATCAGGCTCGCGACCAAACCCGTGAGCAGGCCCGTGACCATGCCCGCCGGATTCAAGTTTGAAATGCGACGTTTATTCGTCATTTTCTGGTGCTCCCCCGCGTTGTTTTCCGTATTCCCCCCACCGGCCGGGCGGCGCGAAAGTAGCGGCACACAGGTGACACATGAGACCGGGCACAGGGGTGATACTCCATACTTTACAGGACACCGACCCGCCCCATCCGTTTATCCACACCCCCCGGCGCCGGGCGACCCCAATACAACCGCCACTGCCCCGAACCGATCTCCTCCAATCCCATCGGCTCACCCGCCAACCACCGGCTCGTGTAAATCATCCGGCCCCGCCATTGTGGGTGTCGCCGTTGCGCTTCACTTTGCGCGCCTGCGAGTACCCCGGATAGCGTATCTCCCGCAGACGCCGCTCGCGGCAACTCCCCGGCGAGGACGGGTGCGCATCCCCCGGACCTTGACCCAATTTCAAACCCCGCTGCGGTCGCTGCTCGTTGCATTCCCGGCGAAACTCATTGAACACCCGCTAAAGCGCTCAGCGTTAGCGGTTTAATGTTGACATGCCGCGGCGAGGCCGTTGCCAAGTTATACTCCAACAGATTGCAACGCGCCCGTTATGCCCTTGAGTTTCAGCAGCAGACTTCTCGCCTGGCACGACCGCGCAGGACGCAAGGGCCTACCGTGGCAACTCGACAAAACCCCTTACCGCGTGTGGGTGTCGGAGATCATGCTGCAACAGACGCAGGTGCAAACGGTAATCCCCTATTTCAAGCGGTTTGTCGGAGAGTTTCCGACGGTGGCGGCGCTGGCCGCCGCGCGGCCCGACGAGGTTCTCAAATACTGGGCCGGTCTCGGTTACTACGCCAGAGCGCGCAACCTGCACCGCGCGGCGCAGCAAATACGCGCGCAATTCGGCGGCGAGTTGCCGCGGCGGCACACAGATCTTGTCGGGCTGCCGGGGGTCGGACGCTCGACCGCGGGCGCGATCCTCGCGCTTTGCTTCGAGCAGCCCTTTCCAATCCTCGACGGCAACGTCAAGCGCGTTCTCGCCAGACACGAAGACATCGGGGGCTGGCCGGGCGAAGCCGACGTCGCCCGGCGACTGTGGGCGCTGTCGGAAACATTGCTGGCGCGCAAACGCATCTCCGACTACACGCAGGCGATCATGGATCTCGGCGCAACCGTGTGCACCCGCGCCCGTCCGCGCTGCGGCGACTGTCCGGTGTCGCGGGACTGCAAGGCGCGGATCAACGGGTGCATCGCCGAGCGTCCCGGAACGCGCCCGCGGCGGCACAAGCCGACGCGCTCGACCGTGATGCTGATCGTTACGCACGCCGACGAAGTGCTGTTGCAGCGACGACCCGCGACCGGCGTATGGGGCGGGCTTCTGTGCCTGCCCGAAGTCGGGCGGATAGACGACGTCGGCTCGTGGTGCCGCCGCCGACTCGGCCTGGAAGCGGCACCGGTGCGGTGGAACCGCCTGACGCACGAGTTCACGCACTTCAAGCTCAGTATCAAGCCCGTTGCGGTTCATTGCCGGCGAACGCCGCGCCGGGTCATGGAAGGGAGCCATCTTGTTTGGTGTAAAATACGCGCCGCCGGCGACCTCGGCGTACCGGCGCCGGTCAAAAAACTGCTGGCGCAGATTTACACGGATCATTGAATTCAAGAAACTGATCATGGCACACACCGTCCACTGCGAAAAACTGAAGAAGGAAGCGCCCGGGCTTGAATATATGCCCTACCCGGGCGAGTTGGGACAACGCATCTACGACCGGATCAGCCACCAGGCGTGGCAGGAGTGGATCAAGCACCAGACCATGCTGATCAACGAATACCGGCTGACCCCGGTGGAACCGAAAGCACGCGAATTTCTCGAACAGGAAATGGAAAAGTTTCTGTTCGGAGAAGGCTCAAAAAAACCCGAAGAATTCGTTCCCCCCGAAGAATAGCAACCGAAACGAATGAAACAACAGTGGCCAGATAGCTCAGTCGGTAGAGCAGAGGACTGAAAATCCTCGTGTCGGTGGTTCAATTCCACCTCTGGCCACCATTCAGCAATGCGACACTCTCCCAACAAAAAAAGTCCCGGGAAAATCCATTTCGCTATCGTTCCCACCAACGACGGCTTCACTTATCAGTTATACGAGTGGAGCTTTCTCCACGAGATCGGCACGTTTTTAGGCTACGCCTACTTTCACATTCATTTTGACACCCCGCGGAGCAAGTCTCCCGACGCCGGCAGCGACATATACGACTTCCTCGGCATCACGCAGCATTTTCAAGCAATGAACGCGGCCGCCGGCGACGAGTTTGAGCGGCATATAGAAATACACTTACCCGAACATTTGATCTGGTACCGGCAGACCTCGAACATCGCCTTCCTGGTAAACCACGTAAAGAGAAACGTGGAGCGACAACTCGAGCGGGGCCAAAAAACCCTGGTGAAACTGATCATGGAACCCCCGACACCCGACAAATTGGAATCCGCAACGTCCGTAAAGAACGTTTTCGAGACACAATCCGGGCGCAAAACAAGAGCCTGCGCGGGCCATCTGCGCAGGCTGTATTACGCGGCCAGGCTGGCGGTCGGCGCTGGTGCGAAAACGTCGCGCGCGGCGTGGCGGTATGGTCCGGACCTCCACTCGATTTATATCCGGCAAAGAAAAACGCACCCGTGGCCATCAAGGTTTCTCCCCGGACGAACAAAAGTGGCGGTGCATATAAGAAGAGGCGACTACACGGTCATCAAAGCCCCGTGGGGCGACACCATCAAATGTACGGCACGCGGCGGCCCCAGAGACAGGCATATCTCAACGGCGGATTTCAAACGCTTCATCGAAGAACTGACCTCCCGTCTCCGCGAACACGATCTTTCGACGTTGTTTTTCTCGGACGGCTACGACAACACGCAGACATACCTCAGAGAAAACAAGGAAAAACACAAACTGAGCGAAGAGCAGGTTGAACTACTGACGCAACAGGTCATCGCCGACGGGAAACGGGAATTCTCACCCCTGGAAGACACGCCAAACAGCAAAGTGATCATCGGAGAAGATTTGGAAAAACTATGCGACCTGGTCCATTCCTACCTGGAGGCCGACGTCATCGTCACCGCCACGTACTATAAGTTCACAAGAAAGTTGGGGGGGCTCTACTTCGACAATGACCGTGCGCCGATCATTATTCTTCTGCATCAGGGGGATCCCGACCTCCATGAGCATCCGCCGATTCCGCCGCCGAGCAACAGAACCGTTTTTTTCAACGTGCGCGATCCCGATTATGCGGCGCTGGTCGAGCGCCTGAAAAAGTGGCTGCCTTGACGGGGCGCCGCCGCTACAGATGGGCGCGCCAGTCCGGCGCCGCCGGCCCGCAAGCGACAAACGGCGGATTGATCAGGGAATCCTTGGTGTTGTAGCGCAGGGGTTTGCCGGAAAAATCGGTCAGCGTGCCGCCGGCTTCCTCGAGCACGCACTGACCGGCGGCGGTATCCCATTCGCAGGTATTGCCGAAGCGCGGGTAAAGATCAACCTCGCCTTCGGCGATAAGACAGCACTTGAGCAAACTGCCGCGCCGCACCAAACGATGGCGGCCTATGTTGTCGAGAAACGCCTCGGTCGCGGTGTCGGCGTGCGAGACACTGACCGCAATGACGGGATCGTCCCGCGTATTGTGGCGCGCCCGGATCGTGCACTGTGAACCGTCCGCCGCGCGCTTGCGTGCGCCGCCGCCGACCGTCGCCATGTAACACTCCCGCGCGACCGGCACGTAAACAACCCCCAGCACCGGCCGCTGCCGGTGGATCAGGGCAATGTTGACCGTGAAGTCGTCGCGCTTGTTCACAAACTCGCGCGTGCCGTCGAGAGGGTCAACGAGCCAGTAGCTTTCCCAGGTGCTGCGGCGGGAAAAAGCAACGTCGGCGCTTTCCTCGGACAGCAGCGGCAGGCGCGGTTCGATCCGCGCCAGCCCGTGTTGGATCGTCTCGTGCGCGAACAAATCGGCCTCGGTCACCGGCGACCGATCCTCCTTGTATTCGACTTGAAAACCTCGCCGGTAGATGCGGCAAACCCCGGCGGCGGCCTCTGCGGCGACGGCGATCACGTCCGCGAGCAGCGCCTCGAGATCGAAAGGCGCGGGCGCAGACACCGCTTTCAACCCCGGTTCCAGCGCTTGAACCGTTTCTTGCAGTACTTCAGCAACGACTCGTAATCCGGAAAATAAAGATCAAACCCGTCTTCGGAGGGAGCGTCAAATTCGCAGTAATCGTTGGAGTGATCGCGGCAAATCTGGGGGCGTTGCTCGTAGATGCCGCACAGTCCGCCGGGACGCAAGTGCGTGCACGCCGTCTCGAACAGCAAACACCAGCCCTCGTCGTCTTTATAAACTTTCACGCTCTTGTGGGAAACCTGCCACAGCAGATGCTCGAAGTCCTCCTTGCTCCTGGGCGCATCGATTCCCTGAGTTACGTAAAGACAGCATTTGCTGTTGGTGCAAAACCCGCATTTATTCTCCGGCGTGAGTTTGACGCCCGGCTCGACGCGCACCGGAATGTTTCCAAAATGAACTTGAGAATCAGCCATGTTCACCTCTTGCAGTCGGCGCTCGGGCTTGCCGGTCGCGTCCGCGAGCGCTTGGATATGGAATATAAGCGCAGCGTATATTATAGATAATGCGGAACATTACACAAGTATAATGCCGCTTGAACGAACCCCCAAACGGAATCAAAATGAACACAGCGGGCTTTTGCATCGGCGAAGTCATCCGGCACAAACTTTTTGACTACTACGGGGTGATCTACGACGTTGACCCCGCTTTCATGGGCGGCGATGAGTGGTATGCGGCGGTCGCCAAAAGCCGCCCGCCCAAAGACCGGCCGTGGTACCACGTGCTGGTTGACGGCCACGGCGCCACCACCACCTACGTCGCCGAAAAAAACCTCGCACACTGCCGCGAGTTCAAGCGGATAAACCACCCGCTGGTGGAGACGTACTTCGACGGCCACGACGGCAAGACTTACCTGATGAAATCCCCTCCCGTCTGAACCGCGACCCGGATTTTGCGCCCCCCCAACGCCGCCCGATGCAACTGCTCGACAAACTTAAAGGCCTCCTGAGCAAACAGCAAGCGCAGGAAGACGACCTGGCGCGCGCGCTGCAACTGGCGAACGCGGTGCTGCTGGTCGAGATCAGTTACGCCGACTTTGAGACCGACCCGCGCGAACTCAAGACCGCCGCAGCGCGGCTGGCGCGGCGCTACGGCCTGACCGCCGCCGCCGCCGACGCGCTGCTCGGCGACGCCCTCGCCGAACACAAGCAAAGCGTGTCTCTGCACGACTACCTGAGCGTCATCAACCGCAGCATGGATCAAGACCAAAAGACCGAACTGATCGAAGACCTGTGGGCGATCGCCTACGCCGACGACAAACTCGACTGCCACGAGGAACACCAGGTGCGTAAAATCTCCGACCTGCTGCACGTGCCGCACGTGCGCTTTATCCGCAGCAAGCACCGTGCGCGGGAATGAAAGACCCGCCCGCGGGTGAAGACGTATTCTCTCTTTCCGCCCGCCCCCGGCCGCGCCCATCCGCGGATAAACGGCCGGCGCGTTGCGGAACCCGCATTCGGGAAAGGCGCGCCGTTCAAGACCGGGTGATCCGGTACAGCGCGATCTGCCCCATCAGATTCGGCGCCAGGCGTATGCCCAGACTGCCGCGGTGCGCGTAATCCACGGCCGCGCGTTCGAGCACGCGGATGCCGCTGTTGCGGCACAGGCTTTCAAAATCCCTGAGCGTGCAGAGGTGGATGTTATCAGTGTCGAACCATTCGGCGGGCAACACCCTGGTGACCGGCATCACCCCTTTGAAGAATAACTGTCCCCGGCTTTTCCAATACCCCATGTTGGGGAAAGTGACGATGCCTTCCCTGCCGGTGTTCAGCATCTCGGCGAGCAGCCGCGCCGGGCGATGCACCGCCTGCAGGGTTTGCGTCATCACCACGTAATCGAAGCGGCGGCGCTTGAAGTAAGCCGACAGCCCCTGGTCGAGGTCGGCTTGAATGACGCTGACGCCGCGTTCGACGCAACGGACGATATTGTCGACGTCTATTTCGAGGCCGACGCCCGCGACGCCGCGCGTCTCGGACAGGTGCCTCAACAGCGTGCCGTCGCCGCAGCCGAGGTCGAGCACGCTCGACCCGGCTTTGATCCACTCGCAGATGATCTCGAGGTCAGCCCGCATCGCCCAACTCCACGCCAACCCGCCGCATATACGCGCGCAGCACCGCCAGATACCGGGGGATCGGCTTCAAAAACGCATCGTGGCCGTCCGCCGCCTCGATCTCGGCGTAAGTGACCGACTTGCCCGCCGCGAGCAAAGCCTCGACGATCTCGCGCGAACGCGCGGGCGCGAAACGCCAGTCGGTGGTAAAGGAAAGCGCCAGAAATTTCGCGGCGGTCGCCGCAAACGCCGCCGCCAAATCGTCGTCGTAGTCGGCGGCGGGGTCGAAGTAGTCGAGCACCTTGGTCATCAGCAAATAAGTATTCGCGTCGAAGCGGTCAACGAATGACTCCCCCTGATAGCGCAGGTAACTTTCGACCTGAAAATCGACGTCGAAGCCGAAGCCGAGTTTGCCTTCGCGCTGTTCGCGCCCGAATTTCTCGCGCATCGCGTGGTCCGACAGGTACGTGATGTGCCCGAGCATACGCGCGAGCATCAGGCCCTTGCGCGGCTGGCCGTGGTCGTAGTAATGCCCGCCGTTGAAGCCGGGATCGGAAATGATCGCCTGCCGCGCGACTTCGTTGAAAGCGATGTTCTGCGCCGACAACCTCGAGGCGGCGGCAATCACCACCGCGTGGCGCAAGTCGCCGGGATAGCCGATCGCCCATTGCAGCGCCTGCATACCGCCCAGACTGCCGCCGACGACCGCGGCCCAGCGCTCGATGCCGAGTTCCGCGGCCAGATAATGCTGGCTTCTGACCCAATCCGCGACCGTGATGATCGGGAAATCCGCGGCGTACAACTTGCCGGTCTCGGGGTTGACGCTGTTCGGGCCGGTGCTGCCCTTGCAGCCGCCGATGTTGTTCGGCGACACCAGATAAAACCGGTTGGTGTCAAACGGCTTGCCGGGGCCGATGCAGGTATCCCACCAGCCCGGCCGCTGGTCCTGCAGCGAGTGATAGCCCGCCGCGTGCTGGTCGCCGGACAAGGCGTGGCAAACCAAAACCGCGTTGGTCTTGTCCGCGTTCAACTCGCCGTAAGTTTCGTAGGCAAGCGTAAACTCCGGCAAACTGCGTCCGCAATCCAACGGCAATTCGCGCTGGATCCTTATTTTGCGGGGCGCGACAAGCCCCACGGAATCTGAAGGAATGGCGTCCGGCATGATTTTTCTCGCGTATTTCCACCGCCGCAATTATACGGGTGTATTGCATCCGCCGTCGGCATCGGTATAATTCGTCGCCCTTACAGGCAAGCTTAGAGAAGCATCATGCCGGGAATAAAAATAAAAGAGAACGAGCCTTTCGACGTCGCCCTCAGGCGTTTCCGCAGATCGTGCGAGAAAGCCGGCGTCCTCACGGAAGTCAGGAGGCGCGAGTACTACGAAAAGCCCACCACGGTGCGCAAGCGCAAAGCCGCGGCGGCCGTCAAGCGCCACCGCAAACGCAGAATAAGCAGCCTGCCGTATCGCAACCACCGCCGTTAAACCCCCGCCGGTCGGACTTCGCGACACCGCTTTCACCCCCCCAGACACGTTCGGCCGCAGGCGCCGATCAAGCTCAGATTGGCGACGCCGGGTCGGGCGGCACATAACCGCCGCCGTTGCGAACAACCGGCACGGCGGCGGTTGTGTATTATGCGTAACTGAAACCCGAAACGCCGCGAACCGATGCCAGATCCACTGCAATTTCTCAACCTGCAGCGCCAAAGCCCGAAAAAAGCGCCGGTCGAAGCGCGCCTGCACGACTACCGCGAAATATACGGGCAGTTCGACCCGCAACGGGCCGCGCAGCAATCGGGGCGCTGCCTCGGCTGCGGCAATCCCTATTGCGAATGGAAGTGCCCGGTACATAACTACATCCCGGACTGGCTCAAACTGGTGGAGGAAGGCAAGTTGATCCAGGCGGTGGAGATGTGCCACGAAACCAACTCGCTGCCGGAGATCTGCGGGCGCATCTGCCCCCAGGACCGCCTGTGCGAAGGGGCGTGCACCCTCAACGACGGCTTCGGCGCGGTCACCATCGGCGCGGTCGAGAAATACATCACCGACGAGGCGTTCAAGGCCGGCTGGCGCCCCGACCTTTCACACGTGAAGCAAACCGGAAAACGCGTTGCGGTCGTCGGCGCGGGCCCGGCCGGCATCGCGTGCGCCGACGTGCTCACCCGCAACGGCGTCAAGGCGGTGGTATTCGACCGCCACCCGGAGATTGGCGGGCTGCTGACGTTCGGGATCCCGCCGTTCAAACTGGAAAAAGAAGTGGTGCTCAAACGGCGCGCGATCATGGAAGACATGGGCGTTGAATTTCGCTTGCGGCTCGAAATCGGAAAAGACGTCGCGTTCGAGCGGCTGCTCGACGAATACGACGCCGTATTCCTCGGTGTCGGCGCCTACACCGCGATGCGGGGCGGCTTTCCGGGAGAGGACCTGGCGGAGGTTCACGCGGCGCTGCCGTACCTGATCGCCAACGTCAACCGCCGCATGGGCTATACCGGCGGCGCGCGTGCGCCCGGCGGCGCGTCCGGCGGCGCGTTGACCGACGTGCAAGGCCGGCGCGTCGTCGTCCTCGGCGGCGGCGACACCGCGATGGACTGCAATCGCACGGCGGTGCGCCAGCAGGCGGCTTCGGTGACCTGCGTGTATCGCCGCGACGAGGAGAATATGCCCGGTTCCCGCCGCGAAGTCTCAAACGCAAAAGAAGAAGGCGTCGTTTTCGTGTTCAACCGCCAGCCGATGGAGATCGTCGGCGACGGCAAAGTCGAAGGGGTCAGGCTGGTGCAAACAAAACTTGGCGCGCCGGACAGCCGCGGGCGCAAACGCGCGGAGCCGATCGCCGGCACCGAGGAGATCATCCCGGCGGACTGCGTCATCATCGCGTTCGGTTTCAGACCGAGCCCGGCGCCGTGGTTCGCGGAGTTCAACATCGACACCGAAAGAGACGGCCGCGTGATCGCCGGCGCCGGCACGCAGCCCAAGTTCCAAACCACCAACCCGCAAGTGTTCGCGGGCGGCGACATGGTCAGGGGCGCCGACCTCGTCGTTACCGCGGTGTTTGAAGGACGGCAGGCGGCGCAGGGAATACTCGACCGCCTGGGCTTATGACCCCAAACCCGCCCCGGCTTCCCCGCCCCGAACCGCCGCCATAGCCGCCGTGGCCGCCCTGAAAAACGACCGCCTGATCCGGGCGCTGCTGAGACAACCCGTGGATAAGACGCCGATCTGGATTATGCGCCAAGCCGGGCGTTACCTGCCCGAATACCGCGCGGTGCGCGCGCGCGCAAAAAACTTCCTGACGCTTTGCAAAACCCCGGAACTCGTGTGCGAAGTGACGCTGCAACCGCTCGCGCGCTTCGACCTCGACGCGGCGATCATCTTCTCCGACATTTTGACGATCCCGGAAGCGATGGGACTCGAACTCGAATTCCGGGAAAACCGGGGGCCCGGCTTCAACCGCCCCGTGCGCGACGACAAAGCGGTGCGCGCGCTCAAGCAGCCGGCGCCCGCGGAAGACCTCGCTTACGTAATGGACTCGATCCGGCTGGTGCGCGGCGAACTCGACGGCAAAGTGCCGTTGATCGGCTTCGCCGGCAGCCCGTGGACACTCGCCGTTTACATGGTCGAAGGCGCGGCGAACCGAGATTTCAAAATCATCAAGGCGATGCTGCGCGAGCAGCCGCAAGTGCTCGGCGCGCTGCTGGACAAGCTCAGTGCCGCGGTCGCGGCGCATCTGAACGCGCAGATCGAGGCCGGCGCTCAATGCGTGATGATATTCGACACTTGGGGCGGCCTCCTGCGCGACGCTGAGTACAGCACGTTTTCACTGGCGCCGACGAAGCGGGCGATCGAGCAACTGGCGCGTGAAAGCGAGAACGGCGTAATCCCGCGCATCCTGTTCACTAAAAGCGCAGGGCGATGGCTCGAAGCCATGGCCGACAGCGGCTGCGACGCGCTGGGTCTTGATCAGGCGACCGCCATAGGGGAAGCGCGCAGGCGCGTCGGCGACCGGGTGGCGTTGCAGGGCAACCTCGATCCCGCCGTTTTATGCGAGACGCCGGAAGTCATCCGCAAACAAGCCCGCAAGGTTCTCGACGAGTTCGGCGAAGGGCCGGGACACGTGTTCAACCTCGGCCACGGCATCACGCCCGACGTGCCGCCTGAAAACGTCGCCGTCCTGATTGAAGCCGTGCATCGCGACCGGCCTTGACCGGCGACCGCCACTGCCGCGAAAGGCCGTCACGCCCGGCGCATGACCCGCTCAACGCCGGGCCGGAACACGTGCTCAATCTCAGCCACGGCATCACGCCCGACGTGCCGCCTGAAAACGTCGCCGTCCTGATTGAAGCCGTGCATCGCGACCGGCCTTGACCGGCGACCGCCACTGCCGCGAAAGGCCGTCACGCCCGGCGCATGACCCGCTCGACGCCGGGCCGGAACACGTGCTCAATCTCAGCCACGGCATCACGCCCGACGTGCCGCCTGAAAACATCGCAGTCCTGATCGAAACCGTGCACCGCGGGCATTGATTTGCAACTGCCATTTTTCTACGCGGCTGCAAGCCTGTCCGCAATTTCGGCGACGCGGCGGCCGAGTGCGCGGCACAACGTGGTCTCTGCGTCGGTCAGCGGCAGGGTCGCGTCCATGCCGGCAACGTGGCTCGCGCCATACGGCGTGCCGCCGCTTGTGGTCGCCGTGAGTTGCGGTTCGCTGTAGGGCAGGCCGCAGATGAGCATGCCGTGGTGCAGCAGCGGCAGCAGCATCGTCAGCAAAGTAGTTTCCTGCCCGCCGTGCAGGGTCGCGGTCGAGGTGAACACGCCCGCGGGCTTGCCCGTGAGCGCGCCGCTCATCCACAGTCCGCCGGTTTGATCCAGAAAGTGCTTGAGCGGCGCGGCCATGTTGCCGAAGCGGGTCGGGCTGCCGAGCACCAGTCCCGCACATTGCTCGAGGTCGGCGAGCACCGCCCGGGGCGTGCCGCCGGGCGCGCTTTGGGGCGCACCGTCGCCGGACGTTTCCGCAGCGCCGCCGGTCACCGGCGCGACCGTGCGCAACCTCGCCGCGGCGCCGGCGACGCTTTCGACGCCGCGGGCAACCGCGCGCGCCATCCGCCCGGTTGCGCCGTAGCGTGTGTAGTAAAGAATGAGTATGAACGGCGAAGTCATCGGCGGCGCATCGGCTCGGCGCATTCGTATAATACAATACGCAAATGCCTATCTATGAATACAAATGTTCCGCCTGCGGACGACGGCACGAAATTCTGCAAAAAATCAGCGCACCGCCGCTGCACGATTGCCCCGACTGCGGCAAACCCGAACTGGTGAAACTAGTGTCGGCGGCAGGGTTTCGCCTGGCCGGCAGCGGCTGGTACGAAACCGATTTCAAGACCGGCAACAAACGCAATCTCGCCGGCGCGGATACAAAGGACGCAAAGGACAAGCAAGGCGGCAAAAAAGAGGGGCAAGCCAAACAGGGCCAAACCCAACAAGCCGCCGGCGCCGGCAAGTCCGCCGCCCCGGCCTCCGGCACAGGCTCAAGTTCGAGCAAAAACCCGGGCCACGGCGGCGGCGGGAACTGAAAATGTCCGGTGCAACGACCGCGCAAACCCTGCGCACGCATTACTGCGGAGACGCCGGCGAGAAACTGCCGGGGCAGACCGTAACGGGGTGCGGCCGGGTCAACCGCCGCCGCGACCGTGCAAGCAAAAACCCGGACCACGGCGCCGGCGGGAACTGAAAATGTCCGGTGCAACGACCGCGCAAACCATGCGCACGCATTACTGCGGAGACGTCGGCGAGAAACTGCTGGGGCAGACTGTAACGGTGTGCGGCTGGGTCAACCGCCGCCGCGACCACGGCGGCGTCATCTTCATTGACCTGCGCGACCGCGAAGGGCTGGTGCAGGTCGTCGCCGACCCGACCGAGCCCGAAGTGTTTGCGACCGCCGACGGGGTGCGCAATGAATTCGTGCTGCGCGTCGAAGGCAAGGTCAGGCACCGTCCCGAAGACACCGAAAACCCCGAACTGAAGACCGGCGCGGTCGAGATCATCGCGGCGGCGGTCGAGATCCTCAACTCCGCCGAGACCCCGCCGCTGCAACTCGACGACGAGGACGTCGGCGACGAGACGCGCCTGCGCCACCGCTACATTGATCTGCGCCGCCCGGCGATGCAACGCAACCTGAGGACGCGCGCGCGGGTGGTGCGCGAATTGCGCGAGTTTCTCGACGACCGCGGCTTCATTGACATAGAAACGCCGATGCTGACCCGGGCGACGCCCGAAGGCGCACGTGACTACCTGGTGCCGAGCCGCACCCACGACGGCGCTTTTTTCGCGCTGCCGCAATCGCCGCAACTGTTCAAGCAAATGCTGATGATCAGCGGTTTCGACCGCTACTATCAGATCGTGCGCTGTTTCCGCGACGAAGACCTGCGCGCCGACCGTCAGCCCGAGTTCACCCAACTCGATATCGAGACCACTTTCATGGACGAGAACGCGATCACGTCGCTGATCGAGGAGATGATCCGCGGCGTGTTCAAGCGCGTCATCGCGACCGACCTGCCCGACCCGTTCCCGCGGATGTCCTACGACGAGGCGACGGCGCGCTACGGCACCGACCGCCCCGACCTGCGCGTCCCGCTTGAGTTCACGCCGGTCGGGGAAATTATGCGCGGCATTGAATTCAAGGTGTTCGCAGGCCCGGCCGACGACCCCGACGGCCGCGTCGTCGCATTGCGCGTGCCCGGCGCCGGCGAGATGACGCGCAAGCAGATAGACGACTACACCGACTACGTCGGCGGCTTCGGCGCGCGCGGACTCGCCTACATAAAATGCACCGACGTCGCGCGCGCGCGCGACGGGCTGCAATCGCCGATCCTCAAGTTCATGCCCGACGACGCCGTCGCGGGCCTGCTCGAGCGCACCGGCGCCGGCGACGGCGACATCATCTTTTTCGGCGCCGGCAAACGCGCGATCGTGAACGAATCCATCGGCGCGCTGCGCGTGCGCCTCGGGCACGACCTCGGGCTGATCGACGCCGATGCCTGGCGGCCGCTGTGGATCGTGGACTTCCCGATGTTTGAATTCGACGCGCAAGCCAAACGCTGGACCGCGCTGCACCACCCGTTCACCGCGCCGGTCAACCCCGCAGACCTGCCCGCGCGGCCCGCAGCGTGCCGTGCGCGCGCCTACGACCTCGTGATCAACGGCAGCGAACTCGGCGGCGGCTCACTGCGCATCAACAGCGAGGCGGTGCAGCGCGCGGTGTTCGACGTGATCGGCCTCGACCGCAGCGAGCACGAAGAGAAGTTCGGCTTTCTTCTGCGCGCGCTCAAATACGGCTGCCCACCGCACGGCGGGATTGCGTTCGGGCTCGACCGCCTCGTCATGCTGCTGACCGGCAGCACTTCCATACGCGACGTGATCGCTTTTCCGAAAACGCAGACCGCGCACTGCCTGCTGACCGACGCGCCGGCGCCGGCGTCCGCGCGGCAATTGAAAGAACTGGGCATCCGCCTTGCCAAGCCCGCCGCCAAATGACGCCGCCTACAAGCGTCCCGAGTCGGTGCTGGTCGTCGTCTATACCCGCGGCGGACTGGTGCTGACGTTGCGGCGCCGGCAGCCGCGCCATTTCTGGCAGTCGGTCGCGGGCAGCCTCGAATGGGGAGAGAGCGTGGAGCGGGCGGCGGTGCGCGAACTGCGCGAAGAGACCGGCTTTGAAGCGCCCGCGATTGATTGCAATACAATAAACCGCTTCGTGATCTACCCGATGTGGCGCCACCGCTACGCGCCGGGCGTGATCGAGAACACCGAGCACGTATTCAGGCTTGAACTTGACGCCGCGTGCGCAGTCACGCTCGACGCGGCGGAACATCAGGAATACCGCTGGCTCCCGCGCGGCGAAGCGTCGGCGCTGGTAAGTTCGCACACCAACGTCGCCGCGATCGAGCGCTGGGTGCCCGAACACTGACCCGAAGTTGGCGGCGGCCGGAGGAAAGCATGGCGGGACACAGCAAGTGGGCCAACATCCAGCACCGTAAGAAGGCGCAGGACGCGAAGCGCGGCAAATTGTTCACGCGCCTGATCCACGAGATCACGATCGCGTCGCGCCTCGGCGGCGCCGACCCGGACGCGAACCCGCGCCTGCGCCTTGCGACCGACAAGGCGACGGCGGCGAACATGAGCAAGGACGTCATCGCGCGCGCGATCAAGCGCGGCGCCGGCCAACTCGAAGGACAGCAATACGAGAGCGTGCGCTACGAGGGCTACGGCGCCGGCGGCAGCGCGGTGCTGGTCGAGTGCATGACCGACAACCGCAACCGCACGGTCGCCGAAGTGCGCAGCGCGTTCAGCCGCTACGGCGGCAATCTCGGCGAGAGCGGCTCGGTCGCCTACCTGTTCACCCAGCAGGGCGTGCTGGTGTACGAACACGCCGACGAGAACGCGATCCTCGAAGCCGCGATCGAAGCCGGCGCCGACGACGTCGTGCATGAAACCGGCGGGACGCAGGTGTTCACCGCACCCGAACGCCTCGCCGAGATCAAGCAGGCGATGGAGAGCGCCGGACTGCCGCCCGATGAATTCGAGATTATGATGCTGGCCGACCCGCAGATAGAACTCACCGGCGCCGACGCCGACAAGTTGCTGCGGCTGCTCGACGCACTCGCAGACCTCGACGACGTGCAAAATGTTTACTGCAACGCGAGCCTCGCGGCGGAAGCGGCACAGGCGTAGCGGCGGCCCGGAGCGCAAACGTGCAACGCATCATCGGCATAGACCCCGGCCTCGTCGCCACCGGCTACGCGGTGATCGAAAGCGACGGACTGCCGCCCGATGAATTCGAGATCACGCTGCCGGCCGACCCGCAGATAGAACTCACCGGCGCCGGCAAGTTGCTGCGGCTGCTCGACGCGCTCGCAGACCTCGACGACGTGCAAAATGTTTACTGCAACGCGAGCCTCGCGGCGGAAGCGGCGCGGGCGTAACGGCGGCCCGGAGCGCAAACGTGCAACGCATCATCGGCATAGACCCCGGCCTCGTCGCCACCGGCTACGCGGTGATCGAAAGCGACGGGCACGCCGCGCGCCTGCTCGCGAGCGGCGTCATCGCGATGCGCGGCGGCGACTTGCCCGTGCGCCTCGGCGCGATCTTCGACGGCCTCGGCAAAGTCATCCGCGAACACCGCCCCGAAGCGACCGCGGTCGAAGCCGTGTTCGTGCACAAAAACCCGGCGGCGGCGCTCAAACTCGGGCAGGCGCGCGGCGCCGCCATCTGCGCCGCGGTCGTCAACGACGTGCCGGTGCACGAATACGATGCGCGGGTGGTCAAGAAAGCCGTCGTCGGCAAGGGCAACGCCGACAAGGCGCAGGTGCAGTTCATGGTCGCGCGCCTGCTGCAAGTCGCGCAACGCTATAAGGACGACGAGGCCGACGCGATGGCGATCGCACTGTGTCACGCGTTCTCGCACGGCGCACGCACGCGGCTCGCGGTGGCGGTGCAATGATTTCGCGGCTGACCGGCGAGATTATCCTCAAGCGGCCGCCGCAGTTGATCGTGGATGTCAACGGCGTCGGCTACGAGATGCAGGCGCCGATGTCCACCTTCTACAACCTGCCAGAGGCCGGCGAGCGCACGACCTTGCTGACGCACCTGCTGGTGCGCGAGGACGCGCACACGCTCTACGCGTTCCTGTCGGAATACGACCGCAGCCTGTTCCGCGCGCTGCTCAGGATCAGCGGCATCGGCGCTAAGATCGCGCTCGCGATTCTGTCGGGGATGGAGGCCGCCGCGTTCAAGGATTGCGTTCTCGACGGCGACGTCGAGGCGCTGGTGCGCGTCCCCGGCGTCGGGCGGAAAACCGCCGAGCGTCTGGTGCTGGAAATGAAGACGCGCTTCGACGACGACTACTGGATGCAACTCGGCGACGGCACGGACGCCGGCAAAGCCACAGCCGCCGGCGCCGACCACGGCGGCGCGGCGGTGCAGGCTTTGGTCACGCTCGGCTACAAGGCGAGCGAAGCGCGACGCATGGTCAAGCGGGCGAGCACGCCCGATGCCTCGGTCGAGGAAATCATCAAGCGCGCGCTGAAGTCGAGCCTTGCTTAATGCAACCCGTCATCAAAGATCACGGCGGCAATCCGCGGATGACGCAAACAGACACGCTTACAATAGCCCCGCCGGTCCGGAGAGAGCCGCTTGATGCCTGACTCAAACCCATTGCTCAACGCGCAGCGCGAAAGCGGCGAGGGCCGCTTCGACGACCGCATCCGCCCCGCCCGGCTCGACGAATACATCGGCCAGGCGGTCGTGCGCGAGCAGATGCAGGTGTTCATCGAGGCCGCACGCAGACGCGGCGACTCGCTCGACCACGTGCTGATCTTCGGCCCGCCGGGTCTCGGCAAGACCACGCTCGCCCACGTCGTCGCCAACGAGATGCAAGCCAATCTGCGCCAGACTTCGGGGCCGGTGCTCGAAAAAGCCGGCGACCTTGCGGCGATGCTGACCAACCTCGAACCGCACGACGTATTGTTCGTGGACGAGATCCACCGCCTCAACCCGGTGGTCGAGGAGATTCTGTATCCCGCGATGGAGGACTTTCAACTCGACATCATGATCGGCGAAGGCCCGGCGGCGCGCTCGATCAAACTCGACCTGCCGCCGTTCACGCTGGTCGGTGCGACCACGCGCGCGGGACTTCTGACCTCGCCTTTGCGCGACCGCTTCGGCATCGTCCAGCGGCTCGAGTTCTATTCGGTCGAGGAGTTGCAGCGCATCGTCGAGCGCAGCGCAAGGATCCTCAAGGTTGACACCGATGACGACGGCGCCGCCGAAATCGCGCAGCGCTCACGCGGCACGCCGCGCATCGCCAACCGCCTGTTGCGCAGAGTCCGCGACTACGCCGAGGTCAAGTTCAAAGGCGAGATCACCGTCGAGGTCGCGACGCAGGCGTTGGCGATGCTCAAGGTGGATGCGAGCGGCTTCGACACGATGGACCGGCACCTGCTGCTGACGCTGATCGAGCGCTTCGGCGGCGGGCCGGTCGGCATAGACAGCCTCGCGGCGGCGATCGGCGAGGAGCGCGGCACGATCGAGGACGTGATCGAGCCGTTTTTGATCCAAAGCGGTTTTTTGGCGCGCACTGCACGCGGCAGGCAAGCGACCGCCGCCGCGTGGCGACATTTCGGCCTTGAGCCGCCGCCGGGAAACGTATCCGGCGCGGCGCCCAATCCGCCGCCTGATCTATTTTAGATTCAAGGGCGGTTTCCCGTCCGAAGCACGACAAAAAGGCCGGCGCTTCGAGGCAGCGTCCGAGGCTCACACAAAACCGCCTCAGTCCGCAAAGACTCGTGTCATCCATGGGGCCCAGATCACCCCCTGAATTACCTTGAACCTTATTCATTGAGACCGCCGCGAAAGGACGTTATCCCCGCGCTCAGGCTTGCACGAAAGACCCGCCCCCGTGAAAGCGGGGGCGGACTTGCGCGAAAACAGGCTTTGCGCCCGCCTCAAAGGCGATTTCAGAGAAAGAACTTGATCAGCAGCACGGAGAAGGCGGCTATCACAGACAGCATGCCGACGACGATCATCGGAATCCAAAGCACCAACTTGTCGTACTTATTGTTAAGTGCGTCCTTCATCTCCACTTGAGACTTGACCAACTCGTTCTTTGTTGCCTCGAGTTTGTCGTCAAGCCGGGTCTGCATCGCCGTTTGAGACTTGACCAGATCGTCCTTCATCTCCGTTTGAGACTTGACCAACTCGTTCTTTGTTGCCTCGAGTTTGTCGTCAAGCTGGGTCTGCATCGCCGTTTGAGACTTGACCAACTCGTTCTTTGTTGCCTTGAGTTTGTCGTCGAACCGGGTCTGCATCGCCGTTTGAGACTTGACCAGATCGTCCTTCATCTCCATTTGAGACTTGACCAACTCGTTTTTTGTTGTCTCGAGTTTGTCGTCGAACCGGGTCTGCATCTCCGTTTGAGACTTGACCAGATCGTCCTTCATCTCCATTTGAGATTTGACCAACTCGTTTTTTGTTGTCTCGAGTTTGTCGTCGAACCGGGTCTGCATCTCCGTTTGAGACTTGACCAGATCGTCCTTCATCTCCATTTGAGATTTGACCAACTCGTTTTTTGTTGTCTCGAGTTTGTCGTCGAACCGGGTCTGCATCACCGTTTGAGACTTGACCAGATCGTCCTTGATCTTAGTCTGGGACTTGACCAACTCGTTCTTTGTTGCCTCGAGTTTGTCGTCGAGCCGGTTCTGCACCGCCGTCTGAAACTTGAACAGATCGTCCTTTACCACCATGTTGGCTTCGATCCAGGTCAGTTGCCTCCCCCACTCATCCCTCGGGACGAGTTGTTCGATCACCTCGGTCAGGGCTTTAGCCTGACTCTCCGTAAAGGCGGACTGTTCCAATTGAGGAATCCTCCTGACAGCGGGCGGGCCGTTCTGTTTGGCATTTTTCATAATCAATACCTCAGTGTCAAAAACACGTCCCAGCACAGGCGGGGCGTGGGTTGGGCGGGAAACGCCATCGGCGCCCCCCGGGATAAGCGGTCTATTTACACCGCCGCAGGCCGGGTTGGGTGTCCGACCGGCTTGAACGGTCGTTTTATCGGAATGAACGGTTTCAGATGGGCGTTTTACCGCGTCCCCCCGCCATTTCCGCCCTTTGCCCCCTCCCCCGCGCAAGCGGGGATATGGGGGAGACCCGCTGCCTGCGGAGGTGCTTTTTCCCACACAAGCGGGGATATCGCGGTCAGCGCAACCGTTATCCCTGCGGCGGCAGAGGCAGCGAGGGTTGCAGTTAGGGTATGGGGCGGAAACTTGGCGCGGAACCGGGCGGCGCGAGGTTGGGCGTTGCTGCGGCGGCGGTGAAACTCATGGAAGATAGAGACTCCGCCCGCAAGGACGTCCCTCACTCTATCGGTCACACGCTAAGTCCCGCGTCGCGCCCGTCCGGCAGTGAAGTGACTGTTTCGGTGAGCAGAAACGCGGCGGCGGTCAACAATAATGCAATCGCAAAAGCGGGCGCCCTCTGCCGTTGGCGCCGGTTTGATAAACCTTTTGGATGCTGCCGACCGGGTTGCGCCCGACCGACTCCGCAAAGGAGGGCATTCTATTGTTCTTGTCGTTCATGCTGCGGTTTCCCCGCATCGGCCGCGCCCGGACGCAGGCGCATTTGATCGCATGATCGCCCATGACCTGCCGTCCCCTGCCTTGGCAGACCATTACAAGGTTGTTCTTGCGGGTTTATGCCTTACGCTTGGAATTTTTCGCCCTCGGCGCCGGAAACACCGCAGAAAGGTGCGGGCAATGCGGCGTGCCAAAACGCCGCCGCTTCCCCGCGCGACCGCATTGGCGGAGGCTGACGAACCGCCAACTCGGCGGGAATGTATAAAAAGCCGTATTTTCAGGTGGTCTTGAGCATCAGATATTCGCAGACGGGAAAGTGCATCAAACGAACTTCGCGGGCGAGCGCCATGCAGCACGGCGACACCGCACGGCACCGGTCGCCGGGAATCTCATTGGCCGCGGCTGCGTGGAACGCGCCGGTGCCGCCGGCAAGATGAACGTCAGTGAGGCTCCGGCAGCACCACCGGCGGCGATGCCTGCCAGCCATTCATGCGGTATTCCGCCGTCACTGCGGTCGCAATGCCGCCGCGCACGTTGAACTTTGCGGTCAGACGCATGCAGCGCGGCGACGCCGCACGGCACAGGTCGCCGAGGATCTCATTGGTCACGGCTTCGTGGAACGCGCCGGTGTCGCGGAAAGACCAGACATAATTCTTGAGGCTTTTCAACTCAAGGCACAAGCGGTCGGGCACGTATTCGATCAACAGGCGGGCAAAGTCGGGCTGGCCGGTGCGCGGACACAAGCAGGTGAATTCGGGCACGTCTATGCTCACGGTGTAATCCCTGCCCGGTTCGGGGTTTTCAAAAGTCTCGAGGTTTTTGCCGGGCTCACGCATAAGCCTTGTTCCTGCGGCGTGCCGCCGCGCCGGTTGCATTTGATAGACTTGCAGTATGCGACTCGAAAAGATCAAACTCAACGGGTTCAAATCGTTCGCCGAGCCGATCAAAATAAACTTTGAAGGCGGCATGATCGGCATCGTCGGCCCCAACGGCTGCGGCAAATCGAACATCGTGGACGCGGTGCGCTGGGTCATGGGCGAGACCTCCCGCCACATCCGCGCGACTACGCTCGAAGACGTCATCTTCACCGGCACCAACCAGCGCAAGCCGATGGGGCAGGCCTCGGTCGAGTTGCTCTTCGACAACGCCGCCGCCGCCGGCAACAAACTCGCGCAGTACGCCGAGTTGTCGCTGCGGCGCACGGTCACGCGCGACCGCAACTCCAAATACTATATCAACGGCACGCGCTGCCGCCGCCGCGACATCGCCGATATATTCTTCGGCACCGGACTCGGCACCAACAGTTACGCGGTGATCGAGCAGGGCATGATTGCGCGCGTAGTCGAAGCCAAGCCGGAGGAAATGCGCGCCTACGTCGAGGAGGCGGCGGGCGTATCCCAGTACAAAGAGCGCCGCCGCGAAAGCGAAAACCGCATCCGCCACACCCGCGAAAACCTCGAGCGCGTGCTCGACATCCGCGACGAGGTCGGCAAGCAACTCAGCAAACTCAAGCGCCAAGTCAAAAACGCCGAGAAATTCAAGCAACTCAGAAAGAACAAGGAGCGCTACGAGTCCGAATTGCTGCTGCTGCGGCACAAACAACGCGACGAGGAGCGCGCCGCGCGCGCGCGGGAAGTCGAGGACCACCGGCTCGACTTCGAGAAAGGCCAGGCGGTGCTGCGCGAAGTCGAGGCCGACACCGAGCACAAGCGGGCGGCGGCGCAGGAATGTAACGACGAACTCAACCGCATGAAGGAAGAACATTACCGCCTCGGGGCGAAGATCTCGAGCGAGGAGCAGGACATCGAGAACCGCAAGAAGAGCATCAAGCGCCTGAGCGAAGAGCGCGGCGAAGTCACGGCGATGGCCGAGCGCAACGCCGCCGAGATCGACAAGCGGCAAGCGGCGCTGGCGGACAAGGAGCGGCGCAGCGGCGAACTCGACGCGGAAGTCGAACGCCGCGGCGGCGAAGTCGAGCGCCTGCGCGAGGAACGCACCATCGCGCGGCGGATGCTGCACGAGACCGCGCGCAAACATCAGGACGACATCGGGCGCGGCGGCGAGGAAGTCGCTGCGCTGCGCGACAAGGTGCACGACCTGGTCGAGGCGCTGAACACCGAGCAGAGCAAACGCAGCGACGTCCGGGGGCGGCTCGCGTCGCTCGAAGCCTTGCAGGAGGCCGGGCTGCACGGCGACGAAGGCGCGTTCGTGCGCTGGCTCAAGACGGCCGGCCTCGAGCGCAAAGACCGCCTGGTCGAGCGCATCCGCGTCGCCGACGGATGGGAGCGCGCGGTCGAAACCGTGCTGGGCTCGTTCATCGGCGGCATCGAAGTCGCGGCGCTCGAGCAACACGCCGAGCGCATCGGCGATTTCGACAAGGGCACATTGGTGCTGTTCGAACCGGGCGGCGACAAGGGCGCGGATGACGGCACGCTCGCCGGCAAGGTGTCGGGCAGCGACAGCGTCGGCGGTTTGCTGAGCCGGGTGCAAGTCGCGGACAGCCTCGACGACGCACTGCGCCGGCGCACGGCGCTCGAGCCGCACGCATCGCTGATCACGCGCGACGGCGCCTGGGTCGGCCCGAACTGGATCAAACTGCACGTGCCGGACGAGGACAGCGTGCTCGTGCGCGAGCGCCGCATCGAGGAACTGCGCGAACGGCTTGCCGCGTCGGAGCGGACGGGCGACGCGTTGAAGCGCGACCTCGAAAGCGTGCGCACGGACCTCGCGCGCAAGGAAGCCGAACGCGACGAAGTGCAGGCGCAGTTGGCGGCGACGCTGAAGGAAGCCGCGGCGCTCGAAAGCGGCGCCGAACAGACCGGTGCCGGCCCGGCCGGCAAATCCGCGCTCGAAGAAGCGCGCAGTCAATTGCGCGCCGCGCGCGAGGCCTGGCACCGCGTCGAAGTCGAGCGCGAGTCCGCCAAGGTGAGTTGCGCCGCCGCGCACGAGCAGGTCAAGCACTTGCAATCGCTGCGGGAAGAACTGCAACAGCGCCGGCAATCGCTCGACAAGACGCTCAGCGACCTCAGCCGGCCGCTGGACGAAAGCAGCCGGCGCCTCAACACCTTGCTTTCACAGCACGCCGACGGACGCCAGCACCTGGAGCGGCACACCCAAAAACTCGCGGACTTGCAGTCCGAAACCACGGCGCTCGAGCGGCGCCGCGCCGATCTCGGCAGAGAGACCGAAGCGCGGCGCGACGCCTACGAGCAGGCGCGCGCGGACTTGCAGGTGATCGCCGCGCGCTGCAAGGACGCGCTCGCCGAATTCAACAAACTGGGCGTCGCCTCGGAGGACGTCGAGCAGGAGATGGAAGCCGAGAGCAGCATCGAAACGCAGGAGGAAAAACTTGCGCACGTGCAGGCCGGCATAGACCGTCTCGGCGCGATCAACCTCGTCGCACTCGAGGAGTTCGATGAGTTGCGCGAAAGAAAGGAATACCTGGATTCGCAGTACGACGACCTGACGCGCGCGCTGAAGACCCTTGAGGAGGCGATTCACAAGATCGACAAGGAGACCCGCGAGCGCTTCAAGACGACTTTCGACAAGATCAACGTCAACCTGCAAGACACCTTTCCGCGCCTGTTTGGCGGCGGCGAGGCGTGCCTTGAACTGACCGAGCACGACCTGCTGACCACCGGCGTTTCGATCATCGTGCGCCCGCCGGGCAAGCGCCGGGCTTCGATCAACCTGCTGTCCGGCGGCGAAAAGGCGCTGGCCGCGGCCGCGGTCGTGTTTTCAATCTTTGAACTCAATCCGGCGCCGTTCTGCCTGCTCGACGAGGTGGACGCCCCGCTGGACGAGCGCAACGTCGAGCGCTTTTGCGAATTGCTCAAAGACATGAGCGAGCGCGTGCAGTTCATCGTCATCACACACAACAAAATCAGCATGGAATACATGCACAACCTGATCGGCGTCACGATGCAGGAACCCGGCGTGTCAAGACTGGTCGCGGTGGACATCGAGGAAGCCGTGAAGATGGCGACCGCTTGAGATTTTCCGCCGACGTCACTTATTCAACGTGCCCGCAGTCCGTATCGGCGCCGCTAATCGGGTAATATAACGGCGTTATGGAGGCGTCTTTCTCAGGTCTTCTGCGCTGGCTGCTGCTGGGGATCGGCGTGCTGGTCGTCGCCGGCGTGTACTGGGTCTCCCGCCGCGCCGGCGGCGGCAAAACTCCCGCCGCGCAACGGGAACCGCCCGTCCCGCCCCGCGAAGACCCCGAGCACGTCGCAGACCCACCGTTAAAAGAGCCCGCCGCGCGACAGATTGAGGAGCATCGCGAGGAACCGGCCGCGGCGCCGGCCGCTGCGCCGCGCGTCGCGCAAACCGGGCGGCATGACGACTTCACCGCCGCGCCCGGGCACACACTCGAGGACAAATTGCTGGTGCTGCACGTGCGGTCAAAGTCGCCGCATCAGTTTGCGGGCGCCGACATTCTGCGCATCGCGGAGCAGGCCGGGCTAGAGCGCGCCGCCGGCAGCGACGGCGGTGTTTTCCGCCGCCGGGCGCCGGGGAGCACGGCGGCGTCCACCGAGCCGCCGCTGTTCTACCTGGCCAATATGTTCAGCCCCGGCGAGTTTGAATGGGCGGGCATGGAAACTTTTTCGACCACCGGGCTGAGCTTGTTCGCGCAACTGCCGGGGGCGCTGACGCCACCCGAAACTTTCGACGAACTGCTTCGGTGCGCGCGCCTGTTTGCCGACGGCTTGCACGGCGCGGTACTGGACGAAAGCCGCAGTGATTTGACCGTGCAGACGATCCGGCATCTCAGGGAAGAGTTGCAGGCGTATGCAATGGGGCGGGCCGCGCCCGGCACCAAAAAGTAATATGCCGAAGTCCACAGCCGCGCGCATCAAACAGCTGAGGCGCGAGATTGAACAACACGATCACCGCTATTACATCCTCGACGATCCCACCATCGGCGACACCGAATACGATGCCTTGTTCCGCCAACTGCAAGCGCTCGAGGAGAAGCACCCCGAACTGATCACGCCCGCCTCGCCGACACAGCGCGTCGGCGGCGAACCCGCGCAGAAATTCGAGCCGATCACGCATCTGCTGCCGATGCTTTCGCTCGACAACGTTTTCGACGGGGCCGAGATGGAAGCTTTCGACCGCCGCGTGCGCGAGCGCCTCGCCGCCGAGGGCCTCGAGGACGCCGACGGCGGTGAAAACGGCGTCGAGTACTGCGCCGAGCCGAAGTTCGACGGCGTCGCCGTCAGCATTTTGTACCGCGACGGCCGGCTCGAACGCGCAGCGACCCGCGGCGACGGCTACACCGGCGAAGGCATCACGCAGAACGTGCGTACGATCAAGGCCGTGCCGCTGGTCTTGCACGACGACGACCCGCCGCCGCTGCTCGAAGTGCGCGGCGAGGTGTACATCGGCAAGGACGGGTTTAAGCAACTCAACCGGCGGGCCGCCCGCGCCGGCGGGAAAACGTTCGCCAACCCGCGCAACGCGGCGGCCGGCAGCCTGCGCCAACTCGATCCGCGCATCACGGCGAAACGGCCGCTTTCGTTTTTCTGCTACGGCGTGGGGAAAGTCACCGGCGCTTTGGCCGACACGCACAAGGGCGTGTGCGACTGCCTCAAACGGTTCGGCCTGCCTGTGTGTTCGGAAATCAACGTCGTTACCGGCGCGCAGCAGTGCATCAAGTTCTACCGCAAACTGCGCGATAAGCGCGACCGCCTGGCGTACGAAGTGGACGGCGTGGTCTTCAAGGTCAACGACCTGGATTGGCAGCGCCGCCTCGGCGAATTGTCGCGCGCGCCGCGCTGGGCGGCGGCCTACAAGTTTCCCGCGCACGAGTGCACGACGACCGTGCAGAAGATCATCTTTCAAGTCGGCAGAACCGGCGCGCTGACGCCGCTCGCGCGGCTCGCGCCGGTCTCGGTCGGCGGCGTCACGGTCAGCAACGTCTCGCTGCACAACATGGACGAGATCAAGCGCAAGGACGTGCGCGTCGGCGACACCATCGTCCTGCGCCGCGCCGGCGACGTCATCCCGCAGGTGATCAAAGTCGTCAAGGAAAAGCGCGCGCCGCGTGCACGCAGGAAAGTGCCCGCACCCGCCGAGTGTCCCGAGTGCGGCGGCAAGGTCGTGCGCGAAAGCGAAGACAAGGTGATTTTGTACTGCGTCAATACGTGGGGGTGCCCGGCGCAGCGCAAGGCCGCGCTCGAACACTTTGCATCGCGCGGCGCGATGGATATCGAGGGACTCGGTGAAAAACTGGTCGCGCGCCTGCTCGAAGAAAAACTGATCGAGGACGCCGGCGACATCTACGCACTGCACAAAAGCAAAGAGCGGATCGCGGCGATCGACGGACTCGGCGAGAAAAGCGCGGACAACCTGATCGCGGCGATCGACAAGAGCAAGGACGTGCCGTTCGAGCGTTTCATCTATGCGCTCGGCATCCCCGAAGTCGGCGAAACGGTCGCGCGTTCGCTCACGCTGTACTTCAAGACGCTCAAGGAACTCGAACGTGCCGACGAAGACGCTTTGAAGAACGTGCCCGAGATCGGCGACGTCGTCGCGCAACGGATCCGCGAATTTTTCGCCAACGACGGCTACCGCCGCGTCCTCGCCAAGTTGCGCCGCCACGTGCGTCCCAAAGCGCCCGCAGGCGGTGTGCGCGGCACCCCGCTCGCCGGGCAGGTGTACGTGCTGACCGGCACCTTGTCCTCGCTGAGCCGCAACGAAGCCAAAGGCAAACTGCTGATGCTCGGCGCCAAAGTCGCCTCCGCGGTGTCGCGCAACACCACCAGCGTGGTCGCCGGCGCCAACAGCGGCTCAAAACTCGACAAGGCGCGCGAACTCGGCGTCGAAATCCTCGACGAAGACAAGTTTTTGCAACGGCTTGAGTCGGCGTAGGAGCGGGTCGGGCTATCAATCTGCCCGGTCGGGTTGCTGCTGACGGAGCAAGGCGGAATATGCCGACACGGCTATAGTGGCGGCCGCACCGTGATACGCTGCCGGAATGAGTTCAACCAAACATGATCTGGTTCAGACCAAAAACCCGCGCACCAACCGGTACGTGAAAATTAACCGCACAAAAGGCGTCATTGTTTCCACGAAGAAATCTCCCGGCCCTTATAAGGGCGTTCCGGTCGCCCGGAAAAGGAAATAATTTTCTACCGCCCTGCGGACGGGCAGGCATATACCGCTTCCATTAAAAATTGCCCGAAGCATTGCTTTCTTATGACTCGGTTGGGCGGACAAGTTTCTGGCATGGTTAAGGGCATCGGCGAGGCAATCAAGCGTTGCTGCAAAAAAGAAAACTACAAAGTCATAAACGCCGGAACACAAATTAGTGGCGGAGATCTTCTAATGAAAATCTGGAAAATGATGGCCTCGTCTCCGCTAGCGGTAGGAGTGATTCATGAAGAAATGCCTCAAATTACCCAAACGAATATTTACTACGAATTAGGTGTTGCCCAAGCGATGGGGAAAGAAACCATTATTGTCAAAAGCCCCCGATCGAAAGTCCCCTCCGATCTTATTCGAAATGAATATATTGAATTCAATGGTGAATTTGAAGAGAAATTCTCTGAATTTTTGGCGGCCTCCTCGACCAAGCGGAGCACTATGAAATTATCGCGGACAAAATTGACAGGAATCCCGTATTAGCATTGGATTATTTAAAACGCGCTTACCTGATTACAGGGGATCATCAATTGGAAGAAAAAGCAAAAACCATATTGAAAGACGCCGGCATAAAAGACCGCGCTGCAAACAGTGTTGAGAATCTTGTCGGGGACTTCTAAAAAACAGTTTAACAATCTCTTCATTCTCAAGACCCTCTCACCGTCTCGACCGCGCCCTTTCTCGTCGACTTTCCCTCAAGCAGAGAGTGACGGGAGTCGTTAAGTGCGGCTAGCCGGGGGTTGAAAAATGCTCGTCGTCGCCGGCGTCGGACGGTGCAAACGATTCATGTCAATCCTATTGTTTTGTGGTTTAATAGATGCCTCAGTTATATTGAACACGGTTGCCGAATCATGCTGATTGTCATCTCTCCCGCCAAGACGCTCGATTTCGACACGCCGCCGCCGGTGCGTAAATGCACCACGCCGGTATTTCTCGACGCAGCGCAGGAATTGGTCAACCGCCTGAAGAAACTGTCGGCCAACGACCTGTCAAAATTGATGGGGATCAGCGCCAAACTCGCCGAGTTGAATCACCGCCGCTACCGCGAATGGAAGAAGCCGTTCACGACGGCCAATGCGAAGCAGGCGGTGTGGGCTTTTCGCGGCGACGTTTACACCGGTCTCGAAGCCGATTCCTTCGACCGCAAAGACCTCGAGTTCGCGCAAAAGCATCTGCGGATGCTGTCGGGGCTTTACGGCGTGCTGCGCCCGCTCGACCTGATCCAGGCGTACCGCCTCGAAATGGGCACGCACTTTGCAACCCGCCGCGGAGACAACCTCTATCAGTACTGGGGCGACCGAATCACCGAGCGTCTGCACCGCGATCTCAAACGCCTGCGTGCGCCGGCGCTCGTCAACCTCGCCTCGCAGGAATACTTCAAGTCCGTGCACGCGGAGGGGCTCGGCGCGCAGGTGATCACGCCGGTATTCAAGGAGCGCAAGAACGGCGCCTACAAGATCGTCAGTTTCGTCGCCAAACGCGCGCGCGGCGCGCTGAGCCGCTACATCGTGAAACACCGGCTCAGCGACCCCGCCGGCATCAAGGAATTCAGCGAAGGCGGTTACCGTTACAGCAAGCGATTGTCTGACGACGCCAACTGGATTTTCACGCGCGGCTAGCCCGCCGTATGCGCATCTACATCGTCGGCGTCTGCGGAACCTTCATGGGCGGTCTCGCCCGGATTGCCGCCGAACTCGGGCACGAAGTCGGCGGCTGCGACGCGGCGGTTTATCCGCCGATGAGCACGCAACTCGAGCAAGCCGGCATCACGGTGGACGCCGGTTACGAGCCGGCGCACGTCGAGCGCGGCTGGGACTGCTTCGTTATCGGCAACGCCCTGTCGCGCGGCAACCCGCTGATCGAGGAAATCCTGCGCCGCCGCCTGCCGTTTGTTTCGGGCCCCGAATGGCTTGCGCGCGAAGTGCTCGGCGGGCGCCGCGTGCTGGCGGTCGCGGGCACGCACGGCAAGACCACGACAACCACGATGCTCGCGTGGATACTCGATCGCGCGTGTCTCGCACCGGGCTTTCTGATCGGCGGCGTGCCCGTGCCCGCGCCCGCATCCACGGGCTTTCCGCTGGGGTTCGACGTCTCCGCGCGCGCCGACGGCATGGCGCGCCTGTACGCGGCGCAACGCCTGACCGACCCTACGCCGTTTTTACCGGCGGACGCAGTCGGAGACGCCGCCGGAGATATGACCGGAGATATAAAAATCCCCTTTGCGCGGGAAATCGCACGCGCGCTGGAACTGAAGTGCTTCGTGATCGAGGCCGATGAATACGACACCGCGTTTTTCGACAAGCGCCCGAAGTTCATTCACTACCGCCCGGACGTATTGGTGTTGAACAATCTCGAGTTCGACCACGCCGATATCTACGCCGACCTGGAAGCGATTGAGCGGCAGTTTCATTTTCTGCTGCGCACGGTGCCGGGCGACGGCGTGGTGCTGTACCGCGCGGGCGACGCCGCCTTGCGGGCAGTGCTCGACCTGGGCGCGTGGACGCCGTGCGAAAGTTTCGGCCTGAGCGGCGACGCACACGCCGGCCCGGATCGCAGCGACTGGTTTGCCGAAGCGCACGCCGGCGGGTTTCGCGTGTTTCACCGGGGACGCGAACAGGGTGAGTGCCGCTGGGCCATGTTCGGCGCGCACAACGTCGCTAACGCGCTGGCCGCCGTCGCCGCGGCACATCACGCCGGCGTTGCGGTGGAGGCCGCACTCGCCGCGCTCGCGGACTTTCAGGGAGTGCGCCGGCGTCTCGAAATCAAGGGTGAGGCGGCGGGCGTTGTCGTCTATGATGACTTCGCGCATCATCCGAGCGCGATCCGTGCAACGCTCGCCGCGGTCGCGGGCCGGGTCGCCAACGCGGCGGCGGGCGGGCGCATACTCGCGGTGTTCGAGCCGCGTTCCAACACGATGAAGATGGGGCGTCACAACGAAGATCTCGCGCAGGCGTTCGCGGATGCGGACAAAGTGTTCTGCCGCCGCCCGGCGGAACTCGCGCGGGTGGTGGACCCGGCCGTTGCCAAAACGCGGGCGCCGGCGCTGGTGTTCGATGACGCCGGTGAACTGCTGGCGCGGCTGCGTGCCGAGGTGCGCGACGGCGATCACGTCGTGTTCATGTCGAACGGCGGCTTCGACAATCTGCCCGCGCGACTCGCCCGCGCGCTGCCGGGGGCGGCGGCGTGAAAAGCAAACCGATGCCGCCTTACGGGCCGCGCTACCTGTTCTCTTTGGTGTTGCAGCACCGCAGGCGGCTGATGACCGCGAACCTGATCGCGCTCGCCGCAACGCTCGCGAGCGTGCCGGTGCCTTTGCTGATGCCGCTGCTGGTGGACGAAGTGCTGCTCGACCAGCCCGGCACGCTGATCGCGATGATCAATCCGATGTTTTCCGAAGCGTGGCGCGGGCCGGTGCTGTATATCACGGTGATCCTGATCGTCACCGTGCTGCTGCGCGTGTCGGGCTGGCTGCTGACCGTGTGGCAGATGCTGCTGTTCTCGCGCATCTCCAAGGGCATTGTGTACCGCATCAGGAAGCAGTTGCTGTGGTATCTCGGCACCGTGTCGGTGTCCGAGTTTGAAAGTCGGGACGGCGCCGGCATCAGCGCGCGTCTGGTGACCGACCTCGAAACGCTCGATCAATTCATGGGTGCGGCGATCAGCCGTTTCGTCGTATCGGTGCTGATGATCCTCGCGACCGCCGTGGTGCTGCTGTTTCTGCACTGGCAACTCGCACTGTTCCTGCTGTTTTTGAATCCGCTGGTGATCTATTTCACGATGGCGATCGGCAAGCGCGTCAAGGGCCTCAAGAAAAAGGAAAACGAAGCCATCGAGATCTTCCAGCAGGCGGTGGTCGAGACGCTGACCGCGATGCACCAGATCCGCGCGAGCAACCGCGACGAACACTACATCGGGCGGCTGGTTGCGATGGCGCGCAGCATCAAGGAGCGCGCGATTGCCTTCGCGTGGCGCAGCGACGCTTCGAGCCGCCTGTCTTTTCTGGTGTTTCTGTTCGGCTTTGACGTGTTCCGCGCGCTCGGCATGCTCATGGTGATCTTTTCGGATTTGACGATCGGGCAGATGATCGCGGTTTTCGGCTACCTGTGGTTCATGCTCGGGCCGATACAGGAAGTGCTCGGTATGCAGTACTCGTGGTTCGGCGCGAAGGCCGCGATCGAGCGCATCAACGGACTGCTCGGGCTCGACCGCGAACCGCACTATCCGACGACGGTCAACCCGTTCGCCGGGCAGGCCTCGGTCGCGCTTGAAGTGCGCGGCCTGCGCCTGTCCTACGACAACGCGACCGACATCCTCAACGACGTCAGTTTGCACGTCGGCGTCGGCGAGAAAGTCGCGCTGGTCGGCGCCAGCGGCGGCGGCAAGACCACCTTTATCCAGACGCTGCTCGGCCTGTATCGCGCCGACAGCGGCGACGTTTTATACAACGGTGTGCCGGTCGAGAAGATCGGGTTCGAAACCGTGCGCGAAAACGTCGGTTGCGTTTTGCAAACCCCCTCGCTTTTCAACGACACGATACGCGCCAATCTGACGCTGGGGCGCGACGCCGGCGACGACGAACTGTGGCACGCGCTCGACGTCGTGCAACTCGCGGGCTTCGTGCGCGCCAGCCCGGAACAACTCGACACCCTGGTCGGCCTGCAAGGCGTAAAACTCTCGGGCGGACAGCGCCAGCGCCTCGCCATCGCGCGGATGCTGCTCGAAAGCCCCAAGGTCGTGATCCTCGATGAAGCAACCTCGGCGATTGATTCAGAAACCGAAACCCTGCTGTACGAAGCGCTGTTCAGCCACCTGCGGAACAAGACGACGCTGATCATCGCGCACCGCCTAAGCGCAGTGAAACGCGCCGACCGCGTTTACGTGTTTGAAGCCGGACACATTATTGAGCACGGCGCACACGAGAAACTGCTGGAGGAGAACGGGCTGTACGCACGATTGTTTTCGGCGCAGGTGTGAGGGGGACTCCACCCGCCTTGCCAGATACACAGGCCTACTCAAGGCGCTGTTACAGGTGGGATAGAATACCCGCCAACTAACTGCTTGCTTATTAGCAGTTAAGCAACTTCGATACAGCAATGCCGAGTTCCGCCCAAAAGTTTGCGATACCGTATAATTTTTCGGGGGTTCGCCATCTGTTGAAGAACTACGCCTATGTTGAAAAGGCAGAGTTATTTTCTTCAAGCAAAGCCACAGAAATGGATTCTGTCTCTATCGGAAAAGAATCTATCCCCCGCTTTACAAATGAATTCTGGACGGCCAGGCAACGACAAGGAAACTCTCTTCACGAAGTGTCTTACCGGGCTTGCTTTAAGCCGCAACTGCCTGAATTTTTCATCAAGTGGCTTACCGGGGAACATGACGTCGTCTATGATCCCTTTGCAGGAAGGGGAACGACTCCTGTTGAATCTTCCTTATTAGGGAGAAAAGTCGTCAGCAACGATGTAAATCCGTTAAGCAGAATAATGAGTGAAGGCAGGCTATACCCGCCGCAACTGGCTGAATTAACCGACCGTCTCGACGAAATACCCATCGCAACCGGGCTGAAATCAGATATTGATCTGTCTATGTTTTATGCCCCACGGACGCTGACGGAAATTTTATCTATCCGCTCATATCTTAAGGAGCGCAAAGAAAAGGGAGAAGAAGACGGACTCGACAAATGGATAAGGACTGTGGCCACCAACCGCTTGACCGGGCACAGCAAAGGCTTTTTTTCAGTCTATACCTTGCCCCCAAACCAGGCGACCACTCCGGATAGACAACTTAAAATCAATCACAAGAGAAAGCAGGCGCCTGAGTACCGGAATACAAAAGAAATCATATTGAAGAAATCAAAGCAACTTTTGAAAGACATGTCCCAAGATTTGATAAATAGTGTAAATCAATGTGCTGAAACGGCGGTTTTCCTGGAAAGAGACGCCGGCAGTACGAATGAAATCCCCGATCAAAGCATTGCATTGACGGTCACTTCCCCGCCTTTTCTGGATATCGTGAATTACGCACAGGATAACTGGCTGCGTTGCTGGTTCAATCATCTGGACGTTGAGGCGGTTAATAAAAAAATCACCCGGTGTGAGTCCTTGGAAGAGTGGAAATCAGTCATGCTTGCGGTATTCAAGCAACTGTTCCGAATTACCCGGCAAGGCGGATGGGTGGCTTTTGAAGTGGGCGAAATAAGAAATGGCTCTATAAAACTTGACGAGCATGTAGCCGAAATAGGAATGCAGTCAGGCTTGCATTGCATAGCGATTATGATCAACGCTCAGCAATTTACAAAGACAGCAAATATATGGGGAGTGTCTAATAACCAATGCGGCACAAACACGAATAGAATTGTTTTATTTACAAGGATGAAGCATTAAGTCTGAAAGCGTATGCGGTAGTTGGCGGAATCAGGGACAAACCCCGCCGGTAATCCGCCAAGTCGATTTATTTGGCGGGTTGTCGGTTTAGACCGAGTGGGATGGTTGCCCGGTTGCCGAGATATTGTAATAAGGCGATGGGATTTTCGGATAAACCCGGAAAACATGCTTGAATATTTCCGTCGCTTTTTCTGAGACTTCTTCCACTGTGTAGAGATCAGGCAAGCCTGTTTCATCGCCATATAGAAAATCGTGAATAAAGACGCGCACTGCATCGCGCGTCGTTTCCTTATCCCGCCACTGATCGGCTCGAAGTTTTTCCTCTTTCAGTTGCTTGAGAAGATCTGCCGAGACGGCTTTAATTCGCTTGATGTCTTTGGGGGTCAACGCATCCTTTTTCAGCAAGTCAAAAACTGCGAGAGATTCTTCATCCAGCCCTTCCTGCAATGCCCTTTGTTGTTCATTATCGAGTTCCTGAACGAGGCTTATCAGGGCCTCGAAAGTCTTTTCTATCGTGGCCCGGTCTTTTTCACGATTGTATTCGGCGACAATTTCTTCATAGTGCTTTTGGAAGTCAGCACGCAATGGATTCTGCTGCAGCAGTTGCTGTAGCCGCCGCTCTACGGCCTGCCGTAAATCTTGCACTGTGGTTTTCTGCGCCTGCGAGCGCGTAAATTCCCGTTTGAGCAGATCAAAGTCAATCAGGCTGATGTCAAAAAGTCTTTTTTCTTTCGATTCTTTATCGTTCAACGGCTCAATCGAATCATCCACAATTTTATGCAATTGCCGGATGATACCGGTGATGTCCGCCTGTTCGCGATCCTTATTCAGGCTTTTGTAAATGATATTGACGGCCTCACGGTCTTTGCGGTACGCGTTTACTCCGTCCACATTGATGCAGGCTTTGAATTTCCTGAACACCTCACGGCACATCACTTCAAAACGCTTGCGGCTCTTGTCGTTCTCGTTGATCGCCTCCTTGCAAGCCACAATGGCAGCGATACGTTCAAAGCTGGACGCACTGATGACGTTATCAAGCGGTGCGCCTTGTTTGTCGAGAAAGGTTCGTACAAGTGCAATGGCCTCAGCCAACTGCGGCAGCAGTTCTTCGCTTGGACTGGCCGGATCAATTTCTTCACCTTGTCCTCCTGTCCCGGTGCCGGCAAAAGTTGCGAGTGCTTTGCGCAGGTGCTTGAAAACGCCGCAGTAGTCAACGATCATGCCGTTATTCTTGCCTTCGTGTACCCGGTTGGCGCGGGCGATGGTCTGCATCAGCGTGTGTGCTTTGAGCGGTTTGTCGAGATACAACGTTGCAAGGCTGGGCACGTCGAACCCGGTCAGCCACATCGCGCAGACAATAGCGACCCGGAAGGGGTGATCATCATCCTTGAATGCTTCATCCAGATCCCCCCGCTGCTTGCCACGAAACTGCGGCTTGTCCCGCATCGCCTCCGGCAAGTCAATCCCTTGCTTGATGAGCCGGCGGTGCGGCGTAATGTCGAGCCCCCATTTGCGAAACTTGTCCATCTCGCCCTGCTCCTCGCTGACAACCACCGCCACACGGGTTTCTTTCATCCAGTTAATTTGTTGCCGCAGGTAATCTCTTTCCTGATCATTTTCCGCTATATCTCGTTTAGATTTCAGTTCTGCTCTGCGCACTTCCCAGTGCTTCATAATCAGATTGTGCATCCGCACACAGGTCACTTTGTCAATGCACACCAGCATCGCCTTGCCGCTTTCCCATGCTTTCGAGTAATGTTGCACGAAGTCCTGCGCCACCTGATTCAGACGTTTTTCAGCGGTGACAACGTGATACTCGCGTTTGAGTTCCTGCTCAAGCCGCTGCTCGACGTTGATATCGTCAGTTTCCAACTCCTCCAGTTTCTCTGCGATGCGATCATTTAGATCTCTAACGGTGACACTGAGTTTGTCGCCGCGGGAGTCGTAGTGAAGCGGCATGGTGACCTGGTCTTCCACCGCACGCTTGAAACCGTAGGTCGAGACGTAATCGCCGAATACCTGCCGCGTGATTTCGTCGTCCTTGAAAAGCGGCGTGCCGGTGAAGCCGATGTAGCCGGCGTTAGGCAAAGCATTGCGCATATTGAGCGCCAGCATGCCGTATTGCGTGCGGTGCGCCTCGTCGGTTATGACGATAATGTCGTCTCGCCGGGTGTAACTTTCGCCAGAATCCAGGTCTTTGTTGAATTTTTGAATCAACGAGAAGACGTATGACTTGTGCTCGGAGAGTAGTTGCTTCAAGTGTTCACCGTCGGACGCCCGGCAAATATCTTTGTCGCCCACTACGCCGCAACCGGCGAAAGTCTTGTAGATTTGCGTATCCAGGTCATCGCGATCGGTGAGCACAAGAAAAGTGAAGTTTCCGCCCAGTTTGCGGTGCACCTTGCGGGTGAACATCACCATCGAGTAACTCTTGCCCGCTCCCTGGGTGTGCCAGAACACGCCCAACTTGCCTTGCGGTGCCTTGCGCTCGCGCACCGCTTCAATAGCGAGGTTGACGCCGAGAAACTGATGGTTGCGGGCCATAATTTTGCGTGGCTCGCCGGCGGATTCGTCGAAGACGATGAAATTCTCCACCAAATCCATCAAATTGCGTTTGTCGCACACGCCCTTGAGCAGGGTTTCCATATCCACCACGCCCGGCTCATCCTCGGCCAGCCGTTTCCACTCGTGGAAATGCGCCCACTTGCTGGTGATGGTTCCGATCTTTGCCTGTTCCCCGTTGGCAAACATCACGATGGCGTTGTGGTGGAATAGGTGCGGGATCGTGTCCCGATAATCGGAGTAATTGTCTTCGTAAGCGACCTTGAGATCCTTGTGGATGTTCTTGCACTCAATGAACAAAAGCGGCAGACCGTTGACGAAGCCGATGATATCGGGCCGCCGACGATAAAGATCGCCTTGCACCCATAATTCGCGGACACAAAGGAAGTGATTGTTCTCCGGCGCCTTGAAGTCGAACAACCGCAATTGTTCCTTCATCCGCTTGCCTTTGGCATCGCAGAAGCTGACCCGCACGCCGTCGCGCATTAAGCCGTACTTCTCGCGGTTGGCGGCAACGAGGCTTTGCGAGGTGACGGTGGCGGTCATCTGTCGCACCGCGTCATCGTAGGCGACATCGGGGAGGCCGGGATTTAACTCGGCAAGTTTCTCGCGCAGTATGCGCATCAGCACTACCTCGTTGTCGGAAGCACGTCCCAACAGGCTGTTTGGCCCGAAGTCCTCGGCGTTATAGGCGAGAGTTGATTCCCAGCCGAGTTGCTGTTTCAGGTAGTCAGCAGTGGTTTGCTGGACGAGGGCGTCTTCGGTGAAGCGAGAAGAACTCATTGCACGTCCGTTGACTGTTCCCGCACAAACATAAAATCATCCGAAACACCGGGAGCGTCGAACCATTCATCCCAACTTTTCCCCGCTGGCGTGATAATGCGCTTTGAGCCAACGGCCACGATAGCAACTTTCCGCACCGATGCGGGAAACTCAACCGCTTTAGGGAGTTTCACCATCTGGCTTTTATTTTTCACAATAATTTTTGTGCGTGCAGTCATCATTCAGCCCACCAACGGATCAAAATCCGGGCCATTCATCGGCTCATACTTACCCCAATGACCGTTCAATTCAATCAAGATACGCTGCTTTGACAGACTCGGCAGAGGATTGATTTGAACCACATGCGCGGAGAAATGCCCGTGAGATTCTGACATAGCCTGTGCCAGATCCCTCACGAGGTAGCGCGGTGCCCATCCGATGCTGTGATAGTCCTGGGTTTGGAGTTGCACTGCCAGGCCGATCGCAGGATTGTTTAACTCCAACGTAACAGAAAGATTCTCTCCCGGCTTAAGGTCGTTGCTCCGTTTCTGTGCGATCAAGTTCACGTGACGACAACCTTGCAGGAAAAATCGGCACTGGAAAGAGTCGTCACTGTATTTCTCGATCTTCGGAAACACTTCGAAAGAGTCTGTAACGCGATAACCACCACTCACCGACAGAATTTCAACCGAGGTCGCGTCCTCTGAAAGACCGAGACCGCGCAGATGCTCCATACGGTCCGGGCGACCCGACGCAATGACGCGATTCTTGAACAGAGCGAACAGTGCCGGGGAACGATAATCTTCCCGCAACTCCGGGAAATCAATCATCGGAGGAAATCCCGCTTCTCGCTGTGCACGTTCCGCACCGCCCGTGTAGCGAAAGCGGTAATTTGAATGTTCGACATCCGCATCCAGCCGGCCAATCGGAAACCATTGTCGGCTTGTTGGATTCTTGTCCTGCCAAGCAAGAAAAAGAGGTTGGGAACTCACTAGATTAATCCTCGCAATCATTCCGGCCCCGTTTCCGCCGAGAGATGGGTTGTAACTGTGGTTCCGTTCCGCCCAGCCGTGCCAACTGACGGGCGCTTTCCCGCTCAATTAAGGCGCGCAGTCCTTCCTCGACCAAGGCCGATTTTTCGGTTATCCCCGTTAGTTGCTGTGCTTGCGCTAGCAATTTGTCATCAATATCCATGAAAATTTTCATTCCGGTATCTTTTCATAAAGCACATACTAAAAGCCATCATGGGCGACTATTTTATACGATGATTCCCTTGAACTTTTCTTCAAGTACTTCGTGGTAATCTGCTGAACGAAAGTGTCTCCAATGAAGAGGGTTAGAAATTATACTGATTATTTCTAGCGTGTGTTTCAATCTACACAAAATTCCAAAATAACTTCCTCTCTCATTCTTGTCCTCATATTCTTTCCTGATATTTTAGATTCTGGAGGTGGTAAATATCTTCGGTTGGATTCAATTTCTCGTGTTTTATCTGAAACAAAAGAAAATCCATTCAGGTCAGCGAGCTCGCGCAAGGCGGCAGAATTTTTAACAAACACACCGCGGATAGCAGAATTACCGATAACGAATATAGCGCGCCCCCCAAGTTTAAGGACCCGTACACATTCTTCCATTACTTTGTTCATATCACATATATACCTTCGAACTATGCCTAAGTGCCGTTTATCAAGTTGTTTTAGATTGCCCATCGTTTTTATTATTCTAGGAATTATTTTATCTGAATTGGACAATTTAGATACTTCCGCACCTATATTTCCGGATCGAAGCAATCGAATTTCTGAAATGGTATGCCCCATCCATATAAGAGAAAGTTTATGTCCACGAAGATAATCAATAGCATTTAGATAAGGAGGGGAGGTTATCACCATATCTACACTAGCAGATTTTATTGGTAAATCTCTGGCATCTCCGTGCTGAATATCAGCTAGCGGGGTAGATTTTCCATTACTTTGAAATGGGCAATTTCGTGCTACTAGAGAGGTTGCCTTGATGAAAGCATCAAAAGGTTTCATTGGTGCTACTTCATATGCTTTATGAGGGCGACTATGTGAAATATCCATTCCAAGAGATACACCGATAGTTTTAGTTATAATCATTCGTGAGAATGCACACCAAAGAAGAGTCTTTTCATTTTTAGATCGAACTCTTGATATGCATTTTGCAAGAGCCGTCAGCTCGCGGCGGTTTTTCGGGTCAAACCAAAAATCAATAAATTTCCTAGTTTCATCGTCTGTGTTCACAGGATATGATTTCCTTGGAGTTAATCTGCCTACCAAATTCTCAGCTCGCTCCAGCACCACTTCTGCACGATATTTTAATCTTTCGGGGTCCATATCGGAGCACCAAGCGCGCGCAATAAGGAGAGCAAGAGGGTCGGTATCACAGCCAATTGCGTTGTGTCCTCTTGATCTTGCACAAACCAAGGTTGTCCCCGAACCAGACATTGGGTCTAGGATATTCAAAGATTTTCCTGTATTAGGAAGCGCATCCCATACAATAGAAGGCGCCATCCGCGCTGGAAACGGGTGGACAGGACGAATATGGGCTTTTTTTGACGCTGGAATCATATACGGATACCTCCACTTTCCCCTTCCGGATATTGCTCGATCGCAGATTTAATATCTTTCAATATTAAAGCAGGTATTCGATCAATTTCTACGGTGGTTTCTTGAGCAAATACTACATCTTTCGCGATTACATGCATTGCCTTACAACATTCAATCAATTCCTGTCTTCTCATGATTACTGGTGGGTTACAATGTTCCAGTTCTGTCTTAACCGCATCATATGCCACAGCCTCATCGGGGCGACGTTGCGCTAATTTCCAGATAGTTTCCAGAATTTCCTTATATGGCCAATCCTCGGTCGGCTCAGCTACAAGGTCATCTATCCACGCCTTGCATTCATCAGGGGTTATGCAGTCTATAAATAGGGTACGCAAACGACTAAGTCCTCCAACACGCTTGGTTGAAACAATTCGAACAAGTCGTGCTAAATCTTCAATGTGCATAAGGGTTATAGTTTTTCCATTTTTCCTTTTACTCAATTTAATAGATCTCACAGAAGCAGATTTCCTACTCTTGGAAACACGAAATCCGTTTCCGATTACTAAATGATGGTTGCATTTATACTTCTCCATATGTCTTTCAATTGCTGACACATCCAAACGATTCGCAGAAACTATGCCACCGCTTTTTGCCTCTAAGCCGACCTTGTATCCCCGTATCCTATCGTTTTCTCGTGCGGCAAGATATGCTTCTGCAGTACCATCAGGATTATCGGGTCCCCCTATACGAATAACATTGTCAAAGCCTATTGCTTCAAAGGCAGCGCGTACTTCTTCTTCCAATCTATTCCCGTCATTGCGTGCATTTTCAAGTGCCAGAGCAATCATTCCTGCGGTACGGCGAGCGGATGATTTAACTAATTGCCTCAACAGTTCATCACGTCTTCCTACTATGTCATGAATATCTTCTTCATCGAATCCCATATGATACAAATGCGCCTCCATCAGAATCTCAGACACCACCAACATTTGGAAAGGAAGTTCATGTTGACCGGCAGTAAATGTCTCTTGAAATGCGGCGATAAATGGATGGGAAGAATTAATAAGCAACTCACCTCGGTGAAGATCTAAAGCTGCCAAACCTTCTTTTGAGTCAAGTTCTATGACCTTAATGGATCGAATAAACCCATCTTCTGTTTCTAATTTTTTCTCCAAATCTGATAAGAAGTCAGTTTTTTCGTCGTCAGAAAGATCTGTAGGAAAACGCAAATAAAAAGGCGCAGCCTTGTTATCCATAAACATCCGTGCAACTACTAATAGTGGCTTTCGAGCAATACTTCCAGGGCCGGAGAAAATTCTTGTAGATATTCGGGATGCCGATGTTCCCTTCTTATCAAATTTTTCAAGTCGATTTCGGGCATAATTAAAACTGGCTTGCAAAAAATTCTGTGTTTCTTCGTACAGATTGCCCTGCTGTAACGATTCTCGTGATGATCTAAGAGCATCGTCTAGACTGTCTATATGAACAATCATTCTGAATCTTGAAAAAGTACCATGCCTTAGTAATTTTCGATCTATTCCGAAACCTGGATCATCAATATTAACTCGACGCCCACGTACATAAACAAAAAATCCATTACTTCGTTCGAATTTTTCTTTTCCTATATCAAGCTCATCAGCAAATACCTCAATATAACCCGTGATTCTCCCCAATAATTCACTATGGTAAACACCGTATCGGTGAATTGAATTTTCAGGTTCATCATCATTATTATTTTTAACTAGCCCTTTAGGGCAGGGGCGAGGCATTTCAGCAATGTCTTTACCCAGTATAATTTTTGCAACGGGCTTGACATTTTTAGGAGAAGCTATAGGTGCACCATCAAGAAACAGCCGAAAATCACTGCGCTGAGGCATAGCAGTTTTCAATATCCATTCGAGACGACCTCTTTTAATTCGTTTCCCCATATCTTTTAACTGAGACATAATTGACACGGTCCATGACTTGGGGGCATCATTTCCGAACAAGTTTGGTGTTTCGTGGTCTTTGTTCTTCTTATTCGCCCACTGGCTCACGGCATCCTGCGCTTCATTTTTTGAAAGCTTCCTCAAAGGTATTTCGATGTTTTCTTCATCAAAAACTCCACCAGAATCTCCCATTTTTTCTATCTCCGAATAATCCATCGTAGCAGCATAGTACGTACTGCCGGATTTACTAATGTGAGTAAGTTTTGAGGCCAACACATATGTTGATAATTTACCGATTCCAAATTTACCGATCGGTTTTCTATTGGAATGACCGCCTCCATTTCTCTTGTTGCTTTTACCCACGATCCAATGGCTCTTTAGATCTTTGTCGTTCATCCCCTCTCCATCGTCAATTACAGCAATAGTTGCATCTGGATCATGTAAATCTGGAGAAAGAATAATATGGACATTTTCCGCTCCAGCATCAAATGAGTTTGATACTAATTCTTCAACAGCTTTGTTTGGACTGGAGTAGAGTCCTTCGGAGAATAACTGAATTATCCGGTGACTAATTTTGAAATCAATAATACCTGTTTTTTTTCCAGCACTTTCGAACAAGTGAGTATTTGATGAATTCATTGCTATTTTCCTATTAGATCGTAATCAGATAATACGAGTGAATTACACGCATCCTCCAAGAGACCGAAATATGATTGGATATAACCATGCTGGAATTGGCTTTCCCCTGATTTTTCAGAAACTTCTTGAGCATAATACACCCCATTAGGCGGCACCCCGCGCATTCATGCGGATTTGCGGGCTGACGGGGAGTATTGCGGCAGACACCGCGTGGCCCAATACGGATCAACGGCATACAGGCCAGGACCGTGCGCAGATTCAAGACCACTACCGACTCCGGACCTCAGTTGCCGGTGGCCGGGAATCTCCTCGCCTAGCGGTTCACCGTCGCCGCGCCCAATCAGCGTTGGGTGTCGGACATCACTTATCTGAAAACCGCCGAAGGCTGTGACCTTTCCCCTGTTGGGTAGCCCTTCAAAGAGAGACAAAACATCATATCATGCAGCCTCTGCCTCGAACACGGTCGGTGCCCGATAGCCTAGTGAACTGTGCGGTCGTACATTGTTGTAGTGATGTCGCCAGTCGTTAATGATCTGCTTGGCATCATTGAGCGACCTAAACCAATGTTGATTCAGGCAGCCGTCACGGAAGCGTCCGTTGAAGCTCTCAACATAAGCATTCTGGGTGGGTTTCCCCGGCTGAATGAAGCAGAGTTTTACTTTGGTTTTGTGTGCCCAGAAGAACATAGCTTTGCTGGTCAGTTCCGGGCCATTGTCCAGCACGAGCGAGGCAGGCAGTGAGCGGGTCAGGGCGAGTTCATCCAGATACCGAGCCAGACGAGCGCCGGAGATGGACGTGTCAACCAGTTGGCCAACACATTTCCGGGAGAAGTCATCAATAACGTTGAGTACCCGGATACGCCGGCCATCCGCCAATTGGTCGTGCACAAAGTCCAATGACCAACGTTCGTTCGCTTGGGCAGGTAAAGCCATCGGGACCCGAGGCCGAACCAGTTTCTTACGCCGCCGGGTTCTGAGTTGCAGACCGAGCGCTGTATACAGGCGATAGGTGCGTTTGCGATTGACCACCAGGCCCTCGGCCTTGAGCAATGCGTGCAGCATCAGATACCCGTATCGCGGGTAGCGTTCAGCCAGTTCCTTGAGCCGCTCTGTTAGTGCCCCCGTCATTGCGTGCAACGGCTTGGTAAGCAGCCGCTTTGCGGCTGAGCAGCGCCAGCCGGCACGCCCTGCGTTGACTCATGCGATAGGCCGACTGCAGATACACGACGGCGCCGCGTCGCTGCGTCGGCCTCACCACTTTTTTCCGAGTACGTCCTCAAGTGCGGTCTTGTCCAGCAAGGTATCGGCCAGCAATCGCTTCAACTTCGCGTTTTCCGATTCCAGTTCCCGTAACCGCTTTGCTTCCGACACCTCCATGCCGCCGTACTTCGATTTCCACCGATAAAACGTGCCGTTGGCGATACCATGCTTGCGGACGACATCCTGCACCGGTATGCCAGCTTCATACTCCTTGAGTATGCCTATGATTTTCTCTGTGCTGTATCGCTTGCCTTTCATTATGAGACCTCCTTATGGTCGATTTTATCGGAAAAGTCTCTCTGAAAATGGCTACCTTTTTGGGGGAAAGGTCAATTCAGCCAACTCCCTAAGTGTGATAGCAAAACGATGATAGCCTGCATTTTCAACCTCATTGGCCTTTTCTCTATACTGATCAGCAAGTTTTCGATCTGGCTGTCCAGTTGGATCAACAATATGAGCCTCGCATGAGTCCTTGGCCCCTATAAAGAAACCTCTTCGCATATCTTCGGCATCTGTGGCATTGAATGCTTCGGCAACACCGTGATCAATCCATAGTCCTTGAGGGTCTGCCGGACTATGAACTAAAACTCGTCCTACGTGCTGAAGGGATATAGCAAGATGTCCTGATTCGCTACAAATATATTTGACTGTCTGCAACCATTCTCTAAATTTCTCTTGCGAAAAAGAATCACCATCTTGTATGCCCGGCGGCAGTCGCCACGCATAAAGTAGTTCCTGCGCAGATGTAGCAATATTTTTCTCGTTTTCACTAGGCTCCTGTCTTGGTTTCTTATCATTATTCGAACGATAAAGGAGTTGGATAATTTCGCAGAAAAATTCTGGATTTGATGCAAGCCGATTTTGGAGAAATTTTGGTGAAGTTTCTTCTCCATAAGAACCATAATATGTCAATAAAGGTAAGTAGGCCCACTCCACTCGGAAAAGATCATCGGGATCAGTGTGAGGGTCTTCTTGCAATGCTTTTATTATCTCCTCTATGACATAAGTATCAATTTCACTCGAAGTTTCTTTTGAAGATGCGGCATCCAAAAGAGCCTTCACACTTTGAGATTTATCTAACGGACGTTTGGCGTTGAGCATTTGGTATAAGCAATTGATAGCAACCTCTGGACGTCCATGCTCGAGTAGCTTATCTATGGCACCACTAATATCTCCGCTTGTGTTGTGCGGTAACCCGTTGGCTCTGCTCCAGTACTCTATTTCTGATTCACCGAGCCAATCTATTGCTCTGCTCCATGCTTCGTCCGCAAATGGCAGATAGTTTAAAAAGCATGCAATTTGTAATGCCGACCAACTTGATCTATCCAATCCATCTGCCCAAGACCAGCCGAGGCAACGATGACGGCTCCAGATATAGGCACCTATAAATCTCTTTAATCGCTCGTTATCAGTGACCAAAAATGCGGGAAGCAGGGCCGCATCATTAGCCGTATCCGCAACAACACCGAGGGAGTTGCCAACATTTCCTGGCGATTCAGCAGATTCTGCAAACTGAACCACTGCATCTATTCCACCATCATTCAAAATATATTTAATTGCCTTACTTCTGCGATTTTCAATCCTTTTCCTCTGTTCCTCCCAGTTGCCCTTTTTCTCGTAAAGTTTGGAATCATGCCCACTGAACAAAGTACGATATAAGTTCAATGGGTTTTGGGGAGCAAGTTTTTGGGCAATCAACTCTATTTTGAAAACATCGGCGACGTCCAGTGCCCATTTTGCACCTGAAAATCTCCTGTGTTTAGTGGAAAAATAAGTTAGATTTTCCCAAAGTTCCAAGCGTTCTTCCTCTGGCTTTTTAATGATCGCATCCGATGATAGGGTAGCAAGGATATTTTCGAAGGCAGGTTTCGGAAAACGGTTAAGATGATCGACAAGTTCGCTCAATTTCTTAATGTCATCATTTGCTATTGAAACGGCAAGCTCTGCGTAAATGGAAATCTGCTCCAAATATTCTTCTTGGGTAACATTATCCTTCCAATTATCAGGAATTGTTGTACGCCATGAAGGTTTGTAGGTACCCATTGATGTTTGGTGTTGGCTTGGTAGCAAGCTGAGCAAAAGCTGCCATGCAACCGATGGATATTCCGCTACAAGCGTTTCTACCGCCACCTTCCGCTTGGCAATAGAAGCCGTAGTTTGTGGAAGCCACGGAAGTAAAATAGTTGCAAGGGAATTTGCAGGTCGATTAGCCCAGTTACCTCCAGGGTCACGGGAAGCAAGACCGCCAAGGATCACACACGCTCTCACTAAATATATCTGTTCCCAAGCAAGAAGCTCCAGCGCCCATAACAAACCGGTGAGGTAATTCCTGCCTGTGATGCCATGGCCCTCCTCCGAGAAAAGTTTGTTGAATGGACAAGGTGATTCCCGCAACGCCGACTCGACGGCGCTCAAGAACTCGCCAGGGGCCGCCTCTGCTAAAACAGGAAGAAGATTATTTAAACTTCCCCACAACACCCAGTCTGATGTGTTTAATATGTCTCGAACAGACAAAGTTGCAATAGTCTTTGGCTCGCTTTGTGTGCAATTAATCAGAACCTCTGGCTCACTACCAAGAAGCGCCAGACTTTCAGCCATGCCTTTCCGAAGATTGGGTGAATATAAAAACACCTTGCCATAAATGTTTGCGGCATAGCGTTCATTAGCAGGTAACTCAAATTGTGGATCACGCTCTGAAAGAATCGCGATAGCACATTCCTTAAAACTATTTAGATCGTTATCGAAAATTCTTGTGCCGAGTAATTCCCATAACGCTTTTCGTTTTTTAATACTCCATTTACCATTTTTCAAGGAAACAGGACTATCTGGTAATTGTAGAATTTCCCTTATTTTGCCAATCCAAATAGGGTAGTCCTGTACGAGTTGACAGATAATTTTACGATCAGATTCGTTGTTTTCATCCCATGAACCAAGGATACTTGCTATTGCAAGCTCTGGTGCATATTCGTGGTTATTCCAATCCGAATTCTGATCTAATGCATACTCTGCTGGAATAGTCTCGGCATCTCGTTGTTTGAAGATATCCTGCAAATCTTCCGGGAGACTCTCTCGTGTAATAGTGCCGGCATTTTTGTTGACGGACTGAACCTCATCAACAAGTCTAGACCATAAGTCCTGTACATTATTCTGTGAATATTGACCAATCAAAGAGTGAAGTAGCGATAAAGTGCTTCCTGCTTTTGCATCAAGATCGTAGCCAAGAATGTGAAAATGCTTCAGGAATTCAAAAAGGACGTCATCGGTAACCGGATTGCCACCATTAGCATTATTCAGATGTGCTCTGAATGCCTGTAACTTGGTTTGTTTCCCTCGACTACTGAAACGAGTAAGATTTACTTTATTGATAAATTCACCGGAATCTGCCGAACTCCTTGCCCATTCCAGAATTGGTCTCACATCGTTCACGTCGGTTGTACTTAGCGGGCCAGTGATGAGTGCGATTACATCTTTTTTCTTGGAAAAACCATCAAGGTTATTAAAATCATTCCACGCCGCCTGAATAACTTCTCCGAACACTGTGTCACTTTCGGTAATACTAATAGAATGTTTGATCTGAGCAAGCATCTTCCGCTCCTGACCGCTACTTGGCTCATCGGTGAAAACAATCAGATCATCAGTATCGTACCGGGCACATTTTCCCTGTAACTTAATTTTTTTTATCCGGCAACGTGGCAAGCAAGGAGCAAAACCTCCGGTAAGCATAAGCGCAACAAATGTAGCCTGAACGCATATTTCGAAATGCCAACCCCCTCCCCCGGTAGAAAAGGGGTTACTTAGTTGTGCGCCTGCTTTTTTCACATTGCCACCTTTCCATCCATCAGTCGCGGCAGAAGTAAGTCACGAGACTGATATAAAGAAAGATTCTGTAAATTTAGTGTTTTTATTTGAGAGAAAACTGACTTAACTTCTTTACGAAAAGCATTTAGTAACAGTTTGGGGGGCTCAAGATACTCAACTGCATTAACGATTTCTTTATTAATGTGTTGCTGAGCCCCTCCGGTTGCGTGATTTATGATCTTCTTAATTTCATGGACGAGAAAAAGATAGAGCCACTCGTTCTGAAAACCTTCTGTATCAAAAATCCCGACTACAGACTGATTCGCGGAGCACTCAATTTCAAGCCGGCTTACCTGACCAAGTGTGGCGCCTGTGATTGCTAGAACAGTCGCACCAGCAGGCATCAACTTGGCCGCTGACTTAGCTAGACCTTCCTCAGAAATAAACTCAGTAGCCTCAAGTATTCGCATTTTATTCACTTCCCCTGAATTGATCCAAGGCACATCCCCATCCCAGAATTCGGACTTCTTTCGGGAGGGTGTTCCACCTAATACTATTTGAAAACGCTCGCCAAGCAGTTTCCACTCCCACCCCTCCGGTACGCCGTCGGTGATGGGGGTGTGTTCGTGGCCGGGAAAGCGTAGGTAGACGAACCACTCTTTGTAGAGTAGCCGTGCTGACTGTTCTAGTAACTGTATTCTTCGTCGATTGTTTTCGATTAGGTCATCGTAGGCGGAGAGGATAGAAGTAATACGGATTTGATCAGCAAACGAGGGCATATTGACATTGACGATGCGCAAGTTTTTCTGTGATAACTTAGGTTGTGCGGCACCTGTTACATAACCCGTTAAGTTCATTGAGTTAAGTAATATGTTAATGAAGTAGTTGATTGAGACTCCCTCTTTCGCACAAACTATATGAGCATGATTATTGACCCAAAATTTCCCTTTGGCAATCTGAGCAATTGGTTGATTACGAGTAATTAGATTAGCCCCATCCTCCGCAATCAAAACGTACTCTCCTTCGAAGATGTAGTCATTGACGTAGTCAATTACTCCTTGTGCACCGTAATAGGGGTAATCACCTTGGATTTTCTCACGTTCCAAAGTGCTAATAGGTATCCGCATATGGTCAAAAAAGTTGACTATATCCTCGAACCTATGTGTGTTCATCCTCATGCCACAACTCCTCAAAGTTCTGTTCAATGTTCGTCACAGGCATAGCCGTTTTAGCATTCAGAGCATTGTTCTCTACGGTCAACCTTCTCGCTTCATCTCTGATTATGTTCAAATATCCTCATACATCGCCGGATCCGGGGGGATGTGCACGACCTTGCCGTCGCGCATGATGACAACTTTAGTGCCTGTCTGGTGGGCAATTCTGTGAGCCTGTTTAGTTGCGCGGAGGAGAGCGGGCATGACTCCTTGCATATCCGGATCATCCAGGATTGAAGTGCGCTTGGTTTGTTTTTTCATGGGTTTTCTCCTTTCTTGATCAGGATCGGAATGACACCGCTGTTATTGATGAGTTGCCAATAGTTTACGCAATGGCGATAGATGTTTTCAAAGTTTTTCAGCCCGCCGGCAAAGCGGCGGCGTATAACGGCCTCGGGAACGTCGTGCCCGCCTTGCGCCACACGCCATTTAACGCGATCAATCGCTCCCTCCAGTGTGGCAAGCGACAGGAAAATCAGTTTGACTTTATAGCCATCGGCACGCCATTTTTCTATCTTTTTCACGTACCCTCGCCCCGCAAGCGTTGTTTCAAAAGCAAAACTTTCACCCTTGTTTGCGTAGTCATCAATTTCTTGCAACATCAGGCGTCCGGCACGGACGGCGATGGCTTCCGGGAGGAAAGGAGACAGCCCTTCCGCGATGAGGTCTGCGTTGATAAAAATAGAACAGCCGGATTCTTTGGGCAGGAATTCCCGTGCGAACGTCGTTTTACCCGCGCCATTGGGGCCGGCGAGAATGATGATTTTCTTTTCGTCTCTCATATCCCCAACTCCTCAAAATTCTTCTCAATGGCCTCCGCCAGCGCAGTCGCCTCGGTGTTGAGTTCTTTCAATTCGGTGTGAATCTCGCGCATGGTTTCCTCAAAATCAAAGTTTTCGTCTTCTTCCTCCGGCGCGACGCCGACGTAGCGGCCGGGGGTCAGGCTCCAGTCGTTTGCTGCAATCTCCTTGCGGTCAACCAGTTTGACCAGCCCTTCCACGTCGCGCAGTTCGGCGTCGGGGAAACGCTCGGTAAGCCAGCAAGCCTGCTTCCAAAAATAGCGGACTTGCCGAAGCGGTGCCCATCCGTCCGCCGACAGGCTTGCGTCTTGCCTTGTGAGGTTTTGACGCGCTTTATCAGCGGCCTTGCGGGCGCGGGCGACTTCCTTGCCAACCCGGGCACCATTGGTCTTCGCGGACTTTTCGCAGGTTTCGACAAGGCGCGAAGCAAGTTTGTAGAGCAGGTCGGTTTGCTTGATCAAGTCACGGCTTGACTCGGCCAGTGGCGCAAGATTGCCAACGGCTTTCTTCAATACGCCATTGGTGGTTTTTCGTTTCTTCTGCGCTGCCTTTTGCTTGGCGACAGCCTGCTTGAACGTCTTGATGTCGGCGTCGAAAATGGATAAGGCATCGGCTATTTCCTTTTGTAATTCGACGAGCGCGGCATCCTTGGACAGCGGTTTCAGGAATGGTTCCAGGGAGTCGATCAGAACAGTCAGTGCGGTGGCAAAATCCAGCAACGGTCGGGGGGTCTCCCCCTTCCTTTTCTCAGCGCTGAGGCAACTCGCGGCTGCATCAAGCGTGCGCCGGCAATAACCGGACACAAGGTCGAGATATTTTTCGGTCTGACCGCGATAAAGCCAAACGATGGCCAGCAGGTTCTGCTGCTGCTCCGGGCTGAAGTCATAGATCTTGCGCGTAACCTTTCGGTACACGTTACGCGCATCAATCATCAGCACCTTGTCACGATGCTTCTTCGGCTTGGCGCGATTGAAGAACCATAACTCGCAGGGCACGGTGCGGGTGTAGAAGAAGTTGGAGCGAATCGCGATCATGGCGTCCACGTCGCCGCTCTCCACCAGTTTCTGCCGCACCTTTGCTTCGCCGCCGCCGGCGCTGGAGGCCTGGGATGACATGACAAAACCGGCGCGTCCTTTGGCATTCAAGTAACTATAAAAGTAACTGACCCAGACGTAGTTGCCGTTGCTGACCTTGTCTTTTTTGTTGACGCCGGGCAGACCGAACGGCAGGCGCGGGTCGGTTTTGACCTTGTCCGCGTCAATCTCGTCCACGTTGAACGGGGGATTGGCCATGACGAAATCGGCTTTGCCGCGCAGATTGTGCGGGTCTTCGTAGTAGGTGATGGCTTTCTGAATATCCCCCTCCAGGCCGTGGACGGCGAGGTTCATTTTGGCAAGGCGAATGGTGGTGGCGTTCTTCTCCAGGCCGCGGAACGTGAGCCGGTCGGTTGGGTTTTGACCGTGCTCCTCGACGATGCGCGCGCTCTGCACAAACATACCGCCGGAGCCGCAGGCCGGATCGAGCACCGTGCCGCCCTCCGGATCCAGCGCGTGGGCGATCAGTGACACCAGTGAAACGGGTGTGAAGAATTCGCCGCCGTCGTGGGCTTTCTGATCGGCGAACTGGGTCAGGAAGTATTCGTAGATGCGGCCGAAGACGTCGCCCGACACCTTCTTCAACTCATCGGGATTGAGCGTGCGCAGCAACTGGCCGAGAACGTCGTTGCTCAATTCCTGATATTCGCTCTTGGGCAGGATACCGCGCAAGTTGCTGTAGTCCTTCTCAATGGATTCCATCGCCTCAATGATGGCCTTGGCGCGGTCCTTGCCACCGGGTAACGCCACCAGATAGTCAAACTTTGCCTTGGACCGGAGAAAGATTGCGCCTCGTTGGGAGAAGTCCGCCTTAGTCAACGCCCGGGTTTTACCACCACGGGTGGCACGGGTGGACAGTGTCTTCTCAATCCCGCTTTTGACGGCCAGGTAGCGGCTGTAAGCGTGGCGCAGGAAAACCAGCCCCATGACGGGCAGGAAATATTCGTTGCTGGCGTAGTTGGAATTGGCACGCAGGGTATCCGCCGCGCCCCAAAGCCTCCTCTCAATTGCCTCAATGTGTTCGAGTTGCGCCATTGTCAGCCGTCAATCCCCATCATCGCACGAAGATAACGGGCGTCAGGGTTGAATTTTCCACTTTGCGACACTCAACCGAAGATTTCCCTTTGAACCGTTGCATTTTTTGCAACAGTTGCAATTCTATAAAGGCCAGCGGCACATTAAACCGCCGAGTGTAGCCTTTCCGGGAAGCCTGCTTGGAGCCTTGCGCTTATGCGCCTCCCTGCCAGATTCCGGTACGCCCTGCGGTTCATAGATAACGATCTGAACATCGTTGAGATTCCGCAAAGCCGCTTCCATCCGGGGACGAACCTGCGACCAGGCCAAGCCACCCAAGCCGCTGCCCAGCGGTGGAATAGCGATTGAGCGAATTTTACGCTGCCTGAGCTCCTCGACCAACGCACATAAACCGGATTCAATGTCCTCCATCCGGCTTGCTTCGCGCCAATGCCGTTTGGTGGGAAAGTTGATGATGTATCGGGGATTGGATAACTCGCCGGTCTCAAACACAAACATCCTCCCGGGTCGCACTTCCTCACGCTTGCAAGTGGCGGCGTAGGCCTTGAAGTTCTCCGGGAAAGCGTTCTTGAATTGAAGCGCGATGCCGCGCCCCATGACACCGATGCAATTAACCGTGTTGACCAATGCTTCGGCATCTTCGGCAAGAAGATCGCCTGTCTTGAATTGAATCATAATGTTTATAATCCGGCAATCTGATTATGATACATTGGAAATTCCGAAGGCGGCGGCGTATCCGCCGAAATGCGCCAAGCGGGCGGCGAAAACAGCAATCAGGCAGAGTAAACAACCCGCGATAAATTGACCGAAGAAGGAAGGGCACTAATGAGCGAGTTCGGAAAATTAAAGAAGGTTCCATTGCGTGACGTTTGGTCACATGAGGCGGTTGATTTTACGCCGTGGCTGGCTTCAAACATCACGGCGCTGGGCGAAGTTCTTGGCATGGATCTTGAACTCACCGAAAAAGAAGCTTCGGTTGGTGATTTTTCTCTTGATTTGTTGGCAAAAGATCTCGGCAGTTCACGCAAGGTAATAATAGAAAATCAATTAACGCCAACCGATCATGACCATCTGGGCAAACTTCTTACATACGCAGCCGGTTTCGACGCTTCAATTGTTATTTGGGTTTCAGAAATTGTCAGGGATGAGCACAGGCAGGCATTGGAATGGTTAAATCAAAGAACGGATACCGAGACTCAGTTTTTTGCGGTCGTCGTGGAAGTGTTGAGAATCGATCAGTCAAAGCCGGCGTTTAATTTCAAGCCGGTTGTCTTGCCTAACGAATGGCAGAAGTCAAAAAGACAAAAAACTTCTTCTGCGAATACATCACCAAAGGGCGAAAAATATCGGGTGTATTACCAAACCCTGATTGACGAATTGAGGGAAAACCACAGGTTTACCGGCGCACGAGTGGGACAACCCCAAAATTGGTATTCGTTTTCATCAGGGATTCAAGGGGTTGTGTATTCCGCTGTTTTTGCTCAACGCGGCAAAGTCCGTGCGGAGATTTATATTGACCGGGGCGATCAGGAAAAAAACAAAACGCTGTTCGAGGCCCTGAAATTAAGGGAACGGGAAATCACGGCCCATTACGGAGCGCCTTTCGAATGGGAACGCCTTGATGAAAAACGAGCCTCAAGAATCGCAATATATCGAGAGGGGATGATCGAGTCATCAGATAGCGACCTTGAAGAAATACGAAAGTGGCATATTGAAAACCTGCTGAGAATCAAGGAGGTGTTTACACCGGAGATTGAACGAGCGTTGGAAACAGTCACATAAATTAACCGAGCGTGCTATAAACCCGCACCAACATACTGTAAACGGCCCTCGGTTAATTATTATCCCCCTCCCCCATCACCTCAGCAGCCGCCTTCACCGTTGTCTCAATATCCTCCGCGGTGTGCGCCGCCGACACAAACCCTGCTTCAAACGCGGACGGCGCGAGATACACGCCGCGTTCGAGCATGGCGCGGTGAAACCGTGCGAAGCGGTCGCCGTCGGCGGCTTTCACTTGCTCGAAAGTTCGCACCGGCGCGTGCGTGAAGAGCAGGCCGAACATCCCGCCGCGGTGGTCGCAGCAAAAGGGAATGCCGCAATCTTCGGCGGCGCGCGACAGGCCGGCGCACAAGTCACCGGTCTTTTCCGCCAGCGCGTCATAGAAGCCGGGCGCCGCGACGGCCTCCAGCGTTTTGAGCCCGACGTTCATCGCCACCGGGTTGCCTGACAACGTGCCGGCTTGATACACCGGCCCTTCCGGCGCCAACTCGGACATCACTTCGCGCCTGCCGCCGAACGCGCCGACCGGCATACCGCCGCCGATGACTTTGCCGAGCGTCGTCAGATCGGGGCGGATGCCGTACAGCGATTGTGCGCCGCCGAGCGCGACGCGAAAGCCGGTCATCACTTCGTCAAAGATCAGCAAACTGCCGGCGGCGTCGCACAGTCTGCGCAGCGTTTGCAGAAAGCCGGCGTCGCCCGGCACGAAATTCATATTGCCGGCGATTGGTTCGACGATCACGCCGGCGATCTCCCCGCCCCATCTTTCAAAAACCCGCTCCGCTTGTTCGGCGTCGTTGTAGTCGAGCACCAATGTATCGGCGGCGGTGGCGGCGGGCACACCGGGCGAGCCGGGGATGGCGCAGGTGAGCACGCCCGACCCGGCGCCCGCGAGCAGGCTGTCGGCGTGGCCGTGATAGCAGCCGTCAAACTTGACGATTTTGTCGCGCCCGGTGCAGCCGCGCGCGAGGCGGATCGCGCTCATCGTCGCTTCGGTGCCGGAGTTCACCATGCGCACCCTCTCAAGCGCGGGCATCAGCGCGCGGATCTTTTCGGCGAGGCGGATTTCGATCTCGGTCGGTGCGCCGAAACTCAAGCCGTGCTTAAGTGCGTCCGCCGCCGCGGCGACAACGTCGGCGGGCGCGTGCCCGAGGATCAGCGGCCCCCACGAGCCGACGTAGTCAATGTAGGCGTTGCCGTCGGCGTCGTACAGCCGCGCGCCCTGCCCCCTGACGATAAACCGCGGCGTGCCGCCAACCCCCCTGAAGGCGCGCACCGGCGAGTTCACGCCGCCCGGAATCACCTTGCAGGCTTCGGCGTAAAGGTCTTCGGATTGGCGGGTCTTCATCTCTAAGGCGTCCGGATGATCGGGCATTTTACTCGCCACGAGAGCAAGATAAAACGCAGTTGAATTAATTGTTCTACAGGGAAGGAGGTACTCCAACATGAAAGATAATGAATTACTGGAAATAAATTCACCGCAACCGCGTGTGCAGGGCCCTCATAAAGTGGTTTATAAACATACGGAAGAGGGTTACACGTGGGCTATCGTTGCAATGGGTTTTGATGACGAGCCTCGGTTGGGCATACGGTGGTTTGCAAAGAAGGGACAAGGTTTCCCTGCTTCACGGGACCGACCGGTTTGGTTTGTCGTCCCTCCGCATTTGAGCGGAAGTATCTTAGACGGATTGCCTTTAGAGCCTGAATTTAGAGCCTGTCTTGACAAATTCCTTGCCGGAAACAGCGGCAAAGGTTGCCTGACAAGCGGTTCCAACCGGCAGTAAAAAAACACCGCCGTTCTTTCCAGTGTCAGCAGGAAAACAACGCTTACCACCAGGCGACGGCTTTCTTCAGGTGTTCGCGGTTCAACACTTTACCCCTGGTGGTAAGCGTTGTTTTCCTTAATCTGCTTTGGTTGCTGCTTGCGGCGGCCGTGCCGCCGCTTACCCGCGCGTCACGGTTTTTCGCGCAGTTTGCGGTGCAGTAGTTTGCCGACGGTGGATTTCGGCAGCGCGTCGCGAAACGTCACGGTGTGCGGCGCTTTGTAGTGTGTCAGCCGGTCGCGGCAATGTTCTATCACCGCCTGCTTGGTCAGTTGTCCTTTCTGTTTCTCGACGATAAAGGCTTTCACGCTCTGTCCCGAATGTTCGTCGTCAACGCCGATGCACGCGGCTTCCGCGATGTTCGGGTGTTCGCACAGCACGTCTTCGACTTCGCTCGGGTACACGTTGAAGCCGGACACGATGATCACGTTCTTTGCGCGATCGACCAGGTACAAAAAGCCGCGGGCGTCAACGTAGGCGATGTCGCCGGTTTGCAGCCACCCGTCCCGGCTCAGCACTTTTGCGGTCTCCTCGGGTTTTTGCCAGTAGCCGGACATGACCTGCGGGCCGCGCGCGTGCAGTTCACCGTGTTCGCCGCTCGGCAGTTCTGCGCCGTGGGCGTCGCGGATGCTGACTTCGGTGCCGGGCAGCGGCGCCCCGACGCTGCCGTCGAATTCTTTTGCATCGGGAGCATTGACGCTGATCACCGGTGAGGTCTCGGTCAGGCCGTAGCCTTGCAACACGACGCAGCCGGTCAACTTCCGCCACTGCGCCGCGGTGTAGCGCTGGGTCGCCATGCCGCCGCTGATCGTCGTGTGCAGCGGCGCAAAGTCGAGGTGCGCGAATTCCGGATGTTCCAGCAAAGCGTGAAGCAACGTGTTCACGCCGGTGATCGCGTTGAACGGCGCCGCTTTCATGGTTTTTATCATGCCGTTCAGATCGCGCGGATCGGCGATCAGGGTGTTGCAGCCGCCGAGTCTGATGAACAGCAGGCAGTTCACGGTCAGGCTGAAAATGTGGTACAGCGGCAGCGCGGTGATGATGTTTTCCCCGCCTTGCGGCGTCTCCAGATGGTTAAAAACCTGCTTCATTTGTGCAACGTTGGCGAGCAGGTTGGCGTGCGTCAGCATGGCGCCTTTGGCGAGGCCGGTGGTGCCGCCGGTGTATTGCAGCAGCGCGACGTCCTGCGGCTTAAGCGGGTCGGCCGCCGCCTGCGCGGGGGGCGATTTGAGCCCCCGCCTAAGCGCGGCCTTGAACGACACGCCGGTGAGATCGCACCGCGTAAAGCCGATTTTGCAGCACCGCACGAGCGCGTTGACCAGCAGCGACTTCGGCGCCCGGAGCAGGTCGCCGGCGCCGGTGACGACGACGTGGCGAACCTCGGTGTCGGCGATGACGCCGGCGAGCGTTGTCTTTGCCGCCTCGATCACAACGATGGCTTTGGCGCCGCTGTCGCGCAGTTGATGCTTGAGTTCGCGCGCGCTGTACAACGGATTGACGTTGCTTGCGATCAGTCCGGCTTTGAGGATGCCGAACAAGGCGACGGGGTATTGCAGCAGGTTGGGCAGCATCACGGCAACGCGGTCGCCGCGCTCGAGTGAATCGAGCGTGCGCAGGTAGGCGGCGAACGCCTCGGCCTTGTGCTTGAGTTCACGATAACTCAGGGGTGTGCCGAAACTGCGGAAAGCGGTCTGTTCGGCGTGCGCCGCGCACGCTTCGTCAAACAGCGCGACGAGATTCGCGTACTGCTCGCTTTGGATCGCCGGGGTGCGGTTGGCCGGGTTCATGGCGGTCGCGTGCCGTTGCTATTGCCTGCGCGCCAGCAGCAGATCGGCAAACTCGTCGAGGCGCTTGTCGTATTGCTTGCCGGCTTCGATCGCGATATTCAGTATGGCCCTGAGGCTTTCCGGGCCGGCGTCATCCAGATGGGCGGGTTGTTTTTCGTCGAGCACGGCATTGACGCGCAAGTACTGATTTTTGTTTTCGCAGGTCAAAAACAACTGCTGCAACTGAAAGTCAACCGCTTCGGACATGCCGCTTGAGGAGATGTAGTGCATCGGTCGCATCCATCTGATCGCGCCCCAGCGCCTGGCTTGCCGGTAGGGGTAGGGCACGTTTTCAAGGCCGGTGCCGAGTGACAACACGGCCATGTGCCTGGCGTGTATTTCGGGGTGCAGACGGCGCACTTCGGCGTACACGCACAAGCCGGGATTATACGCGAACATGCCGCCGTCAATGAGATGATAGACGCGGTTGACCCGCGAACGCACCTGTGCGACCGGGAACAGCACCGGCGCCGCCGTGCTGGCGCGGATGAGGTCCCTGATCCTGAAGTCGCAATGCGCCTGCCGCCGCGCCTGGTGCTGGCGAAAGAAAAAAGCGCGGCGTGACACGATGTCGTAGGCGGTGAACAGGCACGGCCTGAGCAGGTCTTTCAGCGTTTTATCCTGAAAGTACATGCGCATGACCTTGCACAGCCCCCGCTCCGAATACTTGGGGTTGGCGAAGCCGCCGATCGAGGTGATGGATTTCCATAACGGCAGATTGAAAATCGTCCCGCCGTGATCGCGATACAGGTCGAGGATCTTCTCGGGCGAGTATCGCGGCTGATTGTTTTCATCCGGACACAGCAGGCCGGCGATCAGAATGGCGCCGGTGCTGGTGCCGGCGAACATGTCAAAGTAATTGATCAAACTCGCGAGCGGGTCGGAGGTTTTGGCGCGGATCTTTGATTCGAGAACGGACAGAACATGCGCCGGGATGATGCCGCGCATACCGCCGCCGTCTATGCTCAGGATGCGAAAGAACGCGGTCTCCGCCCGCCGGTCTGTGCTTGCAGCGCGGTGCGCGGTGCTCGCAACGGCGGCGCTCACTGGATATTCTCGAACAATCCGGCCGCCCCCATGCCGGTGCCTATGCACATCGTCACCATGCCGTAGCGCAGTTTCTCGCGCTGCATCGCGTGCAATAAAGTGGCGCTGCGGATCGCGCCGGTGGCGCCCAGCGGGTGTCCCATCGCAATCGCGCCGCCCGCGGGGTTGACGCTATCCGGGTCCAGCCCGAGCACGTCAATGACCGCGAGCGTTTGTGCGGCAAAGGCCTCGTTCAACTCTATCCACTCCAGCGCGCTTTGCTTTATGCCGTGCCGCTGCAAGACTTTCGGGACGGCCGCAATCGGGCCGATGCCCATGATTTCCGGCTTTACGCCGGCGACGGCGTAGCCGATGAAGCGCGCGAGGGGCTGCAAATCAAACCTTTTCAATCCGGCTTCGCTCGCCAGCAGCAAGGCACCGGCGCCGTCGCTGATCTGCGAACTGTTGCCGGCGGTCACCGTGCCGTTGGCGGCGAACGCCGGTTTGAGTTTTGTCAACGCCGGCGCCGAAGTGTCGCGGCGCGGCCCCTCGTCAACGCTGAACGAGCCTTCGGTCACCGTGGTTGCGTTGCTGTGCGCGTCCACCTCAAAGCGGCGGGTTGGGTACGGCGTGATTTCCCGCGCAAACCAGCCGTGGTCAATCGCGTGGCAGGCTTTGTTATGGCTTGCCAGCGCGTAAGCGTCCTGCTGGTCGCGTGAGACCTGGTATTCCTCGGCGACTTTTTCCGCGGTCAGGCCCATGCCGAAAGCGATGGCGACGTTCTCGTCGTCGAAAATGCGCGGGTTGAGCGCCGGCTTGTTGCCGCCCATCGGCACCATGCTCATGCTTTCCACGCCGCCGGCGACCATGACGTCGGCTTCGCCGAGGCGGATCCGCTCGGCCGCCATCGCGACGCTTTGCAGGCCGGAAGAGCAGAAGCGGTTGACGGTGACGCCGGGCACTTCGACCGGGTAGCCGGCGAGCAGCAGCGCAATTCTGGCGACGTTCAGCCCCTGCTCCGCTTCCGGCATCGCGCAGCCGACCACGACGTCGCCGACGGCGGCGGGATCAAGCGACGGGTTTTGCACAAGCAGTTGTTCCAGCAAAAACGCGAGCAGATCGTCGGGGCGCTCCGTCGCCAGGGCGCCGCGGTATTTGCCGACGGCGGTTCTCAGCGCGCAGACAACGTAGGCCTCTTGTATCTGTTGCGGCATTTTATTTTCTCTCCGGGTGTTCCTCTCGGGGGGAGATCCTCACACGTCAGTTCTTCAGGGGCTTGCCGCGCTTGAGCATATGCTCGATGCGTTGCTGCGTTTCCTTGCGCGCCAGCAGTTTCAAAAACGCTTCCCGCTCGGCGCGCAGGAACCAATCGGCGGTGACCGTCGTCTTTGCCGGCAGCGGCGTGCCGCAGATCACGCCGGCGATGACTTCGGCGAGATGATAGTCGTAGGCGCTAATGTATTTCCCCTCGCGCAGATTGACGAGCCGGGATTGAAAGTTGGCATAAGCGGCGGGGCCGGCGACCTCAAACGCCTGCTCGCGGCGCGGCGGGCGGTAGCCGCTTTCATACAGGGCGTCAACCTGGCGCTTGGCGGCGTGCAGCAACTCATGCGGATTCATAACGATCGGGTCGGCGCGGCGAAGATAACCCAACTTCACCGCATCGGCGGCGCTGATCGAAACCTTGCCGAGCGCAATCTGCTCGTAATAACGGGCTGCGTGAGGAAACACGTCGCCGCCTTTGGCGTCGCAAAAGGCGCGCCAGGCCATTTCCTTGCAGCCGCCGCCCGCGGGCAGCACGCCGACGCCGATCTCGACGAGACCGATATAACTTTCGAGGGCGGCGACGGTGCGGTCGCAGTGCAGCAGCAGTTCGCAGCCGCCGCCCAAAACCAGGCCCTGCACGGCGCACACGGTCGGCACGTTGCAGCAGCGCAGACGCATGAAAGTCTGCTGCAGCAGAGCGATAACCTCACTGGTCGGCGGCAATTGCCCTACCGGCGGCAACTCGGGCTTGAGCAGGTGCAGCGAACCCGCCTTGATCTTGCTGATGAGACCGGCGTCGGTGATCTTGCCGGTCTTGACCGTAAGCAGGATCTCAAGCAGGTCGGCGCCGGCGCAAAACGGTGCTTGCGGATGCCAGATAATCAGCCCCTTGTAATCGCGCTCGGCGACGGTGATCGCCCGGTCGAGGCTTTGCACGACTTCGTAGTTCAGCGTGTGCAGTTTGGTCTTGAAACTTGCAACGGCGACGTCTTCGTCGTCGTGCCACAGCCTGAATGAGGGGTTGTCGAAGAGCGTCGTGCCGGGCAGCGTGCCGGGCGGCGCCTCGCCCGCGAGCAGCGTCGGCGTGTGGTGGCGGTACACCGGATGGTCGCGGCGCGGCACGTATTCCCGGCGCTGCGGGGAGAAAGCCCCGCTTTCGTTATACGCCCGGGTGCGCTCCTCGTCGGCGGCCCAGTCAGGCAGCGGCACCGCGGCGAGCGCACGGTGGTTTGCGACGTCGTCTTGTATGCGCCGCGCAACGCCGCCCCAGCCGATCTCCTGCCACTGCTCGAAGATGCCGATCTCCCAGCCGTAGCCCCAACGCAGCGCCAGATCCACGTCGCGCAGGCTGTGGGCGGTCTGCTCGGCGTGAAAGGCGGCGTAATGGAACAGGTCGCGGTGGATCGCGTAGAGAAACTGCGCCTGCGGGTGGGCGCTTTCGGCCCATTGGTTAAAGCGTTCCGGGTAAGCCAGCCCGGCGCTGTTCTTCACTGCATCGTCCAGCGTTTTTTCGCGCCGGTGATATTCGCCGGTGGCGGGGTCAACGACGCAGATGTCGCTGCCGTCCTTGCGGTAAATGCCGATCCCCGTTTTGCGGCCGTAATGCCCCTTGTCAACGAGGTCGAGAATCCATTGCGGCGTCTGAAAATACTCGCGCCAGGGGTCGTCTTCGAGTGTTTGATGCAGGTGGCGGGTCAGGCTTGCCAACACGTCGAGCCCGACCAGGTCGGCGGTTTGGAACGTCGCGGATTTGGCGCGGCCGATCAGTTTGCCGGTGAGTTCGTCCACCAGGGCGGGCGCCAGGCCGAGCCTGTGTGCGTGGTGCACCGCGCTCATCATCGCAAACACGCCGAAGCGGTTGCCGATGAAGCCGGGCGTGTCCCTGGCCACGACGACGTGCTTTCCCAGGACGGTCGTGAGATAGCCTTCGAGCGTCGCGAGCGTGCTCCCGGCGGTCACCGCGGTCGGCGTCAGTTCGACCAGCATCAGGTAACGCGGCGGATTGAAAAAATGCACGCCGCAAAAACGCGGCTGCACGTCGTCGGGAAGTTCCTGCGCGAGCGTCGCGATCCGAATGCCCGACGTGTTGCTGGCGAGAAGGCAGTCGTCGCTGAGATGGGGCGTGACGCGGCGGTAGAGATCGCGTTTGACATCGGGGTCTTCGCTGACCGCCTCGATCACGAGATCGCATTGCCCGAGCAGCGGCAAATGCCGGTCGTAGGTCGCGGCGCTTAAGTAGCGTGCCGCCTCGCGCGCGGCAAGCGGCGGCGGTTTCAGATGATCGAGACGCGCCAGCGCGTAGCCTGCGCTGTCGGCGGAATCGGCTTCCTCGCTGAGGCCGAACAGCACGGTTTCGACGCCGGCGTTGGCGCAATGCGCCGCGATCTGACTGCCCATCACGCCGCTGCCGAGCACGGCGATCTTTTTAATTCTGTGGCGGTAGTGGGTCATAGTTGCGCGAAGTCATCCACTTTGATCACCTGCGCGACCGCTTCCTTCCACGCGCGAAAGCCCTTGACGTCGTCGGCGCTTGCAAGATCCTGGCGTTGCAGGTCATCAAGCCATTGGTCTTCGGTGGTTGCTGCGCCGCGCGGATGCGCCCTGAGTTTGCGCAGTGTCTCCGCGAATTCCTCCGATAACTCCATCGCGTGATCGAGCGCCGCGAAAGTGCCGTGGTGCAGATCCCGCGCCAGATCCCGGCGCAGGCCGTGGCATTGCAGCAGTTGCCGCGCGACCTTGCCGCAGAGTTCGTCTTTCGGCCCGGCGAGGCGCCTGCCGAGCGGGAAGAGCGTCAGCCGCGCCCATAGCGGCAGGACCTGCCCCGGCAGGTTGCGGCAGATCTCATACAGGGCGTTCTCGGCTTCGCGCTGGCAGTGCTCGCAACTCAACGCGATGACGTCGTGCTCGGACGGCGCCTGCCCTGCGTCGCAATGCCGCTTGAGCAGCGCGGCGCTCGCATACATCATCATCAACGCATCGGCGAAGCGCCCGGACAGCATCTCCTTGCGCTTGATGTCCCCGCCGAGCACCAGCACCGCCAAGTCCGCCAGGTACGCGAACGTTGCGCTGAGGCGGGCGAGGCGGCGATAGTATTTGCGGTGATGGCGGATCTGTTCGGGGAGGCGCGTCACAGCGCCGCGTCTGAAACCGGAAACGGCGGCGCGCGCCAGGGCCTTGAGGTGGTAGCGCAGGTGCGCGAACGCGAGTTGCTCGAATTGCTGCAGATCGGGTTCGCCGCTTTGCTCAAAGTAATTGAGTTCGTCCAGCAGATACGGATGGCAACGGATGGCGCCCTGCCCGAAGATAATCAACGAGCGGGTCAGGATGTTGGCGCCCTCGACCGTGATCGAAATGGGAATACCTTTGTACAGATTGGCCAGATAGTTGTGCTCCCCGCACATGACCGCCTTGCCGCCGTGGAGGTCCATCGCCGTGTTGACGGCGCGGCGCGCACATTCGGTGGTGAAGTATTTGGCCATCGCGGACGCCACCGCGGGGCTTACACCAGCGTCCACCGCCGACACGGTGAGCGCGCGCACCGCGTCCATGCCTGCGGCTTGGATCGCGATGTCCGCCAGGGCTTTTTGTATGCCTTCAAAGTCCCCGAGCGGCCGCTTGAATTGCTCGCGCACGCGGGCGTAGGCGCTGCTGGTATAAAGCGACACCTGCCCCGCCGCCGCCGACATCGCGGGCAGCGACAGGCTGCGCCCCACCGACAGGCACTCGACGAGCATGCGCCAGCCCTGCCCGATCATGTCGGCGCCGCCGATGACGTGATCGAGCGGTATGAACACGTCGTCGCCGACGGTCGGGCCGTTCTGAAAAGGTGTTTCCAGCGGGTCGTGCCGCCTGCCGATCCGCACGCCCGGCAAAGTAGTCGGCACCAGCACGCAGGTGATGCCGAGATCGGTCGCGTCGGCAAACTTTTCATTGAGCAGGTGTTCGGGATCGTGGACTTTGACCGCCAGCCCCAGCAGGGAAGCGACGGGCGCCAGCGTGATGTAGCGTTTGTTCCAGTTGAGCGACAGCCCGAGGCGGGTTTCGCCTTCAAATTCCCGTTCACAGACGATGCCGGTGTCTTCGATTGACGTGGCGTCGGAGCCGGCGCTCGGCGAAGTCAGCGCGAAACAGGGGATTTCCAGCCCCTGCGCCAGGCGCGGCAGATAACGCTGCTTTTGCTCCTCGCTGCCGTATTTCAACAGCAACTCGCTGGGCCCCAGGGAGTTCGGCACCATCACGGTGACGGCGAGCACCGAACTGCGCGTCGCAAGTTTTGCGACCACCGCCGAATGAGCCGCCGCCGAGAAGCCGAGGCCGCCATACTCCGGCGGGATGATCATGCCGAAGAACTTTTTGGATTTTATGAAGTCCCAGATCTTCTCAGCGAGGTCTTTGTCGAGGTTGACCTGCCAGTCCTCGGTCAACGCGCACAGTTGTTCGGTTTCATTGTTCAGGAAAGATTCTTCGGCCTCGCTCAGCGCCGGCGCGGGCGTGTCGAGCAGCGCCTGCCAGTCGGGCTTGCCGCAAAACAGGCTTTTCTCCCACCACGCCGAGCCCGCCTCCATCGCCGTGCGCTCGGTGTCGCTGACGGGCGACACCTTGCGCTTGAGAGATTGATGCAGCGGTTTGACGATGAGTTGCATCCGCAAATTCGGCGCGAACGACACGCCCAAAGCGGCGAGCAGCACGAGCACGACCACCGCCGCCAACGGCAGCACGATCACCAGCACGGCGATGACCGCTGCGCCGACGTATAAATAAGTGCGCTTCAAGATGAGTTCCTCCGCGCAATGAGTTTACATTAAGACGCGGGAGGGGGAACCGCTACTCCCAATGTATGGAGGCGGCACGGGATACGCCCGCGAATTCACTACCGGCGTCTCAACCGGCATGGGCCGTCCGTGCCGCCGTCCGTGCCGCCGCGACGCCAAAGACCGTGAACCGATAACGTCTTTACTTCCGGCGGAGGCTTGTGGAATGATTGAACGAGGGGCCGCCTTTCATGAGTACGGAAAGCGACAACGGCAACGGCTTGCGCGAAATGCGAAGAAGGATGAAAGCAACTAAACACCGCAGCGTTGTGATCGTGCTGATCTTGGCGGCAACATGCGTCAGTGGTTGTTTCGGGCACGGGATGGAGGCATACAACCGGGGCGACTATAAAACCGCTTTTTATGAATTCCAACTGCTGGCCGAATTGGGAAACGCGGGTGCTCAGTACAATCTGGGATACATGTACGCCAACGGCGAGGGGGTTCCTGAGGACAACAGCCAAGCCCTGTTCTGGTACCGGAAAGCGGCCGAGAAAGGACACGCTAGCGCCCAAAACAACCTGGGGATTATGTATGACAACGGCCAAGGGGTTCCCGAAGACAACAGCCAAGCCGTGTTCTGGTACCAAAAAGCAGCCGAGCAGGGAAACCCTCTCGCCCAATCCAATCTGGGAAACATGTACGCCAGAGGCGAGGGGGTTCCCGAGGACGACAACCTAGCCGTGTTTTGGTTCCGAAAATCGGCCGAACAAGAAAGCGCCTACGGCCAAGTCAGTCTGGGGATTATGTATGCCAACGGCGAGGGAGTTCCCGAAGACGACCGCCAAGCCGTATCCTGGTTCTGGAAAGCGGCCCAGCAGGGAAACCCTCTCGCCCAATCCAATCTGGGAAAGATGTACAGCAAGGGCGAGGGGGTTCCCAAAGACAACCACCAAGCCGTGTTCTGGTTGCGAAAAGCGGCCGAGCAGGGAAACGCCGATGCTCAGTTCGGTCTGGGACTTATGTACGTGAAAGGCAAAGGGGTTCCCGAAGACTATATCCAATCTTACGCTTGGTTCAATCTCGCCGCCGCGCAGGGCTTCAAAAATGCGGAACAAGCCCGGGCCTCTATGCGGGAACTATTGACTCCCGCTCAGATCGCCGAGGCTCAGAGACTCAGCCGCGAATTCGAGGCCCGCATTGCGGCAACCACCGTTCAGCAACAAGAACATGGCAAATTAGAGATCAAAGGCAACGGCAGCGGCTTCGTGGTCGGGCTTGGCGGTGAGATTGTGACCAATCACCACGTCATCGCCGACTGCAGCAAGGTGACCGTCAGCCGCGCGGGTGTGCCGCATGATGTTGCGGTGCGGGCGACGGACGCCGCCGGCGATTTGGCACTGCTTGAGGCGCCGCAGGCAGTCGGCAAAGCGGTCACGTTCAGCCGCTCGCCCAGCGCCAGTCTCGGCGAGGCGGTGACGGTCGCGGGCTACCCTCTCCACGGGCTTTTATCGAAAGAACTTAACGTGACGAGCGGCAACGTCAGCGCCATGGCCGGCCCCTTTGACGACGCGAGACTGCTCCAGATCACCGCACCCGTTCAGCCCGGCAACAGCGGCGGCCCGTTGCTCGACGCCGCCGGCAACGTGATCGGTGTGGTGGTCAGCAAATTGGACGCCGTCCACGTCGCGGAATTGACCGGCGATATTCCGCAGAACGTCAACTTCGCGATCAAAAGCGCCCTGGTGCGCGGCTTTCTCGACATTCACGGCATCGCCTACCGTCGGCAGGCGTCCACAGCAAAGTTCGCGCCCGCGCAACTCGCAGAGTTGGCTCGCGGCTTCACCGTTGCGGTGTATTGCTGGGAGTAGAAACCGACCGGCACTTAACCATCTGGTTAGAAGGTGCTGATTAATAATCTGTTCAATCGTTTTGCAAACCGTTGTATAGTTTTTGGTTTCACGGTGTCTAAAACAGGTTCGACTGACCGGTGACCGGATAAAAACGATGTCAATACTCGGCTTGGTACAGCGGAAAAGTTCGGCGCGCACGGCGGGGCGGCTTGGCGGCGCCTGCATCGTCGCCATATCGCTCATTGCCTCGCTCGCGTTTGCTCAGGAAGCGCCCCGCAAACTGTTGATCGGCACGGAGTTGGATTTCCACCCCTACGCCTACGTTGACGAGCAGGGCCGACCGCAGGGGTTTTCCATTGATCTGATTCGGGCGATGACCACTGAGATGGGCTTCGAGGTCGAGTTCCAAATCGGCACCTGGGCGGAGATCCTTCAGGCGATAAAGGAGAAGAAACTCGACGCAATCCCCCTGGTCAAATACACCGAGGAGCGCGACCGCTTTCTGGACTTCACCGCCCCGCACACCGTTGAATACGCCACCGCGGTCAGGCGCGGCGATGGGGCGGCCATCGGGTCGCTCCGGGAGTTAAGCGGCAAATCAGTGATCGTGATGGAGGCGGACGCGACTCAACTTTATATGAAAAAGCACGTTCCCGGCGCACGCTTGGTCACGGCCCCGACGGTGGGCGCGGTGTTGCAAAAATTAGCGGGGGGCGCGCACGACTACGCCGTCGTTTCTCAGAACGTCGGGCTGGTCAAAATCCGTGATCTGGGCCTCAAGAACCTGCACCCGACGGGGCCGCTCATGCAAGCCTACGGGGCGGGCCTTTCGTTTGGCGTGCAAGACCAGGACCGCAAGACACTCACCCTTCTCAATCGGGGCCTTGAGCGGGTGAAGAAAAACGGCGAATACGACCGGCTTTACAAACGGTGGTTCGGCGATGTTCCCTCGAAGAATTGACGGAAAACTGAAATCCCGACTCGTGCGGGGCGGCGTCATCAAGATCGCTTTGAAGACCAAGGACACAACGGACACACTCAGGTCAATGCGACGGACTTGAGAATAATAAAGTATCCGAGTTTGAAAATGCTTAGTTCTTTGGGAAAGTGGGCGAAAACAAATCATGAAATGACGCAAGCCATGATTGATGCGCGCGTAGAGTCGCTTGCCGAATGACAAGGCGAAAACATATAGATAATGCTTTAAACATGCTCGGTGCCGTCGGGCTGCCGGTGGCCCAACAAAATGAACGTTCTGCTCTTTGTCTATTGGCGCTGCTGAATTTGCAGCCCGGCATGAAGTGGTCGCAAGCGGAACCCCGAACCCCATAAGCAAGCCTGTGCGATTGGTATAAAATCAGCGCCGGGTAACTCCGATGCGCCTTAATAAGCAAAAGCGATTGAAATTTAATGCCTGTTTGCGCTTGCCCGGAACAAACAGGGTGTTTGTTCCCCCTGCCCCCCGCGGTATTTGCCGTTGAACCATACATAGAGGATAACGTGTCAAAAAAATTGACAATTGAAATTTTGCAACGAGAAGCATCAAAATTTTCGGATAGGGAGACTTCGCGTGATGAGCCTTCTTTGTATGGTGTAACCGACGGGAAAGCCGTCGGAACGTACTTTGAACATAAATTCACTTTATATCTTGCGGATTCATACGAATATGAGCAAGGTAATCCTGCATCTGGAATAGATTTTCCTGATCTTGGAGTCGATATGAAAGCAACTAGTGTTAAACAGCCACAATCATCATGTCCTTTTAAATCCGCTTCTCAGAAGATATTCGGGCTTGGCTATCATTTGCTTGTTTTTGTATATGAGAAGATTGACAATGATAAAAATAAAACTAGCCGGCTCAGTATTAAACATACCATTTTCATCGAAAAGGAACGCACAGCGGACTTTCAAACCACAAGGGGATTGTTGGATATTCTGGCACGGGAGGGAAATAAAGATGATGTTATCGCTTTTATTATTGAAAGAAGTCTGCCCGTGGATGAAATCACCGCAAGAGAACTTGCTGACGAAATTCTGGAAACACCGCCAAATCAAGGCTATTTGACAATATCGAATGCCCTTCAGTGGAGGCTTCAATATGCTAGAGTTATTCATAATGCCGGAAAGGTTTCAGGCATCTCAAAGGTCCGTTGAATAATGGTTAAAAAGCCAATTGACAAGCGGCAGTACGGTGATTTTCAGACGCCTATTGGTCTTGCAAGAAAAGTTGTCAAGATTCTAAAACAGAATCATGGGGTAGCCCCCGATGTCATCATAGAACCCACTTGCGGAAAAGGCGCATTTGTTTTAGCCGCGCACGAAGGATTTGCGAATTCTAATATTCTTGGTTTTGAAATTAATTCCGGGCATGTTGACGAAGCCAACTCTTATCTGAAAGATATTCCTGCGACAAGTCGCGTGATAATCAACGAAGCAAACTTTTTTAACACTGACTGGAAAAAAATACTCTCGGAACTGTATGGATATATCCTGATAATCGGGAATCCCCCCTGGGTAACGAGTAGTGAACTGGGTATTCTCAATAGTAAAAATCTCCCTGAAAAATCCAATTTTCAAAACCGAAAAGGCATTGAAGCCCTTACAGGCATGAGCAATTTTGATATTTCTGAATGGATGTTGCTGCAGCATATTGGCTGGCTCTCAAAGCGTGAAGGGGCAATCGCATTTTTGTGCAAGTATGCAGTCGCACGTAAAGTGATGCGACAAATCGGGCAAAGCAAGAAACATCGGTTTTGGGGGCATATATATATTATTGACACAAAAGCGCACTTTAATGCCTCGGTGAAAGCGTGTCTTTTTATACTATTAACAACAGATACTGGAAATACCGACTATAAAATTTATGAATCTCTAAGTTCCATTAAGCCATCGCACATTATTGGAGAGAGAGACGGATTCATTGTAAATGACGTTATCCGATACAAAAAGTGGAGCCACCTAAAAGGTCAAGATCCACGCTACACCTGGCGTTCCGGAGTAAAACACGACTGTTCAAAAATTATGGAATTGGAGCCACTCGGTGACAACTACAGAAATGGTTTCGGGGAAATCATTAAGTGTGAAAATGATTATATATATCCTCTGTTAAAAAGCTCCGACGTTGGGAACGGAAGAATCACCTCTTATCGAAAAGTGGTATTGGTAACCCAGGAAACCATTAGCGGGGACACTTCTCAAATCAAAAAATCTGCTCCGAATACTTGGAAGTATTTAATTGAACACAGGAAATATTTTGACGGCAGAAGAAGTTCAATTTACAAAAACAAACCGGATTTTTCCATGTTTGGAATAGGCCCTTACTCCTTTAAGCAATGGAAGATCGCGGTATCCGGGTTATACAAAGAATTGAAATTCAGCCTTGTTGGGCCATTAGATGGGAAAGCTGTAGTATTTGATGATACGGTGAATTTTCTGTCTTTTGATACTCAAGAAGAGGCTAAATTTATTTATCGCTTGATTACATCTGTTTCTGCTCATGAATTTCTAGAGTCAATGATATTTTGGGATGATAAACGCCCGGTTACAATAGAGATTTTGAGGAGGCTGTCCCTGAAAGAAGTAGCGAGGGAGATAGGTGAACTTGCCCAGTATCAGAGATGGGTTGAATCTCAGCCCCCTAACGTTACCGGGCAGATTGAACTTATACTAGCCGGAAAAGAAGCGAAATACGAAAAAAGTGCAGCTAACTGACAAAACGTCACATTAGACCGCAATCCTGTCGTGCACTATTTCGCTTTATAAGCTAAAACAAAAACTGCCGTTGCGAAACCCCGAACCCCATAAGCAAGCCTGTGCGATTGGTATAAAATCAGCGCCGTATGACTTCGACACGCATTGATCTCAAAAAGGGCCTGGACGTTCCGATTGCGGGACGCCCGGAGCAGGTTATAGAAGACGCCCGGCCCGTGTCGCGGGTCGCGCTGGTCGCGCACGAGTACCACGGGCTCAAGCCCGGTATGCACGTCAGCGAGGGCGATGCGGTCGCCGCGGGGCAGACGTTGTTCGTTGACAGGCGCCACCCGCAAGTGTGCTACACGTCGCCCGCGTCGGGCACGGTGGAGGCGGTCAACCGCGGCGACAAGCGCGTGCTGCAATCCATCGTGATCCGCGCCGAAGGCGAGCGCAGCGAGCAGTTCAAGCACTGGAAGCCCGGCGAGATCACGCCGCGCGCACGTGCGGAAATCGTCGCGCAGTTGCTCAGGAGCGGGTTATGGACGGCGCTCAGGACGCGCCCGTACAGCAAAACGCCGGCCCCCGAAAGCACGCCTCATTCGATCTTCGTCAACGCCGCGGACACGCGCCCGCTGGCGCCCGACCCGGCGGTCGTCATCGCGGACTCGCGCGAGATGTTTACGACGGGCCTGCGTATCGTGCGTTGTCTCACCGCGGGCAAGGTGTTCGTGTGCACCGGCCCGGGCGTGCAGCCGCCGCTGCCGCAGGGCGCTTTTGAAACCGTCGAGTTTGCGGGGCCGCATCCGGCCGGGCTCGCCGGCACGCACATTCATTTTCTCGACCCGGTCGGCGACAGCAAAGTCGTGTGGGTGATTGGCTACCAGGACGTTATCGCTTTCGGCGCTTTGTTCACCGAGGGCGTGTATCCGGCCGGGCGCGTAGTGTCGTTCGCGGGGCCGATGGTCTCGCGCCCGCGTCTTGTGCGCACCCGCATCGGCGCTTCGGTCAGCGAGTTGTGCGCGGGCGAGATCGCCGGTGCCGGCGAATGTCGCTTGATCGCCGGTTCGGTGCTCGACGGTTATACGGCCGACGGCTGGTCGGACTTCCTCGGGCGTTTCACTTTGCAGATCACCGCGCTGAAAGAACACGGCGAAAGGCGCGTACTCGGCTGGCTGCGTCCGGGGTTCGACCTGTTCTCGGCCAGCCGCGCGGTGTTTTCCCATCTGCTCAGGCGCAAGTCATTTGCGATGACCTGCATGCAAAACGGCAGTCCGCGCGCGCTGGTGCCGCTCAGCATTTACGAGCGGGTGCTGCCGCTCGACTTGCTGCCGGCGCCGCTGCTGAAGTCCTTGCTGGTGCTGGACACCGACATGGCGCAGAAACTCGGCTGCCTCGAACTCGACGAAGAGGATCTCGCGCTGTGCTCCTACGTGTGCCCGGGCAAGCACGAGTTCGGCACGATCCTGCGCGCCAATCTCGATCACATAGAGAAAGAAGGCTGAGTCGAAACGAGCCGACGCGCCGCTAAGGGCGGTGTTTTACAGCGCACCCCATGTTCCTTTGCCGGATGACGACCCGCCGCTCCGCGCTTCATGCACGCGACGTGCGGATTGCGGCGCGCGGTCTTTGAGCACGGCTGACGTTCGCGCGGACTGCGTGTCGGTGGACGTGGAGGCGTTTCAGCAAACCGTTACAAAACGACATTCACAAGCAAACCCGCTGACAGATCGCGTTCAAACGCAGCCTCGTCCATGCGCCGCCCGGAAGCGAGCGCCGCCTCCATCTCGCGTATCAAGCGCTTCCCGAACTCGCCGCCGCCGTCCGGTGTTGCGCACGATACACCCGGCGATCCAAACCGTTTGATGCAAACCAAAGTCGCTTCATTGCGGGGCATTGGTATCGCGGTCACCTCCCGGTCTCTTACGCCGTCCGCTTTAACGCCATGATCCGGCGAGCACGCAATCCCGACTGTTGTGCCGCCGCCTCCCGCTTTGCCACGCACGACCGCCGCCGCGGGACGCCGCCGCGCCTGCTTCATCCAAACCGCCCGGTGATGTATTGCTCGGTCAATTCATGCAGCGGATTGGTGAAGATCCGTTTGGTGCTGCCGACCTCGATCAGGTGGCCGAGATGGAAGTACGCGGTGCGCTGTGACACGCGCGCAGCCTGCTGCATCGAGTGCGTGACGATCACGATCGCGTAATTGCGGCTGAGTTCGCCGATCAGTTCCTCGATCTTCGCGGTCGCGATCGGATCGAGCGCCGAGCACGGTTCGTCCATCAGGATCACTTCGGGGCCGACCGAGATCGCGCGGGCGATGCACAGCCGCTGTTGCTGGCCGCCCGACAGGCTGGTGCCCGGATGATCAATGCGGTCTTTGACTTCGTGCAGCAACCCGGCGCGCTCGAGGCTCCCGTGCACAACCTCGTCGAGTTCGCTGCGGTTTTGGGTCAGCCCGTGAATGCGCGGGCCGTAAGCGACGTTGTCGTAGATGGACTTGGGAAACGGGTTGGGTTTTTGGAAGACCATGCCGACTTTCGCGCGCAGTTCGACCACGTCCATCTTCTTGTCGTAGATGTCCTCGCCGTCGAGCAGCACCTGCCCCTCGACCCGGCACCCCTCGATGGTGTCGTTCATCCGGTTCAGGCAGCGCAGCAGAGTGGATTTGCCGCAGCCCGACGGGCCGATCATCGCGGTCACCTGGTTGTTGCCGAGGTCCATGCCGACGTTTTTGAGCGCGTGCTTTTCGCCGTAATAGACGTCCACGTCGCGGATTGATATGCGCGGATTCTCGACGTGGATCTCTCCGACCGTGGCTGCGGAGGCGGTGTCTGTGGGGTCGGCGACCATGAATCTACCAGCGGCGCTCGAAGCGTTTGCGCAGGATTATAGCCGTGAGATTGATCACGATCAGGAAAGCGAGCAGCACCATGATCGCGGCCGCGGTGCGCTCGACGAAAGCGCGTTCCGGGCTTTTCGCCCACTGATAGATCTGCACCGGCAGCGCCGCCGAGGGATCGGTGGCCGCGGTCGGAACGTCGGCGATGAAAGCGACCATGCCGATCATCAGCAGCGGCGCGCTTTCGCCGAGCGCCTGCGCCATGCCGATGATCGAACCGGTCAGCATCCCGGGCAGCGCCAGCGGCAGTATGTGATGCAGCACGGTTTGTATATGAGAAGCGCCCAGCCCGAGCGCGGCCTCGCGTATTGACGGCGACACCGACTTGATCGAGGCGCGGCTCGCGATGATCACCGTCGGCAAGGTCATCAGCGAGAGCACAATGCCGCCGACCAGCGGGGTCGAACGCGGCAGTCCGAAGAAGTTGATCAATATCGCGAGTCCCAGCAGCCCGAAAATGATCGAGGGCACCGCGGCCAGATTGTTGATATTGATCTCGATCAGGTCGGTGAAACGGTTTTTGGGCGCGAACTCTTCGAGGTAGATTGCGGTGGCGATACCGATCGGGAACGACAGTACAAAGGCGATCAGCAGGGCATACATCGAGCCGATCAGCGCGCCGAGTATGCCGGCCTGCTCGGGTTCCCTCGAATCACCGCGGGTGAAAAAGGCGGTGTTGAACTGCTTGTCGAGGCGCCGCTCGGACAACAACCGGTCAACGTGCGCGAGCATGCGGTCGTCGAGGCGCCTTTCCGACTCCGGCAGCGTGCGGTCTATATGCCCCTTGACCAGTTGGTCCACTTCATCGTCGGCGCTCAGCCACAGCGACACCGTGCGCCCCGCGAGGTCCGGTTGTGCGGCGACCATCCGGCGCAACTCAAAATACGCGAACGGACTGACCAGCCGCGACACCCTTTTCTTGTCGGCGCGTGAAGTCGCGTCCGGGAACAACTCGTAGAGCGCACGTTTGACCGCGCGGTTGAAGTCCACGCCGACGAAGCGCTGGTCGGCCGCGGCCCGGACGAACGCGGGCGCCGACAGATCAACGTCCAAGCGTATTTTGGTCTGCTGGAAAGCGCTGTAGCCGTTGGCGAAAATGCTGATGAACAACAGCGCGAGGAACGCCAGCGCCAGCGTTACCGACAGCACGCCGTAGAACCGGAACCGCCTTTCAGCGGCGTAGCGGCGGGCGAGTTTCGCCCTGAACCGGTTCACTCCGTGCTCCTCACGCAGGCGGGCACGCACAGAAAAATACCGCTTTGCTTTCATTGAACCCCCCGATATTGCCGCGTTGCCGCCATCACGCCCCGCGCCCGGCCGCCACCCCTCGTGAGCAACGCGGGCCGATGCTCACTCATATTTTTCCCGGTATTTTCTGACGGTCCTGAGCGCGATCATGTTCAGCGTCAGGGTCGCGAAAAACAAAGTCAGGCCGAGCGCGAAAGCCACGAGCGTCTTGGGGCTGTCGAATTCCTGGTCGCCGACCAGCACCGTGACGATCTGCACGGTGACCGTCGTTACCGCCTCGAACGGATTGGCCGTGAGGTTGGCCGCGAACCCGGCGGCCATCACCACGATCATGGTCTCGCCGATCGCGCGCGAGACCGCGAGCAGCACGCCGCCGACGATGCCCGGCAGCGCCGCCGGCACGATCACGTGCACGATGGTCTCCGAGCGCGTCGCGCCCAGCCCGTAAGAACCTTCGCGCAGTGCTTGCGGCACCGCGTTGATCGCGTCATCCGACAGCGACGAGATGAACGGGATGAGCATGATCCCCATCGTCAGCCCCGCGGCGAGCGCGCTCTCGGACGACACGCTCAAGCCGAACGTCGCGCCCGCCTCGCGCAGCATCGGCGCGACGGTCAGCGCCGCAAAGAAACCGTACACCACGGTCGGAACACCCGCGAGCACTTCGAGCAGCGGCTTCACCGTCGCGCGGGTCGCGGCGGCGGCGTATTCCGACAGATACAGCGCCGCCATCAGCCCGATCGGCACCGCCACCAGCATCGCGATCAGCGAGATCAGCAAAGTGCCGGCAAACAAAGGCACCGATCCGTACGACCCCGGCGTCGCCTGCGGCGCCCACGTGGTGCCGAACAAAAACTCGGACACCGGCACCACACTGAAAAAGCGCAGACTCTCGAACAACACCGACATCACGATCCCGATCGTGGTCAGGATCGCGATGGTCGAGCACGCCAGCAGTATGAATTTCAGGATTGCCTCGACGCGCCGGCGCGCGTTGAAGCCCGTGCGCATGCGCCTGAATGCGAGGATTGCGCCGATCACGATCAACGCGGCGGCGATCACCGCGAGCGCGGTTCTGCTGGCACGCCTGAACTCGCGGTAAGCCGCGACCGCAGCCGCGACGCGGGGGTCTTCCTCGAAAGCCCCGTCTGCCGCCGCCGCGGGAATTTTGGCGAGCAGGACTTCGCGTTCGAGCGGGTTGTCCGTCGCCTGCACGTGCGGCGCGACCAAGTGGCGTAAAACGCCCGCTTCCCCGAGGCTCCACAGCGCGACCATCAGCAGGGCGGGCGCGGTGCACGACAGAGCGACGTGCCATTTGTAATAAGCCGGATTGCCGTGCACGTGCGCCGCACCGGCACGCGTCAAACGCTTGCCGGCAAGAATGTAGGCGCCGGTCGCCACCGCAAGCAACACGATTGTGATTGAAAACAGTGTCATCGCCGTTTCCCTCAAGATGCGCTCCCGCCGAGCCTGTCTTTATATGCAAGGAATATTACAAAGTGATGACTAACTTGTAACAGCGGCGGTTCGCGGCCGCCGCCCCGGACAAAATGCGCACCCGCCCGGCCCGCCTCGCCGCCCGCGGACGGCGCAAGCCCCTGCGCCGGGGAAGATCAATCAAGCGGAAACCAACTCATCCGCCATTAATGCTGCTTGTTCGAGTATTCTGTCCGTTGCTATTCGCTGTTCATCAGGTGGGTAGCCGTATTGCTTCAAAAGCCGTTTAACAATAGTCCTGAGTTTGGCCCGTACGCTTTCTTTGATGGTCCAGTCATTCGTCCGATGACAAGTAGGCATACCCCTGCTTTTCCAGCAGTTCTATGGTGAGATTTTCAACGTCGGATTCGTGCAGAGCGGGCATAATTTTTTATGTTGTCTCCCAAAGTTTACGCAACGGCAGAGCATACAAGTTTTTCCCAAAGCTCAGCGTGTTGTTGCCGTTGTAGAGCAACACACCACCCGCGAAACGCTTGCCCGTCGCATCTTGTAGTTTACGCAGTCCCTTGAAGTCGGAGGTTTTTACCGTGGCCGATGCCTTTACTTCCACTCCCGCCAGGGCGGTTACCCCTCGTTCTATCACAATGTCCACTTCCACACCGTCCCTGTCCCGGAAGTGATGGAAAGTATGCGGTCGAATATGCCCGCTTGCCTGCCGCTTGAGTTCCTGAAAAACAAATGTCTCAAGAATATGACCGTGCAGGACGTGATTTTTTGCAAGTTCCGAACTGTTGAGGTTCAGCAAAGCGCAGACAATTCCAGTATCTCCGATATGAAGTTTGGGGGCTTTTACCAATCGCTTGGTGTAATTACTGTGCCATGCCGGCAGAATTTCCAGCAAAAACAATTTTTCAAGCAGCGTCAGGTAACTCCGAATGGTCAGCCTGTTAAGTTGGAAAGAAGACGCCAAACCATTCACACTCAAAAGCCGGGACGTGTGCGACGCCGCCAATTTAATCAGTTGAGATAGCGCTTTGAGCGAGTGAATGTTCGCAATGTCCGGCACATCGCGTTCAATGATGGTCTCAATGTAGGATTTATACCACCTGGCTCGTCTTGGCTCCGTGGAGCGTTTAAGCGCTTCCGGGTAACCGCCGGTAACAATGCGGTTTATGATCTGGTTCTTTCCAGGTTGTTCTTGTTGTACCGTGAAGTTCGGCGAAAACAAGCAATCCAAAAAGCCTGGTTTGATCTGTTCAATTTCACTTTGCGCTAAAGGATGTAATCCGATGATGCCCATTCGACCGGCCAGCGAATCGTTGATTTTGGAAAATTGCAAAACTCTCATTGAACCCGTCAAAATAAAGCGCCCGGGCTTACGGCTACGATCCACTGACAATTTAATAGATGTAAAAAGTTTGGGAACCCTTTGCACTTCGTCCAATATGACGCGTTCCGGCAAAGAATTCATAAAACCTGCGGGGTCATCCTCGGCAAAATTTTTCGTGGCCTCATCATCAAAAGTGAAGTAAGCATACCCGTCCGTTTCTCCCACCATTTGGGCAAGCGTGGTCTTGCCACACTGACGCGGCCCCTGTAGCAGAACAACGGGGGTATCCTCCAGCGCCTCCCGCAGGCGCGGCTCAATATGGCGCTTGTAAATGGGCATATTCATAGCGGCTGATTGTTAGTCTAGACCCCGGCTGATTGCTAGTTTGAAGCGCCTTCAATTGCTATTTTAGGGCGCGTCTAATTGTCAGCCTACGGTCAAGGATGGATGGATACCGCCCAGCATTATATCGGCTAAGCGAAAGTGTTTTAAGAAAATAGTAAATAAAATTGCAATTATTTTTGTGAAAGTCTTTACCCCACAGAGTTGTATCTAATGGCCAGAAATTTTCTTTAACAAAAAATTTCTCCCAATGTTTCGCTACGCCCCGTAACAATGCCCGGTGCTTTTACTTTGTAATCATCATGAGTACCATCTTGACCATTGGAAACCATTAACGGGTATTCCCCAAGCGTTCTTTTGCTTTTTGGCAAGTCAAATCCCCTTTGGAAGGTTACAACATCCCCCAACTTCACTTCCCGCCAACCTTTACTATTCTTCACTTTTTGTATTGTCTCCATAAAGTTCAATTGCAGGAGTGGAGATTTTAATTTCTTCTTGTTTGTGTGCGTCTTCATACTCCCCACAATACCAATTCTTTTGTTCTGGGCTGGGAAAAACATTTAACTCGTCAATCTTGAGAATATCATTGTAACCACCTTCATATCCTCTGATGACAACCTTCTTGTCAGGGTCGTGCTTTCCCAATTCTTTGATTAACTCTTGTACTTTCATCGTTCATACCTCTAGTTTTACTTTTGCCATTGGCTTACCGGCGGAGAGACCTTGCAAATCCAGCGCATCGGCCGCTGCATCAGGGGATTTTACCGCGTTGTCCGGATCCGGCAGAACGGGGGATGAATGACTGCGCACAACATTGAATCAACGTGCTGCGCTTCCGGGAAACCCGCGGCACCGCTGCCTGCGATGCGTTCAAGCAATGCCATCGCCGTTTCCCCCGGGAGGCGCTCCCGCCGAATCTGTCTCTATCCGAAAGGCGTATTACAAAGTGATGACCAACTTGTGACAGCGGCGGTTCGCGCTTGTCCAATGCGTTTTGTATGTTTACAATTGTAGAATTATGGCCGTAGCAGACCTCAGCAACCACACCTCGGCGCGGTTCACCGCCGCGCTGGACCGGATGCGCGACATGATGCTGAAGATGGGCGGCTCGGTCGAAGTGCGCGTGTCGAAGGTGGTCAAGGCGCTCGACACCAGGGACGTCGAAACCGCCAGAATGGTTGCGAAGTCCGACTACCAGATCAACGCGCTGGAGTTGGAGATTGACGAGGAGTGCGCGAACATCCTCGCGCTGCGCCAGCCGGTCGCGCGCGACCTGCGAATGGTCATCGCGGTATTGAAAGTCATCACCGACCTCGAGCGCATCGGCGACGAGGCGCAAAAAATTGCAAAGCAGATCCTGGAAATGGGGCAGGCCGAGATCCCGGCGAATCTCCAGCAGGAACTGAACAAGATCGGCCGGCACACGAGCAACATACTGCACAATGCGCTCGACGGCTTTGCGCGCACCCAAACCGGCGTGCTCAGCAAACTCACCGCCTGGGATCGGGAAATTGACAGTGAATGTAACGCGGCGGTCAACGCCTTCATAGACGCAGTAGCCGAGCGCCCCGTTGATATTAAACTGCTGCTCAACGCCCTGTGGTGCGCCAGATCGCTGGAGCGCATCGGCGATCACGCAAAGAATATCGGGGAATACGTCGTGTATCTGGTGGAAGGCAAAGACATCAGACACCCTCTCGAATAAGGCCGAGCACGTCCCCCCGAACCCCGGCTCGGAAAAGGCCGCACCCGCTGCGCCGATTGGCCGTCCGATTGGAAACGCCACAATGCGGCTCGGCCAAAGCCGCGCCCTCCCTCGCAATCACGCACGCGGAAACAACGGCCCTGCCGACTTCCAGTCCGAAGTGCGACAAAAACAAGAAGAGCAGGCCACTGAAAACCACTCCACCCTCGAGGGTGAGTCGGCCGGGCCGTAATCCGGCCGGCGGGGAAAATACAGAAGACGGCGCGGACGAGTGCCAGAGGATGACGGGGCAATGTCGCACTTCAGACTTGAATCCGGCCCGCGCAGAACATAACGCCCCGCTTCACCGATGCAATTACACACGCGGAAACGACGCGCCCTCTTGCAGAACATAACGCCTCGCTCCCGTCTCACCAATACAATTACGCACGCAGAAACAACACGCTTTCTTGCAGAACATAACGCTCCGATCCTGCTTCACCGATGCAATTACACACGCGGAAACAACACGCCCTCTTGCAGAACATAACGCCCCGCTCCCGCTTCACCGATGCGATTACACACACGGAAACGACAACGGGGACGCTCAAACGCGACCGCGCCTAGAGCAGCAATTCAAGCAGCGCTTTCTGCGCGTGCAGCCGATTCTCGGCTTCTTCCCAAACCACGCTTTGCGGGCTTTCGAGCACGTCATGAGTGACTTCCTCGTCGCGGTGCGCCGGCAGGCAATGCATGAACAGCGCGTCTTTGTGCGCGAGACGCATGAGTTTTGAATTGACCTGATAGCCCTTGAACTTGCCGAGCCGCTCGGTTCTTTCCCGCTCCTGCCCCATGCTCGCCCAGACGTCGGTCACCACGAGGTCGGCTCCCGCCACCGCGGCTTGCGGATCGTCAGTGAGCGTCACGTTGCCGCCGCCGACCGCCATGACCGCGGGGTCGGGCGCGAACTGCGGCGGGCACGCGATCCGCAGGTTGAAGTCGAGTTGCGCCGCCGCGTTGATGTACGAATGGCACATATTATTGCCATCACCGACCCACGCGACGGTGCGCCCCCGCACGTCGCCGCGCTTTTCCAGATAAGTCAACACGTCGGCCAGCAGCTGACACGGGTGGAACCGGTCGGTCAGGCCGTTGATGACCGGCACCCGCGAATGCTCGGCGAACTCGAGCAGGCGCTCGTGCTCGAAAGTGCGCACCATCACCGCGTCGGCCATGCGCGTCAGCACCCGCGCGCTGTCGCCAATCGTCTCGCCGCGCCCAAGTTGAGTGTCGCGCGCCGACAGAAACAGCGCGTATCCGCCGAGTTGGTGCATCGCCACTTCAAACGACACGCGGGTCCTGGTGGACGACTTCTCGAACACCATGACCAGCACTTTGCCCGCGAGCGGTGCGTGCGCGATCCCCCGGCGCTGCCGCTGTTTCAATTCCAGCGCGCGCGCGAGCAGCGCCCTCAACTCGTCCGGCGTCAGGTCGAGCAGGCTCAGAAAATGCCGGGGCCGTTGCGCGGATGAACTCATGCGGGTCATGCCTCAGGCGGCGTCGGCGACGAAAGCGGGGATCAGATCGGCCAGCGTCGCGACAATCATATCGGCCTGCTCGCGCTCGAGGATCAGCGGCGGCAGCAGTCTCACCACCCGCTCGGCGGCAACGTTGATCAGCAGGCCTCGCGCGAGCGCCTGCTGCGCCAGCGGCTTGCACGGCCGGTCGAGTTCGATGCCGAGCATCAACCCCTTGCCGCGGATCGCCGCAACGCCTGCGACGCCGTCGAGCGACGCGCGCAGTTGCGCCGACAGGTACTCGCCCGTCGCCGCGGCACGCGCGCACAAGTTTTCCGCCTGCATCGTTTCCAGCACCGCAAGCGCCGCGGCACAGGCGAGCGGATTGCCGCCGAACGTCGAGCCGTGCATCCCCGGTTCGAGACATTCCGCGACGTGCGCGTCGGCGAGGCACGCGCCGATCGGCACGCCGTTGCCGAGCGCTTTGGCCGTCGTCAGCACGTCGGGGCGCACGTTTTCGTGATGCCGGCAATACCACGCGCCGGTTCTGCCGACGCCGGTTTGGATCTCGTCGAGGATCAGCAGCGCCCGGTGCCGGTCGCACAACTCGCGCAACGCGGCGAGATAGCCGTCGTCGGCGGTGCGGACGCCGCCTTCCCCTTGGATCGGCTCGACCATGACCGCGCAAATCCGAGGGTGTTCGGTCAGCGCGTGCGCGACCGCGGCGACGTCGTTGAACGGCGTTTGCATAAAGCCCGCGGGCAGCGGGCCGAACGCGGCCCCGGCTTGCGCATCGGTGGCCGCGAGCGACCCGAGCGTGCGCCCGTGAAAAGCCCCCTCCATCGTGACGATCACCGGTGCGGTATTGCCGCGCCGGTGCGCCCACAGCCGCGCCAGTTTGATTGCCGCCTCGTTGGCTTCGGTGCCCGAGTTGCAGAAGAACACCCGGTCGAGGCCGCCGATCTCGGCGAGTTTGTCCGCGAGTGTGTCCTGCGCGCCGATGTCATAAAGATTGGACGTATGCACCAACCGCGCGGCCTGCTCGGAAATGGCGCGAGCGACGGCCGGGTGCGCGTGCCCCAATCCGCACACGGCGAGACCGGACAGCGCGTCGAGATAACGCTTGCCGCCGGTGTCCCACAGCCACGCACCGTCGCCGCGGCTGAACTCGACCGCAAACCGCGCGTAACTCCGCATCAAGTGATCACCCATCGCTCGCTCGCCGCTTCATGTTGCTCGCCACCGTATAAAAAAGGCCGGCGGCGCGTGGCCCAATCCGCATACGGCGAGACCGGACAGCGCGTCGAGATAACGCTTGCCGCCGGTGTCCCACAGCCACGCACCGTCGCCGCGGCTGAACTCGACCGCAAACCGCGCGTAACTCCGCATCAAGTGATCACCCATCGCTCGCTCGCCGCTCCATATTGCTCACCGCCATATAAAAAAGAACCGACGGCGCACTCGTGGTGCGTCGCCGGAATCGTTCGTGGAGATTGCTCCGCCGCCGTGCGTCAGGCCACGCATCGGAGGCTGCACGCTGAGATCGGCTGCCGGTATCGGCCGCTGTCAAATAAGAGCCGTCAGAACGGCAGGCCGAGACCATGCACGCCGCCGCCGACCATGCACATCAGCATCGGCACCGACAGCAGGGTGTTCGTGCGGGACGCCATCAGGGCGATTTTCTTCGCTTTCGCTTTCTCCTCGTCGCTCGCGCTGACACCGCCGAGACCGAGGATCTTTTTCTGGTTCGGCCAGATCAGCACCCACACGTTGAACAGCATGATCGTGCCGAGCCACGCACCGACGCCGATAATCTGCATTCCCACCTGGGAGGAGTCCAGCGTGAACGCGGTGATGAACCCGCCGCCGCCGGCCAGCACCTCGAGCGCAGCCACGCCGGTCAGCCAGGTCAGCAACGCGCTGTAGCGGAACCACGCGAGCGCTTTCGGTGCGACGTACTGGTTGATCGCCGCGGGCCCCGGACCGCCCGAATCCACCGCGGCCTCGCCGACGGCGGGCACCTGGACGAAATTGAAGTAGTAAAGCAGGCCGATCCAGACGATGCCGACCACCACGTGCAGCCATACGATCACGGCCGTCATGCCGGAGGCGTACGAACCGGCGGACGTCATCACCAAACTGATGATGATCGCCAGGATAAAGCCGGAGACAATAGTTCCGACAACGGAGTTGAGCGGATTCATCAGAGCATCCTCCAACGGTTCAAGAAGTGATTCTTGTTATTATAGCGTGATTTCAGCCTGCGCCCGTTGCGCGCCCGCGGATTGACTCATGGATGCAGTCGAATTAAGTCTTTTCAATCAGCGGATCACCGCCGTGTGCGACGAGATGGGCGCGCGGCTCCGTCAGGCCGCGTTTTCCCCCAACATACGCGACCGCCTGGATTATTCCTGCGCGGTGTTTGACGCCGCGGCGCGTCTGGTCGCGCAGGCGGCGCACATCCCGGTGCACCTCGGCAGCATGGCGTACGCGCTGCAACAGGTCGTCGGCGAATTCACGTGGCGCGACGGCGACATGGTGGTGTTCAACGACCCGTTTCTCGGCGGCACCCACTTGCCGGACGTCACCGTGGTCGCGCCGGTGTTTGCGCACGCGCGCCTCGTCGGTTTCGTCGCCAACCGCGCGCATCACGCCGACATCGGGTCGGACACGCCCGGCGGCATGCCGGTGTCTTCGTCGCTCGCAGAGGAAGGCATCATCATTTCACCGCAATATCTCGTGGCCGGCGGGCGCACCGACCACGCCAAACTCGAGCAATTTGTCGCCGCTTCGTGCAACCCGCGCGATGAGACCGGCGACTACGCCGCGCAGATCGCCGCCAACCGCGTCGGCGTCGAGCGGCTGTCGGCGCTGGCGTCGGGGCGGGGCACCGACGCTTACGCCGCCGCCCTCGACGAAATCAACCGCTACGGCGAAAGGCTCGGACGCAAGGCACTCGCGGTGATCCCGCGCGGCGCGTGGTCGTTCACCGACTACATGGACGACGACGGCTTCGGCACGACCGACGTTGCGATCCGCGTAACACTCGAGGTCGGCGACGCCGGTGTGCGCGCCGATTTCACCGGCACCGCGGCGCAGGTCAAAGGCAACGTCAATTGCCCGCTTGCGGTGGCGGTCGCCGCGGTGCATTACGTCTTCCGCTGCTTTCTCCCGGCTTACGCGCCGACTTGCGCCGGCGTGTTTTCGATGATCGAAATCGCGGCGCCGCGAGGTTCGCTCGTGAATGCAAAGCCGCCGGCGGCGGTCACCGGCGGCAACGTCGAGACGAGTTCGCGCATCGTGGATTGCGTGATCGGCGCACTGAGCAAAGCGCTGCCCGAAACAATGCCCGCGGCGAGCCAAGGCACGATGAACAATCTGGCGATGGGACACAAACAGGACGCCCGCGACCCGGCCTGGGCATACTACGAAACGATCGGCGGCGGCTGCGGCGCCGACGCCAACGGGCCGGGGCGCTCGGCGGTGCAGTCGCACATGACCAACACCTTGAACACCCCGGTCGAAGTGCTCGAAATGAAATACCCGCTGAGAATCCATCGTTACGCCGTGCGCCACGGCAGCGGCGGACGCGGGGGGTTTTGCGGCGGTGACGGGATCGTGCGCGAGTACGAGTTTCTGCGTCCCGCCGTGTTCACCATTTTGAGCGAGCGCCGCGCGCGTGCGCCGTGGGGCCTCGCGGGCGGCGGCGACGGCGTGCGCGGCACAAACCTGCTGAACGGCGAACCGTTGCCGGCCAAGACGATGAGGCAAGTCGGGCGCGGCGACCGCCTGACGATCAAAACACCGGGAGGGGGCGGATTCGGTCCGGTTAAATGAAGGTTCAAGACAACTGAACGGCCCCGCCGGCTTCAAGTCTGAAGTGCAACGTTGGCCCGTCATCCTCCGGCGCCCGGCCACATTGTCTTGTCTATTCTCCCCACTGATCGCGGACTGCGCCCGGTCGATTCCTCCTCAAGAGCGCCGTAATCTTCGGCGGCCTGCCCTGCTTCCTTTTGTCGCACTTCGGACCGGCAGTTGGCCCGTCATCCTCCGGCGCCCGCCCGCATCGTCTTGTCTATTCCCCCGCCGATCACGGACTGCGCCCGGCCGATTCCTCCTCAAGAGCGCCGTAATCTTCGGCGGCCTGCCCTGCTTCCTTTCGTCGCACTTCGGACCGGCAGTTAGTCCCCGAACGCGGGGCGCCGAATCAAAGCAGAAGCACAAAGCGAAAACCCTGCTTTGAAGCAACGGGACCTCACCGTTGGGGTTTTACAATACGCGCCTGCGTTATCGCCGGGCACGGTCGCGCATCGGAGTTTCCCGCAGCAATTTCCAAGTTGCGGGCGGCGCATAAAGAAAAAACCGCAAAGCATGAACAGCGGATATAGTCCCCTTAAACGGAACCCGGCCCTTGTTTTCATTCATGGCACGCCGCGTCGTGCACGCTCAGCACGCCCGAACAGAAACCGACTCTCGTTGTCATTCAGGTCCCCGACACCGCCGCTGCGGTCTTGCGGGTGCCGCATGTCATGTCCCGCACACGGGGGCGGCTTGTCTTCAGAGCCAAGATAACGGCTGACTTAGCTTCCTTATAACCCCCTCAAGTTATCTTGAATCTATTTTTCCATAGCAGTTATAATGAGAAGTTATAATCAACCCGGAGGCCGAACAATGGATATCCTGGACCAACTGAAACAACAGATCGAAAGCAACGCGGTGCTCATTTACATGAAGGGAACGCCGCAGATGCCACAGTGCGGCTTCTCGAGCCGCACGTGCGCGGCTTTGCAGCAGTGCGGCGGCAAATTCGCCTACGTGAACATCCTGATGGAGCCCGAAGTGCACCGCAATCTGCCGCGGGTTTCCGACTGGCCGACTTTCCCGCAGGTCTTCATCAACGGCAAACTGGTCGGCGGCTGCGACATCGTGATGGAATTGTTTGAAAGCGGCAAACTCAAGCAGATGGTGGAACAGGCGACGACCCATTCCGGAGCCGATTCGACCTGACGGTCCGCGGGTGCCGCCCGCGATGGCCGCGCGCCAGAACTCTCGGCGTAAAGACAGTGCTCATTGACAAAATTCCCGCCGGCGAAAACGTGCCCGACGTGTTGAACGCGATCATCGAGATCCCGGCGCGTTCCGACCCGGTCAAGTACGAAATAGAAAAAAACAGCGGCGCGGTGTTCGTTGACCGCTTTGTGAACGTGCCGATGTACTACCCGTGCAACTACGGCTTTGTTCCGCAGACCCTGTCGGAAGACGGCGACCCGCTTGACATTTTGGTGGTCACCCCGGTGCCGGTGCTGACCGGCTCGGTCATCCCCTGCCGCCCGCTCGACGCCCTCGAAATGTCGGACGAGGCGGGACGCGACCTCAAACTGCTCGCCACGCCGGCGCCCGGCATGAACGGCGGCTACGACGACGCGCGGTCGGCCGCGGAGTTGCCCCCCGACCTGCTCGATCAGATCGTGCATTTCTTTGAACATTACAAAGCGCTCGAACCCGGCAAGTGGGTCAAGGTCGAGGGCTGGCTCGGAGCGGCGGCGGCGAAGCGCGAGATCATGAACAGCGTCGCCCGGTTTACCAAGAACGATCAGGAGTGACTCGGTTGCGGCGCCGGAATTACAACAGGATCTTTTTCAGACGCACGTGGCTTGCAGTGATCGCCACCGTCGCCCTGAGCGCGGCGCTGATGCTCAACCTGGTGGCGTTGCAGATCAAGAATCAGGCGCATTACAGCACGCTCGCCGACAGCAACCGCCTGCACCTCACCGCAATCGCGCCGCCCAGAGGCATCCTTTACGAACGCAACGGCCTGACGCTGGCGGCCAACCGCACGCTCTACCGGCTTGAATTGACCCCCTCGCTGGCCGGCGACGTCGAAGCGACGCTCGCACGGCTGCAACGCGTTGTCGCGCTCGACGCACGCGACCTCGACCGTTTCAGGCAGACCGCCGCGAAGCGCTCGCCTTTTCAAAGCGTGGTTTTGAAACCGCACCTGACGGAGACCGAGATTGCGCGGTTCGCAGTCGACCGCCACCGTTTCGACGGCGTCGAGATCGTGGGTGAAATCGGGCGCCACTACCCCTACCGCGAAACTTTCGCCCACGCGGTCGGCTACATCGGGCTGCTCGACCAGGAGGATCTGGCATCGGTGGACCGGCGCGATTACCGCGGCACCCGCTACATCGGCAAGGTCGGGCTCGAGAAGAAGTACGAGGGACTGCTGCACGGCAAGCCGGGCGTGCGCACGATCGAGGTCAACGCGCAGGGGCGCGTCATCAGGGAGATCGGCAAACGCAGCCCGCAACCCGGGCGCGACGTGCTGCTGACTCTCGACCGCAACCTGCAGATCGCCGCGTACGAGGCGCTCGGCGATTACGAGGGCGCGGTGGTGGTGATGGACCCGCGCAACGGCGACGTCCTGGCGCTCGTCAGCAAACCCGCGTTCAACCCCAATCAGTTTCTCTACGGTTTCAGCACCGACGCCTACAACCAACTGGCTTCGTCGCCCCGACGTCACTTCTTTCACCGCGCGGTGTTCGGGCAGTACCCGCCGGGTTCAACCATCAAGCCGCTGGTCGCGCTCGCCGGCCTGCACCACAACATAACGTCACCCGACTACTATATGTTTGCGGGCCCGCATTTCTCGGTGCCGGGCAACGAGCGGCGGTTTCACGACTGGAAACCCGCGGGACACGGCTGGGTGAATCTGCGCGAATCCATCGCGCAATCGTGCGACGTGTATTTCTATGATCTCGCTTACCGCACCGGCATAGACAATCTGCACCGGGTGCTTACAGCGTTCGGCCTGGGCGGCGTCAGCGGCATCGACATGGCCGGCGAGGCGCCCGGGCTCGTGCCTTCGCGCGAGTGGAAGCAAGCGCAACTCGAGCAGCCGTGGTTTCCGGAGGAGACGGTGATCACCGGCATCGGTCAGGGCTATCTGCTTACGACGCCGCTGCAACTCGCCGCCGCCACCGCGACGATTGCGAACCGCGGCGCCAAAGTGACGCCGCGCCTGGTGCGGGCGGTGCGCAGCCGCAAGCGGCAAGGCTGGCAGGCGCGCCGACCGGCGTCCGCAGGCACGGTCGAGTTCGCCCCCGAGCACTGGGATCTGGTGATCAACGGCATGGTGGACGCGGTGCACCGACCGCACGGCACCGCCTATCGCATCGGCGCGGACGCCCCCTACATCATGGCCGGCAAAACCGGCACCGCCCAGACCCACAGCATCAGCGAAGAGGAGCGCGCACAAAACATCAAGGTGACCGAAAAACACCTGATGGACCATGCGCTGTTCATCGCTTTCGCGCCGGTGGACAATCCGACGGTCGTGATCACGGTGGTGGTCGAACACGTCGGCGGCGGCGCCAAGTACGCCGCGCCGATTGCCCGCCGGGTGCTCGACACTTATTTTGAACCGCCGACGGCCGCCGCGGGCGCGCCCGGCGTCACTTCGGGCTGAGGCAAGCGACGCTTGTACAGCGACTCATTCGTCATCGGCGCAAGACTGCCGCTGCGCCGTTTTTTTGAACTCGACTACGTGTTGCTCGCGGCGCTCGCGGCGCTCGCGGTGCTGAGCGGGGTGACGCTTTACAGCGCCGGCGGCCAGGACGCCGGCCTCATCATGCGCCAGACGGCCAGGTTCGGGGTGGGGTTCGCGCTGATGTTGATGCTGGCGCAGGTGCCGGTCGCGGTGTACCGCAAATTGAGCCCGTGGCTGTACCTGCTGGGCGTGCTGTCGTTGCTGCTGGTGTTGTTCGCCGGCGACATCAGCAAGGGCGCCCAGCGCTGGCTCGACCTGTGGGTGGTCAAATTCCAGCCGTCGGAGTTGCTCAAACTTGTGGTGCCGATGGCGCTGTGCTGGCTGTTCGCGTCGGACCACCCCATTCCGAGGGCGTGGAAGTTCGTGCTGGCGCCGGTGCTGGTCGCCGTGCCGGTGCTGATCGTCGCGCTGCAGCCGGATCTCGGCACCGCGATCTTGATCGCGATGTCCGGACTGTTCGTAATCTTTCTCGCGGGGTTTCACTGGTTTTGGATCATTTTGTTCGCGGGGGCGTCGCTGGCGATCGCGCCCGTCGTATGGCACTCGCTGCTCGACTATCAGAAACAGCGCCTGCTCGCTTTTTTCAATCCCGAAAGCGACCCGCTCGGAGCGGGCTACCACATCATTCAATCGAAGATTGCAATCGGCTCCGGCGGCATCTGGGGCAAGGGCTGGCTGCAGGGCTCACAGTCGCAACTCGATTTCATCCCGGAACGGGCGACCGATTTTATCTTTGCGGTGTTTTCGGAAGAGTTCGGCTTTGTCGGCATCTGCCTGCTGGTGTCGCTGTATCTGCTGGTCGTGTTCCGCGGATTTACAATCTCGCTCAAGGCCGCGGACGAATTCGGCAGGTTGCTCGCGGGCGGCCTGGTGCTGTCTTTCTTTCTGTCTTTCTTTGTCAACGTCGGCATGGTCAGCGGTTTGCTGCCGGTCGTCGGCGTGCCGCTGCCGCTCGTCAGTTACGGCGGCACCTCGGTCGTGACCTTGCTTGCTTCATTCGGTATCCTGATGGCCGTCGCGAGATACCGGCCGATGATGAGGAGCGTCTTTTGAAAAAGTTTGCCCGGTGGGTGCGCCCGCGCGCGGCCCGCTGCGTGATGGTGCTGTGTGCGCTATGCGCGGACGCGCCCGCCGCCGATTACAGCGTGCGCCCCGAAGTGCGCGCCTATATAGACGAGTTGGTGGCGGCGCATAATTTCGAGCGCGCGCACCTGATCCGCCTGTTCAAGGACGTCAGGCGGCAGACCTCGGCGCTCAAGGCGATGGACCGGCAGGCCGAGGCAAAGCCGTGGCATGAGTACCGCAAAATCTTCGTCAACGACAAACGCATCGAAAGAGGCATTGATTTCTGGAAAGCGAACGCGAAATTACTGGCCCAGGTCGAGCGCGAATACCTGGTGCCGGCGGCGGTGGTACTCGCGATTGCCGGCGTCGAGACCTACTACGGCGACAATCTCGGGCGTTTTCCGGTGTTCGACGCGCTCGTGACCCTCGGTTTCGACTATCCGCGCCGCGCCGCGTTTTTTCGCAAAGAACTGACCGAAATGCTGCTGCTCGGACGCGAGGAGGACTTCGACTACGAACAAGTGAGAGGCTCGTTTTCGGGCGCGGTCGGGTTCAGCCAGTTCATGCCGAGCAGTTACCGCTATTACGCGGTGGATTTTGACGGCAACGGCAAACGCGACCTGTGGCACACGCCCGACGCGCTCGCGAGCATCGCGAATTATCTCGCGCGCCACGGCTGGAAACGCGGCGGCGCGGTCGCAAACAGGATCAAACTCGAAAAAGCCGCGGGCAACCTGCCGCTCAACAAGGACCTCAAGCCGTGGCTGTCGCAAGCGGACGCGGGCAACTACGGCCTCGGCAAGATCACGGGCATCGCCGACGGCGAGCCGCTGTTTTCGCTGCTTGCGTTTGAACTCAAGGGCGGCACGAATGAGCATTGGGCGACGTACCACAACTTTTACGTGATCAGCCGTTATAATCACAGCCGCCGCTACGCGATGGCGGTCTATCAACTCAGCGAAATTCTGAAACAACGTTACTTGGCAAACTCCGACGATGGTTGACTGCGCGGTCGCAACGGCGGCACCGGCGAGGTGCCTGATCCCGGCGGCGTACGGAATCAGCCGTTATAATCACAGCCGCCGCCGCGTGATGGCGGTCTGTCCACTCAGCGAAATTCTGAAACAACGTTACTTGGCGAACCCCGACGATGGTTGATTGCGCGGTCGCAACGGCGGCACCGGCGAGGCGTCTGATCCCGGCGGCGGTTGCCGCGTTCGTCTGCGGCTGCGCCGGCGTGTCTGAGTTGCCCTACAAACCCGCGGACGTTTACATCGCCGTGCATACAATCCCCGGCGATTGCCGCGGCGCACATCCCTCGTACACGATCAAGGGGCGGCGCTATTGGATCGAGAACGTGCACGTCGGGCATACGGAAACCGGCACGGCTTCGTGGTACGGCAGGCAGTTTCACGGCAGAAAGACCGCGAGCGGCGAAGTCTTCGATATGCACCGGATGAGCGCGGCGCACAAAACCCTGCCGCTGTTTTCGACCGTCAAGGTGGTCAACCTTGACAACGGCAGGGAAGTGACGGTCAGGATCAACGACCGCGGCCCGTTTGCGGGCGAGCGTTTGATTGATTTGTCGTACGCGGCCGCAAAGAGGCTCGGGATGGTCAGCGTCGGCGTCGCGCCGGTGCGGGTGACCGTGACCGGGACCCCGGCCGGGCGCGAGATGCACGCCGCGCTTTCGGATCCCGTCAGGATCAACTGAAGATGACATTTCACGGCATCGGTGCACCCCGCTCACGGCTCGTCGCGGCGGCGGTGCTTTGGGCGTTCGCCTCCTGCGGTTTCGCCGCGCAGGTGATCGTGCCCGACCCCCCGGCCCTCGACGTCAACGGCTACATTCTGACGGACTTTCACAGCGGCGCCGTGATCGCGCATAAAAACGCCGACGAGCCCGCCGTACCGGCGAGCATCACCAAATTGATGACCGCTTACCTCGTGTACGAGGCGCTGGCCGAAGGCTCGCTCAGCCTCGACGAGGAAATCAAGGTCAGCGAGTACGCGTGGAAAACCGAAGGGTCGCGCATGTTCATTGAGGTCGGCTCGAAAGTGCGCGTCGAAGACCTGCTGCTGGGGATGGTCGTGCAGTCGGGCAACGACGCGAGCGTCGCGCTCGCCGAGCACGTCGCCGGCTCCGAAGCGGCGTTCGCGGGCCTGATGAACAAAAAAGCCGCGGCGCTCGGCATGACCGGCTCCAATTTCGCCAACGCCACCGGCCTGCCCATGCCGAACCACCGCATGACCGCACACGATATCGCGGTGCTGTCGCGCGCACTGATCCGGGATTTTCCGGACCATTACGCGATGTATTCGGTCAAAGAATTCACTTATAACAACATCAAGCAACACAACCGCAACCGCCTTTTGTGGAGAGACCGCAGCGTAGATGGCCTCAAAACCGGACACACCAACGACGCCGGTTACTGTCTCGCGGCCTCGGCACAGCGCGACGACATGCGCCTGATCGCGGTGCTGCTCGGCAGCGACAGCGAAAAACGGCGCTCGACGCAGGCGTCGCAACTGCTCGATTACGGCTTCAGGTTTTTCACGACCCACCAACTTTATCAGGCAATGCAGCCAATGTACGAAGTGCGGGTGTGGGGCGGGAAACCGAAGCAACTGCAACTCGGAGTGCGCGAAGACTTCTACGTCACCGTCCCGAGAGGAACCCGGCGCAAACTCGAGATTGAAAGCCAGGTGGTCGACGGGATAGACGCGCCGGTTTCCCGGATGCAGCCCCTCGGCGTGATCAAAGTCGGCTACGCGGACCGGTTCAGCCGCGAGGAGCCGCTGGTCGCGCTTTCAGACGTGCCGCGCGGGAACATCATGGCGCGCATGGTTGACGGATTTTTGAAACTGTTTTGAACCCGGCCTCCGCACCCGCGTATTTGAACGGCGCGTTCACGACGGTTGGGGAATGTCGCATCAGCCCCCTCGACCGCGCGTTTTTGTTCGGCGACGGCATATATGAAGTCGTCCCGGTGTACGCCGGCAGAATGTTCGAGTGGCCGGCTCACTTCAAACGGCTCGAAAGAAACCTGCACGAAACCGGGATCGCCGCGCCGCACTCGTCGGACGCATGGGAGGCGATCCTCGGCGGCTTGATCAAGCGCGCCGACGGCGCCGAACTGTCGCTTTACCTGCAAGTCTCGCGCGGTGTCGCGCCGCGCGCCCATTGCCTTGAGAAGCCGATCGCGCCGACGGTGTTTGCGATGGCGATGCCGGCGACGCCGCCGTCCCCGGAACTGCTCAAACAAGGCGTCAACGCCGTCACCGCCGAGGACGTCCGCTGGCACCGCTGCGACATCAAATCCACGAGCCTGATCGCGAACGTGCTGCTCAAGATGGGCGCGGTCGCCGGCGGTGCACACGACGTTATTCTGCTGCGCGACGGGCGCGTTACCGAAAGCTCCGCCGCCAACGTGTTCATCGTCCGCGCGGGGGTGTTGGCGACGCCGCCGAAAGACCATTGGATCCTGGCCGGCATTACCCGCGACGTGCTGATTCGCCTTGCCGGCCGGCAAGGCGTCACAGTGCAGGAGCGCGTGATCCCGGTCGCCGAACTCGCGGACGCCGAGGAAATCTGGCTCAGCAGTTCGACCCGGGAGATCCTGCCGGTCACGCGCGTTGACGGACGCCCGGTCGGCGCCGGCGTGCCGGGTCCGACGTGGCGCGCCTTCAGGGATCACCTGAAGTCATCGGTTTAACCCACCGGGCAATTACGAAGTGCAATTAAAAAAGATCAATCCGCAGATTGCGCGGATTAAGAACGAGTCTTTGCATTGAAGTTGTTTTGTGCGCGGCCGAGATTGCCGGATACGGCCATCGCCCGTCGCTGACGGCCTAAGCCCGGCCGCTTTGGGGACTCCTGTCCGCGCCCGCCCGCGCAATCCGCGGACATCAACAAGACCTGCGCGAAAATCCGGCGTCAGCGGTCGGAATGGCCGACCGTTTGACGCAGGGTCTCCAAACTTTCCGGCGTGCCCGCGTCCATCCAGAAATCACGGCAGTGTTCGCCGGCGACGACGCCCCGCGCAATCGCAGGCTTCAGCACCTGTGCAAGTTTGAAAGTCTCCCCGGGCATTGCCGTGAACAACGCAGGCCGGTAATAGCCGATGCCGGCGTAAGTCAGCCGGTTTTCGCCGGCCAGCCTGACCGTGCCTTGCTCCAGGCCGAAGTCCCCGCCGGGATGATGCGGCGGATTGTCCACCAGCAGCAGATACGCCTCGCGGTCGGCGGGCGGTTCCATCCGCTGCGGTTGCCAGTCGGTGTAGATGTCGGCGTTGATGATCAACCATGCACCGTCGCCGAGCAGCGGCAGGGCTTTTTTGATGCCGCCGCCGGTCTCCAATGGCGCATCGCCTTCGTCCGAGTAGGTGATCCGCACGCCGTAATTCGCACCGTCGCCGAGTGCGTCCATGATCGTTTGCTTTTTGCAGCAGACGTTGATGACGACCTCGCGAAAGCCGGCCGCCGCAAGCCGCCGCAGGTGCCGCTCGATCAGGCTTTCTTCGCCGACGCGGATCAGTGGTTTCGGCAGCCGCTCGGTCAGCGGACGCAGCCGCGTGCCCATCCCCGCCGCGAGGATCATCGCTTTCATCGCCGCCCCGCCCCGGAAGCCGCCCCGACGCCGGCAAGGTGCCGGATGACTTCGGCCAGCCGGTCGCCGAGTGCGGCGAACTCGCGATAACGCGATGCACAGTCGGCAACGTAGCCGAGCGTTCTCGGAATATCCGCGAGATAGCCGCGCTTGCCGTCGCGGTGGCACAGCCGCGCGAAGATGCCGCTCGCTTTGAAGTGGCGCTGCATTCCCATCAGGTCGAACCAGTACTCGAAGGTTGCATCGTCGAAATCGGCGGCGGCGCCGTTGTATGCGCGGCGGCGTTCGAGAAAATAACCGCGCCAGCGTGCGACGTCGCGGCGCGGCCATGCAACGTAGCAGTCCTTGAGCAACGACACGAGGTCGTAGCTGAGCGGCCCGGCGACCGCGTCCTGATAGTCGAGCACGCCGGGCGCGGCGCCGTCTTTCAGCACCAGCAGGTTTCTGGAATGGTAGTCGCGGTGCACGAAAGTTTGCGGCTGCGCCAGCGCGCTCTCGACGAGCCGGTGGAAAGCGTCCTCGTAGATCCGCCGCGTTTTCGCATCGGGGGCCATGCCGAGATGCCTGTCGAGCAGCCAGTCGGTGAACAGGTGCATCTCCCGCATCATCAGATCCGCATCGAACGCGGGCAGCGTGCGGCGATCGGCCTGCTGAATTTCCACCAGCGTGTCTATCGCCGCACGGTACAGCGCGTCGGCGTTGTCGCGATTGAGCCGGTTCAGGTACAACTCATCGCCCAAGTCGTCCAGCAGCAGGAAACCGCGTGCGGGGTCGGCGTGGTGGATCCGCGGCACCCGCACGCCGCGTTGCAGCAGCCGCTTCGTGATCTCAATGAAAGGCGCGGGGTCTTCCTTGTCGGGCGACGAATCCATCAGCACCAAACTGGCGCCGCCGCCGCGCTCGACCCGGAAATAGCGGCGGAAACTCGCATCGCCCGCCAACGGTGAATAACGGCAGACGGCGGGCGCGAGCGCCTGATCGCTCCAGTTCCGCATGATTGTTTGGCGGTCTTGCATTTCGCGCATTATAGATAGTTGACCTGCGCTTACCCGCCGTCTCCCCTCGCGTTGCCACCCCGCGGTGGAGCCATGCCGTCAATAAACGGCGCGAAGACACGGGCACAACGGCTGCCGCAATCGCTTATCGGGAAATAGATACCGCTCGTTCCCCCAAGCGTCATAACCCGGTTGACATGGTGTAAATAGACATGCTTGTTCGCTCGGGGGGCGCTTGGCGCACCTCAACGTTTAACCGGATCCCGCCCCTGGCATTCGCAAAGATGTGGCGGTGGGAGCACGTTTTTGACCAATGGAGGTCAATTATGGAGAATATGACTCAAAGTCACCCAACTGCCGCCGCGCAGAGACTCAAATTGGAACAAGCCGACTTCACACCCAATCAGGCCGATGCCCTGACTCAAGCCATCGGACGACTGGCCACCAAAGGCGAGTTGAACGAGGCGGTGTCGAACCTTGTCACCAAAGACGAGTTCAGGGAAGCCATATCGCACATGGTCACCAAGGATGAATTCCTGGAAGCCATATCACACATGGTCACCAAGGATGAATTCCTGGAAGCCATATCGCGCATGGTCACCAAGGATGAATTCTTGGAAGCCATATCGAATATGGTCACCAAGGAAGAACTCGCAAGAGTCGAGGCCAGGCTGGACCATATGGCAACCAAGGAAGACCTCGCAAGAGTCGAGGCCAGGCTGGACAACACAGCAACCAAGGAAGACCTCGCAAGAGTCGAAGCCAGGCTGGACAACACAGCAACCAAGGAAGACCTCGCAAGAGTCGAGGCCAGGCTGGACAACACAGCAACCAAGGAAGACCTCCTGAAAATCCAACTGGCAACCAAGGAAGAACTCCTGAAAGTCCAAGTCGATCTGATGAAGTATTTGGACAAGAAGATCTTCCATTTGCTCATCATGGTGCCGGTGCTCGTGGTCGCCGTGACCGGCGCGATGCTCGCCTTTGCACCGCCGCTGCTCAAACTGCTGTGGGGCGGCTGACGGGTGCTTGCTGAAACCGGCGCATCGAAAACCGCACGAGCGGCCTACCGATGATTTTGAGCGCAAGGGGTGGGTTTTGTAACCCGCCCGTTTTTTCGGGACTCTATGCCGATGGTGTGACGGAATAACGGCCCTGCCATAACAGCCATGCTGTTGATGCGGGCGAACCACGCATCGCGCTCCACGATTTTCCATGAACAAACCCCCGGACATTGCCGACGGCGCAGTCACGACGCTGGACGGGCTGTTCCGCCTGCGGGTCGCGCAAACCCCGCAGCAGACGATTGCGTATCACCAGTTCGACGCCGCACGCGGCGCCTGGCGTGCCTGGCGTTGGGCGGAAGTCGCCGACGAGGTCGCGCGCTGGCGCCGCGCTTTTGAACGGCACGCTCTGAACCCGGGCGAGCGGGTCGCGGTGATGGCATCCAACTGCGTCGAGTGGATCATTTTCGATCAGGCGGCGCTTGCACTGGGCCTGGTGACGGTACCGCTGTTCAGTGAAGACAACGCACGGAATTGCGCGCACATCCTGCGCGACGCCGCGGTGCGGATCACCGTGGTCGGCAATACGCGCCAACTCGCAAAGATCAAAAGCGTGCTCGATGCGCTGCCCGCGCTCGAACAGATCGTGTGCGTCGCCGACCTCGAGGACGGAGACAAAGGAGCGCGGGTCACCGATCTGCGCGGCTGGCTGTCGCCGCGCGGCAAGTCGCCGTCCCCCTCCCCGTCGGGCCACGCGGGCGATGATCTGGCGACGATTGTTTACACCTCGGGCACTACGGGCCCCCCGAAAGGCGTGATGCTGACGCACGCGAACATTCTCAAGAACACGCAGGCATCGAGCCAAGTCGTTGACATCGGGGAGGGCGACATGCTCCTTTCTTTTTTGCCGCTGTCGCATATGTTCGAGAGAACCGCCGGTTATTACCTGACGATGCTGGTCGGCGCCGAAGTCGCGTTTGCGCGGTCGGTGACGACGCTGATGGAGGACGTCGCGAGGTTCAAGCCGACGGCGCTGATCTCGGTGCCGAGGATCTACGAGCGGGTGTTCAGCAAACTCAAGGCGAAATTGCGGGGGTCGCCGTTGCGTTACGGCCTGTTCAAACTCACGGTCGCCGTCGGTCGCCGCCGCACGCGTAACGTTGTGTGCAGAATTTTGTGGCCCGTGCTCGACCGTGCGATGGCGGCACGCATCCGCGCGGTGTTCGGCGGCCGCATGCGCTATGCGATCAGCGGGGGCGCGCCGCTGCCACCGCTGATCGCGCACACCCTGATCACGCTCGGCGTGCCGGTGTGTCAGGGCTACGGCCTGACCGAAACCAGCCCGGTGCTGTCGGTCAACCGGTCCGACGACAACATGCCGGAAAGCGTCGGCACGCCTCTGCCGGGCGTCGAAATCATGATCAGCGACGACGACGAGTTGCTGACGCGCAGCGAGTACGTGATGCAGGGCTACTGGAACCAGCCCGATGCGACGCGGCAGGCGATAGACGACGCCGGTTGGTTCCACACCGGCGACAAGGCGCGCATAGACGCCGCCGGCAAGGTGCACATCATCGGCAGGATCAAGGAGATTATTGTCATGGGCAACGGCGAGAAAGTGCCGCCCGCCGACGTCGAGCAGGCGCTGTCGATGGATCCACTGATTGCGCAGGTGATGGTGTGCGGCGAAGGCCGCCCGTTTCTGGTCGCGTGCGTGGTCGCCAACCCCGATCAAATGCGCGCGCAAAAAGATCCCGCAAGCGCCGCCGCCGGTCTCAAGCGGCGTTCGGCGAAGTTATTGGAACCGTTTCCGGCGTATGCCCGGGTGAGGCGGTTCATTTTTGTCGAGGAACCGTGGAGCATTGACAACGGCACGCTCACGCCGACTTTGAAGATGAAGCGGACGGTGATCGCCGAGCGGTGCCGGGAGCAGATCGAAGAGGCTTACCGGGGGTTTTAGCGGGGAATCGCCCTTGTGCGCCGCCTGAAAAAGCCGCCTGGATTGATCGGACGCAGGGCAATTATAGGGAAGTTAGGCAGTTTAGGGTTTTTTGATAACTTGGCTAACTTCGGTATAAACCGGCTGTTGTGGACTCCATCAGAAACCCGTATGCGCCCGGAGCAGGGGTTGCTCCCCCGGAATTGGCTGGTCGCCGGGAAATCCTTGAAGCGATGCGAATTGCATTGGAGCGGGTTTTACTTCTTTGTTTCATAATTCTCTAAAACTAGTTGAGCAAAGTGCTCTCCATCAATAAGCACAATATTTTTCCCGGTCGAGTCGTAATAATCGTCAGCTTTTTTTATGGCTTCTTCTGAAATTTTCCCTGACGTAATTACCATTCCAAGTTGGGTGTCTTCGTGTTTCATGCCTCGAATTAACTGCTCTACAACTTCTGCGCCGGCTGGTGAATCAGGTTGCCAATACTTTGCTTGAACGGCGACCTTCTGCTCAAACATACCTGCAACCGTAAAGTCTGCAATCACATCAGCCCCTTTATCTTTGCAGCGGGCCACGACCTTAGATTCCTCGGCTCCCATATTTAGCAGCACCCTTTCAATAAGGCGCTCAAATTCATCAGGATTCATTCTGCCTGTTCTAATCTCTTCAAGCGTTTGCGAAATTAACTTTTGCTTAAGGTCACTTTCAAATGTGGGCTCATCTCCGGTCTTGGCAATGTTTAAGCAATCCTTAATTTGATCAATTAAGCGAGTGGCATCCGCACTGGTGCCTCGTATTTTCATCCGTGCAACCAGTGCAGATTTAGCGAATTTTCTTTCGATCGGCTTCTTTTCATTTAGCCACTTTACCGGTCTGCGGTAAGCCGAATCATCATCTTTCTTTTCAGGCAAGTATGTTGCCGAACCTATGACTTCAGCGACATAAAACTTTGACCCGCTATGAGGAACGACGACTAAATCCCCTACACCCATGTCACGTATAAAGCGCCACATATGTCCAGCTGCGCTGCCTGCTTTTCGAAAATCTGGGTCATCTGGATGATATTTTTTATGGATGATCTCTCTAAACTCCATCCATTTTAGACCCTTATCTAAGAGCCCTTCCGCATCAGCCCAACCGATAATTAATTGGTTTGATTCAAGCGCTTCTTGAACGCAATCTTTCCCGCTTGGAGATATTCTAAGAATGAATGCTTTCATTTTCCAAGTCCCTTGGTTAAGTTGAATTCAGGCGAATAGCTTTTTCAGCCATGTAAAAACGCCGGGATAATGTTGCAAATCCAGCACGAACTCCTGACCGATTTTTGCAGAGTCCAGAAGCGTAAATTTATTGCCTTTGACTTTCTTCCAGTTCGTCATTCTTTTGTTATAACTTAAAGCAAGTTCCTCGCTTTTTGGATAAAAACAGATCGGCAGTTCCCAAACTGATTTGTTGTTTTGGGTCATATCAGTCAGAATCTGTATCGGCTTAACCTTATTAAAAACACCATAGCCCGCTTGATTGGAATTGATTTTAGAGGGTAAGGCTCGACTGCCCACATAAACGGTGTTTTTCTTGTTGTCTATGCCGCACAAATGGGGATGATGTTTGAGCCATGGATATTTTTTAAGAACGTCTTTCTCTTTGCCATATATCGGGATTACTTCTTCAACGAACAGCCATCCGTATATTGCGTGCATATTTATCGAATCCCGCTTGAACTTCCAAGTTCCCCCGTGTTTCTCTATTTCTCTGAACCAGCCGAAGTAAATAAACAGATCCCCCACCCCGACACCGGCATTTTCCAAATGCCCTTGGGCGGCACCCACTTGTCCGAATGCCCCTTTCCAACCTTTCGGTCTATTCGCAAGGAGTCGCCGGTCTATGTCGGGATCGAGATGAACATATTTCGAAACCCCAGATTTCTTCTTTCCTGTCAGGCTTTGAACAATATCAACTATGTCATAACCTTTTACATTCAGATCATTTAATCTCGTCGGTGAACGTGAGGCTGGAATCGGCAGAGAAACCATTCCCCCATCTGGAAGTATCGGACTTGGTATTCCCCCATTGGAAGAATCGAATCCTTTTCTGCTTAGAATGATTTTCATCTGCACTTGCCGAGCGTTTTACACTTTATGCGCGTCCCTTTAGAGGGCTGGCATCTTTCAGATGGTTTTAGACGCTCACCTCTTCTACATCTGCTGCAAACTTTAGAGGGGGGCATTTTTTAGCCCGTTTTAGAATTTCTAAAACTTCTTCATAAACCTTCTTACGTTCAGGTTGTCGTTCAAGTTGTGAGGAGGATATCTTTATACGCCGTTTGCCATTTCCTCCGTACATATACTCATGTAGTTTTGGGGCGATTTTTTTAACAAAATCTCCTTTCTCTACCGTTCGCTGCCTCAGAACCTTGTGCCACCTGCCGAAACATCCGAACGGCATCGCGGTCAGGGAGTTGCGCCGGAGATTGCGCAACGACAGATTCGAGATCAGCATCCGCACCCTGCAACGCGACCTGCGCGATTTGTCCGTCGCTTTTCCCATCACCGCCGAGGAGCAGGGGCGCCGCCTGGTTTGGTGCTGGTCTCGCGACGCCACGCTTTTTTCGATCCCGTCCATGGACGCCTACACCGCGCTGACTTTTATGCTGGCCGAGTCACATCTGGCCGAGTTGTTTCCCGCAAGCATCGGCTCGGGCCTTAAGCCGTACTTCGATGCGGCGCGGAAGGTTCTGAAGAAAAGCGGGAGAGGCCATCTGAGCGAGTGGAAAAGGAAAGTCAGAGTTATTCCGCGCAGCCAGTCGCTGATGCCGGCACGCATACGCCCGCGGGTGAACCACGCGGTACACGACGCGCTGCTGCGGGACAAGCGGCTGCACGTCCGGTACCGGGCACGCGACGCATCGCAGGACGACGAGTGGGAAATCAACCCTCTTGCGCTCGTGCATCGCCACGGGGTGAGTTACCTGGTTTGCACTTCAGAAAAAGATCGCAACGTCAGGCAACTGGCATTGCACCGTTTTCGCACAGCCAGGGTGCTGGACAAAGCGATTGTAAAACCGATCGGAGTTGATCTGAGCGAGTTTTGGCAATCAAAGCCGTTCGATTATCCCACCGGCGGCAAAATTGATTTGGACGTGTTGTTTGACGCCGGGGTTGCGAAACACTTGCGGGAAACCCCGCTCGGCCCGGCAGCCGCCAGCCGCCAGCCGGTTGCGAAACACTTGCGGGAAACCCCGCTCGGCCCGGGGCAGAGTTTGTGCAAGCATCCCGGCGGACGAACGAGATTAAGGATCAATATCGAAAGCACTTCTCAACTGCGCTGGTGGTTGTTGGGTTTCGGCAATTACGCCGAGGTCGTCGGCCCCAGGGAACTGAGAGCCGAGTTCACGCGGATAGCACGGGGCCTCGGCGAGATGTATTCGCTGTAAGCAAGGTGCTCTCACCCCGTCCAGCCAAGTCCCGCCGCCACGCAGTTAATTGACAACAGCAGCGCGACCAGTTTTTCCTGATGGCTGCTCTCATCGGTCACGTCCATGCCGCGCAACTCGGAGATCAAGCGCACCTGTTCAAACCCGGCTTGATCCACCATCGGCAGGCGTCTTTCGAGGCGGCGCCCGAAGCGCGGGAATCTCTCGCACAGGTGTTTTTTGCCGGTAATGCTGAGCAGCATTTCCGCGCTCAGGCGGTACTCGTCCTTGATCAGGCCGAAGATCTTGTCGCGCACGCCGGTGTCGGGCACCATCTCCGCGTAAGCGGCGGCGATATCAAGATTGACCTGCGGCAGGTTCTTTTCGACTTCGTTGGCGATCAGGCGAAACAAAGGGCAGTCCCGCAGCATCGTGCGCAGCAACGCAAGCGCGCCTTCATGTTCCGACACCAAGGTCCGCACCGCGGAACCGAAGCCGAACCAGCCGGGCACCATCATTCGGTTCTGCGACCACGCGAACACCCAGGGGATCGCGCGCAGGTCGTCGAGCGTGCCGGCGCCAAAGCGCTGTGCCGGGCGCGACCCGATCTTCAGCAGCGCCAACTCCCCGACCGGACTCGCCGCCTGATAGAACATAAGCAGTCCTTTCTGATCAGCCAATCGGCGGTAGGCCGCGAACGAAGCGGCGGACAAGGTTTCCATCGCCGCATCGAATTCGCTGTTGCGCGTCAGCCGCCGGTCAACGCCGGACAGCAGGCTGTGTTCAAGCGCCGACGCGCACAGCATTTCCAGTTGATGCTCGGCGGTGCCCAGGTTCGCGAACTTTGCAGACACCACTTCGCCCTGTTCGGTCACCCGCATTCTGCCGTTGACCGTGAACGGCGGCTGCGCGGCAATTGCGTCCTCGATCGGGGCGCCGCCGCGGCTGCTCGAACCGCCGCGCCCGTGGAAAAAAGACACCGCGACGCCGTGCTCACGGCCGACGGCGTGCAGCCGTTGCTGCGCCTTGCCGGTCTCCCAGTTCGAGCAGACGAAGCCGCCGTCCTTGTTGGAGTCCGAATACCCGACCATGATCTCCTGCACGCCGCCGAGCGAGTCAAGCGTGCGGCGCACGGCGTCCGCCGTCAGGATTTCCGCAAGAATGTCCGGCCCCTTGCGCAGATCGTTGATGGTTTCGAGCAGCGGCACCACCGCGATGCGGCACGCGCCGGCGTTGAATAATCCGGCGAACTTCGCGAGCAGATAGACGTTCAAAACGTCCGCGCCTGAGCGCGTCATGCTCAGGATGAAACTGTTGAACGCGGATTTGTCGAGACGGCCACCGACTTCGGCGACGAGACGGAAGATCTTGAAAGTCTCGACGGTTTGCCCGGACAATTCAGTGTCCGGAGGCAGGCGCGGGCAGGGCGCGTCGAGCAGTTCCGCCACCCATTTCAGATAGTCGCCGCCGGCTTGCGGCGGGCGCAGTTCCGCCTTGGCCAAAATCTCCGTCAGGGCCTGATTGATGCGGGTCGAGTTTTCCCTGAGGTCGAGGCTTGCCGTTCTGAAACCGAAGGTCCGGGCGATGCGGATCAGGCGCAAGACGTAACGGCGGGCGAGGCCGTCGGCGGCCGCGTCGTTCAGACAGCGATACATGATTTCGAGGTCGTCCAGCAATGCTTCGGCGTCGCGGTAGCCACCGTCGCTTGCGGCGGCGGTGTTTTTGATTTTGGTGATAACGCAGCGCGCGTATTGGCGGAACAACTCTCCGGGGTTGCGCTTTTCCGTCGCGTCGCGTTCTCCGGAGGCGTCGAGCAACTCGTTCAGGCGCCGCCGAAAATAGCCGGGGACATTGATCGCATGAGCGGCAATGCTCAAATGCCTGAGCAGCCCCCTCATTTCCGTTTCCAGGTTGGCGAGGCTGGTCGCACGGTACGTGAACAAAGCCTTGCGCGTGACGTCCGCGGTCACGAACGGGTTGCCGTCGCGGTCGCCGCCGATCCACGAACCGAAACGCAGCAGCGCCGCGGTTGTCGCGGGCGCCGCCTCGGGGTAATGGGCGGCGAGAGCATCGCAGAGTTGCTCGTGCACGGTGTTGACCGCTTCAAAGATGGATTCGTGAAAAAAATGGCAGCCCCACGCGATCTCGTCTTCGACCGACGGCTTCTCCAAGCGGATTTCCCCGGTCATCCACAGCAGGTCTATCTCGTCGCGCAGGCGCAGGATCAATTCGTTGCGCTCCCGCGGCGTCCAGCGCGCGAGTTCGAGTTCTTTCAGCCGCAGGTAGATGCGCCGGTGTATCTGCAAAACGGTGATGCGCTTGGCTTCGGTCGGATGCGCGGTGATGACCGGCTGTATCAGCGTATCGTTGAGCAGCGCTTGCACGGTGTCGGCGGTGAGTTCTTTTTCGCGCGCGGCGGCGAACAAACTCATGAACGTGCCATCGTTGCAATCGGCGCCGAGCGAAGTTTCAATCTCGCGGCGGCGGCGCACGGTCGCGTTCTGCTCGAGGATGTTCAGCAACTGAAACCAGATCCCGCGTGCCTGCAGCGTGTGCAGCAGGTCGAGGTCGCTGCGCGCGCGCATTTGCCTGCCGGTAAACAACTCTTCTATATGCGGCCGCCGGCGGCGGATAACGTCGAGCAGCAGTTCGTGAAACAGTTGCAGCGTGCGTTCAGCGTAGGCGATTGAACGCCGGCTGATCTCGGCACGGTCGCGCCCGCGGCGGGGTGCAACCGGTTCGAGGTAGCCGGGATGGTCGCAACGGCGGGTGGCTGTCATGAACTTGAGGCTCAACCGCAAAGACAAACCCGCCGACGCCGCGGATTCCCGACGACGACACGGGCGGGAATGACGACGCGGATGCCTGCGCGAAAGTCAAAAGACGTCATCACTGCGCCCCTTCGCTCGACGTCTGCGGAGGCAACAGCAGGCGGATGATATCGAGCAGCAGTGCGTGAAACAGTTGCAGCGTGCGTTCAGCGCAGGCGATTGAACGCCGGCTGATCCCGGCACGGTCGCGCCCGCGGCGGGGTGCAACCGGTTCGAGGTAGCCGGGATGGTCGCAGCGGCGGGTGGCTGTCATGAACTGGGGACTCAATTGCAAAGACAAACCCGCCGACGCCGCGGATTCCCGACGACGACGGCACGGGTGGGAATGACGACGCGGACGCCTGCGCGAAAGTCAAAAGACATTATCACTGCGTTCCTTTGACCGCCATCTGCGGAGGCAACAGCAGGCGGATGACATCGAGCAGCAGTGCGTGAAACAGTTGCAGCGTGCGTTCAGCACAGGCGATTGAACGCCGGCTGATCCCGGCACGGTCGCGCCCGCGGCGGGGTGCAACCGGTTCGAGGTAGCCGGGATGGTCGCAGCGGCGGGTGGCTGTCATGAACTGGGGACTCCATTGCAAAGACAAACCCGCCGACGCCGCGGATTCCCGACGACGACGATGCGGGCGGGAATGACGCCACGAACGCCTGCGCGAAAGTCAAAAGACATCATCACTGCGCCCCTTTGCTCGACGTCTGCGGGCACAACAGGCGTTGCATTTCGGATTTGAATTCGCCGGATGGGCGAAGCAGAGCGGTCGCGGCTTCCTCAGGCGACTCGGTCTCCGGGTTTTCCGCCGGCGAGATAGGTGCGGAGATTTTCGAGAACGCGCCGGCCCATCGCGATGCGCGTTTCAGACGACGCGCTGCCGAGATGCGGCAGCAGCACCGCGTTTTCGAGCATCAGAAAACCCTGGTCGAGGGCGGGCTCGCCTTCGTACACGTCGAGGCCGGCGCCCGCGATGCGATTGCGGCTGAGCGCTTCTATCAGCGCCCGGTTATCTATGACGTCGCCGCGCGCGGTGTTGATCAGATACGCCCCCGGCTTCATCAGCGCCAGCCGCTCCCGGTTGATCAGGTGGTAAGTCTGCTTGCCGCCGGGGCAATGCAGTGAAACAAAATCGGCTTTCGGCAGCAGGTCTTCGAGCGAGTCGCAACGCTCGGCGTTGTACTTCTTCGTCACTTCGATGGGGACGTCAAACGGATCCGTGTAGATGATCTTCATGCCGAAACCGAAATGCGCCTTGTTCGAGACCGCTTGGGCGATGCGCCCGAAGCCGACCAGCCCCAGCGTTTTGCCGGTGACTTTGGTGCCGACCATATGCGTCGGGCGCCAGCCTTCCCACGCCTGCGCGCGCACGTGGCGTTCGCCTTCGCCGATGCGGCGCGCGACCGCGAGCATCAGCACCATCGCGATATCGGCGGTGCAGTCGGTCAGCACTTCGGGCGTGTTGGTGACGACCAGCCCCGCGGCTTTGGCCGCATCCAAATCTATGTGGTTGAAACCGACGCCGAAGTTGCCGAGAAACTTGCAGCGCATATCGGAGACGCCGAGCACCTCCGCGTCAAACGCGTCGGTCACGGTCGGCAACACGCAGTCGGCGCTGTGCAGCGCGTCTTTGAGTTCGTCTTTCGACAGCGGGCGGTCGGCTTCGTTAAGCCGGACGTCGCCGCACATTTGTTGCAGTTCTTCTTCGACGACGCCCGGCCAGCGCCGCGTAACGATGACTGTTTTGTCTTTCATTTCAAAAATCCTTGAGGGCATGGTTCCCTTATTTTAACGGCGCCGGCGGAAACCGGGTGCCATGGGCCAAAATCGCGTTATTCAACACCGGCTTAGCGCTTGTTCCATGGTGGCGCCCAGTTCCGACGGACTCGGCGCGAGGATCGCACCGGCTTCCTGCAAAATCTTGACTTTCTCGGCGGCGCTTTCGCCCTTGCCCGACACGATCGCGCCGGCGTGGCCCATGCGCCGCCCTTTCGGCGCGGTCAGCCCCGCGATGTACGCGACCACCGGCTTGCTCATCCGCTCGCGAATGTAGTCGGCGGCTTCGGCCTCCTGCGGCCCGCCGATCTCGCCGATCAACATCACCGCCTTGGTAGCGCTATCGGCCTCGAACAGTTCGAGGATGTCGCGGTGCGAACTGCCGTTGATCGGGTCGCCGCCGATGCCGACGCTGGTCGAGATGCCGATGCCGGCGGCTTTCATCTGCGACGCGGCTTCGTAGCCGAGCGTGCCTGAGCGCGCGACTACGCCGACCTCGCCGGGCATATAGATGTGTCCGGGCATGATGCCGAGCAGCGCCTTGCCCGGGGTGATCGTGCCCGCGCAGTTGGGGCCGGTCAGGATCATCTTGTCTTTGCGCCGGTAGCGGCGCATGAAGCGCTTGACTTTCATCATGTCGAGCGTCGGGATGCCGTCGGTGATCGCAACGCAGTAACGGATGCCGGCGTCGGCGGCCTCCATGATCGAATCCGCCGCCGCCGCCGCGGGCACGAACACGATGCTGGTGTCGGCACCGGTCGCGGCGACGGCTTCCTTGACGGTGTTGAACACCGGCTTGTTGAGGTGCGCCTGCCCGCCCTTGACCGGCGTCACGCCGCCGACGACGTTGGTGCCGTATTCCATCATCTCTTTGGCGTGGAACGAGCCGATGCGCCCGGTAAAGCCCTGGATGATGACTTCGCTGTGCTCGTCTAGCAGGATGGACACGGCGTTTAACCCCGGTTGACCGCCGCAACCGCGTGTTGCGCGGCTTCGCCGAGCGTGTCGGCGGAGATGATCGGGAAGTCGCTGTCCTCGAGCATCTGCTTGCCGAGTTCGACGTTGGTGCCCGACAAACGCACGATCAGCGGAACGTTGACTTCGAGTTTCTTGACCGCCTTGACGATGCCCTCGGCGATCCAGTCACAGCGGTTGATGCCGGCGTAGATGTTGACCAGCAACGCCTTGACGTTGTCGTCCTCAAGCACCAGTTCAAACGCCTTCGCGACCCGTTCGGGCGACGCGCCGCCGCCGATGTCGAGGAAGTTCGCGGGCTCGCCGCCGACGTGCTTGATCATGTCCATCGTCGCCATCGCCAGCCCGGCGCCGTTGATCATGCAGCCGATGTTGCCGCCGAGGCCGACGTAGCTGAGGTCGTGGTCGGAGGCGCGGGTCTCGCGCGGGTCTTCCTGCGACTTGTCGCGCCGCTCGGTGATCTCGGGGTGGCGAAACAGCGCGTTGTCGTCGAAGTTGATCTTTGCATCAAGCGCAATCAGGCGCTTCTGGCGCGTCACCACCAGCGGGTTGATCTCGACCATGTTCGCGTCGAGCGTGATCAGGACGTTGTAGCAGGCCATGAAAGTGGTGATCGCCTGTTTGACCACTTCCCCGGACAGGTCGAGCGAGAATGCGAGTTCGCGCGCCTGAAAGGCGGTCAGCCCGACCGCCGGGTCCACCGGCACGCGCATGATCGCCGCGGGGTTTTTGGCCGAGACTTCCTCGATCTCCACGCCGCCCTCGCTCGAAACCACCGCGACGACGCGCTCGCTCGCGCGGTCAACCACGAACGCCGCGTAGATCTCGCGCTCGATCTCGCTCGCGGCTTCGATATAGACTTTCTCGACGATCTTGCCCTGCGGGCCGGTCTGGTGCGTCACCAGGCGCGAGCCGATCAACTTGTCGGCGGCCTTCGCGACTTCGCGGTCGCTCTCGCAGACGATGATGCCGCCGGCCTTGCCGCGCGCCCCCGAGTGCACCTGCGCCTTGAGCACGCATTTTTCGATTGCGAGCGAGCGGTAACTGACCACCGCCTGCTCCGGGCTGAAAGCGATCCTGCCGGGGGAAATTCTGACGCCGTGCTCGGCGAGCAGTTCCTTGGCCTGGTATTCGTGAATGTTCACCGCCGTGGTTCGCTGAGGCGCCGGTTCAAACGCCCCCCTCTTTGGCGTTGATCGCGTCGGCGGTGCGCACGACGTTCTCAGCCATGCGCGCCGAGGCCGCGTCGATCATCTTGCCGTCGAGCGAGGCTGCGCCGCGTCCCTCGCGCGCGGCTTTGTCGAGTTCCGCGAGGATCTTGCGCGCTTTTTCGATCTCGGCGGGCGGCGGCGAAAACACCCGGTTCGCGAGTTCGATCTGCAAGGGGTGGATCGCCCATTTGCCTTCGATGCCGAGCGCCGCGGCGCGCTTCGCCGCGAAAATGTAGCCGTCGGAGTCCCTGAAATCTCCGAACGGGCCGTCGATCGGGCGCAGGCCGCAGGCGCGGCAGGCGACGGTCATGCGGCTGAGCGCCGCGTGCCACTGATCGCCCGGGTAGTCGGGATTGAGGCCGCCGATGTTGACCGTGCGCGCACGGTTGCTCGCGGCGTAATCGGCGACGCCGAAGTGCATCGCCTCCAGGCGCGTGCCGCGCGCGGCGGCAATCGCCTCGACGTGGGCCATGCCGATTGCGGTTTCGATCAGCGCTTCCAGTCCGATGCGGTGCTCGATGCCCATCGCTTCCTCGATCTGGGTCACCATCATGTCCACCGCGTACAGATCCGCGGGCACGCCGACCTTCGGCACCAGGATTGTGTCCAGGTGTCGCCCGGCCTGCTCGACCACGTCCACCACGTCGCGGTACATATAGTGTGTGTCGAGACCGTTGATGCGCACCGACACGGTCTTGTCGGCGGCTTTCCAATCAAGGTCGTTGAGCGCCTGGATTGCGTTCTTGCGCGCCTGCGGCTTGTCGTCGGGCGCAACCGCGTCCTCAAGATCAAGAAACACGTAATCGGCGTCCGACGCGAGCGCCTTTTCGATCATGCCGGGGTTCGACGCCGGCACCGCGAGTTCGCTGCGCTGCACGCGGGCGGTCGCGGGTTCGTAACGTGTGTGGCTCATGGTCGTGTTGCGCGCCGGGGCTCAGCCGCGGCTCTTTGCGGTGGCTTTGGGGCGCCCCGGCTTTTTGGGCGCGGGCTTTTTGACCGCTACCTTTTTGGCCTTGGACTTTTTCGCGCCGGGCGCGGTTTCGCGGAAGTATTCCTCGGCCGCGGCGGTGCCGCTGCCGGCGGCAATCTTGAGACCCGCGTCGCGCATCGCCATTTCGGTGCCCGCGAGCGCCGCGAGGATCGAGGTCTCGTTGTTGTCTCCGAGATGCCCGATGCGGAACACCTTGCCCGCGAGTTTGGAAAGCCCCGCGCCAAGCGAGATGTTGTAGCGGTGGTAGGCGATATCAATCACCTTGCGCGCGTCGCGGCTCGGCGGCACGACAATCGCCGTGACCGTGTCCGAATACCATTTCGGCTCTTTCGCGCAGGTCTTGAGACCCCACGCCCAAATCGCGCGGCGCACGCCTTCGGCGAGGCGGTGGTGGCGCTTGAACACGCTGTTGAGGCCCTCGTCGAGCAGCAGGTCGAGCGACTTTCTCAAGCCGTACAGCAGCGGGATCGAGGGGGTGTACGGAAAGAAACCGTCCTTGTTGGTGACGATATGGTCTTCGATGTCGAGATAGCACCGTGCGCACTTTGCTTGCTTGCGAGATTGCAACGCCCTTTTGCTGAAGCATGCGAGCGCGAGTCCCGCCGGCAGCATGAAGCCCTTTTGCGAGCCGCTGATCGCGACGTCCACTTTCCAGTCGTCCATGCGGAAGTCCACGCTCGCGATTGAACTGACGCCGTCCACGTAGAGCATCGCCGGGTGCTTGACCCGATCGAGCACTTTGCGCACGCCGCGCACGTCGCTGGCGACGCCGGTCGCGGTTTCGTTCTGGCACACCATCACGCCCTTGATCTGGTGGCGGGTGTCGGCCTTGAGGCGCTTTTGGAGTCTGTCGAGCGGAAAACCCTGCCCCCACGGCGTCTCGAAAACCTCGACGTCGAGGCCGACGCGCTGCGCGAGATCAATCCACAGGTGGCTGAACTGCCCGAAGCGCGCGCTCAGCACTTTGTCTCCCGGCGACCGCGTGTTCACCAGCGCGACCTCCCAGCCGGCGGTGCCTGAGCCGGGGAAGATGAACGATTGCCCCGTCTCGGTTTTGAAAACCCGGTTGAGATCCCTGAACAGCGGCTTGGTCAGTTTGTGCATGTCGGGGCGACGGTGATCCTCCTGCGGAACGCGCATCGCGTTGTCAACGGCCGCCGGCAGATTGGTCGGGCCCGGCACATATAAGAAATTACGTCCTGGCATGGTTGTTGTCCTGAAGTTCGGTTGAGTGGGCAATGGATTTCGCCGGGAAAAACCGGGCGAAGCCGGCAATTATGCCGCAAACAGCGGCTGTTTCTCAAGCGGGCGTAAGTCCGATGCAAGTCAGAAGCGTATGCCCTGCTCCGGGGCATGGCTCCCCGGGACGGGGATCAAGACGGCGCTTGCTGCCGCCCGCGGCAAAGGGATGCCATGACGCGGGAGGCTGGAACCGTGTTCGGCGGGGGGTTGACCGGCTAAGGCTGAGTGAGGCGGGGCAAAGTCGGGGCACCTCAGACCAACTGAAGCAACGGCTGCAACAGGGTGCGTGGGTGCCATTGACTGACACCTTTACCGGTGCGCGGCGTACCCGTTTGACCGCTAGAGGGAAATGGAGCGTTGCAACGGGGTTAAGGGGGATTCCCTCGCGCCAAGAGGAAAGCGGTTTGTGACGTTCGGCAATGCCGGCATCGCCAAACGCTGAAACAGCGCCGTTCCATCCGTGGAGATATCAAGTCGGAATCTATGCGGACTTTTTTTTGCAAGTCGGTTTTTCTTCTACAGACCGAGGAGGCTAAAAGGAATTGGCTGTTGGCGCCTGGGTTTGGGGGGTTCGCGCGGGGGATTAGTGTCAATGCCGCCGGCTTCAAGTTCCGCCTGCTTTTGTTGCCACTCGTGAAATCCGCGCAAGTTCATTTGCGGGTTTTGGGCGGCAATTTCCTCCATGGTCAGTATTTTGGGAGGTGTTGGCTTGTTCATAAGAGACTCCTGGTATGGACAGTGGACAGCCACTCTTGGATAAGCGACCTGGACAATTCCGCCGCCAATTCTATCTGATGACGTGCGCTTGGGGGGTATTGATGCGGATGGACAACTGAGAACATACATACCTCCTACCGTCGGCGTATGTAATAACCGCTATCACTGTCAAGGGGAATTTCATCCCCTTCCTGAGCATGATCGCTTTCCAAGTGCTTCCATGAAAGCCACAAGACCATAACAGTGGCCACTAGTATAGATCCTACTATCCACCACCTGTATGGGACACATCCAGGGTCAAAACACATCAGGCTGAAAACAAGCAACACCGACCAAATAACCGTGCTCAAAAGACTTACAGCAATACCAATTTTAGAAACAGAAAAGGGGGACGCTGAAAGAAGCGAATTTGATCCAGTATATTCGTGGATAGATGTCTTATATAATTTGCCTGTAATTTCATCCTCTAAAAAGTCAATATTTTTCTCCCAAATCTCTTGCCAATACCGACTACCCTTATTAGCCAACCACCACCAAAAAGAAAGGATCAGTCCAACAGAACTCAGAGCAACAGAGGCTACCCATAGGACCAAACCGTTTTGAGACTTTACCAAACCAGCATAAGCGACAAACGCAAGTGCAATAAAAACCCAAAAATAAGCCGACCTTTTCCAAAAAAGATCTATTTCAAACCGACGTATTTCATGTGCGTATTTAAGTGCTCTTGCCTGCATACGCTCTCTCTGGGGGTTATCCCCAAAAGCCTCGCGCAGGTACTTTTGTCTGGCAGTTTCATTCATGCGGTAAAGACCCGGTTATTTATAATTGGTGAAACCCTCCACCAACTCTTTAAATGATTGTGGATTATATTCGTAGAACCCTTTCTCATCCACATAAACAAAGTCATAAATAACTTCTGATTGTATTCGATTAATATCTTCACACCATTGTTTCAACCTTTTCATTTTCAAATCCACGTCCATATCTTTTAGCCCTTTAGTTTCCACAATAAAAATCTCAGAGGGGGATTTTTTGACCAGGAAATCAGGGTAATAATTAGAAATATTCCCGTCGGCGTTCACGTAATCTATCTTGAAATGGGAAGTGGCATTTTTTGCATAGGAAATAATGTCCGCACATTCCTCTAAAAACCCCGCAAACTTCAACTCAAGGTGGCTATCCCCCACAATCTTATTGAAAACACTCTTTTTAGGAATCAAATACTCTTGCTGCTTAACGACACAGGGGCGTGTTTTACGCAACTTGATCGCATCCCGTATTTCCGCATTGCCCCGGTCTTGCACCGTTAATTCGTTGATCCTTTTTTTGAAAGTATCAATTAATGTCTTGCAGGCAACCAGTTCCGACAGATTACGCAAAGTGTTGGGATTCTCCAATTCGATTTCCTTGCCAAATAAATGAAACCTTATAAACTCTTTTACTTTTCCATAAAGCACATCATACCCGCTGAATAAACGCAGATCTTTCATGATTGTCTTTGTAAAATACCCAATGACACTGCTGTAATTAGGGACACCGGAAATATCCAGTTTCGTGATATGTGTAATTTCTCCTGTTGTGATGTCTTTAAAAACAATTTCCCGCTGCTGTTCCTTTACAAACTGACGATAAGGCGCTTTCTCACAACCAAAAGTGCCAACATCAAGATCGTCAAGGTTCTTATACTCACGATAGATTCTAGCGGTCAGAACCGGGATCTCGATATCCAGTGCATCCATATCTTTGTTTTTGTTGTCATGGTCAATTTCAATAATGAGCGGCGTTTTTGCACTAGTGCCCTCTCCCATCGCTGCGCGTTCCAGTTCAACCCCCTCAGTTTGAATGGACTCCACAAATTCCATAAAGGCGTCAGTCCCAACCACACTGACTTGTTCTTCCGCATCCTCATCCGGATACATCCTGCGCAAACCGCGGCCTAAGGTTTGTTCCGGCAAAATGTTGCTCTGAGCGGTATATGGCCTCAAGCCCACAATCGTCGTCACATTACGTACATCCCAACCTTCCTTAAGCACCAGCACTGAAACAATAGCCTTATACGAGTTATCTGCACTATCAATAGCATTCGCTTGCTTTCTCAACTTTTCCAATTCGTCTTTGTTTCTACTGCTGTCTGCCTCAGAAATCTCCCCATTCTTTTTAGTGTGAATAACCAGTACGGCATCTTTCAGATCAGGGTAGGTGCTTTCTAGATATTCGGCAACGCTATCGCAATTCTTTGTGTCATCCGTCATTACAAACAAAATCGCTTTTTTATCTAGTTTCTTGTGTTCCTCATAAGTTTTTCTCCATTCAACCACCCCCAGATGCAAATAATCAGAATACTTTTCAGTATATTTAATGCTTTGCTTCTCTCTGAGTTTAGCCCTGCTGGCAGAATCGGGAAGCACGGGATGTTTAACCACATTTTGAGAAATTGCTTCGACCAACGGGTAGTCTGAAACAGTTTGCACGAAAATCGCCCCATTATTGTGCTTGGGTGTCGCGGTGGTATCTACCTGCAAAGATAACTCGCTGCCTTTCTGCAGCAAATGATTGTGAATGTCTTCAATGCACTTAAACCAAGCGAGACTACTATCGTGTATGTGATGCGCCTCATCGTTCAAAACCACTAACTCATCTATGTCACGAACGATAACCCCTAAATCTATCTTGGAATCCGTAGTCGCACCTGTCGGTTTTTTGCCTAGAAAATAGCCCCTCGTATCGTCATCGTCAGCCGATGGAAGAGCATCGTCGCCGGCATATATGCGATGGATATTAGTCAGAAAGACATTGCCAGCAGGACGAGTAACACGCACTTCATCCTGTATGTGCACGGTCAAGTTAAAGTCATCGTTCCAATTCCGGCCGCCCACTCCATCATCAGGCAATATCGGATCTTCCCTGAAAATTTTCGAGTCTACAAAATCCTTACGCAGTCTGTCCAAAACTATAATGTTGGGAGCAATCACAAGAAAGTTGCGGGCAAGTTCTGATTCATCCTCGTAAATCTTATGGAAATAACTCCAAGCCAAGACCAGGCTCATAACTTTAGTTTTTCCCGTTCCTGTCGCCATCTTGACGACAAAGCGTTTCCAACTCTCATCGAACATGTTTGCGGAAACAGCGCCGGATTTGTCAAATCGAAGCATGTCGTACTTGTCTTTTATACGTGCCACGTCGTATAAATAAATGATCGTCTCAATGGCTTCCCTCTGGGCAAAGTAATACTGGAACTCCGTTGCCGTTCCATCATTTGTATTAGAAATTAAGTGCGGGGTGTTGAACCACCAATTCAAAAGGCTGCGGCTTGTCTCAGTAGCCCCCTTGTACCCGCTATCACGCCACTTCTTAACTTGTCTCCTTAACTCCGGGACCAGCGGTGGCAACAACTTCTCAAAACTCGTCTCGCGTAACGTTTCATCTGCCGGGAGCCAGCGAACATCAGGCTCCAAAATTGCATGAGGAGAATCTGGAAAATCAGGATGGAGTGCCATAATTATTGGGGGAATTTATTCTTTCGGGTTTGGGTCTTTTTTGTCCGCAGTACTATTTTCTGTGACGTTATCTATAGCGCTTTTCATAAAATCCACTTCATCATGCCTTTTTCTCAGTGGATCTTGAAGGATTTGATTCAAAATCCCGCGCACGTAGTAACTTTTGTCTTTTGATTCTATCTTTTCCATAAATGCCATTAATGATTTTGCCAGCACTGCTTTATAAGAGTAGTCTTCAGCCAAGTTTTTATTTTTGACATATCTGCCCGCACAAAACCAAGCACCCGCTATTAACAAAGGAATTAGAGTCAGCCTAAGTGCGGCAGTTACTACATCTGCCCCATCATCCGTTAAAGATCCCAAGATATAGAAACCCAACCCAACTGAAAATAATGTAAAAAGTAAAGCACCCGATAACCAACCCACAAAATTATTCCACTTTCTAGCTTGACTGTACTTTTCTTGGTAGGCCGCGCTGATTCCTGCAGCGGTCGTGTACTCAAGAGCTATCTTAGATTGCTTTATCAGTTGACTAGCCTCTTCAAGAAGTTCTTCCTGTTGTTGCTTATACTTTTCTGCCTCTTGCTCCTGAGATTCTAGTTGAGCCCGCTTTTCTTCAATTTGTTGGGAAAATTCTTCAATCACTTTGAAATGAGTTTTTGCAGAAGATAATAATTGACTTATGTCTTTATTACTATCAGAAGACCTCTCGTGAATACCCGTTAATTCATCAGATTTCTGATTGAGACCATTAAGTTTTTCTGAAAAAGAGGCAAAATTCTCCTCCGCTTGTTGTATTTTACTCTGTGCCTGTTCGGCATTTTCTTGGATGCTTTTGACTTTCTTAATATCTTCTTCAAGTGCAGAACTCTTTGAGTGTAATTCATTGAGACGTTCTTCAATAGCCTTTTGAGATTCTGATGATCCTCTGATTCTATAACTTCGAATGATAATTTTTAATTCATCCAACTGGTTGGCAACATTTGGGTAGTTTTTTTGATTTAACAAATTATTTATCCTATTTAAGCAAATCTGTATGTTAAGTCTTTCCTGATAGACAGACAGTTGTATAAACTTGTTATGCGCTTTCGTGATACCTCTCAAGTCCGTAATAATAGCTTGCAGCCCCGCTTTAAGGGACTGTGGGGTGTATTCCCCTTCCTGCCCATAAACACTTTTCCCATGCTCTCTCGGAGCAAAAGTTGAGAGATGTTTTTCCAACATGTCTAATTGACCACGTACGTTTTTTATTGATTCTGTTTCCATGATTTCACACTGTAATTTGCACAATTTTCATAGTGTCATTGCCAAATATATCCACTACTTTAACGGCTATCTTCCGTCGCCCGGGTTTACATTCCTTAAATATACTAGTGAGTTCTAATGAGCGATCTTTCTTTGTCCGAAATGATTGCCACTCGTTTTCAAAGACATAGTCGCCGGTCCAACGCTCTTCCCACTTGTCAGTATCTTCATCTTTAACCCTAATAATCTCACGCTTACTCTCAAAATCAAAATCCACCGCCCAATAATCAATCCAATCCGCCCATTCTTTGGTCAGCACTTCACGCTTGACGATGCCGTCTTTCGCCTTACTCACTTTAATAATCTGCCCTTGCTCCACCACGATTTTATTTTTCCCTTTCTTCAAACTAACTTCAACATTTGCAATAGAGTCCTGCGAATAGAAAACAGAAAAATCAGTCAACTCTATAGCGACACTTTTATCCTTAATGTGAGGTTTAATTTCAATATACGACACGTCGTGGAACACCACCTGATTTTTCTCCACCGCCCGCTTGTCAAAGACTTCGGCGGGGATGTATTTCATTTCCAGGTTGATGCCTTTGCCTTTTGCTTCGTCCATGATTTGCGGGAATAGGCCCATTTCAAACTCAAAGGCGAGGATGTCGGCGCGGGTGATGTGATTTTTGCGGCACTCCAGGATAATTTCTTCCACGAACAGGCGCGTAACCGGCAGGTTGATGGGGCCGATGGCGACCATGCGTCCGGCTTTTTTGCCGTGGAACACGCCGGACTGTTCCACCGGTTGCGCGGCGTAGGCTTTGAGGATCAGGTCCTGGTATTCCTTTGATTTGGCGGCGATCTGCGCTTGCTGCTGTTCAGGTCGCAGGCCGGGATTGACGCCGATGTAGTGCTGGCGTTCGTATTTTCCGAGGTTGAGGATTTCAAAGGCGCGGTAATTTTTGCTTTCCTTTTTGAGTGCGCGCTGTACGCCGATCATGCGCTTGCGGGTGGTGTGGATGGCGAACTTGCCGAGGTCGGAGGCGATCCATTTGCGGCTGAGTTTTTCGGCGACGGCGGCGGTGGTGCCGGAACCACAGAAGAAGTCGGCGACGAGGTCACCTTCGTTAGAGGAGGCTTTGATGATGCGTTCTAAAAGAGCTTCGGGTTTTTGGGTTGGGTATTTCAGGTATTCTCCGCCTTGTGTGGCTCTAATGTCCATCCAAACATCACGACAGCGAACTCCCTTACCCATATAAAGTTTTCGCCCTGGAACTTTCCCCTCCTCAATCAGCAACTCGCCATTTTCAATCCACAGCAACGCAGTTTTTTTGGGCATCCCATAACCCCTTGATGGTACTTTCTCGCCATATCCTAAATCATAAACATAGCCGCCTCCGCCTGGGTTATCTACGGGGCCTACTCGATAGCGGCCTCTTTCATCGGAGTAGCGATAAAGACTTTCGCTGGCTTTGCTGTATTCCTGAAAAATGTCATTCCAGATCACTTTTCTTTTTCCCTTACGATAAAAAAACAAAGTTTCGTGGGACTTTATAAATTTTTTGTTTTTTGCCGAACTATCCCCGATAGCTCCCTGCCAGATAGATTCGTTCACGAAATTCTCTTTCCCAAACACCTCATCCAAAGCCAACCGCATAAAACCATTCACCCGCCAATCACAATGCACATAAATACTCCCATCCTCCGCCAGTAAATCCCGCATCAACACCAGCCGCTCATAAATCATCGCAATAAACGAATCCGCGCCCTTGCCCCAGGTGTCGCGGTAGGCCAGTTCCTCCAGCACGTTCGGCTTTTTGGTGAAGGTGTCGCCGCCGATTTCAATATCCATGGAAAAATCCGCGCCCACGTCAAACGGCGGATCAATGTAAATCAGTTTCAACCCGCCCTGCGCTTCAATCTCCTCGCGCAACGGCCCGTTCTTGAGGCCGGACAGGATCAACTTGTTGTCGCCCCAGATCAGTTTGTTGCTCCAGCCCTTGAGTTGCCGCCCACGCGCATCGGTGGTGAACAGATCCGCCTGTAGCGATGTATCCTCCGACTTCTCCGCGCGCGGTTCGTCCACCTGCTCAATCACCTGAAACGGCAGCACCACGTTGCACACCTCGCTGGTCTTGCCGTTCCACACCAGTTCCACTTCCCGCTTGTCGTCAAACAACAGGAAGCGGTACTTGTCGGGCAGCGGCTTGCCGGACTCAATGAGTTTGACGACGTCGCGCTTTTCGTTGTCGGAGAGGTTCATGGGGAGAGGTCCGGTGCGGCGTGGCGGCCAGCAAGATAACAATACACGCTGGCGGGAAAGTAGGCCATCTTTTGATTTTCCATGTCAACGTGCCCAAACTTGGTTCGTGTTGTGAAATAACAATCTTCCATCCCGGGATGTTTTTTGAAAAACGTCTGCAAAGACCCTCGCTTTTGCCGTTGTTCAATACCTCCGTCAGACCATTTAACTTCCAAACACCAGAAAGGATGCCCACGTTCGTCAAGGGCCACGATATCCACTTCGCCGCCTTGCCAGCGTGCGTAGTGAAATTCGTATTGGAAATGAAACAACTGAGCAAATACTGCGGTCTCTACCAATGCCCCGCTTGGTCCTTCATCCTCCGGCGGGCCAAAAAGGGCGTGGTGGATTGAGGGATTGGTGAGATACACCTTGAAGAAATTGGCGCGCTTGAACCGCCTGGCATTTTGGTCTATGCGGCGAACAGTTTTGATAAGAAATGCGGCCTCCAGATATTCCAGATAACGTTTGAGCGTGGGCTTGGACACACCGGATCTCTGCGAGAGTCCGTCCAGTGATACTTCCTGTGCGGTATTCCAGGCGAGAGCCACGAACAGAGAATTGAGTTCCTGGATGTCTTGTATGCCGTAGAGACTCGGCAGGTCGCGCAGCAACACCTTGTCAATGATGTCGCTACGGACATAACGACTCATGTCCTGCTGTATGGTTTCGGAAAAAATGATTTCCGGGTAGCCGCCGATTTTGATGTAACGGATGAAGTGATCGTTGAGTTCTTTGATATTAGCATCATTCCAATTCTCTGTCTCATCTTCCCGTGCAAACGGCACGTTGATTTCCTGTAAATCCAGATACTCGTAGAAGGTCAGCGGCGGCAGGAAAAAATCGGTGAAGCGCCCGGCGCCGGATTCAATGCTCTTGAGTCGCAACGCCGCCGCCGCCGAACCGGACACCACGCATTTTATGTTTGGATGCGAATCCACAAACACTTTCAGGTGGCGTTCCCAATCCCGCAGGTACTGGATTTCGTCGAGGAAGAGAAAAGCGGGCGTTGCTTTTTTTAATCCGCCGGCCTCGTGAACCCGGGCGGCAAGTTCTTCGATGGACAGATTGGAATAGAGGGGCTGGTCCAGCGACAGGTAGGCCACGGCCCGGGCGGGGGTGCCTTTGTCCAGAAGTTTCTGGATGATGTGTTGTAGCAACACAGTTTTGCCGACGCGGCGCGGCCCCATCAGCACCACGGCACGGCGCACGTCTTCGGTTTCCACCAGTTCGGCAAAGGCCCGGATGCAGGCGCGGGGGCGCATTTTCCGATGCACTTCATCGGTCTGGTGCGATGCCGTGCTCCACCAGGGATTTTCAACGCGCATGCGCTCCAGGAGCTGCGCTTCGGGGATGGTGTCCATTATGACTGTATTGTAGCGACGGCGAGGCCGAAATTCAATATAAGAGAAGTTGACTTATCTTATAGGGGTTTTCTGTCGTTTTAATTTATTAATCATAGATTTATATCCGTACGAAAATTGGGATGGCAGGAATCTGGAAACATCCGGCGTTTTATCTCATGGATGCGGCTTTTGGGGTGCTTTGTCTCATATTTTCAGTTTTATGAGACAATTTAGGGGGTTTGTGTTATCTATGAGGCATTAATCTAGGATTACGATCAACTCCGAAAAACAGCACAATGCCGTCCTGCCACCCCTTCCCGGCATTATTTTCTGAATAATTCCCCCTTTTCAAGGAGATTCAGCAGTCGCGCCGCACTGGGACGCGGGACAACAGCCCTGTCCCGAAAATCAACGCCGGTGAACCACGGTTCGGAAAAAATGAAATTGGTAATCTGTGTGCTCGCATTCGTAGGCGATGTGTTGTCTGATTTTGTCAAAGATCTGGTTCATGGATTGGCGGCTAATGCCGACGATTTAAGCGACTTTGCAGGCTTCGATATCGAGGCAAAACAGGCGCAGGATTTGGCGGAATTTCGCCCCGGAAATTCGTGAACGGATGATATACTTTTTTTCATTTATATAACAATGTGTTATGCGCATTTTAGTATACCTTAAGTTGTCTTGAACCTATTTAAATGTAGCACTAGTTGCTTAGGTGATGTATCATGACGATACATGGATGAGCAGGGGGGAATTCGATGTTTGCCTATCGAAAAGGCCGAAGAAATAATCCGTGCTTATGCGGCGTACAAAAATCGAGATTCTCTTGAATTGAGTTATTCAGAACACGCGTTGGAGCGCGCAAAAGAAAGAGGTATTTCTAATTCTGATGTCTTCTATATCCTTGCTCATGGCTTCATAAATGAGGAACCACAGGAATCAAGCAGACTAGGATATTGCAAGTACAAATATGCAGTAAATCGCCTAACTCAGGCAACCGAGAAATATGTGCGGTAGTGATTCCTGATCCCCGTAAGCCAGCCATCAAAATCGTTACACTCATGTGGAAGGATTTATAAAATGACTCCCGAAATAGTACGCCATCACTACACCGAGTGTGGGTTGCCTAATGTATGGATTCAAGGTCTGCGCATGGAAGACGACGCCGGGGAAAAAGTGATCAGAATCCCGAATATAGGAAGCCTGCATAAGTTGATCTCAAAGACGATCGTAACCTCAAAAGGCACGCTGACCGGGCCGGAGTTGCGCTACCTGCGCACCGAGATGGGATTGACTCAAACGCAACTGGGCGAGTTGGTTCATCGCGAGCGCCTGACCGTCTCGCGCTGGGAGCGCGGGGAAACCACTTTGGAGGGCGCCACCGAGGCGTATATCCGCATACTGGCGTCCAGCAAACTGGGGCTGGAACAGGTCGATCCGGCAGAACTCAGCTGCTGGTGCAGGTTGACGCCCGACAGTAAAAAACCAATCCACATAGACGCAACGGATCCTGAAAACTACCGCCTCGCCGCTTGATCGCGGCCGCTGCGGGGCGTTGGCGGCGGACTGTCCCGCCGGAATAAACCGCGGCTTCGCTATTCCCCGCTCAGTCGGCTTTTGCCTTAGAGAGATTCTCTTTTTCCCACTGACGGGCGATTTTTAGAGTGGTCCGTTCACCCACCTGCACGATGTGTCCCTTGCCCCATCCCCGCTTGCTCTTATGCTCCATCTCGCGCCGGTCTATGTCATGGGTAATGCCCACGTGGACAATTCTGTTGCCTTTCTTGAAATAGTACCTATAGGCGGTTCTATACGTCGGCATCGTTCTCATCCTCAAAAGAGTTAATCAATGAGCGAGTAACACTCGCCCGCTAATTTAAGACGGACACTAAAAATTATCCACTTTGCGACACAATCGCAGTTTATGCGGGACACCTGCGGCAGGTTGTTCCACCGGAATAAGCCGTAACTGTTCTAGCCCCCGCTAGTCGGGGTGTGCCTTAGAGAGATTCTCTTTTTTCCACTGACGAGCGATTTTTAGAGTGGTCCGTTCACCCACCTGCACGATGTGCCCCTTGCTGCAACCTGGCTGATTCTTATGCTCATATTCGCACTGGTCTATGTCATCAGTGATGCCCACGTGGACAACCTTGTTGCCTTTCTTAAAATAGTACCTATAGGCGGTTCTATACGTTGGCATCGTTCTCATCCTCAAAAGAGTTAATCAAAGCATCCGCTATCCGCACAAACTCAACCATGTCAAGATGTGCACGGGTTTTCTTACCGTCGTATTCACCCCTTATGGTCATTCTGCCATTATATGCCAACTTAATCTTTATCTTAGATTCCCGCTCTCCCGGCTTAATCTTTATCTTAGGTTTCCGCAGCGGAACCTTAAAAGGCCAAATTTCTTTAGCATGAATCGCGGTATTACAAGCCCGCCTGAATAACAGCGATTCTTTTTCTCCGCCTGGAAAATCGGCCCAGTATTCTCCGCAGTCTTGTCTGCCGATGTCTCTTCGATCCTGCAGATCCAACAAACTGCGCGATGCCGCCGACACCCACAGCATCAGCCTTCTTACTTCGTTTTCGTATAGAGTTTGCGTCCAATCAACCACGTTTTTTACTTTAGCCACTTCTTTATCGGCTAACAGCAGACTCATCAAAAAGTACAAGTCCCTGCGTAAAACCAGCATGTCAACGATGGGAACATCTATTACCGTACCAGACTTATCCTGCATTTTAATTATGTGAATGACTTCCGCCCAAGCACCCCCCCCACCGCCGGTCAGTCTTTCACCACTCCCTGCATTCTCGCCGCCGTCAGCGTGTTTTCGAGCAGGCAGGCGACGGTGACCGGGCCGGTGCCGCCCGGCATCGGCGTGATGCAGCCCGCGACCGCCGACACTTCCTCGAACGCCACGTCGCCGCGTATTCCCTCCGGCGTGTGCGTGACGCCGACGTCGAGCACCGCGGCGCCGGGTTTGACGCAGTCGGCGGTGATCAGCCCGGGCGCGCCGGTGGCGGCGACCAGAATATCGGCCGTGCGGCAGGTCTCGCTCAGCGCCGGCGTGCGCGAGTGGCACAGCGTAGGCGTTACATCCAACCCCTTGCGCGCCATCAACAACACCTGCGGCAGTCCGACCAGGTACGAGCGTCCGACAATGACCGCACGCCGGCCCGAGGTCGGGATCTCGTAGTGTTCGAGTATGCGCATCACGCCGAGCGGCGTGCACGGCACGAGTCCGGGTTCGCCGCACACCAGCGCGCCGAGGTTGGCGCGGGTCAGTCCGTCCACGTCTTTCGCCGTCGGCAGAAGTTCTATCGCGGCGCGGGTATCAAGCCCCTCGGGCAGCGGCAGTTGCAGCAGGATGCCCTGCACCGCCGCGTCGTTCGCAAGTTCGGTGAGTTTTTGCCCGAGTTGCGCCTGGGTGGTGCCGGCCGGCATTTCGACCAGCAGCGGGTTGAGTCCGGCGGCGGCGGCGCGCTTGAGTTTCAGGTTGACGTAGAGTTTGCCCGGCGCGTTTTCGCCGACCAGCACGGTCGCGAGCGTGATCGGCGGGCTGCCCGCCTGCTCGATCTGCGCGGCGACGCGCGCCTGGATCGCGTCGGCGACCGCCTTGCCGTCAAGGATCTGCGCGCCCTGCGAGGCCGGAGCCGTCATTGTCAGTTCGGGCGGCGCCTTACGCGGGCGCCGGCTGCTGATCCGGATGCAGGTAGATAAAACTCTTGCCGAGGCGTCCTGCGTAGTTGCCCGCCGAGATCATCAGCAGCCCGCCGGTGTCTTTGGACGCGGCAATCGCCGCCTGCGTCGCCTCGATGATGCAGGCCATGTCGCGCCCGTTCATGATGATCTCCATCACCGATGCGACGCCGTCGGGCAGGCCGCCCTCGACGCCGGGTTCGTCCTGCAGCAACGGGCAGAATTTCTCGTAGGTGCTCGCGATCGTGAAGTCGTAGTTGCTGCCGGCTTTCGAGCCGCTGCCGGCGACGCCGCCCGGGAAAGTCGTGATCACGCCGGCAACCGGCAGAATCGCGGCGACGCCTTGTTCGGCCGCGGTCAGCGCCGCGTCGGTGTCCCTGCCGAAAAACCACAGGTTGCCGCCCATGAGTCCGTCGGCGTAACCGAGCCGGCGATCAAGAATGAACTCGCCGCCGAGGATCGGTATCCACCACATCTTGCGCCCGTAGCGCTCGATGCGTTTTTGGTAGCCGTTGCCGAAGTAGGCGACCTTGCGCCCCATCCGGAAATAGTCTTCGGAGTCAATCAGGTTGAAGCACGCCGCGGTCGGGCAGGTCAATACGTTCTGGCTGAGGCGCACGAGCGCGGCCTTTTCGAGCCGGGCGGCGCGGTCTTTCCAAAAGCGCGGCACGTGCAACTGCACCACGGCGCCGGGGCGCCCGTCGGGGGTGTTGAAGTCTTCGTCGCCGCCCGGCCCGACGTAGCGGTCGAGACCGGCCTCGCAGTCGCACAGGATCGAACTCGAGGCGTTGCCGGTGCAGGCGTTGACCGCGTGATCGAGCCACTTGCGGTCTTTCGCCGTAATCAGGAACTCGACGTAGAGGCTTTTGAACGCTTCGGCGTAAGTGTCGTCAATGACCGCGCTCATCAATTCCTTCCCTTGCCGGTGTAAACGTCTTTTTCGGTGATGACCTTGTCCATGAAAACGTCGTGCGGCCCGACCAGGATCTCGTCGAACAGTTGCGCCTCGTAGCAGAGCGCGACCAGCGGGCAGTCGGGGCGGGCTTTCTCGAGCAGGCGGTCGTAATAACCCTGACCGTTGCCCATGCGCCCGCCGCGGCGGTCGAAGCCGACGCCGGGCACCATCACGAGATCAAGGCTTTCAGGCGCGACCTCCTTGTCCGGGTCGCCCCAGCGCGCGCGCGGCGGCTCGAGAATTTTCCACTTGCCGACCACCAGTTCGTCAAAGTTCTCAAGGTGCCACAGCCCCAGTTTGTTGTCGCCTTTCTCGTCCACCGTGCAGTAGGGGACGATGATCTTCTTGCCGGAGGCTTCGATCTCCTGCTTTAATTGCGGCTGGGTGCGGGTCTCCGAACGGCAGTCTATGTACCACATCGCAACCCCGGCGCTTTGGTATTCGGGCAGTTGGGTGAACTTCCCGCAAATGTCCGCGCTGATCTCGTCCTTGTTCTCCTGTGCGGCGCGCGCGTCGTACGCCTGGCGGCGCATCTTGTTTTTTCTCTCCATCAACGCTTCGAGTTCTTGCGGCGTCAGTGACATCGGGCAATCCTCCGGTGTGGCGGTTCGGCAACGGCAACGCCGTTGTTTAATCGGGTGGTTTGATCAGGCGCGGGAAAATGAAAGGCGCTAATCCTAACCAATCCGGCGGGACGGGGCAACGCGCCGCGCTCAATTCCGGCCGGGTCAGTCGGTAATTGCGCCCTCGGACGCGGGGCTGACCTGCTTGGCGTATTTCGCGAGCACGCCGCGGCGGTAGCGCGGGCGCGGCGCCTTCCAGGTCTTCAGGCGGCGGCGAAGTTCGCTTGGGGCGAGGTCGAGATTGATTTCGCGCGCGACTGCGTCAATCGTGATCGGGTCGCCGTTGCGCACGACCGCGAGCGGCCCGCCGACCGCGGCTTCGGGGGTGACGTGTCCGACGACAAACCCGTGGCTGCCGCCTGAGAAGCGTCCATCAGTGATCAACGCGACGTCCTTGCCGAGTCCCCTGCCCATCACCGCCGAGGTCGGCGCAAGCATCTCGCGCATACCCGGCCCGCCGCGCGGGCCTTCGTAGCGGATCACGATCACGTCGCCTTTTTTGACGCTGCCGCCGAGGATGCGCTTGAGCGCGTCTTCTTCGGAGGCGAACACGCGCGCCTTGCCGCTGAAGCGCAGGCCTTCCTTGCCGGTGATCTTCGCGACCGCGCCCTGCGGCGCGAGGTTGCCGTAGAGGATGACCAGATGACCGTCGCGCTTGATCGGGTCGTCGAGCGGACGGATGACGTCCTGCCCGCGCGGGTAGGGCTTGACCGCGGCGAGGTCGTCGCCGAGCGTGCGCCCGGTGACGGTCAGGCAGCCGCCGTGCAGGAGTCCGGCGTCGAGCAGCGTTTTCATCAGTGGCCGGATGCCGCCGATCGCAACCAGTTCCGACATCATGTAACGCCCGCTCGGGCGCAGGTCGGCGAGCACCGGCACGCGCCGCCCGACGCGGGTGAAATCGTCGAGTTTGAGCCTGACGCCGCAGGCGTGCGCCATCGCAAGCAGGTGCAGTACCGCGTTGGTCGAGCCGCCGAGCGCGGTCACCATGGTGATCGCGTTCTCAAACGCCTTCTTGGTCATAATGTCGCGCGGCAGGATGGCTTTTTTGATCAATTGCATCACCGCCGCACCCGCCGCGACGCAGTCGTTGACCTTCGCGCGCGACGTCGCGTTCTGCGCCGAACTCCCCGGCAGGCTCATGCCCATCGCCTCAATCGCCGACGCCATCGTGTTCGCGGTGTACATGCCGCCGCAAGCGCCGGGACCGGGGATCGCGCACACCTCGATTGCGTGCAGTTCGCGCTTGCTGATCTTGCGCCGCGCCGCTGCGCCGACGGCCTCGAACACCGAGACGACGTCCACCTTGCGGCGGCGGCGCACGCCGGGCAGGATCGTGCCGCCGTAAACGAACACCGCGGGGCGGTTGAGGCGCGCCAGCGCGATCAGGCAGCCCGGCATGTTCTTGTCGCAGCCGCCGATCGCGACGAGGCCGTCAAACCCCTCGCAGGCGGCGACGGTCTCGATCGAGTCGGCGATGACCTCGCGCGATACCAGCGAGTACTTCATGCCCTCGGTGCCCATCGAGATGCCGTCGGAGATCGTGATGGTGTTGAAGATCACCGCCTTGCCGCCGGCCCCGTCGGCACCGCGCCCCGCGTGGCGCGCGAGTTTGTCAATGTGGACGTTGCACGGCGTCACTTCGCTCCAGGTCGAGGCGACGCCGACCTGCGGCTTTTTGAAATCCGCGTCCTTGAAGCCGACCGCGCGCAGCATCGAGCGGCTCGGCGCGCGCGCGGCGCCATCCACCATCGGCGATGAATACCGTCTGAGTTTGGAAGTCACTGGATTCGATGCCTCGTCATGCCCGGCAACCCTTTGCTTTTGCGGAATAGTTGCTATTCTACTGTAAGCGGCCGGGCGCACCGGGCGCGGTTTCAAACCCGGCGAGGAAAACAACTTGGCAACGGCGTTATCTTCCAAAGTCGCGGCAGTCCAGATGAACAGCGGCGCCGACACCGCCGCGAACCTTGCGTGCGCGGGCGAATTGGTCGCGCGCGCCGCCGCCGCCGGTGCCGGCCTCGTCGTGCTGCCCGAAGTGTTCGCGTTCATCGGCCGCGACCTCGGCGAGCAACTCGGCGCGTGCGAAGACGACGGCGGCGGGCCAATCCAGGACTTTCTCGCGGCGTTGGCGCGCACGCACGGCGTATGGCTGGTCGGCGGCACGTTCCCGCTGCGTTCGCCGCGCCCCGACCGGGCGTACGCGGCGTGCGCGCTGTATGACCCGCACGGGCAACGCGCTGCGATCTACCGCAAGATTCACTTGTTCGACGTGCGCGTGAGTGACGCCGGCGAAGAGTATTCGGAGTCGCGCACGTTCACGCCCGGCGACGAAGTCGTGGTCGCCGACACGCCGTTCGGGCGCTGCGGTCTCGCGGTGTGCTACGACCTGCGCTTCCCCGAACTGTTCCGTGCGATGCTCGACCGCGGCGTTGACCTCGTCGCACTGCCGTCGGCGTTCACCGAGGCAACCGGACGGGCGCACTGGGAAACGCTGCTGCGCGCACGCGCGGTCGAGAACCTGGTGTACGTCGTCGCCGCCAACCAGACCGGCCGCCACGCCAACGGCCGCACAACCTGGGGGCACAGCACGGTGGTGGACCCGTGGGGACGCACGCTCGCCGCACTCGAGCGCGGCGAGGACGTCGCCGTCGCCGAACTCGACCGCACATTCCAGGCGCGCGTACGCAAAGAGTTTCCGTGCACCGACCACCGCCGGCTCTCATCGCCGCCGCGGACGCGGGAATGAGTCAACTCGGGCGTGATACGCTAAAGCGCACTTAAACGATCCACACGGAGTTCGAAGACGCATGGGCAAGGCACTGACCATCGCCAAAGAAAAACTGCTGAGTCCGTTCGGCTTGGAGGAGGCGCATCTGGGCGAGGCGCTGTCGCAACTGATGGGGCCGAGCATTGACGACGGCGACGTGTTTATGCAGTACGCGCGCCACGAGTCGTGGGCGATCGAAGACGGGCTCGTCAAGGAAGCCGGTTTCGGCATTGATCAGGGCGTCGGCGTGCGGGCGGTTAGCGGCGAGAAGACCGGTTTTGCCTATTCCGACGAGATCGCGTTGCCGGCGTTGCTCGACGCGAGCCGTGCGGCGCGGCGCATCGCGCGTGCGGGCGACAGCGGGCAGGTGCGGGCGCGGGGCGGCGCGGCCGAGCGCGGGCTGTACGCGGTGCAGGATCCGATGGCCGACCTCGGCGACGCCGACAAGGTCGAACTGCTGCAATCAATAGACCGGATGGCGCGCGCGGCCGACGGGCGCGTGCGGCAGGTGATGGCGTCGCTCACGGGCGAGCACGAGGTGATGATGGTCGCCGCCGCCGACGGCACCCTGACCGCCGACGTGCGCCCGCTGGTGCGGCTGAACGTCAGCGTCATCGTCGAGCAGGACGGGCGGCGCGAACAGGGCGGCGCCGGCGCCGGCGGGCGTTACGGCTACGACGTGTTCGTCCGCCGCGGCACCGCGAAATCTCTGGTGGACGAGGCGGTGCGTCAGGCGCTGCTCAATCTCGAAGCGGTCGCGGCGCCGGCGGGCAACATGGTGGTGGTGCTCGGCCCCGGCTGGCCCGGGGTCTTGCTGCACGAGGCGGTCGGACACGGACTTGAGGGCGACTTCGGGCGCAAAGGCACTTCGGCTTTCAGCGGGCGCCTCGGCGAGCGCGTCGCAAGCCGGGGCGTGACGGTGGTGGACGACGGCACGCTCAAGCACCGGCGCGGCTCGCTGAACGTGGACGACGAAGGCACGCCGACGCAATGCACGACGCTGATAGAGGACGGGATCCTAAAGGGCTTCATGCAGGACAAGATGAACGCGCGGCTGATGGGGGTGCCGGTGACCGGCAACGGCCGGCGTGAATCCTATTCGCATCTGCCGATGCCGCGCATGACCAACACCTACATGCTCGCGGGCGCACACGACCCCGCCGAGATTATCGCATCGGTGAAGAAAGGCTTTTACGCGGTCAACTTCGGCGGCGGCCAGGTGGATATCACTTCGGGGCAGTTCGTGTTCTCGGCGTCGGAAGCGTATCTGATCGAGAACGGCAAGGTGACCACGCCGGTCAAGGGCGCGACGCTGATCGGCTACGGCCCGAAGGTGCTGACGCGGGTGAGCATGATCGGCGACGATCTCCAACTCGACGACGGCATCGGCACCTGCGGCAAGCAGGGGCAGATGGTGCCGGTCGGCGTCGGTCAGCCGACCCTGCGCATTGACGGCCTCACCGTCGGGGGCGTCAACGCTTGAGTGCGCCCGCGCTCGAAAGCGATCTCGCGGCAATCGCCGATACCGCGCTTAAGGAAGCCGTGCGCCGCGGCGCGGACGCCGCCGAAGCGGTGGCGAGCGCGGCGCGCGGCCTGGCGGTCACCGCGCGTCTCGGCGATGTCGAAACCCTGGAGCACAGCAACGACCGCTCGCTCGGCGTCACGGTTTATTTCGGCGCGCGCAAAGGCACGTCGAGCGTGTCCGATTTCTCGCCGCAAACGGTGTCCGAAGCGGTCGCGACCGCGTGCGGTATCGCGCGCTACACCTCCGAGGACGCTTGCGCGGGTCTCGCCGACGCCGCGCTGATGGCGACCGACTTTCCCGACCTCGATCTGGACCGGCGCTGGGACCTCGACGCCGAACGCGCGATCAACATCGCGGTCGAGTGCGAAAACGAAATGCGCGCCGCCGACAAGGTGGTCAACACCGAGGGCGCGTCGGTATCCACGCTGCGCGGCGCCCATTGCTACGCGAACACCCACGGCTTTGCGCACACCGTCGCCGCGACCCGGCACAGCATCAGCGGTGTCGCGGTCGCCGACGCCCGCAACGGCACCGGTATGCAGCGCGACTTCTGGTACAGCGTCCACCGCCACCCCGAACGCCTTGAACCGCACCGCGAGATCGGGCGGCGCGCGGCGGCGCGCGCGGTGCGGCGTCTCGGCGCGCGCAAACTGAAGACGCGCAAAGCGCCGGTGTTGTTTGAAGCCGCGCTCGCGACCGGGCTGCTGTCGCAGTTGGCCGCTGCGATCAGCGGCGGCGCTTTGTATCGCCGCACGTCGTTTCTGCTCGACGCGCTCGGCGAACAACTGTTTCCTTCGTTTGTGCGGATCGCGGAGCGCCCGCGCCTGCCCGGCGCACTCGGCAGCGCGTGCTTTGACGCCGAGGGCGTCGCCACCCGCGAACACGCGATCATAGACAACGGCGCGCTCGCCAGTTACGTGCTCGACAGTTATTCGGCGCGCAAACTCGGCGCACAGACCACCGCCAACGCCGGCGGCATCCACAACTGGGTGTTCGAGGGCGAAACCCGCCCGCCGGACGCGCTGTTCGAGGAAATGGGAGACGGATTTTTCGTCACCGAATTGATGGGGCACGGCGTCAACATGGTCACCGGCGACTACTCCCGCGGCGCCGCCGGGTTTTGGGTCGAGGGCGGCAAGATCGCCTACCCGGTTGCGGAAGTGACAATCGCCGCGAACCTGCGCGACGTGTTCAAAAATATCATTGCCGTCGGCGACGACGTGGATTGGCGCGGCAACGTTTTATGCGGCTCAATCCTCGTCGGCGACATGACCGTCGCGGGCGATTAAAGACTCCGGCAACCCTCGTTTTCACGCCGCCGGCGCCGGCATAGTCATCGGCGACTACTCCCGCGGCGGCGGGTTTTGGATCGAGGGCGGCAAGATCGCCTACCCGGTTGCGGAAGTGACAATCGCCGCAAACCTGCGCGACGTGTTCAAAAACATTATCGCCGTCGGCGACGACGTGGATTGGCGGGGAGCCGGGCGGGCGCAGCCCGGTCGGTGGGGGGAAATACACAAGACGCCCGCGGGCGGGCACAAAACAATAACGGGCAAACACCGCACTTCAGACTTGAATCCGGCCTCCCGCCCGCGGGGGCGACCTGCCAACGGCTTCGCCTACACCGCGTCCAGCCTGCGCCACCTGTTTGGCAGCAGGTGCAAGTCGGCCATGCCGGCGACCAGCGCCTTGCCGAAAGTCGCTTGGTCTTCATAGACGAGGCGGTAGTACTCGACTTTCATCGTCAGTGCCGCGCCCAGCACGATGAACGCGAAAGTGACGAACGAGCCCAGCGCGAGCGTGGAGGCGCCGGTGATCGCCTGTCCGAAAGTGCAGCCGAGCGAGAGCACGCCGCCGACCCCCATCAGCAGGCCGCCGCCGAGATGGCGCGCGAAGTCCGCAAACGACGAGAACCATTCGACCCGGAACTTGCGGAACGCAACGGAGTAGATGAACGAGCCGAGCATCACGCCGGCGGCGGCGACCAGCGCGAAAGTGACAACGTTCAGCGCGAAGCCTTCCTGAATGAGGTAGTAGAAATGCGCGGTCGGCTTGACGAAGGTCAGCGACTGCGCGCCGACGTCGTAGGGGCGTTCGTCGAGGAACTCGATCTCCTCAAGCAGCGTCCGCCCGAGCGGCCCGGCGGTAACAAACCACGCGGCGACGACCGCGATGCCGACGACGAGGCCGCCGAGCACGTTGTCGAACTTATCGCGCAGGTCGTCGGACTTGAACGCCCAGGTCAGCAGCAAAGCACCGAGCACAATGCCGACGATCAGGCGCAGGTCGGCGTCTTCCAACCCGAGCGCGCCCGCGAGCAGGGCCGCGACGTTCTGGCTGTCGATGCCGTAGTTGGCGAAATTGACCGCCAGCGGCTGCATCCAGCGCAAAAACAAGTTGTAACTGAAGTCGGTGTAGATCATCACGTAGGCGGCGGCGCCCATCGCGAGGAACACCACCACGGATTTAACGTTGCCGCCGCCGATGCGCACCATGGTCTTGTTGCCGCAGCCGGAACCGAGCGTCATGCCGATCCCGAACAACAAGCCGCCGAGCACGTAGCGCAACCATACGAATTGCGGCGCGGCGTAGGGCGGCTTGCCGGTGTCGCCGCTGTTGACCAGCGTCATATCCACCGCCGCAACGCTGTCGAGCAGCGCGATGCCGACGATGGCGACGGCGATTGCGAGCACCCACGCGCGCATACGCCCGGTGTCGCCGATGTTGATCCAGTCCGACACCGCGCCCATCGTGCAGAAGTGGGTCTTGCTGACGACCGCGCCCATAACCAGCGCGATCACCAGTCCCCACAGCAGTATTTGATGCGTCAATTCCATGCGTTGCAGCGTGCGTTGCGCGTGCGGAAATGATTATACATAAGGCGTCGGGTCGGGAACGCCGGCGTCGCTGAAGCCGCGTGCGCGGAAACGGCAGGAGTCGCAACGCCCGCACGCACGGCCCGCGGCGTCGGCGCGGTAGCACGACACGGTCAACGAGTAATCCACGCCGATGGCGGCGCCGCGGCGGATGATGCCGGCCTTGCTGAGCTTCACCAGCGGCGCGTGGACGCGGATGCGTTCGCCGGCGACACCGGCGCGGGTCGCGAGGTTGGCGACGGTCTCGAACGCGGCCAGGAACTCGGGGCGGCAATCGGGATAACCCGGGTAGTCCACCGCGTTTGCGCCGATAAAGAGATCGCGCGCGCCGAGCGCCTCGGCCCAGGCGAGCGCCAGCGACAGGAACACCGTGTTGCGCGCGGGGACGTAAGTGACCGGGATGCCGGAGTGCGGCTTCGCGCTCTCAACCGCGCCTTGACCGTCGTCGTTATGCAAATGCTGCGACCGTGCGGGTTCAGGCGCCGGCGAACCGGGATGCTCCGGCGGACTGACCGGCACTGCAATCGCGGCGTCGGTCAGCGCCGAGCCGCCGAACAACTCCGATGACAACGAATAGACGCGGTGTTCCTCGGCGCCGAGGTGTTTTGCAACGCGCGCCGCCGCGTCGAGTTCGGCACCGTGACGCTGGCCGTAGGCGAAACTCAAGGCGTGGCAGACAAACCCCTGTTCACGCGCGAGCGCGAGCGTGGTCGCGGAATCGAGTCCCCCGGACAGTAAAACCACCGCGCGCCTCATAGCGTTGACTCCCAATAAAGCGCAAACACCGCGCACCGCAAGGACCGCGTCACCCGCCCGGCACGTCGCCCCACGGAAGTTTGTGCAACTGCCATTACAGGTGCATGGGCAGGCGCACGGGCAGGCGGTCGGCGAGAATCCAGTCGGCGAACGCGGCGGCGTCCCGGCGCTGCCACGCCGGAGAAAACAGTACTTCGCAACGCGCCGCGAGCAGGGGCCGCTTGACTTGACGCTGCGCCCATTCGTAGTCGTCGCGGTCGCAAATCACGAACTTAACCTGGTCGCCGGCACGCAACGGGCGCGTCACCTGCCCGGCACGTCGCCCCACAGAAGTTTGTGCAACTGCCATTACAGGCGCATGGGCAGGCCGGTCGGCGAGCGCGGCGGCGTCCTGACGCTGCCACGCCGGAGAAAACAGCACTTCGCAACGCGCCGCGAGCAGGTGTCGCTTAACTTGACGCTTCGCCCATTCGTAGTCGTCGCGGTCGCAAATCACGAACTTAACCTGGTCGCCGGCACGCAACGGGCGCGTCACCTGCCCGGCACGTCGCCCCACAGAAGTTTGTGCAACTGCAATTGCAGACGCACGGGCAGGTGGTCGGCGAGAATCCAGTCGGCGAGCGCGGCGGCGTCCTGGCGCTGCCACGCCGGAGAAAACAGCACTTCGCAACGCGCCGCGAGCAGGTGCCGCTTAACTTGACGCTTCGCCCATTCGTAGTCGTCGCGGTCGCAAATCACGAACTTAACCTGGTCGCCGGCACGCAGGTGCTCGACGTTTGAATAAAGGTTGCGCTCACATTCGCCCGATGCGGGGGTTTTTAAATCCATGACCCGCTCGACGCGCGCATCTACTGCCGAAATATCGTGCGCGCCGCCGGTTTCGAGCGAAACCGCATAGCCCGCGTCGCACAGGCGGGTCAACAAGTCGAGGCTGCGCGGCTGCGCGAGCGGCTCGCCGCCGGTGACGGTCACGCGCCGCGGCGCGTACGCCGCAACCTGCGACAAGATCTCGGCGAGGCTCATCCCGCGCCCGCCGCTAAAGGCGTATGCAGTGTCGCAATAGTCGCAGCGCAGCGGGCAACCGGTCAGGCGCACGAATACGGTGGGGAGGCCCGCGTGCGTGGATTCGCCCTGCAGCGAATAAAAAATCTCGGTGATCTTGACTTGTATTTCTCGCACAGGGGACGCGATGACCGCGCCGTCGGCCACGGCGCTCATCGGCGCGGCTTTTGATCAATGAGATCAAGCCTGCGCGCCGCCAACTCGCGGACGCGCTCGTTGCGCGAGTCGGCCAACTCTTCGAGCAGGCGCCGCGCCGCCGTCAGATCGTCGCGCCCGTGATAGATATAGGCGAGTTTGAGCCGCGCGTCGTCGGCACGGTCCACGTTGGGGAAACGCTTGACGTATTGCTCGAAATAGCGTGCGGCCTGTTTAAACCGCTTCTCGGTGTAATAGGACTCGGCGATCCAGTAGCGCGCTTTCGGCTCGTAGGTGCTGTCGGGGTAGGCATCGAGAAACCGCTGCAACGCCGCACGCAGACCGTCGTACTGGCTTTCGTCGAGATACGCGAGTGCGTCGAGATACGCCTCGCGCTCCTCGGCGCTGCCGCGCGCACGGCGACCGGCCAGTGCAAAACGCGGCTCTTCAGGCGGCGGTGTGCGTGCACGCGGCGCCTCGACGGTCTCCGCCTCTTGCTCCCCGGCGCCCGGCTGTGCCTCGGCGGTCGGCGTCCCGGCCGCTACCTGCGCTTCGCCGGACGATGCCTCGGCCAGCCCTTGCCCTTCGACGGGCGGTGCTTCGGCAGTTCCCCTTGCTTGCTCCCCGGCGGTTGGCTGTGCCCCAGCGGACGGCGTCCCGGCCGCTACCCGCGCTTCGCCGGACGGTGCCTCGGCCAGCCCTTGCCCTTCGCCGGGCGGTGCTTCGGCAGTCCCCCTTGCTTGCTCCCCGGCGGTTGGCTGTGCCCCAGCGGACGGCGTCCCGGTCGCTACCCGCGCTTCGCCGGACGATGCCTCGGCCAGCCCTTGCCCTTCGCCGGGCGGTGCTTCGGCAGTCCCCCTTGCTTGCTCCCCGGCGCCCGGCTGTGCCTCGGCGGTCGGCGTCCCGGCCGCTACCTGCGCTTCGCCGGACAATGCCTCGGCCGGCCCCCGCCCCTTAACGGACGACGGCGTAGAAAGCACGGCGGCGGCCGTGCGCACGCGCGGCTCTTTGCTGTCGATGCCGAGTTGGTCGAGCAGCGCTTCGAGGCGGTGGCGCAGGATCTCGTTTTCGTTTCTGATGCTGCTGACTTCGACGCGCAGTTTCCGCACCTGCTCAAGCAACTCGACGATCAGCGCGCCGTCGCCTTCCTGCGCCGCGGCGGGCGCAAGCAGCGCGCACAGCAACATCGCGGCGGTCGTATGCCGGCGTCTCACCAGGTAAAAGGCGACCACGCAGCGCCGCGCACGTCCGACGCGGACAACGGAATCAGTTTGCCGAAGACGCCGTCGGTAGTCATCAACCCGAACGCGCTCTTGCCGCCGCGATCGGTGATGTAGCCGAGCAACTGACCGTTGGCGGTGAAACGCGGGCCTTCGGCGCCGGGGTTGAACACCAACTCCGACTCGTCGCCGTCCTTGCCGGTGAAGTCCTTGATCACGATCACGAAGCCCTTGCTGCGCCGGCTCAGAAAAGCGATCTGGTCGCCGCGCGGGGAAATGCTGGCGTCGGAGTTGTAAGTGCCGCGGAAAGTGATGCGGCGCGGCGCGGCGCCGTCGCTGTCAACCCGGTACAACTGCGGGCTGCCGCTGCGGTCGGAGGTGAAGACCAGCGTGCCGTCGGGCGCCCAGGTCGGCTCGGTGTCTATAAAAACGTTGTCGGTTACGCGCAGAATACGCTTGGACGCGAGTTCGATGACGTAAACGTCGGGGCTGCCGCCCGCCGAACTGACGTAGGCGAGGCGCTCGCCGTCGCCCGACCAACTCGGCAAACTCGCCGGCGCGGTGCCCCCGCCGAGCATCTCACGCGCGCCGGTCGCAACCGTTTGCACCACGATCTCGGGCTGGCCGTTTTCATACGACACGTAGGCGATCCGCTTGCGGTCGGGCGACCACGTCGGCGACATCAATTGGTGCGGAGAACTGTGAATCGCGTGGGCGTTGCGGCCGTCGGCGTCGCTGACGTACAAAGTGCTCCTGTGGCGGCGCCAACTGTAATGCTCGGCGCTGATGAACGCGATGCGGGTGCTGAAAATACCGGGGATGTCGGTGAGTTCCTTGTAGATCAGGTCGCTGATCTGATGCGCGACGCGATCCACCGTGCCGCCGGAGTCAATGACGAATTCCTTCAGGCGCTTGCCGCGCACCGCGTCGTGCAATTCAAAGTGGACCTGCCCGTCTTGCGCGATCGCGCCGATGATGACTTTTTCAACGCCGTGGATGAGCCACACGCCGTAGTCGAGATCGCTGCCGAGCAGCGGCGACTCCGATACGCCGGCGTCAATGAGCAAGAACAGGCCGCTGTAGGCGAGATCGTCGGCGACGATGCGGTGGTAGTTGCGGTCGAGCCCCTCGGGTTCACCGCGAAACGGCGACACCGCGATGGGCACGCCGCCTTCGACGCCTTCGGTGACCTCGATTTTGAGTTCGGCGGGCGCCGGCAACGCCGACACCAGCCCGTATAACAAGGCACACGGCAGAACGCATCGCCGCGCGGCTTCAGTACTCCTGGCGAAAAGTAATTTCAACTTCATGGTCGAACACGTCCCACGAGGGCGGAGACGGTAACGGGTTTGATTTCCATACTGCGTCTTCCACCGAGAGCATGTAAAAACGATCCCCCTTGCAACTGATCACTTGTACGCTCTCAATGTTACCACTGCGATCCTGCCGCAACTTAACGACGCAATCGCCGCCTTTGACGCTCGCGGGCGGGCGCGTCCAGTGGGTTTCGATGCTGCGGCGAATACTCTGAGCGTATTCTTTGGTCAAGGCCGTGATCTTCGCGCGCCTGATGCGTGCCTGTTCTTCGGCCTCGGCCTGGCGCCGCGCTTCCTCGGCCAGGCGCTTTTGCTCCTCCTCCAACTTGCGCTGCGCTTCCTCGGCCAGGCGTTGCTTCTCCTCCTCGGCCTGGCGCCGCGCTTCCTCGGCGAGACGCTGCTTCTCCTCCTCCAACTTGCGCTGCGCTTCCTCGGCCAGGCGCTTTTGCTCCTCCTCCAACTTGTGCTGCGCTTCCTCGGCGAGGCGCTGCTTCTCCTCCTCCAACTTGCGCTGCGCTTCCTCGGCCAGGCGTTGCTGTTCTTCCCCCAACTTGTGCTGCGCTTCCTCGGTGAAACGCTTTTGTTCTTCCTCGGCCTTGCGCCGCGCTTCTTCGGCCAGGCGCTTTTGTTCTCCCTCAAGTTTGTGCTGCGCTTCCTCGGCGAGACGCTTTTGTTCTCCCTCGAGTTTGTGCTGCGCTTCCTCGGCGAGGCGCTTTTGTTCTCCCTCGAGTTTACGCTGCGCTTCCTCGGCTAAACGCTTTTGCTCCTCCTCGGCCTCGGTGCGCGCCTGCCTGGACTGCGCTTCCTGTTCGAGCCGGGCTTGTTCAAGGCGCTTTTGCTCTCCTTCGGCTTTGAGCCGCGCCTGTTCGAGACGCTTTTTCTCCTCTTCGGCCGCGCGCCGCGCTTCCTCCTGCGCACGCCGCCGCGCCTCATCCGCTTCACGCTGCCTGCGCTCCCTGTCGCGCTTTTGCTGCAACATTTGCTCGATTTCCTGGGGGCTTACCGCGGTCGCCTCGATGACCGGGCGCGGGGCGGACACGGGTTTCGACACCGATACCAGCGACGGGCCGATACTGAATGCCGCGAGAGCGACCAGAGCGAGATGGATCAGAATCGAAGCGATCAGCGACTTTTGCTGCCGCCGGCGGCCACGCTTTTTCATTGCGGCGCCGCGTCCTCCGGCGGTTCGGTGATCAAACCGATGTTTTCAGCGCCGGCGGTTTGCAGAAGCACCATTGCGGCGACGACGTTGCCGTACGACGTGCCGCGGTCGCCGCGCACGTAGGCGACGCCGCTCTGGTCGGGCAGCAGCACGTACAACTGGCGCAGCACGAAGTCGGGCGACAGCGGCTGGTTGGCGGCTTCGCCCTTGTTGAGCAGGATCTGGCCGCGGCGGTTGACCGTGACGATCAGCGGGTCGGGCGCTTCGCTGCCTTCGAGCGGGCGCGCCTGCGCCTGCGGCAACTCGATCTTGATCCCCTGCTGGATCAGCGGCACCGTCACCATGAAGATCACCAACAGCACCAGCATCACGTCTATATAAGGCACGATGTTGATCTCGGCCATAAGTTTGCGGTCGCGGTAAACCGACATCAGCCGACCTTTACTCCACGCTCGCGGCGGCGCGCCCCGGCACCTGCTTGCTGAGGAGGGTGGTGAATTCCTCGAGGAAATTGTCGTAGCGCGAGACCAGCCGCTCGACGCGGTCGCGGAAGCGGTTGTAGGCGATGACCGCGGGGATCGCCGCGAACAGCCCCATCGCAGTCGCGATCAACGCCTCGGCGATGCCGGGCGCGACCAGCGACAGCGTCGCGTACTGCACGTCCCGCAACGCGAGGAACGCGTCCATAATGCCCCACACCGTGCCGAACAAGCCGACGTAGGGCGCGGTCGAACCGACCGTCGCGAGAAAGTTCAACTGGCTTTCCATGTCTTCTATCTCGCGCGACAACGCGACCTTCATCACCTTCACCGAAGTCAAGGAAAGCATCTCCATGGATACCGTGCGCTCCTTGTGCAGGCGCATGTATTCCTTGAACCCCTCGCAAAAGATCGCCGCCATGCCCGAGTCGCGCCCTTCCTTTTGCACCTCGCCGTACAACTGCGACAGATCCGACCCCGACCAGAAGCGCTCCTCGAAACCGTCCGCGGCCACTTTCATGCTTTTCAGTTCGCGCCATTTATTCAAAATGAAAGACCAACTGATCACCGAGGCCAGCACCAGGATGAGCATAACCAGTTGCACCACGAAAGTGGCGTCAAGAATCAGGCTCAAAAAATCTAGATCCGCTTGTATCAAACTCTCAACGTCTCCTGGGTGAGCGGCCGCTGCGCCGCAAAAGTGCTGCTGCTATAACGGCCCATTTTCCTACAAACCGCAGCGCAGGTCATCCCCGCGTAATCAAAGAAGCGCCGTCTCCGCAAAAAGTGCGATATCCCGCATGACGCTGCGGCGGCTTTCAGTCCGAAACTGCCTCAATTCAAAAGCATGAGGCACTTCTCCGAATCGGAGGAGACACCTTGCAAACCCGCCGCATTCGGCCACCGCCTCAGGGGATTTTACCGCGTTGGCACCTTCCGGCTCGAAGTGCGGCAAAAATAAGGGAGACAAGTGCCCTGTTTGTCCCCCCGCCTGTTACCAACCGGAGGACTGAATCGGCGCCTGCAGGCACCAATCCTTTCCGCACCGTACCACGGTTCAAGTGTTGCTCGACGCCGGGTATTCCCAGGCCTGCATCGCCAATCCATCAACTGCCGCCGCTCCCCCCCGCTCCGGGAGATCAAGCGCAACCGCACCGCCGCCGCCATAAGTTCGGAAACGGGCCGAAGCCGGAACATCGCGCCGGTCGCGTGGCGCGCAAAGAGCGGTTATGCGGACGGCGCCCTCCACGGTCGCCCCGCGATCGTGGGCCAACGGTCGCCTCTCGGCGACCGGGAAATAAAAGGATGCGATTTTGTGGGAGAACCTCCGGCCCTGTGGCTGGATTGACCGTCCAAAACATACAAAATCACGCCCTGTGCAAGTTGCCGCGGTGAACCACTGCTGTTGTGCATCAAATGGGTGAAATGGCGGGACGGGCAGCGCGAATCAGGCATACCCTAACTGTTAGAAGTTAACTGGTTGTTAGTAATGATTCCCATGCACCATGGTATCTGGAAGATTTAATTTACTAACAGCACAAACATCGAAAAACCCAACAACCTCATTTGGCTTAATTGCTACTCCACCAAAGCCATCATATCCCCCGCCACCACACCACCACCCGCTCTCCGACCACCGCGGGGACTAGAGGTGGTTTAGGCCCTGCTGAAGTCGGGCAACCCCTGACGGTCATTGCTTTTCCATGACCGCAACCGAGTAAAAATTAAGCACCGCCATAGGCTCCTCCGCTCCGGGGGAGTATTCTTCACGAAGATTTTTCATCAGCCGGTCTTCGACCACTTTCAGCGGGGTTTTTTGTTCCAGCACCTTCAGGTCGTCAAAGCCGGTGACCCAGGTGGCGGACATTTTATCGAAGAATTCGGCGGCTTTTGTTATTGAATCAAAGCCGCTGGTGCGCATGACCATGCACTTGTCCAGGTAGTCAAAGGTGACCGCGAAGCGGGCGAGGTTGTCGCAGAAATCATTCAGCAGGCGAACGACTGTTTCTTCGGGGAGATACATCGTGTTGCCCTCCCAGGTAATCAGCGTCGGCGCGTCCGGGTCAAGGCCCTGCGCGGCCAGTTTGGCGAACAAATCTTCGTCCGCGTAGTTGCACGGCACGAAGTTTGCGCGGTAAGGGATGTTGTTTTTCTCTATGACCTGCTGTTTGAAGGCCAGCACCGCGCTTTGATCGACGTCAAAGAAAACCACGTCGTCGTCTTGATAACCACCGGCGCGCATGTCAAAGCCGCTGCCCAGCATGATTACCTGGCGAACGCCGCCGGTGACCGCATCGGCGGTTTTGTCGCCGAAGAATTTTATCCGGTAGCGAATCATTTCACGCCCTTCCGGCAGCACCTTTTCGAAGTCGAGCGCTTTTTGTATCACCTGTTCATTGACAAAAAACTCCGAATACCCGTCCTCAAAGAGCGGTGCATCCGCGTCCTTTTCCAGCGCACGGTAGGCGGCGATGATGAATGCGGTCGCACCGATTTCGTTGATAATGTCTTTCATGTGGTTACCTCTTGTTTATTTGGCAACGTTGCCGCTCAAATACTCCAAAGTCTCTTTCACTCTGTTCACCGCTATGCCGAACAATTTGATCTGGGTTCAAGATACTTTAAGCGGTCTATTTCGTATAGATTTCAGCAGGTATTGATACATATTTTCGTGGCGCATATTGAAGCGAAACTCACACTCTTTCAAGTGGCAATAAAACCTCTGTATGTGAATACCCCGAAAGCGGGCAAGGCGCACCTTGCAAAGCCCCCGGAAGTTCCCGATGCCGTTGATATGGCGGCTACCTTGCGCGAACTCGTTGTGGCTGTGTCTGATGCGGTAATGTTGCTTATAGCCGAGGTCGGCGAGACCGTCTCAGGTTCTAAATCCATCGCTATAAACCGCCATCTGCTTACTGGCCTTGCCCTTGTTAATCGGCAGGATTTCAGCCATAGAGCAGTTTTTAACCACTTGGCCTTGCCGCCACGCTTGAACATGCCGAACACCGGCGTTTTTCCGGCAGCACCGCGCCCGCGCCTGCCGCGTACCCGGCGGGGCCCGAAGTATCTTTCATCCAACTCAACCGCCCCCTCGCCAAAGGGGCTGGCGCGCTCGCATTCATGGGCGATGTGTTGTCTGATATGGTGGAACAAGCGGTTTGCCTCAGGGTGGTTGATGCCTGCGATTTGGGCGACTTTGCAGGCCTCGATATCCAGGCAAAACAGGCGCAAAGTCTGCCGGAATTTAGCCGCGGAAATTCGTGAACGAAGGATATACTTGTTTTTCATTTATGGGACAATAAGTTACATTCATTTTAGTATATCTTAAAGTGTCTTGAACCTAAATTAATTCATAGGCAGAAATAAAATTCACTAGTATCATTGCAATTATTATCAAACGAGTAACCAAAATGCCAGCACTAGGATTGGGCCGCGAGAGACCCGCGGACTACATAAATATCAGCAAGACAATCGCGGATACATATCCGTCAGGGTTGGCGCATGGACTCCAAAAAGATGCTATTCAGAACTCTGTGGATGCAAGGAGTAGTAAATCGTTGCCGATAAAAGTTGAATTTAATGTTGTGCGGAACGCTAATGGCGTGTTTTTGACAATAACTGATTCAAACACGACCGGGCTCACTGGTGATGTCATACACGATATTGAAGATTATCGGCATTTACAACGAGATGATCATTGGGCGCGGTTTGAGTCTTTTGCTTTCACGAAAGTAGATGCTGATGCCCTTGGGGCTAGAGGGCAGGGTAAATTCATCTTTCTTTATGCATCCCAAAATCACAAAATGTTTTACGACACCCTAAGGAAAGACAGTATCTATAGACTCGGCGCAACACAAGCTACCGATATAGGATGTCCAATTTTCCCCGGCAGTGAAGAAAAACCGTGGGAAAGTCATATTGCCCGGGAAAGATTAAGCGAACACTGCGGCCTGGTGCCTCTACGAGAGATTGGGACAAGAGTTATCATTTGTGCTCCTAAGCAAGAGGTTTTGGACGCAATTGACAGTGGGGAAATGGAGAGAGCCATCCAGGAAACATGGTTTCGATTAATACAAAAGAAACAATTGGAGGTAACTTTACATACAAAGGGGCAGATCAAAACAATAGAGTTACCAAATATCTATACGCTTCCCCAAAATGACTCAAGCACTCATAAAGTTTGGATTTACGGTCAAGATTTTAACGAAAGGGAAATCAAACTCCTTTCCGGCGAAAATTACAAAATCAAGAACTTTCACGTCGTATACCTAAAAAAAGAAACGGTGCCGGAAGATTTGCAGGGAATAACTTTGGTGCAAAACGGCATGAAAATCACGTCTCTGCCTATGGCAATGGCCCCGACAGATATCAAGGAGAAAATTACCGGCTACATAGAATTTGGCCGTGACCTTGACAGAGAATTGCGAAAGGGAAAAAACCAACTCCCGAATCACTATGATTTGAAGTGGAGATCAGCTCTTCCTCGTAGCATTAAAGCATTTATAACAAACCAACTAGATGCTTTTGGAACATCTAAGCTTGGTTTAGGTGAAGATCCTCGTCAGCGAAAAAATCGACGGAGAAACGATGCCGAAGATTGGGCAATGCGACAATTACAACAATACGCAAGGGACTTGAATTTACTTGGCCCCCACAAACCCAGACCGGGGTCGGACCCGCCGCGTCCCCCTATTCCACCGCCACATAAAGATAGAGGTTTGTCTTTCAAGGATTTTTTGATTCCTAACGAGGGGTTCCGCGTTAATTGGGGGCAACAAGTTACGTTTTCCCTATGGGGCTTCAACAAAACCTCAGAGGCTGTAGAATATAAAATATCGTTGAGGGTGCTCCATGCCGACTCGGAAATTGTCAAATTGCTTGATAGTGAATCCCTTACACTTGATGCCAATTCAAGAAAACAAATCAGCGATTCTTCTTTCACCCTTGCCATTGAAAAGCCTCAATATGAAAACGTCGGCGAGTATAGAGTTAAGGCTACCTTGATCAATGCCGAGACGGGTGAAGAGGTGGATACGCTCACGCGAAAATTCTGGGTGGAAAGCAATCCGCCCATGCGTCAGCCTTTTGAGTTGAAAGCATCCCTATTTCCACCGGATTTAACGCTTGCTTGGTCAGCAGATGTTAATAATATGATGTTACTCTACAATACCAATCATCCGGAATATCGTTCTGCGGAAAAAAACGAGGACACACAAACGGATTATTTGCTAAAAATTTGCTTGGAAGGCGCCCTACATTTTGTGTTGGCGAAAACGTTCGAGGATGCCCCGGATTATGCTCCGTTGGACACAAACACCATTATGCAGAGTGACAAAGACATAATTCCGGAAAAGACTTACGCTGAGGTTATGGCATACATATCCAAAATACGCTGGAAAATTTACGAAGATGGGAGCTAATCATGGCAGTTATACTCCGTGAACAAGTCGCATTGAGGGGCAAAACGAGTGAAATTAAAACATTTCACCCTTCCGGGGCATTGTCCAAAACTGACCGGGAGCGTGCAGAAAATCTGGACGCTTTTCTTGAAAGGGAAATACCCAAAGTAGTCGAACGCATCATAAATCAGGTGACTTTGGCCAAAAACGACACGTCTTTGTTTAGATGGTATCTCTTCGGGAAGGAATTGAGAAAAATTACCGACAATGAACTGGTTTTATCACTGGATGTGAAAAGTGGAATTATCTGGGAAGCCGTATGGCAACATTTGCCGAATTCTTTTAAACCGCATGGTACCAGAACGGAAAAGAATCTGTTTTCAAAAAAACGGGTCCAAGGTAGGGACCATCTCTCTATATGCTACACGCTAGGCCAGTACGACGAGAAAGATATCCTGTGGATTCGTCGCTGGGATGATTGGTGTCAAATCTATTACAGAACGGGAATTCTTGAAGACAAACGAGTATTTGAATCCCTTAGGGAAGAAATCCAGAAACTGAACGAGTATCCGAAAAAGGATATTTTCAGGGGAATTGTTTCTAATATTTCCCAATGCTTTCCGCAGAAGGCTGGCAAAAAAGTACACACCAGCGTTCTGGCCAAGACAGTGATTAGAAAGCGCGTTCACGATAGTGCAATGCAAGCCTATAAATAAATCCTGCAAATTCGAGATATTAATATTGGCCTGCCAGGCTCGGTTCAAGATACTTTAAGCAGTCTATTTCGTATAGATTTCAGCAGGTATTGATACATATTTTCGTGACGCATATTGAAGCAAAACTCACATTCTTTCAAGTGGCAATAAAACCTCTGTATGTGAATACCCCGAAAGCGGGCAAGGCGCACCTTGCAAAGCCCCCGGAAGTTCCCGAGGCCGTTGATATGGCGGCTGCCTTGGATGCAAAACTCAGCGCTTGCTCAGGGAGCACGACTCCCCCGACGGTTAATTGCTCAAGGTTCTGCCGCCGTCCACCGCGATGATCTGCCCGGTGATGTAGCCTGCGTCGCGCACCAGAAACAACACCGCCGCCGCCGCGTCCTGCGGCGAGCCTTCGCGCTTGAGCGCGGTGCGGGCGATGATCTCCTTGTGCTGTTGCTCGTAATGCTCGTCCTGCGGCCACAGCAAGGCGCCGGGCGCGACCGCGTTGCAACGCACTTCGGGCGCGAGTTCGCGCGCGAGCGACTTCGTCAGCGCATGTACGCCGGCTTTGGCGATGGAATAGAGCATGTAGCCCTTGAGCGGGCGCCCGGCGTGAATATCGCCGACGTTGACGATGCAGCCCCGGCGCCGGCGCAACTCGGACGACAGGTGCGTGGACAGGAACAAAGCACCCTTGAGATTGGCGCCGACGATTTCGTCCCACTGCGCCTCTTTCAATGCGCCGGGCGGCGTCGGATAAAACGTTGACGCGTTGTTCACCAAAGCGTCGAGCCGCTCCCAGCGCGCCGCCGCCTGAGCCGCGAGCGACTCGACCTGCGCGAGTTGCAACAGGTCGGCCTGCACGACGCAGGCGGAGTCGGGACGCACGCGATTCAACGTCTGCGCAAGCCGTTCGGCCTCGTCGCGGGAGCGGCGACAATGCACCACGACGTTCATGCCCGCAGCGTGCAGGGTTGCGGCGATTGCCGCGCCGATGCGCCGGGCGGCGCCCGTCACCAGCGCGACCTTGCCCTCGAGATCGGTCGAAGTCTGCGTCATTTGAACGTGGTCTCGCGTATACTCCCGCGTGGTTGGCTCAATCGGCGCCGCTCAATCGGCGCCGTTATTAAATCACACCGCGCGCAACGACCCGCGCGCAGCGACAATCTCACGATGGACGCCTCTCAAGCGATCTCTCTGGCGCTGGTGCAGGGCATCACCGAGTTCCTGCCGGTGTCGAGTTCGGCGCACCTGATCCTGCTGCCGAAGTTGATGGACTGGAGCGATCAAGGAATCGCTTTCGACGTCGCGGTGCATCTCGGCACCTTATCCGCCGTGGTTTTTCACTACCGCGCCCCGCTCGCGGATATGCTGAACGGCCTGCGCCGGCGGCCGCACGGCGACGCCGCGGCGGCCAACACGGCGATGCTGCTCGCGGTCGCGAGCGTGCCGGTGCTCGCCGCCGGCTACACGTTGGAAAGCGCGATCGAGCAGCACCTGCGCGCGCCGTCGGTGATCGCCGCGACCACCGTCGGCTTCGGTCTGCTGCTGTGGGCCGCCGTGTGGCGCCGGTCAAAGACCGCGGCGGCACCGGCGGCGCTGAGCCTTAAAGCGGCATTGATCATCGGTCTCGCGCAGACGCTCGCACTGATCCCCGGCACGTCGCGCGCGGGAATCACGATCACCGCCGGGCTTTTTCTCGGCTTATCGCGCGAGCAGTCCATCAACTTCTCGTTCCTGCTCGCGATTCCAGTGATCCTGATCGCGGCACTGTACAAAGCCGCAAAAATCGGCGTACAAACCGGCGCCGGCGCATGGCCCGACGTATGGCCGATGCTCGCGCTCGGTTTCGCGGTGTCGGCAATATTCGCTTTACTGACGATCCGGCTGTTCCTGACGCTGACGGAAAAAATCGGCCTGACGCCGTTCATCGTCTATCGTCTGGCGCTCGGTGCGTTGCTAGTTGCCCTGCTCCTGTGACAAAGCCCCCAGCCGCGCCTTGCGCACGGCTTCACCGACGTCGCCGCCGCAACTTGCGACCACCCTTTTGAGATCGAGCCGGCTCACCGTGTCGAACGCCGCGCGGATCCGCGACAGACACCGCGCCTTGTCATCCCCGGCAAACGGAAAATCGCAAACCTGCTCCTGTGACGGCTACGGCTTTCGTAAGCATCGAGACAGTGCTCGCCCGGCGCGCTGCTAGTTGCCCTGCTCCTGTGACAAAACCCCCAGCCGCGCCTTGCGCACGGCTTCACCGACGTCGCCGCCGCAACTTGCGACCACCCTTTTGAGATCGAGCCGGCTCACCGTGTCGAACGCCGCGCGGATCCGCGACAGGCACCGCGCCTTGTCATCCCCGGCAAACGGAAAATCGCAAAAGCGCCAGGCGTCGAGCAGCGCCGTCAGTTGTGCGGTGTTCCGAAACGCGTCGGTGCGCTCGAACAGATCGAGCAGCACTTGTGCGTCGAGGCGCCGGGCCTGTTCCAGACGCCGCCGACAAAACGCCGCGGCTTTCACGAACCTCGAATAAACCGACGGCACGCGCAAGCGCTTGCACGCGGGCGCCAGGTCAACCTCGTGCGCCGCGGCCTGAAGCACGAGCGCGGCAAACACGGTGAACGGGGGTTGCGCTGCACTCGCGCAGTCGTCGAGCGCCCGCATCACCGCCGCCGCCGCGTCCGGCGATTGCAGCAACCGCTCCAGCCCGGGCGCCGCGGCGGGCGCGACCGACGCGAGTGCGCCGATCTCCATGAGCACCGCGAAAAAACGCGAAGGCGCGGGCTCGGACAGCGCGGTTTCAAATTCTTTCCAGACGCGCTCGGCCACCAGCGCTGCGATCTCGCCGCGGTTCACCATCTCACGCATCAGCGCGACGGTCTCGGCGGCGACACGGAACCCGAGCGGATGAAACCGTGCGGCAAAGCGCGCCACCCGCAGCACCCGCACCGGATCTTCGACGAACGCAGGGGAGACGTGACGCAGCAGTTTGTGTTCGAGGTCGCGGCGGCCGTGGTACGGGTCGATCAGGCTGCCGTCGCCGTCGCGTGCGATCGCGTTGATCGTCAGGTCGCGGCGGCGCAGATCGTCCTCGAGCGACACGTCGGGGCCGGTGTGGAATTCAAACCCGTGATACCCCGGCCCGGTTTTGCGTTCGGTGCGCGCAAGCGCGTATTCCTCTTTGGTGTCGGGGTGCAGGAACACCGGAAAATGGCGTCCGACCGGCTGAAACCCCCGTGCGCCCATTTCCTCGGGGGTCATGCCGATCACGACCCAGTCGCGCTCGCCGACCGCAAGGCCGAGCAACTCGTCGCGTACCGCGCCGCCTACGAGATAAACCTGCATCTGACAAAATACATTTCAAATAGCCGGGCGCGTATAGTATCTGAAAACGATTTGCGCAGGCCCCGCAAGCAACCGGCCATTTCCAGTCCGGTGTGCGACACAAGAAAGATGCCCGGCGCTGCGCGGCACCGCCTGAGGCTCGAACGAGACCGCCCTGACCGGCGAAAGCCCGCGTCATCCGCGGATCCAAAAAGATAAATCCGCAGACGACGCGGATGGACACAAGAAAATGACGGGCACAGGCCGCACCTCAGACTCGCATCCGGCCCCGGTCAGATTGGCGGCGTCGGGAAAAGCGGCAACAGCAGATTAAGGAAAAGGGCCGGCGCTGCGCGGCACCGCCTGAGGCTCGAACGAGACCGCCCTGACCGGCGAAAGTCCGCGTCATCCGCGGATCCAAAAAGATAAACCCGCAGACGACGCGGATGGGCACAAGAAAATGACGGGCACAGGCCGCACCTCAGACTCGCATCCGGCCCCGGTCAGATTGGCGGCGTGGGAAAAGCGGCAAGAATGACGTGGGGGCTCAGCGCCGCGGCCGTGTCGGCTCAGGCGACAAAAGCCGAAAGGCTTCGCGGGTCATTTTAAGTGCTCCGGCCATATCAACTGCAAGAGACGAAACCGGGGTGCCTTGCGGGTCATTTAAGTGCTCCGGTCATGTCAACCGCAGATGGCGGAACCGGGGGCTTTGCGGATTTATGGGTTAATATAAACGCCGCGCAGCCACGCGAACCCGCAGATCGTGAAACCATTCCCGTTTTTCAAGCCCGTGCCGGGCGTGCTATCCGGCGTCCTGCTCGCCGCGGCGTTGTCCGCGGCGGCGGCGGACAGGGCGCTCGACGACCCCGGGTTCAAGCGCGCGGTCGCGGCCTATTCCGAAGGCCGGCTCGACGAGGCGCAACTCGCGTTCGAGCAACTCGCGCAGCGTTTCCCCGACGATCCGAACGTACTGAACAACCTCGCGGTGATCGCGGCGAAGCAGAACGACACCGGCCGCGCGATCGGGCTGTTCAAACGCGCGATCGAGACCGACGCGGCGATCAACGTCGGCTACCAAAACCTGTCCGCGATCTACGCGCATCTCGCATCGCTGTCCTACCGCGACGCGTTGTCGCTCGAGTCCGCCGAGCCGCAACCGCTGCAACTGAGACTGATCAAGGCGCCCCCGCCAAGCGCGCAGCCCGGCGCGCAGCCCGACGCTGCGGAGATAGACGGGGCGGCGGCGCAGGCGGCGCGCACGAAAGAAGTCGGCGAGCCTTTGGTGCGCGACCCCGAAGCGCCGGTATTGTCCGACCGCGACCGCGACGTCGTGTCCGCGGTCAGACGTTGGGCGCAAGCGTGGTCGCGCCAGGACCCGGACGCTTATTTCGCAAGTTACGTCGGCGATTACACGCCGCCGGGCGATTCGCACCGGGACTGGAAAAGGCAGCGCCGCGAGCGCGTGACGGCGCCGCGGCACATCGAAGTCAAACTCTCCGACGTGCGCGTGCGGATGCGCGGCGAAACCGATGCACGGGTGACGTTCCTGCAGAAATACCGCTCGAACCTGCTGTCGAGTTCGGTGATCAAACGGCTGCAAATAAAAAAGGTCGGCGATGAATGGAAGATCACGTCAGAGCAAGTGCTGTAGGCGCGCGGCGGCGCTTGCGGCGGCTTTGCTCGCGGTCGCGGCTTCAGCCGCCACGGCCGATGAAGCCGCGGTCGAGAAGACGCTGCGCCAGGGGCTCGGCGCACTGCTCGACGGCGACGACGCGCTGTCTTTGAAACACGTGCGGGCACTGCTCGAACAGCAGCCCGACTTCCGGCTCGGACGGTTGATCTACGCCGACCTGCTCGCCGCGCGCGCCCATCAGGACACGCTGATGGCGATACCCGAAGCTTTGGGCAAAACCCGCATCAAGGGCTTGGTCGAAGAGGCGCAAGCGCGGGTGCATTACCGCAGCCCGCCGCGTGGCTACCTGCCCGACGCGGTGATGCAATTGTCGCGGCTGCACCAATACGCATTCGTCCTCGACGCCGCGCGCGCGCGCCTTTACGTGCTGGCAAACAAACAGGGCGTACCCGAACCGGTCGCCGACCATTACATCTCGACCGGCAACGGCGGCATCGGCAAAGCCGACGAAGGCGACGAGAAAACGCCGCTCGGGGTCTATCACCTGACCTCGTACCTCGACGACGACGAACTGCCCGAACTCTACGGCGCGGGCGCGTACCCGATCAACTACCCCAACCGCTGGGATCGTCTGAAAAACCGCGGCGGCTCCGGTATTTGGCTGCACGGCACGCCGCGCACGGTGTACAGCCGCCCGCCGCAAGACAGCCGCGGCTGCGTGGTGCTGAGCAACCGGCTGGTCGCCGACCTGGCCTCGTATATAGACGCCGGGCGCACGCCGGTCGTGCTCGCGCGCAAAATCAAATGGCTGAAACCCGAGGCGTGGCGGGCGCAGCAAAAACCGCTGCTGGACGCGATCGCGCAATGGCAGCGGGACTGGCAAAGCCTCGACGTCGAACGCTACCTCTCGCACTACTCGCCCAACTACCGCACCGCGAAACAGAACTACGAGCAGATGGCGGCCGCCACCCGGCGCAACGCCGAAAGAAAAACCTCCATCGAGGTGGAGCTCAGCGACCTCGACCTGTTTGAGTATCCCGGAGAAGCGGACACCGTTGTCGCCTCGTTTGATCAGAATTACCGCAGCAACAACTACAACCTGCGCTACCGCAAGCAGCAATTCTGGAGACACGAGAACGGCCGCTGGCTGATCGTTTTCGAGGGGCGCGCTGAGATCAATCCCCCCGGCAAAACGTCTTGATCTCCGCCGCCGCAGTTGCCGCGACTGAGGCCTTAGACAACCCGCCGCAACAGCGTCGCCGGAACGCCGCCGCGAAGAAGATTCCGCTTAAACCGGCACGCCAAAAGTTCATCAACTCGCCGGCTGAAAGCGCCGGGGGTGAGCCGCAAACTCACCCACCGCCGCACCGCCCGCCGCTCGCTGCGACCCGGACTGACGCTCGCAACTTCGCGCACAACCGCTTCATCCGCCGGCGTATTTCGGTGCTTCAAGATACCCTGGATTGGCATCGGCGGTGTCTCAAGATACCGAACGGGGGTCAACCGGCGCAAGAAGACATGCCTCAACGACAGCCCTCTTCCTCGCCATCCGCCCAATCCAAACCGCGCAGCGCAAGACGCAATGAAGCCGGGGAGGAAAAATGGAGACTCAAATAAATTTAAACGTTGCTATAGCGAAAGTAAGCTTTTGCCGCCTCCATTAAAAACGCGCACGTCGTTCGTTGGGAATTTCGGAGAGGCCATTCAGGAAGATTCTGCGGCGTCTGCCGCGGTGAACAAGTCGTTTGCAAGACCAAAGTGAATTGCACATGACCGCGAACACGGCACGCCCCTTTGAGCAAGGCGAGGCCGCATCAAAGAGTGCGGTTTAGTTCAAGAGATGCCATGAAAATGCACGGGCGCCCGCTGAAACTGACCCAAAATCACCCCCTTAAGTTATCTTGAACCAAACGCCTAAGCCACGCTTCGGCGTTAACCCGCCGCGGCCCGTTGCTTGCGCGAAACTTAATCCACGAAGCGGTTCGGGGTGCGCCTGAACTCAAAGACCACCGGTGTGCCGACCAACTTCAATTGCTCCCGGAAAAAGTTTTCCAAATAGCGGCGGTACGACGCCGGCAGACCGTTGACGCGCGCGCCGTAAACGATGAACCGCGGCGGGCGGGTGCCCCCCTGATGCGCGTAACGCAACTTGACGCGCCCGCCCGGCACCATCGGCGGCTGATTTCGCTCGACCGCGCTCAGCAGCAGCCGGGTGCATCGCGGCGTCGGCACCCGCGCCCGCGCCGACTCGCAGGCGTTGCACACCGCGTTCATCAGACGCTTCATCCCGCGGTTCAGCAACGCCGACAGCGTCACCACTTCGGCCCAGCGCAGAAAATGCAGGCCGAGGTCGCGGCTGCGCTCGAGTTTGCGGCGGGATTGGTCGTCGCCGAGCAAGTCGTTCTTGTTCACCGCCACCACCAGCGCGCGTCCCGCCGCGACCGCCCTGCCCGCAAGCGCAGCGTCCTGCGAGGTGACACCATCGGCGGCGTCGCACACCAGCACCACAACGTCGGCGAGCATCACGCTTTCGAGTGTTTTCAGCACGCTGAACTTCTCGACGCGCGCGTCCACCTTGCTGCGCCGGCGGACGCCGGCGGTGTCCACCAAAACAAAGTCCCTGCCGTTGAAAGTGAAAGGCGCCGCGATGCTGTCGCGCGTCGTGCCGGGCGCCGCACCGGTGAGCGTGCGCTCTTCGCCGAGGAGACGGTTAAGCAAAGTTGACTTGCCGACGTTGGGCCGCCCGAGAAAAGTGACGCGTACGCCGCCGGTTGTTTCGAGGTCGTCGGGCCGGTGCTCGGCCTGTTGCGCGAGGGCGCTGCGCAAAGCGCCGACGCCGTGCCCCTGCACCGCCGCGGTTTGAAAGGCCGGTGCGAGCGCGAGGCTTGCGAACTCGGCGGTGACGACGTGTTCGTCGCAGCCGTCGGTCTTGTTGACCACCAGCCAGGTCGGCTTGCCGGCGCGGCGCAGCCGCTGCACCACGGTCTCATCGGCGCCGGTCAGCCCCTCGCGTGCATCGGCGACAAAGCAGACCAGATCGGCTTCGGCGACCGCCCACTCGCTCTGTGCGGCGACCTGCTCGGTGACCGCGGCGTCCATTCCGTGCGCGTCGTCGGTCAGGCCGCCGGTGTCTATCAGCAGCCAGCGCCGCCCCGCGCTTTCGACGCAACCGTAATGACGGTCGCGCGTCAGGCCCGCATCGTCGGCGACGATTGCATCGCGGCTGCGGGTCAGCCGGTTGAACAGCGTGGATTTGCCGACGTTGGTTCTGCCGATCAATGCAACTTTCAGCATGGGGCGAAGTCCCGGACGAATTGCGCCGCTTGACGCGCCGGCGCGCGTTACTTGGAACGCGCCGTCAGCCGTGCCGCGATCTTCGCCGCGGTCAGGTCACCGCCGCGGTCGAGCGCGATCACGTGGTTGCTCCACGCGACCGGCGCGCTCGTGATCGGCGCGCGCGCGACGCGCCGGCGCGCGAGGATCGAGCCGTCTTTGCGCGACAGCCAGTAGAGATAACCGAGGTTGTCGCCGACCACGACGCTTTTGCCGCTCACCAGCGGCGCGCTCAGGGTGCGCACGGCGAACGCCGAGTTGCTCCAGGCCTCGGCGCCGCTGAAGCGGTCGAGCGCACGCACTTCGCCGTCGGTGCCGACCGCATAGACGAACTCGTCGTCCACGTCGAGCCCGGCGTAGGACTCGGCTTCGGCGAGCCACAACACCGCCTGCGTCTCGACCTCGAGCGCGAGCATGCGCCCGCGGTAAGTCGCGACGTACAAAACGCCGTCGTAGATCTGAAACCGCCCGTCTATATCCACGATGCGCTCGAGGTCCGAGCCTTTGGCCACGAAGCCGACCCTGAGCTCGCGGCGCACCCGGCCGCTGTCGAGCGCGACGATCAGCAGCCTGCCGTCGTCGAGCCCGACAAACCCGAGGTCTTTATGCAAACGCGGCACGCTCATGCCGCGCAGCGTCAAGGTCGGCAAATCGGTTGCAAACTCCCACAGTTTGACGCCGTCCTCGACCGCGACTGCAATGACGCGCCCGCCTGAGTCCCGCACCAGCGCCAGGCCGCGGTGGTTGCGCGAGATCGCGGTAATCTCGTCGCCCGACAGACGCTTGCGCCAAAGCAGGTCGCCGCCGTTCGCGGCGAACGCGATGATCTCGCCGGCGGCGGTGCCGATCATCAGCGTGCGCCCGCCGCCGCCGACGCCGAACGAGACCGCCGCGTCAAACGAGCGCCGCCACAGGCGCTTGCCGCTGCGCGCGGAAAAAGCGTGGACGCGGCCTTCGGGCCCACCTGCGAATACGACGTCGCCTTGCACCAGCGGCCGCAGTTTTGCATAGGAATCTTCGGCGCCGGCGCCGGCCGCACCCGACCATATCTCCGTGAGTTTCAGCCTCGGCTTGAACTCGGTCAGGGCCTGTATGCGCGGGTCTTCTTCGTCCTTAAAGAATCTATCGCCAAACACCGAAACGCCCGCGTCCCTGGCCCAGCCGCAGGAAGCCAGCACGGTGCAGCACAGCAGGACGGCAAGCGCTAAACCGCATTGCCCGCGAGGGCGTGCGCGACAACAGAAAAACCGCTTTGCCTGCGCTGAACCGCCGAAATATGGATGGGTCGTTGCCATAACAGTCTGCGCCGGACGCGGCCTTGCAGGAAATGCGGGGCGGAAAACGGGACGCACGCGGCCGCCGGTGCCGGCGCGCGCGTTAGTTTCTCCTGGGAGACAACCCTATGGCTTGCATCTTCATGTAGAGCCTATTGCCCCCTGTTCAAGCGATGTAGGGGAGACAACCCTATGGCTTGCATCTTCATGTAGAGAGCATCGGGCTTGTCTCTGGACGTCTGCCAGGCGGAACGGTAAGCGGCGGCGGCGGCGGCGGTTTCGTTGAGTTTCAGCAATGCATCGCCGCGCACTTCCTCGACCATTGGGGTCGCAGAGACTAAAAACGACGTTTCATCGAGCATCTGCAAAGCTTTCTCGGATTCGCCCAAAACGATCAATACGCGCGCGCGCCTGAGGTAAGCCAATTCCGACAACGTCCGCTGCACCGCGTTCTCCGCGACCCACAGCAGATCCTCGGCCGCTTTTTCGAGTTCGCCGCGCTCGGCAAAGTAGCGTGCACGCTGCATATACGCAAACGACAAATACGGCGTGTCGGCGTAATCACCGGATGGCAGTTCGGGGGGGACGCCATCGGCGGCGTCCGTTGCGTGGGATTCATCAAGCCGGACGACAAACAACCCGTACTGTTCCTCCGCTGCGGCGACGTAGTCGTCGCGGTGGTGGCTCCACATCTGCCAGCCGCCGACGCCGACGGCCGCGACCACCAAGCCCGCGCCCGCGAATTTACCGTTCTCGCGCCACCACCGGCGCAGCATCTCCAGCACTGCGCCGTCGGATTCAGCGGCTCCACGTCCGGATATTGCGTGTCTGGATCTGGCCATTGTCCTGCCGTCACGGATTTAAACAAAGCGGAAATTCTATCACAGCAAATACCGTTCCAAGCGCTCGCGCACTTGCTCCGCGGGCAGTTGCGCTTGCTCTTGTCCGCTGCGCAGCGGCTTGACCGTGACGGCGGCTTTCTCGACTTCCTCAGCGCCGATGAGCAACGCGACTTTTGCGCCCGACTTGTCGGCGCGCTTCATCTGCGCCTTGAAACTGCCGCCGCCGCAGTTGGCGACAATGCGCCGGTGCGGCAACGCGCGGTGCAGGTCGGCGGCGAGTTTATGCGCGGCGAGTTCGGCTTGCTCGCCGACCGCGACCACGTACGCGTCGGCCTCCATCGCGACCGCGGGCGCGGCCAGCGCCGCCACGCGCTCCACCCCCAAAGCGAAGCCCGCCGCCGCCATCGCGGGGCCGCCCAGCGCCTCGCTTAGGCCGTCGTAGCGTCCGCCGGCGCACACCGCCGACTGCGCGCCCTCGCCGGGCGTCACCCACTCAAACACGGTGCGCGTGTAATAGTCGAGACCGCGCACCAGGCGCTCGTCCTCCTCGAACGCGACGCCGGCGGCATCGAGCAGCGCCTTCAGCGATTCAAAATGGTGCACGGAATCCCGGTCGAGATAATCCGGCAGACGCGGCGCGCCTGCGATCACCTCGCGGGTGCGCTCGTCCTTGCTGTCGAGAACGCGCAGCGGATTTGACCGGATGCGCTTGCGCGCGTCGTCATCGAGCCGCGCCTCGTGCCGCGTCAGGTACGCACTCAGATCTTTGCGGTAGCACTTGCGCGAGGCGGCGTCACCGAGCGTGTTCAATTTAAGCGTCAAGCGATTGCCGAGGCCGAGGCGCTCCCACATCAGCGCGGTCATCGTCAGCAGTTCGGCGTCAACGTCGGGCCCGGCAAACCCGAACACTTCGGCGCCGACCTGGCGGAATTGGCGGTAGCGGCCTTTCTGCGGGCGCTCGCGCCGGAAGAACGCGCCCGCATACCACAGCCGCCGGCGGCAGCCGGGACGCAGCAGGTCGTGCTCAAACCCCGCGCGCACGCAGCCCGCGGTGCCTTCGGGGCGCAAACTCAAGCGCTCGCCGCTGCGGTCCTCAAAGGTGTACATCTCCTTTTCGACAATGTCGGTGACATCGCCGAGCGAGCGTGCAAACAACTCGGTGCGCTCGAGCAGCGGCAGGCGAATCTCGCGGTAACCGAAAGCGGCGAGGGTCTCCATTGCGCACGTCTCGACGCGCCTCAACGATTCGCTTTCATCGGGCAGCGCGTCGTGCATCCCCTTGACGGAACGGATCATCGAAACCGTCGTTCCGGGTTTAATGATTGTGCGCACGCGCCTATCCCTTTGCCGAAACCGCTCACCGGAGCCGTTCGTTCCCCGTGCGCTCGACGTGCAAGCAAGGCCGTTACTTTGCCGAAACGGATCATCGGCGCCGTTGTTCCGGGTTTAATGACTGCGCGCACGCGCCTATCCCTTTGCCGAAACCTCTCACCGGAGTCGTCGTTCCCCGTGCGCTCGACGTGCAAGCAAGACCGTTACTTTGCCGAAACGGATCATCAAAGCCGTCGTTCCCCGCACGCTCGACGTGCAAAACGCCCGACGTGCAAACAAGGCCGTCACTTTGCCGGAACGAATCATCAAAGCCGTCGCTGCCGGATCGCCGCGGGGGCCGCCGGGAAAGTCACTGAAGCGACTTTTCAAGCCTGAAAAAAGCGGTATTCAGTTGGCTGAGATGCTGCGTGAGATCGTACTCGATGCCGTTCACCCAAACCCGCACGCCCCTTGCGTCACCGATCTTGAAGTCCAGCGGAAACGTGCCGTAAATCGTTCCCTGGTAGTCCGGAACCAGCATGCGATTGAGGATTACGTCGTCCGAACCGTCGGTCAGGTGCGCCCAACTGCGAGTTGACGAGTAGAACGTGATCTCCGCCAAATCATCGGACTGCGCCGGCGCGGCCCGCTCGACGGCGGCGGCGGGCGGCGGTTCGGCTTCGGGCTCGGTGAACCCGTCGGTAATTCCCCGTGGGCGCTCGTCCGCGGGCGCTTGCAGCACGGACGCTGGCTGCGTGACCGATGCCGGTACCGGTGCCAACGTCGGCGCCGGTGCCAACGTCGGCGCCGGCGCCGGCGCCTGCGGCAGGCGATTGAACCCGTACGGCTGTTCCAACCACCAGAACAACACCAGCAATATGATCACCGAAAGCACGGCGAGCGAACCCCACAGACGGGTCAGGTGGTGGACGTGCTCGTTCATCGCGGGCAAAAAATCATCTTCTTCTTGCCCCGCGGGCTTGAGCACGAACTCCTCGAGCAAGGGCTCCGGGTCGATCTTCAACAGCCTGCAATAAGTACGGATATAGCCGCGCACGTACACCGATTCCGGCAGCACCTCAAGATTCCCCGCCTCAAGGTCGCGGATGACCGTGGCTGACAGACACAATTCCCGGGCGACATCATCGGACGACAGACCCCGCTTCTCGCGCTCGTACTGCAGCAATCGCCCGAGACGGTTCTCGGTGTCTTCGCCCGCCGCGTCAACGCTTTTGAAAACCGGACCCACCATCTCTAAATTCACCTCGTGCGCGCGCAGATTTCGTCGCCGCCGAAAAAGAACGCAATTTCGGTTGGTGCGGTGTCGGGGCCGTCCGACCCGTGCACCGCGTTCTCGTCTATCGAAGCAGCAAAGTCCGCGCGCACCGTACCCGGCGCCGCTTGCGCGGGATCGGTCGCGCCCATAATCTCCCGGTTGCGCGCGATCGCGCCTTCGCCTTCAAGCACTTGCACCAGCACCGGCCCCGAGATCATAAACTCAATCAGCGCGCCAAAAAACGGGCGGGCGCGGTGGACCGCGTAAAAACCTTCGGCGCGCACGCACGTTAGGTGCAGCATCTTTGACGCTACGATTCTGAGCCCCGCCTTTTCAAGGCGCCCGCAGATTTCGCCGATGTGATTCGCGGCGACCGCGTCGGGCTTGATGATGGATAAAGTGCGCTCGACGGCCATATTGCCTCCTTTAGTGGATCACGCGCCCCTGCAATCGCGCAGACCACTGCATTACTATACCCGCAATCCGCCGCCGCAATAAAAAAGTGCGGCTTCGCCGCGTTATGCCGCGCCGGAAAATTCCCCGCGGTTGCGGCGGCGGCGGCGGTTTCTCCCGCGTGCGCCATGCAAGCAGGGCCGTCAACTCCTTTCTTCGATCCACATCATCTGGATCGCTTCCAGGATCTTCTCCCCGCAATGCGCGGGGTCGTCGTCGAACTCCTCGAGCGCGCAGACCCAGTCGCGCAGGTCGGTGAACCGCACGTATTGCGGGTCCGCGTCGGGGTGCGCCTCGTCGAGCGCGATCGCGACGTCTCTGCTGTCGGTCCATTTAAGCGCCATTGCGTTCCTCTCAGTCGTTTTCAGAAACCAGGTTGATTGTGTACTTCGGGATCTCGACCACCAAGCCCTCGCCGGCAACCTTCGCCTGGCAACTCAGGCGCGAGTCGGGGTCGAGTCCCCACGCCTTGTCGAGATAATCTTCCTCGTCTTCGCTCGGCTCGGCAAGCGAAGCATAGCCCTCGCGCACGTGCACATGGCACGTGGTGCACGCGCACGACTTCTCGCAGGCGTGTTCGATCTCGATGCCGTTTTGAAGCGCCGCGTCGCAGATGCTCACGCCCGGCTCGACTTCGATGGTCTTGCCTTCAGGGCAAAACTTCTGATGCGGCAGAAATTGGATCTTCGTCATCACGCGCAGCGATTGGTTTCAAATCTGAAGTGCAACATCCGTCAGGTCCGCAGATTTTCTCAGATTAAAGACGGTTTTCCCCATTGGCGCCGTTGACCGCCGCGACCGGGCTTGCTCCGCACGATCATCGCCGCGGCGATAACGGCCCGGCGGCGGCTGTCTTTTAACTTCTTGCTCTGCGTCAATTTGCGGATTTACCCGTCTTGGTTGAACTCTTCGACTGCGTGACCGTGCATCACGCGCCGGACGCTGCGGTTCATGCGGCGCGCGACGTAGGCTTCGCTGCATTGCTCGAGTGCCTTGACCGCCGCGGCAATCGCATCGGCGTCGCCGCCGCCGAGCGTGTCCCGCACCCGCTTGCCCGCCGCGCGGATCGCGGTGATCTCCCGCTCATCGAGCAACTCCTCACCGTCCGCGGCGAGCGCCGAGTCGAGCGCTTCGATCACGCGCTGCGCCTCGATCTCGCGCTCGCGCAGACGCCGCGCCGCGACGTCCTCGGATGCATGCGCCATCGAGTCCCTGAGCATGGCCTCGATCTCATGGTCCGACAAACCGTAGGCGGGGCGGACTTCGACGCCGGCGCTGACGCCCTGGGTCGTCTCCTCGGCCTCGACCACGAGCAGGCCGTCGGCGTCCACCTGAAAAGTAACGCGGATGCGCGCAGCACCCGCGACCAGTGCGGGCAGGCCCTTGAGTTCAAACCGCGCGAGCGAGCGGCACTCGCTGACGAGTTCGCGCTCGCCCTGCACGACGTGGAGCGACATGCCGGTCTGCCCGTCCTTGAACGTCGTGAATTCCTGCGTGCGCACGACCGGGATCGCGGTGTTGCGCGGGATAACTTTCTCGGCCAACCCCCCCATGGTTTCCATGCCGAGCGACAGCGGCACCACGTCGAGCAGCAGCGTCTCGCGCCCGGGCGCATTGCCGACCAGCACGTCCGCTTGGATCGCGGCGCCGAGCGCGACCACGCGGTCCGGGTCTATCTCGGTCAGCGGCTTGCGTCCGAACACCTCCTCGACGCGCGCGCGCACCAGCGGCACCCGCGTCGAACCGCCGACCATCACCACCTCCCTGACCTCGTCCGGCGACAGCCCGGCGTCGTGCAGCACCTCGCGGCACACCACGATCATCTTCGCCATGAGCGGCTCAATCAATTCATTCAGGGTCTTGCGCGCAAGGCGCTGCTCCCAGGCCTCGCCGCCGGGCGGTTTGACGCGGCACGTCGCTTCTTCGACTTCGCTCAATTGCTCCTTGATCTTGCGCGCGTCGCGCAGCAGCGAGCGCAGGGCCGCGGGCGAATCGCCGACGCCGCGTCCGCCGGCACTGAGCAAATGTTCGGCGATCAGCCGGTCGAAGTCGTCGCCGCCGAGCGCGGTGTCGCCGCCGGTCGCGAGCACTTGGAACACTCCTTTTTCAAGTTTCAGCACCGACACGTCGAACGTGCCGCCGCCAAGATCGAACACGACGATCACGCCCGCGTCGCCGCGGTCAAGACCGTAGCAGACCGCCGCCGCGGTCGGCTCGTTGAGCAGGCGCAGCACCTTGAGTCCGGCGAGGCGCGCCGCGTCCTTGGTCGCCTGACGCTGCGCGTCGTCGAAGTACGCCGGCACCGTGATGACGACGCCGTCGAGCGGGGCCTCGAGCGCGGCCTCGGCGCGACGCCTGAGCACCTTGAGGATTTCCGACGACACTTCAACCGCGGTCTTCGGGCCCGCCGCGGTTTCGATCCGCGCGACCGTATCCCCGGTTTGCTTGAAGCGGTAGGGCGATTGCCCGCGCAGCATAGCGGCTTCATCGGGGCGCCGCCCCAGCAGGCGCTTGACCGACGCGATCGTGTTCAACGGGTCTGCGACCGCCGCGGCCAGCGCCTCATCGCCGACGACGACCTGCTCGGCTTGATAGCGCACCACCGACGGCAGCGCGTGCCGGGCGTGCTCGTCGGGCAGGGTGCCGGGCGCACCGTCGCGCACCGTCGCGATCAGAGAATTGGTCGTGCCGAGGTCTATGCCGGCGGCGCGGCGCGGGTGGCGCGGCGCCGGCGACTCGCCCGGCTCGCTGATCCGGATCAATGCCATCGCCGCTTACCCGTCACCCGGAGCGCCGTTTGAGGCGGCGGCGCGGCGGTGTGCGCCGCCGACTTCGGCGGACACCTCGGCGCGGAACTTCTTGATGAACTTCATCTTAAGCACGGTCTTGCGCGCGGCGGCGAACTCGCCGGCGGCGTAGGCGCGCTTGAAGTCCCCGGCCAGCGCGGCCATCTGCGCGGCGGCGGCGCGGTCGAGTCCGTCCAGGGCGTCGCCCGGGCGCGGCGCGGCGGCGCTTTGTTCGAGCATTTCCCTCAATTCCATCTGCCGCATCAAAAACTCGGGGTCGTCCACGGTGTCGGGCTCGCCGCGAAACTCGACGCCCTTGAGTTCGAGCAGGTAGGCGGCGCGCATGCAATCGTCGCTCAGCACCGCGTAGGCCTGGTTGACCAGCGCCGCCCCCTGCACCGCGAGGCGCTTTTCCTGCGCGCCGGCGGTCGCGTGGCGGTCGGGATGCAACAGCGATTGCAGTTCGCGGTACTGGCTTTCGAGACGAGCGGACTCGACGTTAAAGCCGGGCTGCATGCCGAACAACTCGAAGTGGTTGTCGGCCGGATTCAGGCGCATGGAAGTAACGGCTAAATCCGCAGACGATGCAGACGGACGCGGATAAGGCGGCGGGTCAAGGTTGCGCTGCGGGCTTGAATTCGGCGGCGGCTCCCCGGCGGCGCGGGGATTAAGGCTATGCGCTGAAGCTTTCCCCGCAACCACAGCGGCCTTTTTCATTGGGGTTGTTGAACCTGAAGCCTTCGTTAAGACCCTCCCTGCCGAAGTCCAGTTCGGTTCCTGCGAGATATACGAGGCTTTTCGCGTCCACCACGACCGTGACGCCCTTGTCCTCGAACACCCGGTCGTGTTGCTCGAACCGGTCGGCGTACTCGACGACGTAGGCCATGCCCGAGCAACCGGTGGTGCGCACGCCGAGGCGCACGCCGAGACCCTTGCCGCGCGCGGCGAGGTACTGCTTGACGTGCTCCGCGGCCGTTGCGGTCAGCGTGATCGCCATTGGGCTTGCTTCGGACACCGGCACCCAAACCCGGGTCAGGCTGACTTGCGGTGCAAGTGTTCCTGCTTTTGCTCGTAGTCCTTGATCGCGGCCTTGATCGCGTCTTCGGCGAGCACCGAACAATGGATCTTGACCGGCGGCAACGACAACTCCTCGACGATCTGCGAATTTTTTATCTGCGACGCTTCGCCGAGGTTCTTGCCCCGCACCCATTCGGTCAGCAGACTCGACGAGGCGATCGCGGAACCGCAGCCGTAGGTCCTGAACTTGGCGTCCTCGATGACGCCTTTGTTATTGACCTTGATCTGAAGTTTCATCACGTCGCCGCACGCCGGTGCGCCGACCATGCCGGTGCCGACCTGAGGGTCTTCCTTGTCGAGCGACCCGACGTTACGCGGGTTCTCGTAGTGATCAAGCACTTTTTTTCCGTATGCCATGGTTTTGTCCTCCTTTGAGAATTTAATCTAATGCGCGACCCACTCGACCGATTCGAGATCCACGCCGTCCTTGTACATCTCCCACAACGGGGAAAGGTCACGCAGTTTTTCGACCGCTTTCTTGATCAAGTCCGCGGTGTATTCGACGTCCTCGATGGTGGTGTAGCGGCCGATTGAAAAACGGATCGAACTGTGCGCGAGTTCGTCGTTGCGACCGAGCGCGCGCAGCACGTAACTCGGTTCGAGCGAAGCCGAAGTGCACGCCGAACCGCTCGACACCGCGATGTCCTTGAGCGCCATGATCAGGGACTCGCCTTCGACGAAATTGAAACTGACGTTGAGGTTGCCGGCGACGCGCCGTTCGAACGTGCCGTTGATATAGACTTCCTCGATGTCTTTCAGGTTCTCCCACAGCCTGTCGCGCAGCCCCCGGATGCGTTCGATCTCGGTGGGCATAACTTCCCCGGCGATGCGAAACGCCTCGCCCATGCCGACGATCTGATGCGTCGCGAGCGTGCCCGAACGCATGCCGCGCTCGTGACCGCCGCCGTGCATCTGCGCTTCGATGCGAACGCGCGGCTTGCGCCTGATGTAGAGCGCGCCGATCCCTTTCGGGCCGTAAACCTTGTGCGCCGTGAGGCTCATCAAGTCCACCTCCAGCCGCTTGAGGTCCAGCGGCACTTTGCCCGCGCTCTGCGCCGCGTCCACGTGGAAGATGATGCCGCGCGCGCGGGTGATGCGCCCGATCGCTTCAAGGTCCTGGATCACGCCGACCTCGTTGTTGACGTGCATCACCGACACCAGCACCGTGTCGTCGCGCAGCGCCGCGGTGAACTCGTCGAGGTCGAGCAGGCCGTCGGGCTTGGGTTTGAGATAAGTCACTTCAAAGCCTTCGCGCTCCAATTGCCGGCAAGTGTCGAGCACCGCCTTGTGTTCGGTCTTGAGCGTGACGAGGTGTTTGCCTTTCTTGCTGTAAAAATGCGCCGCGCCTTTGATCGCGAGGTTGTCGGATTCGGTCGCGCCGCTGGTCCACACGATTTCTTTGGGGTCGGCGTTGATGAGTGCGGCGACGTGTCCGCGCGCCTCCTCGACCGCCTCCTCCGCGGTCCAGCCGAACGCGTGGCTGCGCGACGCGGGGTTGCCGAAAGCGCCGGCGACGGTCATGAACTCCGTCATCTTCCCGACGACGCGCTCGTCCACCGGCGTAGTCGCGCTGTAGTCGAGATAAATCGGCAACTTCGTTGCGGTCATGGCTGCATTCTCCCCGGCATCCTCCCGGACAGGGACTCGTTTTGCCAGTTCACCGGCACGCCGCGGCGGCGTTCAAACAAGCGGTCTTGACGCTGCGCGACTTTGATCGCTTCACGCTCGGCGAGCACTTCGGCGAGCGAAGTCCCGCTCAAAAAATCGTAGATGCTGCGGCTCAACCCTTCCCACAAACCGTGCGTGAGGCAGCGCCGCCGGTCCTGGCAGTCGGCCTTGCCGCCACAGCGCGTGCTGTCAACTGTCTCGTCCACCGCGCAGATGACGTCGGCGACCGAAATCCTGGCGGGCGCTTTCGCGAGCATATAACCGCCGCCCGGACCGCGGCGGCTCGCGACCAAACTGCGCTTGCGCAGCCGCGCGAACAACTGCCCCAGATAGGAAACCGGAATCTGCTGGCGCGCCGCGATGTCGGCCAGCGCCACCGGCTTGTCGTCGCCGTGCAACGCGAGATCCAGCATCGCCGTCACCGCGTAGCGCCCTTTGGTCGTCAATCTCATTAGGTGTTCCTCCCGCCCTTTTCAGGTGTCCGTCCCATCGGGGAAAGCAAGAATACAATTCCTGACTATTTTACGCAAGTATTCCCAACAGGCTATCTATAAAGGCTATCCGGCGGTGCTTTGGCTGTCTCCGGCTCGTTTCACGGCACCTTCCATTGGCGGGGGAGCGGAAGAAAATCCCGGCGAACCTACGCTGCGTTCACCGCCATTTCGGCGGCTTCCTGAAACGCCAGCGTATGCGGTGAGTGAACTGGCGGTTAAAAAAGTTGCGGACGTCGATCCACACCACGTCAAGCGGCAGACGCATGAAGCGATTGATGAACTTGCGGCTCACCGGCGCAGGCCGCTTTTGCGTCGCCTCGTCACACAACTCTCTCACGCGCTTTCGCACCGACTCGATTCCCATGCGGTGGCAAAGTGAACCCGGCAGCACCGCAGGCGCTTCCAAATAACTGCGGTAAAGCGCCTCGTCGTTGTCCACTTTCTTAACGTATTCGATTGCCGCGTGGAGATCCTGGAAGTCTTGACAATTGATGAAGCTGTCGGGGTTGAAATAATCTGATACACCTGCTGCCCCACCCCAATAAATCGGCACGCTGCCGACCGACAGAGGGTGCAGCAGTTTTTCCGTCACGTATCCCCGCTTTGAGAACCCCTCAGCCACAATGGTGAATTTGTAATGTTGCAGAAAGTCCTGTTTCCGCTCCATAGCGTCAACCGCCGACCCGCTTCTGCCTGTGTCCGCCGTCGAACAATCCGTGGGGGTTAAGACGCCCCAGGGAATAGCCGGCATGTTGTTGCAGACACCGCCGGGGCTGTCCACCGGTTTGTATTTGCTGAGCTCCTCATAAAGGTAAACCCGCCAACTCGAATGCAAGTGTTGCTGGCTATAAACAAAATTACAAAACCGTGTTTTGGGCGTATGCCTGCGCTCAAGCGTTTTGGGATCGAAATCCCCATGCAATATTTCCTCAAATCCGGAATATACTGCAGCGCAGATCAAATGAAAATTCGAAGCGCTCGGCGGTGCACAGGAAAAGCTGTAATCCCACCTGCCGGGATGCGGCCATACCGATTCCTCGGTAAAAAACACCTTTGCGCAACGGTCGTAGCGCCTGGCTTGCGCATTGGTTCTCTTACGCACGTCGCCGCGCACAAAAATCAGTTGCGGATGCTCGCCGTCGGCGATGATCTCGTAATCAAGCCCTTGAAAAACTTTTCTCCAATACCGCGGGAGTTCAGAGCAACTACCTCTATCTTCCCCGGCTAACAGATTCACGAACTCCGGATTTAAACGGATTTTCTTCATGGCAACGTTCCGACAATGCCATTGTAATGGGTTTTATAGTGTCTCACCCGTGGAGGCCTGAGTGGCGGAAATCGGACGCTTGGGTTTTATTGCCTCAACTGTGTCGGCTTGGGCGGCGGCGACCCGGGATGCTTAGGCGGACTTACCGGACCGCGCTCGAAAGCGCTGAGCACGCCGCGCAGAATGTTGACCTCGCGCCGGCTCAAGTGGGTGCGGTTGAACAGTTTACGCAAGCGGCGCATCAGCGACCGCGGCCGGCGGTTGACAAAAAAGCGCGTCGTGCCGAGCGATTGTTCGAGATGGCGGTAAAAATTCTCGACCTCGTCGGACGACGCGGGCGCGTCGGGGCCTTCGTCGGGGGCCGCACCGCAGACGTCGGCGGCTTCGCCGGGCCGCGCGCACTTCCTGATCTCGTAGGCGATCACCTGCACCGCCGACGCCAGATTCAGCGAACCGAAGCGTGGATTGCAGGGAATGTGCACGAGGTAATGACACCGGTCCATCTCCTCGTTGCTGAGACCCGAACTCTCGCGCCCGAACACCGCCGCAACCGGCCCGCGTGGCGCGAACTCGAGCAGTTTGCGGGCCGCCGCCGCGGGCGACAGACTCGGCCACCGTATATGCCGCAGCCGCGCACTCGCGCCGACCACCAAACTGCAATCGGCCACCGCCTCGGCGAAAGACCCGGCCAGCGACGCGCCCCCGAGCACGTCGTCGGCGCCCGCCGCCATCGCCGTCGCTTCGTCCGCGGGAAAGCGCCGCGGTCCGACCAGGCACAGTTGCTCGAACCCCATGGTTTTGATCGCGCGCGCGGCACCGCCGATATTGCCGGGATGCGTCGGCTCGACCAACACAAAGCGCACGGACGGCGGGGCGACGGTCGCATCGTCTTTCATGCGGTTATTATAGAACCCGCTTTCCCCGATCACGGAGGCTCGCGACGGTCGGCGTTGCGAGCACGTTCAAACCCGATACGAAATACAGGAGAACACCATGTCAGACATAAATGAAGCCAACACCCACTGTTTGTGCGGCGCAATTCGCGTCACCGTCAAGAGCATCAGCGGCAATACCGGCGTGTGCCATTGCACCAAGTGCAGGAAATGGGGCGGCGGGCCTCTGATGGCGGTCAATTGCGGCACCGAGGTGTCGTTTGAAGGCGCAGAGAACATTGCGACGTTCGATTCGTCCGCGCGGGGGGAGCGCGGCTTTTGCCGGCGCTGCGGAACCCATCTGTTTTTCCGCGTCAAAAGCAGCGGGCAGTACATGATGCCCGCGGGGCTGTTCGGCGACCGGACGTTTGTGTTCAAAAGCCAGATATTTATGGACGAGAAGCCCGCGTTCTACGACTTCGCGAACGACACCGTCGAAATGACCGGGGCCGAAGTGTTTGCGAGATCCGCCCCGCCGCCGAAGTAAAGGCAGCCCGCGATCCATCAAACCGCCCTGAGATCACCCGGAGGTCACTTGCTGTCCGCCTACGCCAATATCGCCGAAAAAGCCGCCGTTGCGGCGGGGCGCATCATGCTGCGCGGTATCAGACGCCTTGAGTCAATCACGGTGCACGCCAAAAAGCCCAACGACTTTGTTTCGAACATAGACATCGCGTGCGAACGGGAGATCCTGCACCACCTGCACCAAGCCTACCCCGACCACGCGGTGCTGTCCGAGGAATGCGGCCTCAGCGGCGCCGAAAACAGCGAATACCGCTGGATTGTGGACCCGCTCGACGGCACCACTAACTTCATGCACGACCTCCCGCACTTTGCCGCGTCCATCGCGCTGACCAAAGGCGACACACTGCTCGTCGGCGTGATCTACGACCCGTGCAAGAACGAGTTGTTCACGGCGACGCGAGGCGCAGGCGCAGTACTGAACAACCGGCGCATCCGCGTCGCCGACAGACGCAACCTCGAAGGCGCGTTGCTCGGCACCGGCGTCCCGTACGGCGAAGACCGCGATCTCGAGCGGTATCTGCGCGTGCTGCGAAGCCTGATCCGCGACACCGCCGGCATCCGCCGCGCCGGCGCCGCGGCTCTCGACCTCGCGTACGTCGCAGCGGGACGCCTCGATGGGTTCTGGGAGTTTGAACTCAAGCCCTGGGACATCGCCGCGGGTGCGCTGATCGTGCAGGAAGCGGGCGGCATCGTCGGCGACCTCGACGGCGGACACGACTATATGCAATCGGGCAACACGCTGGCCGCAAACCCGGCGCTGCTGAAGAAGATGCTTGAGAGAATTCGGAAGGCGGAGAATAAGGAGTAACAGTTGGTTCGGGCGGATTTCAAATGCAGATGCTGCTCGCCAACGGCCGCGCGATCATGAGTCAATGCTCCCGCGCACGGGGGCATGGGATAAAGTACGCAAAGCGGTGAAAACGGACTTTGACGAGGCTGTCTGGGCGCATTTGCAAGGTTCCGTAAGCGCGTCTTTTGTCGCTGAAGAACAGATTGCCGTAAAAGTGATAGACGATCGGGGAAATGAGTTGATGGTGGTTAAGAAATTAGAGCGGGTGGCAAAATGAAATCCTCTGAAATTACCTTCATAAATTTTATGCGTTTTGGAGAATTCCAATGAAAATTGAACGAATCATTTTAAAAAACTTTCGCGCCTTGCATGACGTTGATTTACACGATATTCCGCCACTTGCGGTTTTTACAGGCGAAAACGGTAGCGGAAAAACTACACTTTTCCAGGTTTTCGGATTTTTGAAAGACGCATTGAAAAACAATGTCAGCACTGCTCTGCAAAAAATGGGAGGGTACAAAGAAGTTGTGACTCGCGGCCACGTGAATGAGCCGATTGTTATTGAAATTCGATTTAGAATGTTGGTTACGGAAGCAGAACGATTGGTCACCTACCGCTTGGAAATTGCCACCGATAAAAGTGGCTCACCCGTCATACAGCGTGAGATCTTGAGATACAAACGCAGCCGTCACGGATCTCCTTTTCATTTTCTGGATTTCAGTAACGGTGAAGGGTTTGCTATTAGGAATGAAGAAGACTTTAGTAAGCAGGATAAAGACCTGACAAAGGATTATCAATCATTGGATTCATGCGACATACTCGCGATTAAGGGATTGGGGCAATTTCAACGTTTTAAGGCGGCGAATGCTTTTCGACACTTGATTGAGAATTGGCATGTTTCAGATTTTCACATTATGGCTGCCCGCCAAAGAGTGGAAGTTGGAGTTGCTGAACACCTGTCGGAGAGCGGCGATAACCTGCCACTGGTTGTACAGCACCTATATGAGAATGACAGATCCACTTTCGATAAAATCTTGGAAAAATTCAAAACCAGAATTCCCGGCATGTCCGATGTAAGCTCCAGCATCACCGAAGATGGACATGTGTTGCTGCGTTTTCAAGATGGTGCCTTTAAAGATCCGTTCATTGCTCGCTATGTGTCGGACGGCACTATCAAGATGTTTGCTTACCTGGTATTACTGCATGATCCTAATCCGCATCCTTTTTTGTGTATTGAAGAGCCTGAGAATCAACTGTACCCCGATTTGCTTGGCGTAATTGTTGAAGAGTTACGTGATTACGCAATGCGCGGTGGACAAGTATTTGTCTCCACGCATTCTCCTGATGCACTGAACCACGTCGAAATTGAAGAGGCATTTTTGTTACAGAACAAAAAAGGCATAACGACGATTTATCCGCTTGCCGATAACAAGGACATCAAAGCTTTGATTGACGTGGGGGACAAATTAGGGTGGTTGTGGAGACAAGGTTTGCTGAAAGCTTAATCGGGCGATAGAAATGACCGGTAGCCTGCCAATACATCTTGTCTTTATGCTGGAGGAAGAATCTGCCAAGCATTTTCTTGAGGTAGTGTTGCCTAAAATACTGCCGCCCGTTATCTCTTATGAACTCATCCCACATCAAGGAAAAAGCGATTTGCAAAAATCAATCCCCCGCAAACTCACAGCAAAGACAAGACCTAACAGTTTCTTTGTTATTTTGCATGACTTGGATGCCAATCCGGATTGCATCGCTCTTAAAAATGAGTTGCGTCTGTTGTGTGCGCCGGCAAGACAACATACGCCATTGATTCGTATTATCTCTTGGGAATTAGAGGCTTGGTATTTTGGCGATCTTGATGCTGTTGAAAAAACGTTTCCCAGATTTAGGGCTGACCGACATAAGCGCAAGCCCAGATATCGGTATCCGGATCGGATTGTCAAGCCAGGCGAAATATTACAGCATATTGTAAAAGGCTTCCACAAGAGCACCGCAGCAAGAGAAGTACCGAAATATATGGATATAGATAACAATACATCTACCAGTTTTAATAATACAATAAGCGGCATTAAAAATTTATTGGAAACTCAGCTAAGCACACAAGGGCAATAAACAACAATGCTTGAAATCGAAGTAGAAAACCCGATCATTAACTCCCCTTGCGAGGAGCCGGTTTCGCATTGGAAGATCCACAAGCACGAGCCGCCGGAAAAACCAGAGCGCCATCCTATTTACGCGCTACCAGGAAAGGAGAATTACGCGATCAGTTTCCCGCGTGTGGAAGGGTACCGGCAGGCCATAACAAGCCGCCTTATCTGCGACATGGAAAGGATCCCGCCGCTGTCTATGGATACCGAAAAAATCCCGCCGGAAGTCGAAATGAAGGCGGCATTGCAAAACAACCAGGGTCGTCCTTCGCTGTGATAAAAAGCCACATCAACGCCGTCGTGCCGGATACCAAACGGCTCGAGCAATCAGCCGCTTATCGCATAGACAGGCACCCCCAGGTTTCGGCGTTTGCCAAAAACGAAGGAATGGGCTTCGGCATTCCCTATCTGCACAACGGCGAGACACATGACTATATGCCAGATTTTCTGATCCGTCTGCAACACGACGAAAAGCGCCACCTCATCTTGGAAACCAAAGGCTATGATCCCCTGAAAGACATCAAAAGGAGCGCCGCCGAGCGCTGGGTCGCCGCCGTCAACGCCGACGGCAGTCACGGGCGCTGGCAATACTGCATGGCTTCCAAAGCCGATGAAATCAGCGACGCTATAAACGAAGCCGTTGCCGTTTGACAATACCCGGATGACAACCGACCCGCGCGACAATCCGGTGATGCGCCGCTGCCTGCAGAAAGTGGCGACCGGTCCCGAATACAGCAAGAATCTGAGCTTCGAGGAAGCCCGCGAGGGCGGCGGGGCGATGCTCGCGGGCAACGCCGACCCGGTGCAGACCGCGGTGTTTTTGATCGCGCTCAGGATGAAGCGCGAAACCGACGAGGAAAACGCCGGCGTGCTGCAGGCGGTGCTCGACAGCATGACCCCCGTCACCGCGCCGGTCGAGATGCTGGTGGACGTCGGCGAGCCGTACAACGGCTACACGCGGTGCCTGCCGACGTCGCCGTTTCTGCCGGCGGTGCTCGCCGCTTGCGGCGTACCCGCCGTCACGCACGGGCTTGAGACGGTCGGCCCGAAGTACGGCGCGACTGCGCGCAAGATCCTGCGTGCGGCAGGCAAGGCAACCGACATGGACGGCGAGACGGCGGCGGCGCAGTTGGGCGCGGCAGCGGGCTGGGCCTACGTTGATCAAAGCCGCTTCTGCCCCGCGCTGCACGCGCTGGTGGGGCTCAGAAACCTAATGGTCAAACGCTCGGTGCTGAGCACGATCGAGGTGCTCGCCGGCCCGATCCGCGCGCAACGCAGCACGCATCTGCTGACGGGCTACGTGCACAAGGCGTACCCGCCGGTGTACGCGCGCCTTGCGAAACAGTCCGGCTTTGCGTCGGCGGCCATCGTGCGCGGTTCCGAAGGCGGCGTGATGGCGTCGCTGCGCCAGCCCGCCGAGATGTTCGAGTATCACGCCGCCGGTGAAGAGCGTCCGCGCAAGATTGACCCGGCGTCCGCCGGCATCAAGCGGCAGGTCAAGAACGTGCCGCTGCCGAAATCATTGCCAGCCGTCAGGGCGAGCGACGACGTCGCGGCAAAAGTGGACGCCGATGCAATCGCGGCGGCGGCGGCGCAGGCCGGTCTCGACGCTCTGCGCGGCAACGACGGCGCGGCGCGCGACAGCCTGATCTACGCGGGGGCGATCATGCTCACGCACTTGCAACGCTGCGCCTCGATGGCCGAGGCCGCCGCCGCGGTCAGGCGGACGCTCGACGACGGCGCGGCACTGGCACGCTTTAACGCCGCGGCGTGACGGGCGCGGGATTATCCCTTATCGTCAATAGACCCGCACCGGCATTGCTGATTAAATCGGCAACCAAGAAACAATTCAACGGGAGAATTTCAGCATGGATCAACTTTACCGCGACGCAATCGCCAAAATGGAAGCAGCGTCGGTTGACCCTGACTATGTGATCGGCTGGCAGGGCGGATACCTCGGCCATCCCAAACGCGAAGAACAGCGCGCCACCGAGGCCTACACCGCGGGCTACGAAGACGGCCGCGAAAAAAACGCCGATAACTTTGAGCAATGGAAAAAGTAAGGCGGCTGCGTCGTTGCCCCGACTCTGTGTCCGGCAGGGCGGATACCCCGGTCATCCCAAACGCGAAAAGCAACGCGCCACCGAGGCCTGCACCGCGGGCTACGAAGACGGCCGCGAAAAAAACGCCGATAACTTTGAGCAGTGGAAAAGTGAGGCGGCTGCGTCGTTGCCCCGACTCTGTGTCCGGCAGGGCGGATACCCCGGTCATCCCAAACGCGAAAAACAGCGCGCCACCGAGACCTGCACCGCGGGCTACGAAGACGGCCGCGAAAAAAACGCCGATAACTTTGAGCAGTAGAAAAGTGAGGCGGCTGCGTCGTTGCCCCGACTCTGTGTCCGGCAGGGCGGATACCCCGGTCATCCCAAACGCGAAAAGCAACGCGCCACCGAGACCTGCACCGCAGGCTACGAAGACAGCCGCGAAAAAAACGCCGATAATTTCAAGAAGTGGAAAAGTGAGGTCGCTACATCAGAGAACGCGCGGCGCGCTTTAATCCTTTGTAGATCTCGGGCGCTTCGGCGTCGAGCACATAGTCCGGGATCCATTTGCTGTCTTTCTCCCCCATCACCCGCTGCACGTGCCCGCCGAGTATGCGGCGCATACTGAAACCCGGCCCCTCGGCCGCGTCGAAATCGCAGTCCGAGTATTCATCACCGCGGCGGTTGACCAACTCCACGAACCGCTGCTCGCCGCGGTCCCCGGCGCCCACATCAACACGGTTGTCGCGCATAATCTCGGCGATACGCGCGGCGACCGCGCCGACCAGTTGCCCGCGCCGCTCGTCGTCGAGGCGCACGTGCGCCAGGCGGTCGATCAGATGCAGCGAATACGCGAGGAACTCGGCGATCGCGTCGAGGCGCTGCGCGTTCGTGCGCGTCTCAAACCCCTCGTTTTCGAGGTTGAGCAGGCTTTCGCCGGCGAGTTTCCACACGCTCATCGCGAGCGCGCCGCCAGTCTCGGCATAATGGCGCGTGCGCTCTTTGCGGTTCCATCGGGTTTTGAGTCTTGCCATGCGTTTTTCTCCGCGTCGCCGTCAAAGCGGCGGCGATTGCAACTCGTGCATAATAAAACCGCGCCGGAATAAAGCAATCGGGCGCGGCAAACGTCTCACCTATAATGCACGTTAGAACACCCGCCGATGAACGACAAAATTGACGCTATCCCTGAAGCCGCCGACTGTTCGGCGCATGAGCCGTTCGCGTTGCGCGTACTCGGCGACAGCATGGAGCCCGAATTTCCGGACGGCGTGATCATCATCGTTGACCCGTCGGGCGTGATCGAGACCGGCTGCTATGTTCTCGCCGAAATCGGCGACGCCGACATCAAAAGAAGCGGGGTGGCGCAGGGCAAGACTGATACAGGCTGTATTTTCCGCCGATTCGTGATCGAGGAGCAACGTTGTTACCTGAAGCCGCTGAACCCGGGCTACGCAACGATTGAAATCACGGGCCGCGACGCGGTCAAAGGCGTGATCGTGCAGAAGGCCGGCAACCGCCGACGCGACAGAAAACACTACGCAGCGTAGGGGCGGCGCATGGCCCGGCAAACCCTCACCGTTTTATCTTCGAGCAATCTTCCGCCAACGCGGTCAAAGGCGTGATCGCGCAAAAGGCCGGCAACCGCCGACGCGACAGAAAACACTACGCAGCGTAGGGGCGGCGCATGGCCCGGCAAACCCTCACCGTTTTATCTTCGAGCAATCTTTCGCCGACGCGGTCAAAGGCGTGATCATGCAAAAGGCCGGCAGGCCGGATTCAAGTTTGGAGTGCGATGTTTGCCCATCAACCTCTTGTGTCCGCCCGCATCGTCTTCTGTATTTCCCCTACCGGCCGGACTGCGCCCGGCCGACTCCTCCTCATGGTTGGAGTGGTTTTCAGCAACCTGCTCTTCATTCCTCTTATCGCACTTCAGACTGGAAGTTGACCAGCCGCCGACGTGACAGAAAACACTACGCAGCGCAGGGGCGGGCGCATGGCCGACAAGCCTGCCGCCGCTTTATCTTCGAACAATTTTCCGCCGATGCGGTCAAAGGCGTGATCGTGCAAAAGGCCGGCAGCCGCCGACGCGATACGGACACCCCCCATTACGAGTCCGCTTCTCATCACCGCCGCACAAAGTCACGCGAACTCGCCCGCGGTACGGGCCGATGCGGGATGCAATGGGGTTCGTGCGCTCAGAGCCCGCCGCGGTCGGCGGTTTGCCGCTCGAGTTCGGCGGCGATGATCGCGGCTTCCACGCGCGAACGCACGTCGAGTTTTCTCAGAATGGATTTGACGTGCAGTTTGACGGTGCCGTCGGAGATACCGAGGGTGTTGGCGATCATCTTGTTGCTCTGCCCTTCGGCCAGCAGGTGGAGGATCTCCCGCTCGCGCGGCGTGAGATTCTCGACGGGGTCGGCATCATCGAAAGGCCGGCTCGCGATGTGCGCATACGCCTCCCTCATCGCGGGAGCGACGACTTTGTTGCCGGCGATCACTTCGCGCAGCGCGGCGACAAGCCCGTCAGGCTCCATGTCCTTCAGGAAATAACCGCGCGCGCCGTTTTTCATCGCGTCCGCGAGGTCTTTCTCGTTTCTGCTGGTGGTCAGAATGATGATCGGCGCCGCGATGCCGTGCTCAATCAGGCGCCTGAGCACCTTGATCCCGTCGATGCCGGGCATCCTGACGTCGAGCAGCACCGCTTGCGGCTGAAGTTGGCGCACGAGTTCAATGCCTTTCTCGCCGTCGCCGAGCGACGCCGCGACTTCGATGCCGCGCGATTTAAGCAGGCTTTCAAGGCCCTCGCGAAACAGCGTGTGATCGTCAATGATAACGACTGCAATCTTATCCATGACTCGCCTCATCCGCGTTTTTGTCGCCGCCGTGGAACTTCACGAAAAAGTCGAGTGCCACGCGCACGCCCTCGTCGTGCTCGCTTTCGAAGGACAATTCGCCGCCGATGCGCGCCGCACGATCCTTCATCGCAGTCAAGCCGATGTGCTCATCGCCGCCGTGCGAGCCGGTGTGCATACCGACGCCGTTGTCCTCGACCAGCACGCGGTAATGCCCGTCTCCGATGTCGCGCATCATCACCCGCACGAGGCTTGCGCGCGCGTGCTTTTGCACGTTGGACAGCGCCTCCTGGATAATCTTCAACACTTGGATCTCGAACTCACGCGGCAATTCGTGCTGCGGCCACGTCTTGTGAAAAAACACTTTCGTGTCCGGGTTGTCGCCGCGGAACCGCGTTATGACTTCGTCCACCGACTGCTCGAAATCGCCGAGGCGGGAAGTCGTGTGGAAGTAACTGATCAGGTCGCGCACCTCGCGGTTCGTCGCTTCGAGCGTGTGCTCGAGTTTTTCAAGTTGCCGCCACGCCGCCGCGTCGTCGCCGTCGCGCAGGCTTTGTTCAAGCACGCGCGCCTGAAACCGCATGCCGCCGATCGTCTGCGCCAGCGAGTCGTGCAGTTCGTAGGCTATCCACGCCCGCTCTCGCATCCGCGTCTTGTCGGTCAGGTGCTCGGTGTGACGCTGCAACTGCGCGACGCCGTAGCGCGACTGCGCCTCGAGCATGTGCGCCATCGAGTTGAGGTCATGGCATACGGCGTTGAAACTGCTGCCGTCCACCTCGGACACGCGCGACGACAAATCGCCGGCGTGAACGTCGAGCAGCCACGCACGCAAATTCTGCGACGGCTTGACGTAGTCCAGCCATAAAAAGCGGCCGAGCACGACCAAAAAAGCGGCCGACAGCAACAGCAGCCACCCTTGCCATTCCTGCCACAACGAGCGGTCGAGCAGGTAAATAAAAACCGACAACGCCCAGATCGCGGCCAGCACCAGCAACACGGAGGCGGCGCGGTAATGCACCAGTTGCTCGCTGAGCCGCCAGTTCAGGCTGGTTTTTGAGTGTTCTTGCAAAGACACGGGGAACCTCTCAGACACTGCCGCAGGGAGTCGTCCGTTCACTCGCCGGGCGGCACGTAGGCCGGGTCGCTGGGATTGAGGAAGATGAAGTTGAACTCGCCCTTCTCGAGTTCGACGTAATCTATGGTCATGTCCCTGACCAGGTCGCGCGAACCGTTTGAGATGATCACGTCAACCCCGCGCACGCACACCAGAAGATCACCTTCCCGGGTCTTGTCGTCAAACCCCATCGCGTAGTGAAAACTGTCGTCGTCCTTGCGGCTGACCGCGAGGCGCAGGGGCAACCCCTCCATGTCGCCGTTTTTGGCGGACTGTTTAACCTGCTTTGCCGCGGACTCGGTCAGTTTGATCATTTCGTTCGTTTTTTGCCCGGATTGAAAAAGCAGTTTATCAAAAATACGGTCACAACGACCCCGTCAACTTCCGCTGGACGGCGGGCTTTGCAACGCGCAAACGGGAGGCCGCACGGAGCTTGACGCTGCGCAACGGAAGATACACAAACCGGTTGATGAACCTGCGGCTGACCCGCTTGAACGGCCGCCGCTGCGCACGCTCAAGCACTTCCCGGAGCTTCCCGGCCACGAGCTTCTTCGTCATCCGGTGGCAGAGCGAGTCCGGCAATATCGCCGGCGCCTCCCGGTACTTCCGATACAGCGCCTCGTCCTGATCCACCCGCTTCACGTATTCCACCACCGCGTCGAGATCCTCGAAGTCGTGGCAGTTGATGAAACTGTCGGGGTTGAAATACTTGACCGCCCGCGGAGAACCCCAGTAAATCGGCACACTGCCGGCCAGCAGCGGATGCAGCAGTTTTTCCGACACGTAGTTTGGCAGGGAGCAGTTTTCAAACGCAATGGTGAATTTGTAGTGCTGCAGAAAATCCAGTTTTTGCTCTTCCCATTGCTGTGGCTCTTTATCTCTAAAGTCGTCAAAAGGCGACATGTTGTTGCAAGCCTTCCCCGAAGAGTCCACTCTCTTGTATCCGGAAAGCTTTTCAAAAAATGGAACCCGCAAACTGCTGTTCAGATGCTCCAGACCATAGACAAAATTGCAAAATCGGGTCTTGGGCGTTTCTCTGAGGCTTAGCGTCTCCCTGGAAAAATCTCCCAACACAATCTCATCGAACCCCGGATAAAAAACACAACAGACAAGATGAAAATTCGTGTCGCTGTCTTCGGCCATGGAAAAACGATAATCCCACATCACGGGGATGTGGCACGTAAGGCTCATTAGTACTGATTATTTTGAAAGCGTGTTTGTAAATCTCGGCCTGGCGGGAGACTGTGACAGGAGAGGGCCAAGATATATTCAAGGCAAAAAGAACTTCCGGATTCTTGTCGTCTCCTTCGAATTCGCAGTCGAGCAGTTCGAACACCTCACGCCAGTGAGGTTGAGACAAAATCCTCAGCCTTACCTCGCCCCGCAGGCAAAGTTCGTAAAATTCCTTGTTTAACCTGATTTTTTCCATGCGCCCGCCCTAAGCCGAATTATAATGAATTCCTCGACACAGGTGAAACCGCCAGGAGTCGCCATGAGCGCCGGCAAGGACCAGGACCCGCAGGAAACCCATGAGTGGATCGAGTCGCTCGAAGCGGTCGCCGCGCGCGACGGCCGCGAGCGCGCGTACTACCTGATCAACCGCCTGATCGACAAAGCGCGCCTGTGGGGTTCCGACTTCCCGCGCCAGGTCAACCTGCCTTACGTGAACACGATCCCGGCGCATCTGCAAAAGATGATGCCCGGCGACCCCGCGATCGAGCACCGCATCCGCGCGATGATCCGCTGGAACGCGACGGTGATGGTGTTGCGCGCGAACCGGCGCAACCCCGGCATCGGCGGGCACATCGCAACTTTCGCGTCGGCGGCGACGTTGTACGACGTCGGCTTCAACCACTTCTTCCGCGCACCGACCGACGCGCACGGCGGCGACCTGGTCTTCATCCAGGGACACTCGTCGCCCGGCATCTACGCGCGCGCGTTCCTCGAAGGGCGCCTGAGCAAGGACGATCTCGACCAATTCCGCTGCGAGGCGGAAACGCCGGGGCTGTCGTCGTACCCGCACCCGCGCCTGATGCCGACTTTCTGGGAGTTCCCGACCGTGTCCATGGGACTCGGCCCGATCATGGCAATCTATCAGGCGCGTTTTATGAAATACCTGCGCGACCGCAAGTTGCTCGAGGCGGGGCCGGGCGACGGCGACCGCAAAGTGTGGGCGTTTCTCGGCGACGGCGAAATGGACGAACCCGAATCCACCGGCGCGATCTCGCTCGCCGGGCGCGAGAAACTCGACAACCTGATCTTCGTCATCAACTGCAACCTGCAGCGCCTCGACGGGCCGGTGCGCGGCAACAGCAAGATCATTCAAGAACTCGAATGTCTGTTCCACGGCGCCGGGTGGAACGTGATCAAGGTGATCTGGGGCGCGTACTGGGACCCGCTGCTCGACCAGGACGAAGACAACCTGCTGCTCAAGCGCATGGAGGAGGCGGTGGACGGCGACTACCAGAACTACAAGGCCAAAGGCGGCGCCTACACGCGCGAGCACTTCTTCGGCAAGTACCCGGAACTCGCGAAGAGGGTCGAGCACCTGTCCGACCGCGACATCTGGCGGCTGAACCGCGGCGGACACGACCCGCACAAGATGTACGCCGCGTACGCCGCCGCCATGAACCACCGCGGTCAGCCGACGGTGATCCTCGCGAAGACGATCAAGGGCTACGGCATGGGTGAGTCGGGCGAGGGCCAGAACCGCTCGCACCAGCAGAAGAAGATGGACGCCGAGTCGCTGAAGCGAATGCGCGACCGCTTCAAACTTGCGCTCAGCGACAAACAGGTCGCCGACCTCGAATACCTGCACCCCGGCGACGACAGCGGCGAAATTCGCTACCTGAAGGAGCGCCGCGCCGCACTCGGCGGCTTCCTGCCGCAACGCACGCGCCGCGCGCCGAAACTGAAGATCCCGCCGCTGTCGGAGTTTCAGCCGCTGCTCGAAGCGAGCACGCGCGAGTTCTCGACGACGATGGCGTTCGTGCGCATCCTCACGCTGCTGTGCCGCAACCGCGACGTCGGCAGCCGCATCGCACCGATCGTGCCCGACGAGGCGCGCACTTTCGGCATGGAGGGGCTGTTCCGCCAACTCGGCATCTACTCCTCGGTCGGGCAGTTGTACGAGCCGCAGGACGTGGATCAGGTGATGTTCTACAAGGAGGACAAGTCCGGGCAGATCCTCGAAGAATCCATCTGCGAGGCCGGCGCGTTTTCGTCGTGGATCGCCGCGGCGACTTCCGCGAGCACGCACGGCATCAGCATGATCCCGTTCTACGTCTTCTACTCGATGTTCGGCTTTCAGCGCATCGGCGATCTCGCGTGGGCGGCGGGCGACATGCAGGCGCGCGGCTTCCTGATCGGCGGCACCGCCGGGCGCACGACGCTCGAGGGCGAGGGCTTGCAGCACCAGGACGGCCACAGCCACCTGTTCGCATCGGCCTATCCGAGTTGCATCGCCTACGACCCGTGCTTCGCGTACGAACTCGCGGTGATCATCCACCACGGCCTCGAGCGCATGTACGCAAAGCAGGACAGCGTGTTTTTCTACATCACCACGATGAACGAGAACTACCCGCACCCGCCGCTGCCCGAAGGCGCCGAGGAAGGCATCGTCAAGGGCCTGTACCGCCTGTCGCAGTCGGAGAAAGCATCGGAAAACCGCGTGCGCCTGATTGCTTCGGGCGCGATTCTGCGCGAAGCGGTCGCCGCCGCCGAACTGCTCGAGCAGGACTGGCGGGTGAACGCCGAAGTGTGGAGCGCGACGAGTTTCAACGAACTGTACCGCGAAGCGTTGGAGGCCGAACGCTGGAACCGGCTGCACCCCGCGCAGAAAAAGCGCGTGCCGTACGTGCGCCGGTGTCTTGGAGACGACGACGTCGCGACGGTCGCCGCGAGCGACTACATGGCCAACTACGCCGAGCAGATCCGCGGCTTCATCGCGCAGCCCTACCACGCGCTCGGCACCGACGGCTTCGGCCGCTCGGACACGCGCGCAGCCCTGCGGGAATTCTTTGAAGTGGACCGCCGCCACATCGCCGCGACCGCGCTCTACGCCCTCGCCGAACAGGGCCGGCTCCCCCGCGACAAAGTCGCCGAGGCGTATAATCGCTACGGCATCGACAGCAACAGGGCGGCACCGTTTGCGTTATGAACAAACCGCAGTTCAGAAGGTAAAGCACTTTCCAGGCCGCCCGGCCAAGTCGGCGCATCGCAGCCGCCGCCGGCACTCAGTTCAGCCCATAACGATGCGAGCAATCTGAGGAGGGACATCATGTTGATCGGCACTCCCAAAGAAATCAAAGACCACGAATACCGCGTCGGCCTCACCCCCGACAGCGTCGAGGCGCTGACCGCGCACGGTCACCGGGTGGTCGTGCAGCACGGCGCCGGCACGGCGATCAACTTCACCGACGACCACTACCGCGAAGCCGGCGCCGAGATCGCACCCGACATAAACGCCGTCTATGCCAAGGCCGACCTGATCGTGAAGGTGAAAGAGCCCCAGCGCGCCGAACTCGAATTGCTGCGCAAAGACCAGATCCTGTTCTCCTACCTGCACCTCGTCGCCGACCTCGATATGACCAAAGCGTTGCTCAGAAGCGGCTCGGTGTGCATCGCATATGAGACGGTCACCGCAGCCGACGGCACCCGCCCGCTGCTGATCCCGATGTCGGTCGTCGCCGGACGTCTCGCGACTCAGATCGGCGCGCATTGCCTCGAGAAGCCCCACGGCCAACGCGGACTGCTGATCGGCGGCGCACCCGGCGCCGCGCCCGCAAAAGTCGTCGTGCTCGGCGCCGGCGTCGTCGGCACCAGCGCCGCCGAAATCGCGCACGGCATGAAAGCCGACGTGTTCGTGCTCGACAAATCCGAGCGGGCGCTGGAGCGCATGACCCGGACACTCGGCGGCGGCGTGACCCCGGTGCTCGCCGGCGGCGACACGTTCAGGCGGCACCTCGCCGACGCCGACCTCGTGGTCGGCGGCCTGCTCGTGCCCGGCGGCAAGACGCCGCAGGTGGCCGACCGCCCGGTGATCGCAAGCATGAAGCCCGGCGCCGTGATCGTGGACGTCGCGGTGGACCAGGGCGGGTGCTTCGAGACCTCGCGCCCGACCACCCACAGCGAACCGACCTACGTGGACGAAGGCGTCGTGCACTACTGCGTGCCGAACATGCCGGGCATCGTGCCGCTGACCTCGACGCTGTCGCTCAACTACGCGACGCTGAAGTACGTCACCGCCATCGCCGACCACGGCTGGCGGCAGACGCTGCGCGACGACCCCGGACTGATCGAAGGGCTGAGCGTGTGCAACGGCATGATGACCCACCCGCAAACGGCGACCGACCTCAACCTCGACTATCAGGACCCGCATTCGCTGCTGTAGCGGCCATGAGCGGAACCGTCGAAATCCGCGTTCCCGGCCTCGAAGACTTCGAGTCGGTCGAAGTCATCGAGGTGCTGGTCAAGCCCGGCGACACGGTCGCCGTGGATGACTCGCTGGTCACGCTCGAAAGCGACAAGGCCGCGATGGAAGTGCCGTCGAGCGCCGCCGGCACGGTGAAGTCCGTCGCGGTGAAACTCAACGACCGCGTGTCCGAAAACGACCTGCTCGTAACGATTGCAACGGCGGACAAACAGACCGCCCGGACGACGGATGCGCCGGACGCCGCACCCGCGGCGACACCGAAAACAGACGGGAACACTGATGCAACGCCCGCTGACGCACCCGCGGCGGCACCGAAAACAGATGGGGACGCCGACGCGACGCCCGCTGACGCACCCGCGGCGGCACCGAAAACAGATGGGGACGCCGACGCGACGCCCGCTGACGCACCCGCGGCGGCGCCGAAAGCAGACGGGAACGCCGATGCGACGCCCGCGAGCGGAACCGTCGAAATCCGCGTTCCTGACCTCGAAGACTTCGAGTCGGTCGAAGTCATCGAGGTGCTGGTCAAGCCCGGCGACACGGTCGCCGTGGATGACTCGCTGGTCACGCTCGAAAGCGACAAGGCCGCGATGGAAGTGCCGTCGAGCGCCGCCGGCACGGTGAAGTCCGTCGCGGTGAAACTCAACGACCGCGTGTCCGAAAACGACCTGCTCGTAACGATTGCGACGGCGGACGAGCAGACCGCCCGAACGACGGATGCGCCGGACGCCGCACCCGCGGCGGCGCCGAAAGCAGACGGGGACGCCGACGCGACGCCTGCCGCCGTGCCCGCAACGCCCACGCCGAAGACGGACGACCCCCTAACCGGCGGCGCCCGAACGAACGACGCCAAAACAGGCGGCGGCACGAGCCACGCGAGCCCCGCCGTGCGCCGTCTCGCGCGCGAACTCGGAGTAGATCTCAACCGCGTCAGAGGCACCGGCGACGACGGACGCATCCTCAAGCAGGACATCAAACAATTCACCCAGCAGACACTGTCGGGCAAACGCCCCGCCGACAAAGCCGCATACGCGGTGCCACCGGTCGTGCTCCCCGACTTCTCGGCTTTCGGCGAGATCGAGGAAGTCGAGATCGGGCGCATAGACAAACTCTCCTCGGCGCGCATGAGGCGCGCGTGGCTGAACGTGCCGCACGTCACCCAGCACGCCGAAGCCGACGTGACCGAACTCGAGGCCTTCCGCAGCACACTCAAAAGCCGGGCCGAAAGCAAGCACATCAAACTGACACTGCTGCCGTTTTTAGTGCGCACGCTCGCCGACGCGCTGGCGGACTTCCCGAAATTCAACGCCTCGCTGAACGAAGAAAAAGGCACCGTGATCTACAAGCACTACTGCCACGTCGCGATCGCGGTGGATACGCCGAAGGGGCTGATCGCGCCGGTGCTGCGCGACGCGGATAAACGCAGCGTGTTCGACCTCGCGCACGGGATCGAGGACCTCGCCGCGCGCGCGCACAACGGCAAACTGCGCCGCGACGACATCGAAGGCGCGGGCATCACGATCACCAACCTCGGCGGCCTCGGCGGCACCGCGTTCACGCCGATCGTGAACGCCCCGGAAGTCGCAATCCTCGGCGTCTCGCGCGCACGCATGACGCCGGTGTGGGACGGCGAGCAATTCGCACCGCGCCTGCTGCTGCCGCTCGACCTGTCCTACGACCACCGCGTCATCAACGGCGCCGACGCCGCGCGGTTTGTGACCCACTACTGCCGGCTGCTGGCCGAGCCGGAACGATTTGAACTGTGAGCGGGCGATAGGCGGGGGTTATAAGTGTGAACGCTAAGCAACACGCCGAACTGCTCGTCATCGGCGGCGGCCCCGGCGGCTACACCGCCGCGTTCCGCGGCGCCGACCTCGGCATGGACGTCACCCTGATCGAACGCTACGACCGCCTCGGCGGCGTGTGCCTGAACGTCGGCTGCATCCCCTCCAAAATCCTGCTGCACGTCGCCGAAACCATCACCGAAGCCGAGGCGATGAAAAAATGCGGCGTTGATTTCGGCACCCCCGACGTCCACCCCGGCAAGATCACCCAATTCAAAGACCGCACCATCCGCAAACTCGCCGGCGGCCTGAGCCTGCTCGCCAAACGCCGCAAGGTGCGGGTCATTCGGGGCACCGCCGCGTTCACCTCCGCCGATGCGGTCGAGTGCGACGGCCCCGGCGGCGCACAAACGATCACCTTCGATCACGCGATCATCGCGACCGGCTCGCGCCCGCGCCCGCTTCCCGGCATGGAGTGCGACGACCCCCGGCTGGTGGACTCGACCGGCGCGCTTGAACTCGACGAAGTGCCGAAGAAGATGCTGGTCATCGGCGGCGGCGTGATCGGGCTGGAGATGGCCTGCGTTTACGAAGCGCTCGGCACGCGGATCACTATCGTCGAAGCCGACAGCGGTCTGATGATCGAGTGCGACCGCGACCTGGTGAAGCCGCTCGAGAAACGCCTGACGAAACGCGGCGCGAAGATCTTCGTGAAGTCGCAAGTCGGCGGGATCGAGGCGAAGCAGGCGGGGCTTGAGGTGGCGTTCGGCGGCGAGGCCGCAGGCGAAAACGCAGAGAACGTATTTGACCTGGTGCTGCTGTCGGTCGGGCGCGCGCCGAACACCGGTGCGATCGGCGCCGACAAGGCCGGCGTCAAACTGGATGAGCGCGGCTTCATTCCGACCGACGCGCAACAGCGCACCAACGTCGCGAACGTCTTCGCCATCGGCGACGTCACCGGCCAGCCGCTGCTCGCGCACAAAGCAACGCACCAGGGCAAAGTCGCCGCCGAAGTGATCGCCGGACACGCGGCCGCTTTCGACGCCAAGACCATCCCCGGCGTCGCCTACACCAATCCCGAGATCGCCTGGACGGGCCTCAACGAAACCGAAGCCGAACGCCAAGGCATCGCCGTGCAGTGCGACAAGTTTCCGTGGTCCGCGAGCGGGCGCGCACTCGGGACGGGGGCAAGTGAGGGGTTCACCAAGATCCTGCGCGATCCCGCGAACAAGCGGATTGTCGGCGCTGGAATCGTGGGGCGGAACGCAGGGGAGTTGATCGCGGAGATGGTGCTGGCGATGGAGATGGGCGCCGAAACCGGAGACGTGGCCGCGAGCATTCATCCGCACCCGACGCTGTCGGAGACGCTGGGACTGGCTTCGGAAGTGCTGGAGAAAACGGTGACGGATTTGTGAGAAACCAAAGTTCATGATGAACGATCAAGCGGAGAACTGACATGAAAATTCTCATGGTGCTCACCTCGCACGCTCAGTTGGGTGATACGGGCAAGAAAACCGGATTTTGGCTTGAGGAGTTTGCTGCGCCTTACTACGTGTTCAAAGACGCCAATGCCGACATCACGCCGGCTTCACCGAATGGCGGACAACCGCCCCTGGATCCTAAAAGCGATGAGCCCGAGTTCCAAACAGCGGCGACCGAGCGCTTTCGGAGCGACGCTGCCGCTCAAGCGGCATTGGCGAATACATTGAAACTAGCGGATATATCGCCTGATGATTACGCTGCGGTGTTTTATCCCGGGGGACATGGGCCGCTGTGGGATTTGTCGGAAAACACCGTCTCTATCGCCCTGATTGAAGCCATGCACGCCGCCGGGAAACCGGTGGTTGCGGTATGTCATGCACCCGCCGCACTCCGGAATGTCAAAGCCCCTGACGGCAGCCCGCTGGTGAAAGGAAAATCGGTGACCGGCTTCAGCAACTCCGAAGAAAACGCCGTGCAACTCTCGGAGGTGGTGCCTTTCCTGGTGGAGGATGAGTTGAAATCGAAAGGCGCAAACTACTCAAAAGCCGACGACTGGCAGCCGCACGTCGTTACTGACGGCAACCTGATCACCGGCCAAAATCCGGCTTCATCAGAGCCGGCAGCGAGGGCTTTGCTGAAGAAAATGGGGGCGGTGTAGGAAGTTAACATAAACAACGAGGGGAAATTGGAAAATATAAATTTTACACTTGCAGTTGCAATAATAGCAACCTTGTTAATTTACTTTTATCGTTCGGCGATTTCACATTTATTTTCAAGAAATTTAGAAAGATTTAAAAAGCTAAATACCGAGCAGCAGGAATACATAAAAAAACTGTATGAAAAACTACACACTCTTTCCAATAAGCTACATTCCGCTCTAAAACCTTTCCAGCATATTTCTGAACCAGATTTAAACACTAAAATTAAGGATATAACCGCAACGCATCAAGAGTTGCTGGACATATATCATTCTAAAAAAATCTTTTTGAAACAAGATATTTGTGATGATATAGAGAAAATAACTTTCTTAACCAGAGATGTTGTTGTGGATATAACAACACTACCGGTAGAACCAAACGCTGAAGAGTATGAAGGAGATCGTTCTTTATTGATGGAACGACATAAATTTTGGGATCAGGCGCGGGATATTAATGATAATCAAATTGATCCTCTGATCAAAAAATTAGAAAATAAATTTCGAATATTATTAGGTGTTAACACATAAAAAATAACATTGTCATTCAATCGAACACTTTCGGCCTTCCCCTGATTTAGCGTATCGGCATCAGAACTAACCGAAGCAATTTGAGGGGTAAATCCAAAATAAATCACCGTAAAAAGAAGAGGGCGAAGAAGAGATAAATACTCGTCATCCAAGGGACAATTTATAAAAACATTCTTAACAAACCTCTTGGGTACCGGCGGCGGCATAACGCTCTATTCGCTTATTGGTGTGTGTCTCTGTCCCGCGGTGGATGTCAATTCCTGCCGTGCGAATCTTTCTGTTGTATGGTGCCATCCCGCCTGTGCACATAGAACTCGGCTTGTTTGCTTTTGCTGATTTCCCGTCCCCATTTGACCGCGGCTCCCTTACCATCAAAGTGCTTGGATGCACGCACTGCTCCTTTCTTTCTCACGTCCCACCCTCCATCAGGGGCGGACACTACATGATACGATTTCTTAGCCTTGGCGCTTCCTCGTATGGTTCCATCCCGCCTGTGCACATAGAACTCGGCTTGTTTGATCCTGCTGATTTCCCACCCCCATTTGACCGCGGCTCCCTTACCATCAAAGTGCCTGGATGCACGCACTGCTCCTTTCTTTCTCACGTCCCACCCTCCATCAGGGGCGGGCACTACATGATACGATTTCTTAGCCTTGGCGCTTCCTCGTATGGTGCCATCCCGCCTGTGCACATAGAACTCGGCTTGTTTGATCCTGCTGATTTCCCACCCCCATTTGACCGCGGCTCCCTTACCATCAAAGTGCCTGGATGCACGCGCTGCTCCTTTCTTTCTCACGTCCCACCCTCCATCAGGGGCGGGCACTACATGATACGATTTCTTAGCCATAACGATTCCTCCAAGATAATAAACGTTGCCAGATTGTCAAAAATTATACACCCGTCAGATGAAACGCAGACCAATGCTCTGCCGGTTTCGTGTTGGGACTTTATCACTGAAAACAGATTGAGCATCGGCAGAAAAATATCGTAAGCCGCATTTTATCTTCTCAATCTCCATCTCAGGGGCTCCTTATTCCAAACTGCCGCTCAGGCACCTTAACCTGCTTTGTTCCTAAGAATCACGGTGTTGCGACCCCCTCGTTAAGGATGGAAAGATACCGGTCGTAGGCAAACAGCCGGTTGCGGGGCTTTCCGGTGAACTCGCGTGCGATCCCCTGCTTGATCAGCAATTCCATCGCCGAGGCGGCGGCCGGAAAGGAAAGTTTCGTGTTGCGACAGACCTGAGACAGGGACAGAAGCGGCCGCTCCTTGAGTGCTTCGTGCACGCGCAAGGCTGAACCGGCGCGGCGTCCGGTCTGCTCGAGTTGGTCGTGATCGGCCTGGAATATCTGCGTGAGACGTCGCGCGGTCGTAACCGAACCGTCGGCCGTCAACTTCACTCCTTCGAGAAAGAAGGCGAGCCACGCCTCCCAATCGCCGGTGCGGCGTACTTGGTCGAGCAGGTCATAGTAGGTGTCGCGGTGCTGCTTGAAGTACAGACTCAAATACAGAAACGGGTCATGCAGCACGCCGGCATGACACAGCAAAAACGTGATCAGCAACCGCCCCACGCGCCCGTTGCCGTCGAGGAAAGGGTGAATGCTCTCAAACTGCACGTGCGCGAGTCCCGCCCGCACCAGCACGGGCAACCCGTCGTCTTTGGCATGAAAGAAACGCTCGAGCGCCGTTATGCAGTCGGGCACTTCGGTGTGCGGCGGCGGCACAAACGCGGCGTTGCCGGGGCGGGTGCCGCCGATCCAGTTCTGCGAGCGACGGAACTCGCCGGGCATCTTGTCGCTACCCCGTCCACGTGACAACAGTACGCCATGGATCTCCCGGATCAGCCGATTCGACAGCGGAAAATCCTTTCCCAGACGCTGCAAGCCACGTTCAAGCGCCGCGACGCAGTTCGAGACTTCGACCACTTCATCAAACGGGGTGCCGGGAGCGTCATCCAACTCAAAGACCAAAAGGTCCGACAGCGACGACTGCGTTCCCTCGATCTGAGACGAAAGCACCGCTTCTTTGCGGATGTATGTGTAAAGAAAGAGCGCCTTGTTCGGTAGGAGAGTCGAGATACTGTCGAGGCGCCCGAGGGCGAGTGTCGCCGACTCAAGCGCCTGTTGAAGCGGGCCGTCCAGCACCAGCGCGGGGGCCGGCGGCAAAGGGCTCGGCACGAAAGCGCGAACCCGCTCGTCCCCGGTGCTTGTGATTTCGTATCTGCCGGTTTCGCGTTGCATACCGAATGTCTTCCGTTCAGGGACTCTTAATAGCCGTCGGCACTATTAATAATTGAGGTGTAAAACTTGATTAACGCTCTCTGAAAGAAAACTAGACGTTGTCGGACTTTACTAGATAGGCTTTACTACTACTAGTAAGTTTTGTTTCCTTCTAGTAGTAGTAAAGCCTAACCACTATTGGTAAAACTATCTGGTATCTGTCAACTCTGCACTAGATTCGGAGGTCTCCCGTTCAGGAACGCTTAATAGCGTTCGCCTCTATTAAGAATTAATGGGTAAAAGTTTAATAATTGCTTTTGATAACATCAAGGGCTGTCTATTTTCATGCTTATTCAATCAGTTATATGCCTCTCTGCATAAGTTCAGCAACATACGGCACTCCCTCCGGATAGCATATAAATATCCCATGAAATATAGGATATGGGACATTTATGGGTATAATCCCTCATCCACGGGATATTAAAGCAATAATGTCCTATGAAACACGAAGCATGAGACGTTACAGAGATTTCCCGATGGTGCCGGTGCGTCGCCCGTTCACGCCCCCCGACCTGCCTCTTGAGACGCTCGACTGGGAGAATCTGTTGCCCTTTCTGGGGCCGGCTCACAGTGCCGTCGGTCGCTTCGACGCGCTGCTCAAGATCCTTCCCGACACCGAACCGCTGCTTTCGCCGCTGGCAACGAACGAGGCCGTGATCTCTTCGCGCATCGAGGGAATACAGACGTCGCTGGAAAACGTCATGCAGTTTCAAGCGGGACGGAAAGCGGATAAAGCCCGGCGGGACGACTTTCAGGAAGTGGTCAACTGCCGCAAAGCGATGGACTTTGCATTGGACGCTCTGCGGTCGGGAAGGATGACGCTGTCGGAGCGGCTGCTCAAAGAGACGCACGGAATTCTGATGTCCGGCGTGCGCGGCGTTCAAAAAAGTCCCGGGCAATTCCGCAAAAATCAGGTTTACATCGCGCCGCCCGGCGAGCCGATCGAGAGAGCGGTTTATGTTCCGCCGAAAGCGGCGCTGGTGCGGGAACTCATGCGTCAGTTGGAGCGCTATATCCACTCCGAAGAGCGGGACACGCTGGTCCAACTTGCGGTTGTGCACGCGCAGTTTGAATTGATCCATCCTTTCCGCGACGGCAACGGCAGGATCGGCCGCTTGATCATGCCGCTTTTTCTTTACGCCAAGAGCGTCATTCACACGCCGCACTTTTATCTTAGTGAATACTTTGAGCAGCACCGCGCGGAATACTACGGCTGCCTGCAAGCGATATCTGACCAGGGCCGTTGGGAGAAATGGATACGGTTCTTTTTGCGGGCCGTCACCGAGCAGTCGCAGGCCAGCGCCGGGACAGTCCAGGCCGTCGTTGACCTTAAGCAGGACACGCTGAAACTCGTCCGACAGGCGACCCGCTCGCAGTATGCGCCGCGGATCGTAGAGCGCCTTTGCTCCCAGCCGATCTTCACGACGGTGGGTTTCGGGGACGCGGCGGAAATCCCCGACTCCAGCACAGCGCGGCTGCTGAATCTGCTGGAAGACGCCGGGGTTATCGAGAAGGTGATAGCCGGCAAGGGCAGAAGAACTTCCGTCTATGCTTTCAGCCGCTTGATGGGGGTGTTGGCTCAGTAGGCAAGCGGGGGCTCCATCCGGAGACAGCCTCGTTGAACACAGATTCCATTTCTTTCATTGGTTTCTGCCTCTTTACAAACTAATGCAGAATATAATCCAACAGGGGTGGCATCATGCAAAGAGTCGAGAGTGATTCCGGGGTTAAAGTCTCTGACGATTTCGCAACTGCCGTCAATTTTCTTGAATAGGAAACGAGCCCCCGCCGTGTGACCGGATGTTCCGGTCCGCCCCGTTATCAAAGCGGCGATGTTTGCTCTTTGACATTAGAATGGCGATAAATTTTCAGGATCTGTTAGTTCCATTAGTCGGGATGTTTCTGGCTGTACTAGTTGTAGGATTGTTTGTGAAAGAATTGGAATCCCTCATATCCAAAAAAATAAAGGGAAGACGCAGGCCGGAGATATTTGAAGCAAAAGAATATTTGCTTACCGACAACGAAAAGAAAATGTTCTATGCCTTGAGAAAAGCTCTTTCAGAAAAATACTGCATACATTGCCAGACCTCTTTACTCGAATTGATAAAATCAGATAAATCTCATGCGCTTAAAAGAATTGGCGCTAAACATATGGATTTCGTCATCACCGACCATAGTACAAAAATACTAGCGGTAATAGAACTTGACGACAAATCTCACAATCGTCCCGATAGAGTAGCCAGAGATAAAATTGTAGAAAACATCTTGGCGGGCAACCACAAGTTGATTAGGTTTAAAACCCAAAGATTCTATCGTCCGGAGGAAATTGCAGAACGTCTGGAGAAAGAAAGCGGCATAGAAAACAGGTTTAAGCATTAATAATTAGGGGGATCGTTTGTCCTTTATACGGGTTATTTAGCCATAAACTGCCTGCCACTCTTTTAATTGACCAAGTTAAGTAGGTGCGGATAAAGGCCAGGCAGTAATTATTTGAGCAAAATAAGGAAAAGAAAGTCTTCAATGATGAAAACAGCCTGTATAAAAGCACTTAACTAAATAGAATCAGTGAACTCACTGTATCTTTGACTCAAAAAGTCCCGATTCGGCCAAGCCGCTTTATCCTTAGGCAAGTAGATTTTTGATTGATCAAGAGCCTTCAATCCATGTTGCAACATCGGACCATCTTCCTCTTCTAAAATCACCTGCTTCACTTCCACTTTAAAGTCGGGCGTTATCCCGATCAAGCATCCGTCAAACGCCGCATGATGAAGTTTGCAAAGAGAAATGCCGTTGTTGACAGTGGCTTGGCTATGTTCTTCAGAATCAGGAATTATGTGAGCGGCATCGAGCAACTCTTTATGACGCAATTTGCATAGGGCACATTGTTCGCGGTAAGCGGCCAAAACTTTTTCCCTAAAACTCCGCTGATGCAACCGAAACAGGGTTTCTCTCGTGATATAGGCTTTCCTGGAGCGGTCATCTCTTGACGACGATGATGTAGCCGCCATCGGCGACGTTTCTCTCGTGATGTAGGCTTTCCTAGAACGGTCATCGTCATGGATCATCCGGCGAGCATGGCTTTTATCCTCTATGGCTCCGGCTTCATCAACCGCCACCGTGAACTCCAATACGCCGGGACTGTCAGCAATTACATAAACCGGCCACACCGCTACATATTTACCTGGTACAACTCCGTGAAAATACACCAGCGGCAACTTCAATTCCATTGTTTTTCTTAAGCCGACATTATCGCGGTGTTGCGGATTATCACCACGATATTTATACAGAATAAAGTCCGTTTCTGTGATTACGTCTTTATACGGGCTACTCGGAGCGGTTGTTATTGAGATTGGATGACCTAACATTTTAGGAGTGAAAATCCCCTGCGGTGAGACAAGAGGCACACGCTCCCCGGAAAATTCAAACCCCGCCTGCAGCAATGCTCTTGGGAGAACACCCTCGTGAATTTTTACTTGCTTCGTCAGCCATTCAAAAGCCGCAAGCCTGACTTTAAGATCAAAGTTCATGGCATAAAATTCCAAGCTTTGATGATTGCCTTTTTACTCATCGGCTAGATTGGCCTTGCCCTGATTTTTCAGACACTTTTTGAGCATAATACACACCATTAGGAGGTGTCTGATGAAAAACCGAAGAAAATTCAATCCTGAATTCAAGCACGAAGCCGTCGAACGGGTGCGCCGCAGCGGCAGAAGCGCCAGTCAGATTGCCCGGGAACTGGGAATCTCACAGGCTTCCCTGAGCCGCTGGCTCAAGCAGTCGCAGGGCTGCGGCAACCCCTTGGTTTCCTTTTCCGTTCAGGAGGAAAACCGGAAACTGCGCAAGGATAATGAGCGCTTGAGAATGGAGCGTGAAATCCTAAAAAAAGCGACGGCCTTCTGCGCAAGGGAACGGTCGTAAGATACCGTTTCATCCATGCGGAGAAGGCGTTTTATCCGGTGGTTGTGTGGTGTCGGATGCTGCACGTTTTACGCAGCGGCTACTACGACTGGCGCCTGCGCCGACCGAGCCGGCGCACGTGTGAGAATCACCGCCTGCCGGTCAAGATACGTGCGTTCCACCAAGCCAGTCGCAAGACCTGCGGCGCACCGCGCATTCATGCGGATTTGCGGGCTGACGGGGAGTATTGCGGCAGACACCGCGTGGCCCAATGCGGATCAACGGCATACAGGCCAGGACCGTGCGCAGATTCAAGACCACTACCGACTCCGGACCTCAGTTTCCGGTGGCCGGGAATCTCCTCGCCCGGCGGTTCACCGTCGCCGCGCCCAATCAGCGTTGGGTGTCGGACATCACTTAGCTGAAAACCGCCGAAGGCTGGCTGTATCTGGCCGTGGTGCTCGAGTTGTATTCACGGGCAGTGGTGGGCTGGGCGATGGCGAAGCGCATGACGCGGCAACTGACGGGCGAGGCCTTGAGGATGGCGCTGTGGCGGCGCGGCAAAGTCGAGGGACTGCTGCTGCACTCCGACCGCGGCAGTCAGTAGGCCTCGCACGACTATCGGCGGCTGCTTGAGTCCAACGGCATCACCTGTTCGATGTCGCGCCGCGGCCACTGCCACGACAATGCGGTGATGGAGAGTTTCTTCGCCACCCTGAAGCGGGAGCTGGTGCACCCCGAGCGCTATGCAATCCGCGAGCAGGCAAGGACTTCGGTGTTCGAGTATATCGAGGTCTTTTATAATCAGCGGCGCCGGTATTCCGCCGTCAATTACACGCCGCCCGCCGTGTATGAACAGCAGGATGCCTCAGTCTGAACCGGTGTCCGTTAAAACGGGGTAAGGCCAAGATTATTTCCGGATCTAAGGTCATATATTGCGTCCAAACCAAGCAAGATCTTTCTCTTCTGCCAGCATATTGCGATTATAAACATCCTTATATTTTACAGTTATTTTTAATCCCTTTAACCGATAGCGCACTTCGTCTCGAAATTTAGAAAATGTATGACTCTTTGGATCACCCCTTAATTTAAGAATTGAGATTTTTTTATCTGGTGCCAAACACGAGTCCTCAATTTTAGAACTAAATGTCTCCCAACTCATTCCAAGCGGCAACTCAGGCATCCAAGATATCAAATCAGACTTTGAATGCCCCCCATCATCAGAAACCTCAAAGCTTTCTACTATCAAGGGGCCAACGCCAGAATTCATCAACTCAACTTTTATCAGATTGTTCGTAATCTCCTATTATAATGTTAGCAATTGGCAATAGAGATTTGAAATTATGCTGGCGCTGTATATAAAGCGTTACAGCATTTATGACAAGGGCGCCAAGTGCTACTAATGCAATCACTTGATCCAAGTTAGGTATTAAATAATCAATCATTTTCGTTTCTACGCCGGACAACAAGTTTCTTTTATCTTTTTGTGATGTTCTTTATATCTTTAATCTGCCCACTAGAATAACTATCAGGACAGAATTCTATATACTAAACGGCGTTCAAACTCCGACTGCGCACAACTGAATCCAAGTCGTTGCTTAGATGACTTCTGCTGTCGAAGCGGTTGCGGTATGCCCACACCTCGACATCGGGAAAGCACTTGAGCATCGGCAATAAGAGCATATTTTACTTCTTCCGCTGTCAATTACACACCGCCGTGTATGAGCAACAAGGAACTTTGTCTGAACCGGTGTCCACCGAAGCGGAGAAAACCTTAATAATGCCTTTACAATTAGAGTGCTGCAAGAACGACTCCTAGTGCTATAATTTCCAGAGGTTTAGTGACCGCCAGCAATTTTTTGTAAGATATAGAACATGAACAGCGGGATTTACCATATCCAATTCGCTTCTTCCGCAAGCGGATATGGTGAAGGACTCGTTGTAATACGGGATGGAACCATAAACGGCGGCGATCAAAGTTACTTCTACAAAGGCACAAACAGAAGCATGAAAAAAGGGAAATATTTATATGACCTATGAAAGCCTCGACTTGAAAAAGCCAGTAGAGTCTGAAGATTACGATGAATGTTCAACTTTCGTCGTAAGATCTATTGAAGGAATTATGCAAGATGCGATGGATAGCGGAAGAAACAAGATCACAATAAATACGAATCTCAGGCTAGGCATCCCGATGGAGAATGTAAATAAAATTGCTGGCCCATTTGTTGAAGCTTGGGCGTTCGAGGTATTTACAGAATGTCTTGAAGACGAAAACAATAAATATGAATTGATAAACGTAGAAGCAGGTGAGCGTTTAAATATAGCAGACGTGATCTTGCAGTTTAAAAAAACTAGAAAAAGAAGCGCCAGCGTTACTGGTCATGTTGATGTAAAAACAACCTCAAAAGATATAGAAAGTAGCGGAAAGTCACCGAACATTACTTCGTTTGCACGCATACGTTCTGCTTATGTTGTCGATCCTGACTATATTTTTATAATCTTATCCATCAAGCACAAAGTATTTAGCACAAGAGATAGTGAAACCAAAATGATGATGGGGGTCATGGAGGTCGTTGATTTTAACGCTTATGACTTGAAGTATTTATCAAGCCCCGACATTAGCTACAACCCCGCATTAGGAACAGGGCAAATTCAAGTGAAAGATATTCATTATGTTTCAATCCAGAAAAGGAGTACTTGGGAATTTTGCCAGTTACTTGATAAGAAGTTTATGACATCAAAAAAAGGATACGAGCAATGGCTTGAGTATGCGGAGAAAAACGGGTGGATTAAGTAGATGGAAAAAATTGATTTACGTTGTGGTGATGCTTTAAGACTTTTCAATAAAATTGAAAATTCATCTATTGATGTGATTATTGCCGACCCACCATATAACTTGGGTAAAGACTATGGAAATAATCATGATTTGAAGGGATTGGATGAATATCTTGAATTTACCAGATCTTGGCTCACTGAATCAAAACGCGTACTTAAACCGGAAGGGACAATTTACATATTCATGGGAGTGAGGTTTATATCCCACCTTTATTACATACTCGATAGAGAGTTGGGGTTGTTATTTAATAGCTGGATTGTCTGGCATTACACGCAAGGATTAGGAAAAACTAAAGGCTTTTCTCCGAGGCATGATGATATTCTGATGTTCACAAAATCTAATAAATTTACATTTAATTTAGATAGTGTGCGCGTCCCGCAAAAATATTATCGCGCACGAAACAATATGCGTGGAGCAAATCCTGGAGATGTATGGAAGTTCTCTCACGTCCACTACTGCAACCCAAACAGACAAAACCATCCTACTCAAAAACCCGAAGGCTTGATAGAAAGAATGGTGTTGGCATCAAGTAACGAAAATGATGTTGTGCTTGACCCTTTTTCTGGAAGCGGTACTACTTTAAGAGTTTGTCAGCAACTAACCAGACATGGAATTGGATTCGAGCTAAACCCTGAATATGTGGAAATGACCAAAACTAGGCTAAATGAGCCGTTTAGTGGTTTTGATAGTATAGATTCAAGAATGAAAAGAGTGCCCAACGATCTTAGAAATCCAGAGATAAGAAGAAAGTATTTAGAAGACCATATTCATTGGTTTTTGAGAAACCATGAAGGTGCAATCGAGGAGTTTGAGAAAATTGTGGAAGAAAAATAGGACATTGCAGTGACCTTTCCCCTGTTGGGTAGCCATTCAAAAAGAGACAAATGGCTTGCATACAGGTTGATGCCGGCAATGCTCTTAAGATTAAAAAGAATGGGGGGTTTGCTATTCTCAATGTAGGAAAAATCAAGCAATGCATTAGCGAAGTATCAAATAAAATGGCGCACGTGCGACATAACCCGACCCCTCAAAGCCATTCCCACTCTGAAGTTTAAATACGGCGCCGCAACTTGCGCAGGCGGCGCAATAATTCCGTAGCGTGGGGCGGATGAATTCCCGATTATTCAATATGTTGAGTAAAACGCGAGGCACTAGGAGCGAGTTCGGGTCAAACGAATCAACGCCACTCTTCGGCGCATCAGGCAAGACCGTATCGTGACTTTCCCTCGTTTTGACGGACACCCGCCTTATGAAAATCTTCATCGGCCTTTGACACCAGCCCAGTATAATTCGCGCATGACTACTTTCACCAATCCGCTTGAGATTCTCAACGCCGTCTATGGTTATGAGACGTTCCGCGACCCGCAGGAACAGGTCATCGCGACTGCCATGGACGGGCGGGACTCCCTTGTATTGATGCCGACGGGAGGCGGGAAATCGGTCTGCTACCAGATTCCGATGCTGGCGCGGCCCGGCACCGGGCTGGTCGTCTCGCCGCTGATCGCGCTAATGGAGGATCAGGTAACGGCGCTGCGTGAGTTCGGCATCCGCGCCGAGTTTCTCAATTCGACTCTGGATTTCAGCACGCAGCGGAACATCCTCGAGCGGTTACGTGCCGGCAGGGTGGATATTCTCTACGTAGCGCCGGAGCGGCTGCTTCAGGAGCGGACGCTGGCAGGCCTCACCGCGGTGCCGATCTCCCTTATCGCCATTGATGAAGCACACTGCGTCTCTCAATGGGGGCACGACTTCCGGCCCGACTATCTGGCGCTCAACCGCCTCGCGCAAGCGTTCCCGGACGTGCCGCGCATGGCGTTGACGGCGACCGCAGACCTACGCACCCGCACGGAGATCATCACGCGCCTTGCACTGACGGAACCGGCGTGTTTCGTCGCAAGTTTCGACCGCCCCAACATTCGCTACCGCGTCACCCCAAAGACCAACGCTCGCCGCCAACTCGAAGCTTTCATGGCGGACCACCGCGGTGAGGCAGGCATCATCTACTGCCTGAGCCGCAAAAAAGTCGAGGCCACCGCCGAATGGCTGCACGCTGACAAGTACACTGCGCTGCCCTATCACGCCGGCCTCCCCGCCTCCGTGCGGACTGCCAACCAAAGCAGGTTCCTGCGCGAAGACGGCGTAATCATTGTGGCGACCATCGCTTTCGGCATGGGCATTGACAAGCCGGACGTGCGCTTCGTGGTGCACCTCGACCTGCCCAAGAGCATGGAGGGCTACTACCAGGAAACCGGGCGCGCAGGACGCGACGGCGTACCCGCCGAGACCCTGATGCTGTATGGCCTGCAGGACGTAGTGAAAGTGCGGCAGATGGTGGAGACGTCAGAAGCGGACGAGACCCACAAACGCATCGAGCGCGCCAAACTCGACACGCTGCTGGGCTGGTGCGAGATCACCTCCTGCCGACGCCAAGCGTTGCTGGATTATTTCGGCGAGGCGATGGCTGGTGATTGCGGCAACTGCGACATCTGCCTCGCACCCCCCGACACTTGGGACGCAACGGTCGCCGCTCAGAAACTCCTCTCCTGCGCGGTACGCACCGGTCAGTATTTCGGCAAGACGCACCTGATCAACGTGCTGATGGGCGAACTCACCGACAAGGTCGCCCGCCACGGCCACCAGCGCCTGTCCACTTGGGGGATCGGCAGCGAAGACGCCACGAACTGGGACTCTGTGCTGCGCCAACTCGTGGTGCAACGCTATCTGGAAGCAGACCCCGACCGCTTCAATGCTCTGCGCCTGACCGACCGCGCCCGCCCCCTGCTGCGGGGGGAACAGACACTGATGCTGCGGCGTGACCAAACCATATCCCACAAGCGCAAACGACGCTCGGAACACAACGGTGACATAGACCGCAGCATCGCCCCCGGCAACGAGCCTCTGTGGGAGGCACTTCGCATTTGCCGCAAGCGGCTCGCCGACGAAGCAGGCGTGCCGCCCTATGTGGTATTCCACGATTCCACGTTGCGCGACATGCTGCGCCAACGCCCCGCAACTTTAACTGCGATGCTCGAGATCAGCGGTGTCGGACAAACCAAACTTGACCGGTATGGAGATGCTTTTCTTGAGGTGCTGAATGCCGAGCGATAGGCCGGAGCGCAAGGGGGAGTTGTTTCCCTTTTGCGGCTGAGCCGTGCCAGACAACACGCGGCACGTTGGCTCATGCCATAGGCCGACTGCAGATACACGACGGCACCGCGTCGCTGCGCCGGCCTCACCATTTTTTCCGAGCACGTCCTCAAGCGCCCGCAACCGCTTTGCTTCCGATACCTCCATCCTGCCGTACTTCGCTTTCCATCAATACAAAGTGCCGTTGGCGATGCCGTGCTTACGAATCACATCCTGTGCCAGTATACCGGCTTCATGCTCTTTCAAAATACCAATGATCGGTTCTTCACTGTGATGCTTGCCTTTCATTCTGAATCCTCCATACGGTCGATTTTATGGGAAAAGTCTCTCTGAAACTGGCTACCTTTTCGGGGGAAAGGTCAATATCACAAACAATATCGTTGAAATTTCCTGTTACAACAGTCTGAAAGCGCTGTCCAAAATTTGAATACAATCTTCAGACACATTTTTGATTTGGCGGATTTACACTGCCCTTGCAAATCTTTCTGTCCAGCCACTATCCACCGCCCGCAGATGCACAAACGATGCGAGCAAATTCTTATACACAATCCCATCTCTCCCCCCTCCAATCCCTTCCCCGCGCACCACCTTGTAAGCGGTCTTCACGTCCTCCGACAAGCCCTCCAACTTCGCGTAATGAAACTCATGCGCGGCACGGATTGGCGGTGCGCCGTCGGCGAGCGGCCAAGGCATGTCGGGGGTTTCCTCGATCCGCACGTAGCCCCGCCCGCAGGGGCGTTCACATACGACGGTGTCGGCCTGGATTACGCCCGCCATCTCATGGCGTTGGCCGCGCCACTCTATGCCGCGGCTCAGGTACATCAGGCCGCCGCATTCGGCGTAAGCGGGCAGGCCGCCCTCGAGCGCGTCTTTGACGGCGGCGCGCAGCGAAGCGTTGGCTGCGAGCGCGGCGGCGTGAACTTCAGGGAAGCCGCCGCCGATGAACAGAGCATCCACGTCGGGCAGGGCGGCGTCGCGCAGGGCGTTGATGACAACGAGTTTGAAGCCCGCGCGCTCGAGTGATTCAAGATCGTCGGGATAATAGAAGTTGAAAGCGGCATCACGGAAAACGCCGAGGTTCAGTTTCCCGACGCCGGCGCTCGCCGGGGGGGCCGGTTCGTTATCAACGTCCAAGTCCGCCGCCGCCCGTGCGATCGCAACGATCGCTTCCACGTCCGCGTATTCGCCGACGGTCCGGCGCATGGCTTCGACGCGCTCGCCGGCTTGCTCGTGTTCGCTGCCGGGGATCAGGCCGAGGTGGCGTTCGGGCAATGCCATGCGTTCGTCGCATCGGATGCAGCCGACGACGGGCACGCCGGTGTGCCGCTCGACGGCGGCGCGCAGTTTGTCGGCGTGGCGTTGGCCGCCAACCTTGTTCAGCACGACGCCGGCGATGTGCACGGCGGGGTCGAAGTCGAGGTAGCCACGCAGCAGGGGCGCGATGCCGCGGGTCATGCCCGCACAATCCACAACGAGGATCACGGGGGCGGCGAGGTGTTTGGCGAGCGCGGCGTTGCTGTCGCTGCCGTCGGGGGAGAGGCCGTCGTAAAGCCCTTTATTGGCTTCGATCAGGGCGATGCCGCCCGCCCCCGCATCCGCAGCCTTCTCCGCGAACATCTTGCCGATCGCATCCGGCGTCTGGGTGTTGAAATCAAGGTTGTAGCAGTTGCGCCCCGCGGCGGCGGCGAGCCATTGGGGGTCAATGTAGTCGGGGCCTTTCTTGAACGGGCGCACGTCGTGGCCGCGGCGCGCGAGGTCGGCGCACAGGCCGGTGGCGAATACCGTCTTGCCGGAGGATTTATGCGCCGCGCTGATCAGCAGGCGTGGAATCGCAGGCACGGCTCACACGTCTTGCAGGTCGAACTGCGAATCCCCGAGGTCGGCGGGCAGGAAGTCGAGGACGGCGAGCATGAACACCAGCACCGCGAGCGACAGGCCGATGCCGCCGACGCCGAGCAGGATCTCGGGCAGGCTCGGGGTGTAGCCGGCGGTCGCGCCGTCGAAGAACGAACTGCTTTCTTCCATGCCGGGGAACATCACCAGCGGATACGCCTGCCCGCCGATGATGATCACGTACAACTGCGCGAACGCACCGACGAGCACGAGCGCGCAACCGATCATCGCGCACGCGCGGCAGCGGCTGAACGGGCGCAGGTAGAACAGCGCGAGCGGCGCCAGCCCGCCGAGACCGATCTGCACGATCCAAAACAGCGCGGTGTAAACCCCGCCGTCGCGCAGGATGAACGCGGCGACGCCGTGGTGTTCGGTCGCGTACAGATTGGTGATGAAATGCGCGAGCACGAAGTACAGCACGACGGCGACGAACACGCCGAGCAGGTTTTTCATCCGCCGCAGAATGTAGTCGCCGACACTGAACCCGCCGAAGCGCGCGGCGGTCATCAGCACGAGGATGAACGCTGCGAAGCCGAACGACAGCGACATCGCGATGAACAGCGGCGCCATGATCGCGGCGTCGTAGGCCTGACGCGCGACGAGAAAGCCGAAGATCGAGCCGGTGCCGGTAGTCAGCGTCAGCCGCCACAGCAACGCGACCATCCCGCCGACGCCGACGTAGGGCGCCATGCGCCGCTCGAACATCGTCCACAGGTACGCGATTACAACGAGGAAGAAGCCGATGTAAAGAAAAATATTCCACGCGAAGATGGACTTTAAGTTGTAGTAGGTCAGCGCGACGATCAGGCGGTCGGGGCGTCCGAGGTCGAGCACCAGCACCGCGATGCCGCCGCCGAGGAACGCGAGCGACACCAGGCCCGACAGCCGGGCGAGCGGCTTGTAGTGAGCCTGCCCGAACACCGACGCGACCGAGGCGGCGTTGAGCGCGCCCGAGGCGATGAGGATCATGAAGATCGCAAACACGTGCGGCATACCCCACACGATCTGGTTGCTCATGCCGGTGACGTGGTGGCCTGCGTGCTCCATCTGATAGGCGGCGAGACCGCCGATCACGGCGAGCGCCGCAAACAGGCCGAGCGTCAGGTAATAGCCGGCGGTGTTGGCGTCGAGCGCGACGTGGCGGATCGGCTTCATTCGATGTTCCCCGCGCACGTCCAAAAGATCAGTTCATTGCCATCGGCGTATTTGCGAAGACCGCCCATTCCGCCGTAACGGCTTGGTTCGAGGCACCGGGGCTCCACCGCATCATCGCCCCCCTCGTGGATAATGCACCCGCCCGGCCCAAGTGAATGAAAGAAGCGTGTGCGGTCCAATTCTGTAGTTTTTGAGAACATCTTTTTCAGTGATTCTTTGGTTCAACAAGCAGCGCGGCCCTCTCTCAACCGTGCCGCATGAGGCGTGCAGAAAATGAAAACCGGCAGGCACAACCAGCACGCTATTCTTTTCATTCTGCTTTCCCCGCAATCGAAACGTCTTGTCAGATCCCCTGGTAGCGCACACCGGTGTTAAGGCCGAGGTCGGCGCGGATCTGGGTGCCGCCGTGCTCGGCGAGGCGCTTGGAGATCTCGCTGTAGGGGTTGTTGAGGTCGCCGAAGATCAGTGCGCGGTGGCCTTCCTTCTCGCAGGCTGCGGCGCAGGCGGTGATGCCGTCGCCGCGGTCCACCTTGTGCACGCACAGGGTGCAACTCTCGACCGTGCCCTTGCCCCGGGGCGCGTGCGGCAGGGGCTCCTCGACCGTTTCATGCACGAACGATCTGGCTTTGTACGGGCAGGCCATCATGCAGTAGCGGCAACCGATGCAGGTGTGCTTATCCACCAGCACGATGCCGTCGGCGCGGCGGAACGACGCCCCCGTCGGGCATACGTCCACACACGGCGGCGTCTCGCAATGCTGGCACATAACGGGGAAGGACTTTTTGTACTGAGTCGTCTTGTCGCGGATCGTGATCTTGCGGATCCACTGGGCGTCGGTCGCGGGGCGGTCGTGGCCGGTAAGTCCGTGTTCCTCGTTGCAGGCGGTGACGCAGGCGGTGCAACCGTCGGCGCATTTGTTCGTGTCCACCAGCATGCCCCAACGCACTTGGTCGCTCACCGGCTCGTCGAGCGGGCGCGCGCGCGGCTGCGTTTGGGCGTTGCCGACGGAATACAGCAGCACGCCCGGCGCAATCGTCAAACCGGCAACGGCGGCGGCGCCTTTGAAGAAGTCGCGGCGGGCGGTGTTTTCAGGTTTGGGCATGGGTGTTTTGGGAGTTCATTCATGCGCCCCGGGCGAGGCTTGCACGTCCGGCGCCCGTCGGTGGATTGACCCGTTCCCACGTCTCCGCTGTGCCGGTGAGTCTGCAATTTATCACGCCGTCCGGCGGGGCGGTTCGCATCCTCGCCGTCCGGGCAGGCCGGTTCATCCAAGGCGCATTACGTCCAAACACGTTATCAGCAACGCAATCAATCGGCGCCATGGACATAAGCCTCCACGGGCCGGTCGGCGTGACACTGAAAGCAGTCCATGCGCACGCTGCTGAAACGGTGGCAACTTTCGCAGAAATGGTCGCTGTCGGCGTAGCGCGGATAAACGCCGTCGGCGCGCGGCTGCACGTGGCAGTTGATGCAGTTCACAAAACGGTGCTTTTCGGTGCGGATGCCTGCGTGCACGGTGCGGTCGCGCTGGTGCAGGATGAACTCCATGTGGCGCCGGCGCATGACGTCGGTCGGCTCGACGCACTGCTCACCTTTGGCGGCGGGGATTTTCGGCAGCAGGCTGCCGTCGGCTTGCACCCGGGCAACCAGCAACACCACGATGACGGCGGCGACGCCCGCGACGAGCGTCAGTGCAAAAAGGGTCGGGGGCGCGATCGGGGGGCGCATCGCCTGCGTGTCGGATACTTAGTGGTCGCCCAACGCCATGTCAATGTAGCCGGTCGGGCACACGTCGGCGCAGATATGGCAGCCGATGCACTTGTCGTAGTCCGTATCCACGTAGCGCCCGAGCGTTTGTTTGGACTTGTCCACCCGGAACACCGCGTCCTGCGGGCAGAACACGACGCAGTTGTCACATTCAAAGCACATGCCGCAACTCATGCAGCGCCCGGCTTCCGCAATCGCCTGCTCTTCGGTCAGGCCGCTCACGCGCTCCTCGAAATGTCCGAGCACGCCTTCCTGATCGGGACCGCACTCGGTGCGATGGATGCGCGGCGTATAGGGGAAGTGCGCGAGAAACAGGTGGTCGTGGTCGGCGATTTCCTGCGCCGACCGGTCTTCGTAGTTGTGCACCGAGTAGCCGGCTTCGTCGGTGCCGCGCAAATCGGTCGCGGCTTGCGCGGCGGCCGGGGAAAACTCTGCGGGGGCGAGTTCGGTTTCCTTGAGTTTGTCGAGCAGGTCGAAATGATGCACGTCCACTTTCGGGCGTTTGCCGGTTTCGATGCCGCGCAGATAGCAATCTATGGTGTCCGCCGCGATGGATGCCTGCCCGATCGCGGTGGTCAGCAGGTGCGGGCGAATGATGTCGCCGGCGGCGAAATGGCCGGGCTTGTCGGGCAGCGCGTACAGTTTGTCCACGTTCATAAGGCCGCGGCCGTTGTCAAATTCTTCCAGCCCTTCGAGATCGCCGCCCTGTCCGATTGCGGCGACGATCAGATCGCACGGGATCTCAAATTCGCTGCCTGCAACCGGCACCGGCTTGTGCTCCTCGAACTTGCACTTCGCCATCTTCAGCGCGCGCGCACGACCGTCGTCGCTGAGGATCACCTCGACCGGCATCACGCCGTCCTTCACGCTCACACCTTCCTTCAGCGCGTCTTCGACTTCCTGCTCGCTCGCGGTCATCTTTTGGCGCTCAAACAGGGAGGTCAGCGTCACTTCGGCGCCTTCGCGCGCGGCGGCGACCGCCGCGTCGTGCGCGACGTAACCGCCGATCACGTATTCGGGACGCTCTTTCTCGTCCATCTTCTTGACTTTGCCGAGGCGCCGCGCGACCGACACGACGTCGATCGAGGTGTCGCCGCCGCCGACGCAGATAATGCGGTCGGCAGTGACTTGCAGGCGGCCTTCGTTAAAGGCTTCGAGAAACTTCACTCCGGAGACGCAGTTGGGCGCGTCGCCGCCGGACACCGGCAGCGCGCGGCCACTCTGACAGCCGACGCACCACAGGATTGCGTCGAACTCTTTTTCGAGTGCCTCGACCGGCACGTCGCGTCCGACGCGGGTGGACATGCGCTTGTCAATGCCGCCGAGGTCAAAGATCCTCTGAATCTCGTGGTCGAGCAGTTTGCGCGGCGTGCGGTAGCCCGGGATGCCGTAGCGCATCATGCCGCCGAGTTCTTCATGCTCGTCGAAGATCGTGCCGGCGTGTCCCTTGCACCGCAGGTGATACGCCGCCGCCAGTCCGGCGGGGCCGCCGCCGATGATCGCGACTTTCTTGTCGCCCAGTTCGGCGTCGCACCCGAGTTTGAAGCCCTGCTTGATCGCGGCGTCGCCAATGTACTGCTCGACCGCGTTGATGCCGACAAAGTCTTCGACGTGGTTGCGGTTGCAGCCCTGTTGGCAGGGGGCGGGGCACACGCGCCCCATCATCGAGGGGAACGGGTTGGCCGAGGTCGAACGCCGGAACGCGTACTCGGCCATGCTCACCTCTGCGGGCGGCTTCTCGATGCCGCGCACGATCTGCAGCCAGCCGCGAATGTCCTCGCCCGACGGACAACTGCCCTGGCACGGCGGCGTGCGGTGGACGTAGGTCGGGCATTTATGCGAACGGTCGGCGGCGAAGATCTGCTCGGAGAGGCTCTCCCACCGATGCGCACCATCCTCGAAACGCCGGAAAGTCAGTTTCTGCTCGGCGGGCTGTTCCGCGTTCGCGTCTTGTGTCGTTGCTGTGCTCATGTGCAGGTTCTCTGTGTCGCCATTTTAGAGGGGTGCCGGACGGAACCGAATATGTCCTTTTATATATGAAACCATCAACAGGGGCTGACCGGCGCCGTGAATTCTGCCGTCCCCGAATCAGCAGCGGGGCGGGGTGCGGGCGACTTTGTTCAAATTTTTGCCTGTATTCATTCCATCTATTTCAGTTTATCTTTTTACAACCGTATCTAGTCTCACACCGATATACACTACCAGTGAACTTGTTAGTAACGAACAACCATCCCCTATCATCAGCGGCGACAGATTCAGGTTGATATATACCCCCCAATTGCCAACGCGCATACGATTGCCAGCGCGCATAAATAAAAAAACCATTTTTTCGGCAAGTTATTCAGCGGCTCTCCCCATTGCCTATTAGATTTTTTATCATATATCTTTCTGCTTAAGCAAGCAACAATCTTTCTCAAAATTATCATTGTCTTCGCTTCGGCATTAACCATGTAAAATATATTGAATGGACTTTCCTCGTTCTCACGGGTTGCCTCCCGTTTTAATGCTTCATCGCATATTAACCTTGCTTTTCTTTTTTTATCCGCATCTTAAATAATGCCTTTTATTACAGGGTGTCCGCACGACGTTTAACTCAATGGTCATCCGGATTCATCAGGCGGCTTGCGCGTCGGGGGTTTCCCCCTCGCCCGCATCGCCGTCGTCGTCCGCGGGCTTGGCGCCGGCTTCCGGTTCGAGCACGATCGCATCGCCGACCAACTGATGCACGCTGACGATCTGATCCATCGTGAAGCCGTAATACGGCAGCACTTTGGCGAACTGGCTCTTGCAGATCGCGCAGATCGCGGCCATGTGTGTCACGCCGTAATCCTCGACGACTTCCTTCAGCGCTTCCATGCGCGGCAGCGCGCCTTTGACGCGCAACTCGAGCAGGTCGTCGGTAAGCAGGCCGCCGCCGCCGCCGCAGCAATAGGTGCCTTCCTTGATCGTCTCCGCCGGCATGTCGTAGAAGTTGTTGCAAACGGCGCGGATGATGTCGCGCGGGAGCGTGAACTGCCCGCCCGGCTTGTCGCCCATGCGCGAGGCGCGCGCGACGTTGCACGAGTCGTGGTAGGTCAACGTTATATGGTCGTTGCGCGACGGGTCGAGTTTGAGTTTGCCTTCCTCGATCAGGCCGTGGGTCACTTCGCAGATATGCTGCGGCACCGGGTAGCCGGGGTCGAGAAAGTCGAACGGCCCGGCGAGCGTGTTCAGGAAACTGTAGGCGACGCGCCACGCGTGTCCGCATTCACCGAACACGATGCGCTTGACGCCGAGAGCAATCGCGGCTTCGCGGATGCGCAGCGCGAGTTTGCGCATATTCTCGTAACTGCCGATGAACAGGCCGAAGTTCGCCGCCTCGCTCGCGCTCGAACTGATCGTCCACGAAAGGCCCGCCTGATGAAACACTTTGGCGTAGCCGATCAGTCCGTCCACGTGCGGCTCGGCGAAAAAGTCCGCCGACGGCGTCACCAGCAGCACTTCGGCGCCTTTCTCGTCGAGCGGGAAACGCACGTTGGCGCCGGTGTCTTCGAGCACATCTTCCGCGAGGCCCTTGAGTGTGTCGTGCAACGCGGGTTCGGGCAGGCCGAGGTTGTTGCCGATCACGTGCACCTTGCCGATGATCTCGTTGCAGTATTTCTGCCCTTTGCCGATGCTGTCCATGACTTCGCGCGCGGCCATCGAGATCTCGGAGGTGTCGATCCCGTAGGGGCAATACACCGAACAACGCCGGCACTGCGAGCACTGGTGGAAGTAGGTCCACCATTCGTCGAGCACTTTCTTGCTCATGTCCTCGGCGCCGACCAGTTTGGGGAGGTACTTGCCGGCGAGAGTGTAGTAGCGGCGATAGACCTTGCGGAACAGATCCTGGCGCGCGACCGGCATGTTGTTGGGATCGGTCGTGCCCAGGTAGTAATGGCACTTGTCGGTGCACGCGCCGCACTTCACGCAGGAATCGAGGAACACCCGCAGCGAGCGGTGCTTGCCGACCAATTCGCCTATCTTGATGACCGCGCGGTTTTCCCAGCCTTCCTCGAGTTCGCCCGGAAAGCCGAGCGGCTCCTGCAGTTCGGGTTTCGCGACGTGCGGGCCGCAATGCGCCATCGCGCCTGCGTGCAATTTCGGGATTGCGCGGTCCTCGCGCAGCGCCGGCACTTCAAACGTCTCAGCCTTGGGCATCGGGGTCAGACCCGGGTCTTGTCGGTTTCGAGTTTCAGCGCCCACGCCGCGACGTGGCGGCGCTCGCGCGGGTTGTCGGCCTGGTTGCGCGTCGGGCTGAAAAACACGCCCGGCGCGTGCAGCAGTTTGCTGAACGGAAACACGATCATCAGCGCCGCGACCAGCGTGAGGTGCGCGATGATCAAACCGTCGGCGGGCAGCGGGTGCCAGTTGAAATACATCAGACCGAGGAAAAACGCCTTCATCGAGACGAGGTCCACCTTAAAGACGAACGTCATCGCCATGCCGGTCAAGCCGATCGCGATCAACAGCAGCAGCATCAGGTGGTCCGACGGCGACGAGATGTAGCGCACGCGGTCCACCGCCAGGCGCCGCAACCACAACCCGGCGAGGCCGGCGATCATCATCAGCGACGCGTACTTGCCGAGCGGCTGGATCCAGTTGACCCAGAACCACACCGGCTCGGTGAAATACCGCAGGTGACGCAGCAGCACCAGCAGCAGGCCGAAGTGGAACAGCCAGCCGAACAGCCAGGTCCATTTGTTGGACTTGAACAGGCTCTCGAACAACACGATTTCCTTGAACATCCTGAACGCGACGCCGGGTTTGGTGGTCGGCGCCGGCGTGGTCGGGATTTTCAGCGGCGCGGGCGTGCGCGCATAAACCCATATTTTGCAGGCGGTCGCGCCGGCGAACACCGCGGCAGCCGCATAAAAAAGCAACGCGTAGGTGACGGTCAGGGCGGACATGAACGCAAATGCCGGGAACGCAGCCGATGGCGGTCAGGCACGATCCGCCTTTGCGCCTCCGCTCGGCAAAACGCCGTCAGACGCAACCCGTCGGCTTCGGCAGACCGGCGTACTTGCACGCCTGCTTGGCGGGACCGTAGGGGAACAACTCGTACAGGTACTTGCTGTTGCCTTTGTCCTTGCCGAGCCTCTTGCCGATTGCCTTGGTCAGCACCCGCACCGCCGGCGCGATCTGGTACTCCTCGTAGTACTCACGCAGGAAATTGATCACTTCCCAGTGGTTGTCTCCGAGTTCAGCATCGTCCGCCTGCGCCATTGCAACGGCCAATTCCGGCCTCCAATCGCTCAGGTTGGCCAGATAGCCTTCTTCGTCGGTTTCGTAACTCTTGCCTTCAATTTCCAATGCCATGGTTTAACCTCCACACTCCTGATAGCACGATCATAATACAGCGAGGGCCTTACAGCCACGCCTGCACGTTTTCGTGCGCGACGACGAGATCAACAAACCCCGCGTAATCTACGATCTCAACGTTCTCTATTATATTCGCCTCGTCAAGCCCGCGCGCCCGCACGTCCGGGCCGAGCACGTAGAACTTCAGATCGCCCGCCGCGGCTTTGACCTTGTCCGAGTGCGCCGTGCGGTCGAGCGCGGCGAACACGCCGTCCTCGAGCAGCAGCACCGAACCGCCCTTTTTTGCAAGGCGCAGACACGACCTCAGCGCATTGCGCTCGAACGGCGACTTGTTGACCGTGTGCAGCATTGCCATGGCGCGGCTTCCGGCGGCTTCACTCAAAAGCTCAGGACGACGTCCTGCGCGGCCATGACGTCGGCCATCTCTTTGCGGCCGACGACGCGGATCGAATCCTTCTCGGCGTAGTCGTCGTCCTCGTCCTCGTGCTTGAGGTCGAGCAGGTCACTTACGGCGAGGCCGCGCTCTTCGAGTGACTCCTGCTCGACGTAGATCCGGTTGACGTCGTAGTCGCCGAGCGCGTTGTAAATCGGCGAGAAATTCTTCATGCCGATGCCGTCGGTGTCCTGCCCCTTTTTCAATTGATACACGCCGTCGTCGAGGAAAGCGAGGCTCACGTCCTGCTCGAACGCCGCCGCGATCAGCACCACTTCGAGCGATTCAAGCGCGTAGATCGTGCCGTAAGGCGACTTGCGGTTCACGTAGAGAAACTTCTTGGTGGCACCGCCGGTGTTGATCTGTTCTTCGCCTTTCATCATGTTTTGCCGTTTATCCGCCCCGTCCGCCCGGGCCTCAATCGCCGAACACCACCAGCCGGTCGGACTGAATGCCGGCTTCGATCAATTGCCCCAGGCCCGAGATGCGAAAGCCCGGTGCGATGTTGTCGGCGTCCTTGCCGTGGCGCTTGGCCTCGTCGCCGTCGAGGATGCCGCGCCGCTGCGCCGCCGCAACGCACACGACGAGGTCGAGTTGATGCCGTTGCGCGAGTTCGCTCCACAACTTGATGAGGTTGCGCTCGTCCTGCGGCGGCACCGTCAGGCGTGTGCCGTTGTTGACGCCGTCGTTGTAGAAGAACACGCGAAAGACCTCGTGACCTTTCTCAAGCGCGGCTTCGGTGAATCGGTAGGCGCTGTCGGAGGCTTGATGCGTATAAGGCCCCTCGTTGACCAAAATGCCAAACTTCACCGTTCCCCCGCTTGTTCGAATGTGCGTGTTCAGGCGTGGTCGGCGGTCAGAATCTTCAGAATCTGATATGGGTCGAAGCGTTGAGACTGCGGCGCGCGCCGAGCCAGTTGTCAACGTGAAACTTGGTGAACGGCAGTTCGGTCAGTTCAAAGAAGCGCGGCCAGCCGATGCGCTCGATCCAGTCGTTGACGCGCTCCCAATCTTTCGCGTCGTCTTTGTACGTGTGCAGAATTTTTTTCACGATCGCGGTCGCTTCGGGCCAGCGCGGCGGATTGTTCGGGATGCCGGCGGCGACCAGTTTCTGAAAAGTCGGCTTGCCGCGCGCGTTCGAGTGATTGCCGCCGACCCAGATCGCGAGTTTCGTGTGCTCGGGGTCGTTGATCTGCATCGGCGGGCACGGCGGGTAGCACGCACCGCAGCAGATGCACTTCTTCTCGTCCACTTCGAGGGACGGCTTGCCGTTGACCACCGCCGGGCGAATCGCCGCGACCGGGCAGCGCGCAACCACCGACGGGCGCTCGCACACGTTGGACACGAGGTCGTGGTTGATCTTCGGCGGCTTGGTGTGCTGCACGTTGATCGCGATGTCGCCCTGTCCGCCGCAGTTGATCTGGCAGCACGAGGTCGTCATATGCACGCGATTCGGCATGTTCCATTCTTTGAACTCCACGATCAACTCGTCCATCATCGCCTTGACCACGCCCGACGCGTCGGTGCCGGGGATGTCGCAGTGCAGCCACCCCTGCGTGTGCGAGATCATCGTCACCGAGTTCTTGGTGCCGCCGACGACAAAGCCCTCGGCTTCGAGCGCCCCGATCAGCGGCTTGACCTTGGCCTCGTCGGAAATCATGTATTCGATGTTGCTGCGGATCGTAAAGCGCACGTAGCCGTCGGCGTACTCATCGCCGATGTCGCACAATTTGCGCAGCGTGAACACGTCGAGGATGCGCTGCGTGCCCGCACGCACCGTCCAGATCGCCTCGCCGCCGTGCGCGACGTGCCTGAGCACGCCGGGCCTCGGGTCGTCGTGATACTTCCAATTCCCGTAGTTCTTGCGCATCACGGGGTGCATGTACTGGAAGCCGTCGGGGCAGCCCGACTCGATGGGATTGCGATGGTGCTGTGCCATAACTATGTGCCTGTTTCCTTAATTCAGACGCTGAGTTAAGTAATAAAAGAGGGCTTCAGTGAGCGGCCTGTTCGCCGGCGGCGTGACCGTTGGCGGCGGCCTGACTTTCTTTGTTCGCGTGGCCGTTCGCACGGCCGTTGGCTCTGCGCTCGAACCACTTGGCGGCTTCCTCGTCCCAGTCGTCCATGCGCACGTAGGAACTGGTGCGCGGGTCGCTGATCATGTTGGGATCGACCTTGATGCCGATGCCTTCGAGGAAGTTCACCAGGCCGATGCGCTCGATCATCTCGCCGCAGCGCTCGTGCTCAAGCCCGTTCTCGGCCCAGAAGTCAATCGTGTTCTCGGCCATTTCGACGAGGCGCTCATAGTCCTCTTCGGTTTTGAGCCGCATGAACGGCACGACCACCGTGCCCATGAGATCGCCGATCTTCAGCGTGCGCTTGCCGCCGATCAAAATCGTCGCGCCCTTGTCGTCGCCCGGCGACAGCGCTTTCGGCATCACGTTGAGGCAGTGCATGCAGCGCACGCAATTGCGGTTGTCAACGTCGAGGCTGTCGTCGTCGCGCAGCGACAACGCCTGCGTCGGGCAGCGCGCGATCACGTTGTCCACGATGTACTGGCGCCCTTTCTTTTTGACGTACGCCTTGACCTCTTCCTGGTCCACTTTCATGTCGTCGCGCCAAGTGCCGATGATCGCCATGTCGGCGCGCTCGATCGAGTTCATGCAGTCGTTGCCGCAGCCCGAGACTTTGAATTTGAACTTGTAGGGCAGCGACGGACGGTGAACGTCGTCCGTGAAATTGTTGAGCAGCGTGCGATGAATGCGCATCTCGTCAATGTTCGACTGCTCGCAGCGGGCGGCGCCGACGCACGACTGCCCGGTGCGCACGCAGGGTCCCGCACCACCGAGATCCCAGCCGTAGTCGTTGATTTCATCGAAGAAGTGCTGCGTGTTTTTGGTCGTCGCACCGATGAACATGATATTGCCGGTCTGGCCGTGGAAAGTGACCAGCCCCGAACCCCATTTCTCCCAACTCGACGCAAACTGGCGCAGCATATCGGTCGTGTAGTAGTTGCCCGCGGGCGGTTGCACGCGCAGGGTATGGAATTCCTTGGACGCCGGAAACGCGGCGGCGACTTCCGAAAAACGCGGAATGATGCCGCTGCCGTAACCGTAAACGCTGACCGTCCCGCCTTTCCAGTAGCCCTTGCGGGTCTCATAAGAATGCTCGAGTTGTCCGAGCAAGTCGTTGGCGATGTTGCTGACGCGTTGGTCGGAATGTTCGTCCCGCAGGCGCTTGATGCCGGAGACGAAACTCGGCCAGGGGCCGTTTTCGAGTTCGTCCAGCATCGGAGTTGCGTGGTGCTTGTCGGCCATAACCTCTCCCAGGTATCGTTTAGTATCGTCGGTCGTGCGTTGTCGGGACGCAACGGCTGCCGACCCGTTGCAAAGCATCCGCGGATTCTACGGTGTCAGGCGGCAACTTGGCTTATCTCTTTAGTTATAGCAAGCCGGGCGGACACTTCAGACCGGGCGATGCACGGCCCATAATTATAAGCATATTCCAATATTACAGCCGTTTATTCTCGCGGGCGCTTCCCGCAGGCCGTCCGCTCGTTAAACTACCCTGCTATGAGCAGGTCATTGAGCGAATGTATTGCCCCGACCGCCGGCGTGCGCGACGAACGCCCGCGCGTCGGCGCCGCGTCGGCGTCGCCTTTCCTCGTCGAGAACGAGACGGCCTACCGCAACTGGCGCGCACTCAAACTCGCGGCTTTCATGGAAGACCTCGCGCACGCCGCCGAGCCGGTGGACGTCGCCAACCCGAACGCGCTGAGCAGTCAAGAGTACGCCACGCTGACCGAGCGCTGCCGCCGGCGCAACTTCGCCTTCTACCGCCTCGGCATCTGCGACGACAAATCGGCGCTCAAGCGGCTGTGGGCGCAACTCGGCCTGCGCACGCCGGTCGCCAATCCCTGCGCCGACCGCGACGGCATCAGCCGGATTGAAGCCACGCCCGACGCGCGCTACATCCCCTATACGACGCGCCCGCTGAAGTGGCACACCGACGGCTACTACAACGCCGCCGCCGACACGATCCGCGCGTTCGTGATGCACTGCGTACGTCCGGCGGATCGCGGCGGCGAAAACCGCTACTTCGACCCGGAACTGCTCTATATCCTGTTGCGCGACGAAAACCCGGACTACGTCACGGCGCTGATGCACCCGCAAACCCTGACCGTGCCGCAAGACTCCGAAGCGATGAACCCCGCGAGCACCCGCGAGGCGCGCACGGCGCCGGTGCTGGCGCTGCACCCGCAAAGCGGCGATCTGATCATGCGCTACACCGAACGCCGCCACTACGTCGTGTGGCGCAAGGACCGGGCCGCCGCGGCGGCGCGCGCTTTTATTCAGGACGTGCTGCAAACGCGCAGCAACTATTGCGTCACCCGCCGTCTCGACGCCGGCGAGGGCGTCGTCTGCAACAACGTGCTGCACAACCGCAGCGGGTTCCACGCCGCGACCCAACCCCGGCGCTTGCTGTACCGCGCGCGCTATCGCGAGCGCATCATTCAAACCCGCCTGAACAAGGATCCGCAACCGCGGTGAATGATGTTGACGCTGAGCGAAATCCTGCTGCAACAGCACGAGTTGTCCAGTTTCGAGGAATTGGCGGAGTTGGTCAAAGCGCGCGCGGGTGCCGGCGAGATGTTTCTCCAATTCGACGTGCGCCCGCCGTTTGAAGACACCCCCGAAGACTGGGAAGCACGGCTCGAAGCGGCGTTCACCGCCGCCGCTAACGTGCGGACGCGGTAAGCAGGCGAGCGGGTTATGTACTGGGAAGACACCGCGCAAGGCACCGCGTATCAAGTGCCCGGCGACGTCGTTGACCTGAGTTTCAAACTGCACTGCCGCAGCCTGCCGCTGGACCACGCTTACGCGCTGAGAGCGGCGCTCGAACAAGTGCTGCCGTGGCTCGCCGACGAACCGCTTGCCGCGGTGCATATAATTTGCGGTGCCGAGTCCGGCAACGGCTGGAGGCGCCCCCAAGGCGACGGCGCGGTGATCCACCTGTCGCGGCGCGCGCGCCTGAACCTGCGCCTGCCGCAGCCGCGCCTCGAGCAGGCAATGCAACTCACGGGAAGCGCACTCGACGTGGACGGCCATGAATGTGCGGTCGGCGAAAGCAAAGCGCGCCCGCTCAGCACGCACGCGACGCTGTTCGCCCGCCACCTGGCGCCCGCCGCGAGCGACGAGGAAACGTTTCTGGACAACGCCGCGCGGATGCTCGCGGAACTCGGCATCAGGCCGCTCAAGATGATGGGCGGGCTCAGCCGCGTGATCCGCACGCCGCGGCAAACCGTCGCGACGCGCAGCCTGATGATAGACGGCCTCAAGCCGCCGGAGTCGGTGCTGGTGCAGCAGCGCGGCCTCGGCGACCGGCGCGAACTGGGATGCGGCATTTTCCTGCCGCATAAGAGCATAAACCCGGTGCGCGAAGAGCCGGATGAATGAAAGCGGCACCCGCTTGCGTGCGCAAAAACAACTTAACCAACCTGCGCAAAGGAGAGGAAAAACATGGCTATCACCGTAAACGATAAAGAAGTCGAAATCACCGCGTCTGGATTCCTGCTCAACGCCGGCGACTGGAACAAGGAAATCGCGCAAGCGCTCGCCGTGGACGAAAACGTCGAGTTGAGCGACAAGCACTGGGACCTGATCAATTATCTGCGCGACGAGTTCTTCAACAACAACGAAAACCAGCCCAACACACGCAGCATCGTCAAGGCGATGCAGCAGAAATGGGGTGACAAAAGCGTGTCCGCGAAAACGCTGTACGAACTGTTCCCGAAAGACCCGAGCAAGCAGGCGGGGCGCATCGCGGGACTGCCCGAAAGCCGGCGCAAGGGCGGCTATTGAACCGGTGCCCGCCCGCGACGCCGATGCCCGCCGCGCCCCAACTCGACCGCATCCGCGCGCCCGTCGCGGCGGACATGGACGCGGTTGACGCGCTGATCACCGAGCGCCTGCACTCGAATCTCGAGTTCATCGGCCAACTCGGCCGCCACCTCGTCGCAAGCGGCGGCAAACGCCTGCGCCCGTTGCTGGTGCTGCTGTCGGCAAAAGCGCACGGCTACACCGGCGACACGCATACGCTGCTCGCCGCCACCATCGAATTGATTCACACCGCGACGCTGCTGCACGATGACGTCGTTGACGACGCCGACCTGCGCCGCGGCAACAAAACGGCCAAGTCCATCTGGGGCAACGACGCAAGCGTGCTCGTCGGCGACTTCCTGTATTCGCGCGCGTTCCAGATGATCGTCAAGTCCGGCCTGCCGCGCGTCACCGGCGTGCTCGCCGACACGACCAACACGATCGCCGAAGGCGAAGTGCGCCAATTGCTGAATTGCCGCCGCCCCGACGTCAACGAAGACGATTACCTGCAAGTGATCCGCTGCAAAACCGCCAAACTGTTCGAGGCCGCCGCGTGCATCGGCGCGATGGCCGCCGGCGCGCCCGCTGAAGCCGAACACGGCGCCGCGCAATTCGGTCTCAACGTCGGCTTCGCCTTTCAACTGATAGACGACGCCCTGGACTACGAAACGCGCAGCGGCACCGGCAAGCCGCAGGCGAATGACCTCGCCGAAGGCAAGCCGACGCTGCCGTTCATCTACACGCTCGAGCGGGCCTCGCCGTCCGACGCACAACTGCTCAGGGACGCGCTGCGGGGAAATGCCTGCGCCAAAGACGCGCTTGCACTCGTGCGCGCAAGCGGTGCCCTCGACTACACCCGCCGGCAAGCCGCGCGCTACACCGGCAAGGCGCACGCGGCGTTAGGCACGCTGCCCGACTCGGCGTACAAGGCCGCGCTCACCGACCTCGCCGTGTTCGCGGTCGCGCGCGACCATTGAGGAGGACGTGCCAATTTTATGAACGACTGACGGACGGCACTGTATAATTGCACCCTGACCACATTCGGAGTGTAGCTCAGCTTGGTAGAGCACTGCCTTCGGGAGGCAGGGGCCGGAGGTTCGAATCCTCTCACTCCGACCAATAACTCCACCAGAGTAAACCGGCCCTCCGCCACCTTAGTTAACAGGGGCGTAGCACTTCAACCCATCTTATCCGGGATACGCAGCCTATTTTCCAGAAATATGTGCGGGGATTTTGTGACGATACGAAAGTAGTACCAATCAATCTACAAACGGATTTACGTTACTATAAAATTTACAGCCTTTTCTAAAAAGGAGACAATATTTCTTTCAGGTTTTCAATAGCTTTCTGGAGTAAACATTGATCTAGTCCCTTAAAATGGTCAGGTTCATGTATAGGTCGATTTACCCTACGCTCGCCTTGAAGAAGGGTGATTATATTTAAATTTACAGAAGGAAAGTGCGATTCTAAAGTGCGTGTGCTTTTGCTCCCAATTACTATGTCCCGATCTAGATTTGAATAATCCCCACCGAGCTGACTTTCCAGTTGCATAAGAACACAGCGCAAATCGGGGTACTTAGTTTTTAACAACATGAAATCAACCAAAATTCTCTTGATCATTGCATTCTCCGTATAAGACTTACATTCAATTGCCATAGCAAGTTCATTATCAACCATCACATGAACATCCACTTTGCATTTGTAAACAAAATCCTGGATGTTGGTCTGTATATGTTGTCTTACCGCTTCGGGCAATCGCTCTAGATGGCCTCGTGCGATAGGAACGGAAATTTTCTCTTGGCTGATAACAAGTCTATTTTCATCCTTACCCAACTCTCTCCACGCTATAACCACCATATGTTTAGCTATAGATTCAACCAGCCACCCTTTGCTTGCTCTTATAATCCCAGCAGGCTGGCGACTATGCCGTTCATCATTGGCCTCTATTTCAATATTGCGCATATACAAATTATAAGCTTCAACTAGATCCTCAACAGTGACCCGGTCTCTCTCTAATAAACTATGAAATCGAATCAACTCCTCTGAGAAAAAGCCAAAATTAAGAGGCATCGGTGTTACCGCAAATTTATAAGTCTAAAATCTCAGAAAGCCGCTTCTCGGATGCAGCACAATATTCTTTTGCAACATCTATGCCCAGATAACGGCGCCCTGTTTTTTTAGCCACCGCGCAGGTGGTTCCCACGCCGTTGAACGGGTCCAGCACAATGTCGTTCTTGAAACTGAACAGCGTCAAGACCCGGTGCGCCAACTCCTCCGGAAACATCGCGGGGTGGCCGTATTTGGTCATGTTTCTTTCCGGCGCTATGGACCATTTTGCATAAACCCATTTTTTGAAATCATCGCCTGAGATATCGGCATTCGCTTTTTCGCCGGTTTTCTTAAGTGAGCCCTTGCAAAAAACTTCAAGAAATTCCCAACTGTATTTCATATACGGATTGGAAGGACTTTTCCAACTTCCCCAAGCCGTGTATTTGCAATTGTAATTATTTTTCTCCCATAAAATCTCGCTTTTCCATATCAGTTTTTTCTCGTTGGCCAAATAATTGCTGATGATGTGATGCGAGGGAATATAATCGGAATACAGCGGCTGAATATTGATTATCAGCCGCCCGCCATAGACCAAAACCCGTATGCACTCGTCCAATACTGAAAAAAGTTTATCAAAATAAGCGCCCCAATCGGCGGCATCATTCTTAACGGTTGCATAGTCCAACCCAAAGTTATAAGGGGGGGATGTAAATACCAGATCAACGCAATTATCAGGAAGATTTTTGAGAAACCTTTCGCTATCTTCGCAGATAATTTTATTTTCATATTCGGAGGGGTATGGATTCCCTGCCTCCTGATAATCGCCGTCCGCGGCATAGAAGTATTTCCCTCTCGCTTTTTCTTTATCTTTTCTGCCCGCCACTTTTCTCTCCGCGTTATACCCTGCATATACACGGCGCTTCCCGCGCAACCCATAACTTCTGACACTTTCTATCGCGTTCAAAATGCTATCCACCAACAACTCATCTGAATCTTCCTCGACGAGAGTCCGCAGATATTCCTGCAAGGCGGTTACATCTACGGAATGTACATAAAGCACGGGGCGAGGCCCGCCGCCATCCTCTTTTTGCTCCAATCTCAGATCCCAATGCTTCTTGCTTGAAACATTTATCTTCGTTGCAATTCGCCCGACCGCTTCCGCATTCTCAATTCCAGGCAACGGAATCTCCCTGTAGGAAATCCCGCCATTGGAAGAAAAACTTCTAGCCGCCTTTTGCATTGAAACTTCCGGTGGAATCAATATTCCACAACACAATAATATCTAACCATCGCATTAGCGGTGCCATGAAATAATCCATGCCTTGGCACAGGAGATTTTCGACAAGCGGCGGTGTTCGGAGAATAAACGGCAACCGCACAATCCACACACCGGTGCACGGCGATCGAATGACACTGTTTAGAGAACTGCAATGCACACGGTTATTCTACACGCCGCCTCCGACTTTTCCCCACAATCCGGCGAGAGGTCTGCTTTCTATTGCCAAAACCCAAATCCATCTTCTCGGCCAGGAATATATTTACCCGTTTACAATGACTCCAAAATCAATTCCATATTCCCAACCATGACCCTCGGCAAACTGTTCATCGTCGCGGCGCCCTCCGGCGCGGGCAAGACCTCGCTGCTGAAAAAAGCGCTCGCTGAACTCGAGCGCACGAGTACGTCGGTGTCGCACACGACGCGCCCGCCGCGCGCGGGCGAGGAACACGGCAGCGACTACCACTTCGTCCGGCCCGAAAAGTTCAAGCAGATGCTCGAACGCGGCGACTTTCTCGAACACGCCAAAGTGTTCGGCCACCATTACGGCACGTCGCGCATCGAAGTCGAGAAAAACCGCGCGCGCGGCGAAAGCGTGGTGCTTGAGATTGACTGCCAGGGCGCGCAGCAGGTCAGGCGCGCCGTGCCCGGCACGTTCTCGGTCTTCATTCTGCCGCCTTCGATGGCGGCGTTGCGCGAGCGTCTCGAGAAGCGCGACCAGGATTCGCCCGCAACCATTGCGCACCGCCTCGCCGTGGCGCACGAGGAGATCCGCCGCCACGGCGAGTTCGACGCGGTGATCGTCAACAGCGATTTCGAGACGGCGTGCGCCGAACTCAAGCGCCTGCTGTCGGGGCTGCCGCCCGACCCGTCGCAACGGGCGCTGGCCGGGCCAACCCTGCGCGCGCTGCTCGCGGCGGCGGCAAACTCCACCCGTTGAACCTCGGGCGGGCAAAGTTTAGAATAGCCCCCCGCTGAATACTCTCAACGGCAGACACAGCAGCCGAAACCCGCAAAGCGGGCTTCGGGCGGCGGGGATAACGCAACGCACGGCGCCGGAGGAAGCATGGCCAGAATCACCATTGAAGACTGCCTGGAAAAGATTGACAACCATTTCAAACTGGTGCTGATCGCAAGCCACCGGGCGCAACAACTGCAAGCGGGCGTCGCCCCCAAGATCGAGGCCGGCAATGAAAAGCCCACCATCATCGCGTTGCGCGAAATCGCGGAAAACCTGGTCGACGAAGACATTCTCAACGAACCGCTGGTGAAAGATCCCAATGCGGAAGAGGAGTTGGCGGAATTGATCGCGCACGGCTTGATGAATCATGCAACCCCAAGCGACTTTAACAACATGTCGGAAGACCTCGAAGAGGAAGAAAGCATGGACACGCTCGAAACCGGCCCCAAAACGATGGAGGAGATGGAAAAGATAGCGGACCTCAATCTCGACCATCTCAAAGTCGGCGACGACGCGCCTAGCGAAGAAGACAAGGCGCTCGCCAACAAGCTCAGCGAAAGCGAAATTACCATCGGCGAAAAGTTGCTCAGCGAAGCCGGGGAAATGGCCGGCAATACCAACGAGGGAGTCGCCGCGAGCGAGACCGTCCAAGCTCAGCCGGAGGCTGAGTCCGGGACCCCATCCGAGGAAGAAACCGAGGGCGGGGCCGCCGAAAAAAAACCCGCGTGAGCATCGCCGCTCCGCAATAACCTCACCCCTGCAAGGCGATGCGCTCCCGCACTGCAGCCCCTTCCGGCGTTTCGCCGCCCGCGAACAGGAGCACCGACAAATGGGTGCCGTGGAAACGCGCACCCGCCGATGAAAGCGGCGCCACACCCGTTGCCGGACTCGACGCCGATCTGCTCAAAAACCTCGAAGCCTCCCTTGAGACCTATCTGCCGCGCGAGGAAATAGAGCGCATCCGCAAGGCTTATCTGTTCAGCGCCAATGCGCACACCGGACAGAAGCGGATGTCGGGGGAGCCTTACATCTCGCATCCGGTGCAGGTCGCGCGCACCATGGCGGAGTTGCACCTCGACACGACCACCATCACCGCCGGCATCCTGCACGACGTGCTCGAAGACACGCACGTCACCAAAAACCAACTCGCCCGGGAGTTCGGCAAGGAAGTCTCGGAAATCGTGGACGGGGTGAGCAAGTTGGACCACCTCCAGGTCGAAAGCCGCGAAGCCAAGCAGGCCGCGAATTTCCAGAAGATGATTCTCGCGATGTCGGAGGACCTGCGCGTAATCCTGGTCAAATTGACCGACCGTTTGCACAATATGCGCACGCTGCACCACCTGCCGCGGCCCAAGCAAAAATTGATCGCGCAAGAAACGCTCGAGATCTACGCGCCGATCGCGCAGCGTCTCGGCATGGACAAAGTTCGCCGTGAACTCGAAGAACTCGGGTTCGGAGCGCTCCATCCGGCACGCTGCCGGGTGCTGTCCCAAGCCGTCGAAAAAAGCGGCGGACGCTACCAAAAACTGATGCTCCACATCCGCAACGGCATCTGCACGCATCTCGAAGCCGCCGGTATCGCCCACGAAATTTTCAGCCGGCGCAAGAACGTGTACAGCATCTACAGAAAAATGCGTCAAAAGAACCTGCCGTTCTCCGAGGTGTTCGACGTGTTCGCGCTGCGCCTGATAGTCGATCGGGTGGACGACTGCTACCGCACGCTGGGCCTGATCCACAATCTCTACAAACCGGTGCCGGGACGCTTCAAGGACTACATCGCGATCCCCAAGACGAACGGATACCAGTCGCTGCATACGGTGCTGTTCGGCCCGCAAGGCATCCGGATAGAAATCCAGATCCGCACGCGCGAGATGGACCACGTCGCCGAGCAGGGCGTCGCCGCGCACACGCTGTACAAAGCCGGCGACAAGAACGGCGCCACGCTGGAACACACCCGCGCACGCGAATGGACGCGGCACCTGATGGAGTTGCGCAAGCACGTCGGCAATTCGGCGGACTTTCTCGAAAACGTCAAAATAGACCTGTTCCAGGACGAGGTGTACGTCTTCACGCCGCAGGGCGAGATCATGAACCTGCCACGCGGCGCGACCGCGCTCGACTTCGCGTTCGCGGTGCACACCGACCTCGGCCTGGCGTGCGCGAAAGCACTGGTGGACAAGCGCCTCAGCGCGCTCAGCGCCGAACTCGAGAACGGCCAAACCGTCGAGATCATCACCGACAAGCACGCGCGCCCGACGCCGCTGTGGCTCGGCTTCGCGGTCACCGCAAAAGCGCGCGCCGCGATCCGCAACCACCTTAAGAACACCAGCGAAAAAGCCGCGGTCAAACTCGGCAAGCGCCTGCTGCGCAATGCCCTTGAGAATTACGGCAGCGACCTCGGAAAGATCGGCGCGCAGCAATGGACGGCGCTGCTGCAACAACTCAAACTCAAGCAGCAGGAGGCGCTGTTCAAGGAGATTGGCCTCGGCAATCAAATGTCGCCGCTGATCGTGCGGCGCCTGCTCGACCCGGGTGGCGCGGGCGCCGCGACCGCCGACAAGCCGCTCGCGATCACCGGCACCGAAGGCGTGATCGTCACGTACGCCAAATGCTGCCACCCAATCCCGGGCGACGCGATCATCGGCCTGCTGAACCCGGGCAAGGGCCTGGTGGTGCACCGCGACTCGTGCCATAACGTCGCGGGACGCGCCGACAACAACGACCAAGGCATACTGCTGCAATGGGCGGAGAAGGAGGCGGCGGACGCCGAATACTCGGCGGCGATCCGCACGGTCACCCAGCACCGCCGCGGGATGCTCGCCGTGATCGCCGACAAGATCGCGCAGACGGGTTCGAACATCGAGAACATCTCGATCGAGGAACGCCCCGGCGCGATGGCGCTGCTGACTTTCACGCTCAGCGTCAAAAACCGCGACCACCTCGCGGACATCATGCGCAAGATCCGCGGCGTCTCAAAAGACATCCGCGTATCGCGGGCCAAATAAGGAGGCATCATGAACAAACGCAGCATCAACACCGGTCAAGCACCGCGGGCGATCGGCACCTACTCGCAGGCGGTCGCCGTCGGCGGCACCGTCTATCTGTCCGGGCAGATCCCGCTCGTGCCGGAAACGATGGAACTCGTCGGCGGCACCGTCGAGGCGCAGATCCGCAGGGTGTTCGACAACCTGAGCGCAGTCGCCGCGGCGGCGGGCGGCAGCCTCGCCGACGTCGTCAAACTGAACGTCTTTCTGACCGACCTCGCGAACTTCCCGGCCGTCAACGAGGTGATGGCCGACTACTTCAAACAACCCTACCCGGCGCGCGCCGCGATCGGCGTTGCCGCGCTGCCCAAAGGCGCGCAAGTCGAAATGGACGCAATCATGGCGCTCGGAGAAAGCACCTAGCGCGGGCGGCCCGCATTTTTCACTCAGGGAACGCGATGACCGCGAACGCACCCGGCGCAGACTGTCACGGCGACGGCCTATCCGCGTTCCGGCGGCGCTTCGAAAGCAACGTGGTCGCGCGGTTGCCGGGCGCGTCCGCGTGAGAAATGCGGGTTAATATGCGCCGGCGATGACGCCCATCACCCAACTCCGAGGCATCGGCAGCGCGGTTGCTGAAAAACTGGAACGCCTCGGCATTCTCCACGTTGAGGACCTGCTGTTTCACCTGCCGCTGCGGTATCAGGACCGCACCCGCGTCCATCCGATCAACTCGCTCCACCCCGGCCGCGAGGCGCTGATCGAAGGCACGGTGCAACACGCCCGCGTGCTCTACCGCAGACGGCGGATGCTGCTGGTGGACCTCAGCGACGACACCGGCGTCCTGCTGCTGCGCTTTTTTCATTTCTCCGCCGCGCAGCAGAACAGCCTGCGCAAAGGCGTGCCTATCCGCTGCTTCGGCGAGGCCCGCAGAGGGCAGTCGCAACTTGAAATGGTCCACCCCGAATATCAGTTCGTGAACGTGCGCCGCGGCGGCGCGCTGAACGAGAACTACACGCCAATCTACCCGGCCACCGAGGGGCTGCAACAATACAGCCTCAGGAAATTCACCGACCAGGCACTCGCCTGGCTCGCCGCGCCCGGCAACGATCTCGAGGAACTGCTGCCGCCCGACGTGCTCAAGCAGACGCAGGCAATTTCGCTGCGCGACGCAATCCACTACGTCCACAGACCGCCCGCCGGCGCCGACGTCGAACTGTTGCAAACCGGCGAACACCCGGTGCAAAAACGCCTTGCGTTCGAGGAGATGCTGTCGCACTCGCTGAGCCTCAAGCGGATGCGGGCCGACACCAAGCGCCAGTCCGCGCGCGCGCTCAACAACGAAGGCAGATTGTTCGCCAAGTTGCAGCAACGCCTGCCGTTCGAGTTGACGGCGGCACAGCACAAGGTCATCGCCGACATCCGCGCCGACGTCGCCGCGGCGACGCCGATGATGCGCCTGGTGCAGGGCGACGTCGGCTCAGGCAAGACCCTGGTCGGCGTCGCGGCGATGCTGGAAGCGGTCGAGACCGGCTGCCAGGCGGCAATGATGGCGCCGACCGAGATCCTCGCCGAGCAGCACTACCACAATCTCAAGGACTGGTTCGATCCGTTCGAGATCAGCATCGGGCTGATCCTGGGCAAACAGAAAGTGCGCGAGCGACGCACCGCCCTGCGCCAAGCGCGCATCGGCGAAACCAGCATCATCGTCGGCACGCACACGCTGTTTCAGGAAAAAGTCGAGTTCGCCCGCCTCGCGCTGATCGTGGTGGACGAGCAGCACCGCTTCGGCGTGCACCAGCGGCTCGCGCTGAAGCAGAAAGGCGAGGACGGCAGCTTCCAGCCGCATCAGTTGATCATGACCGCGACGCCGATCCCGCGCAGCCTCGCGATGACGATGTACGCCGACTTGGACTACTCGGTGATTGATGAAATGCCGCCCGGGCGGCTGCCGGTCAAAACTTTCGCGCTGACCGACGGGCGCCGCGGCGAACTGATCGAGCGCGTGCGCGAAACCTGCGCCGGCGGCGGGCAGGTGTATTGGGTGTGCCCGCTGATCGAGAAGTCCGAGACGCTGCACTACGAAACCGCCGAGGCGACTTTTGAACTGCTGCGGCGGGCGATGCCGCAAATCGAGATCAAGTTGATCCACGGGCGCATGAAACCCGGGGACAAGGAAGAAGCGATCACCGCGTTCAAGCGGGGCGAGACCCGGCTGCTGGTCGCGACCACCGTGATCGAGGTCGGCGTGGACGTGCCCAACGCACACCTGATCGTGATCGAAAACGCCGAACGCTTCGGCCTCGCGCAACTGCACCAACTGCGCGGGCGCGTCGGGCGCGGCACCGAGCAGGCCGCGTGCGCGCTGCTGTATCATCCGCCGCTGTCGGGCACCGCGCGCCGCCGCCTCGACGTGATGCGCGCGACCAACGACGGCTTCAAGATCGCACACGAGGACATGAAAATACGCGGCCCGGGCGAAATCCTCGGCACCCGTCAGACCGGCGAAATGCAGTTTCGCATCGCCGACCTGACACGCGACTCGACGCAACTCGAACAGGTGCTGAAAACCTCGGAGAGAATGCTCGAGAAGCACCCCGAGACCTGTGACAAATTGATACGCAGATGGCTGGGCGAGTCTGCCAGATACGCCGAAGTGTAGCCGCCGTCCCGGCGCAAGCGGAAACTCAAGGCAACGCCGCGACGAAGCCGCACCGCTCTTCAAACCCGCCCGCCGTCAAGCGAAAGTGCCGATCCCCATCGTCGTCACAAAAACCACCAGCAAAAGAACCATCGCGCCGACGCTGATCAAGGTGAACAGCGGCTTCGTGTCGTCTTGCCTGAGCAGCCACAATACGCCCGCTACGCAACCCGCGACGGTGATCCAAAACGCACTCCAGTAAAGACCCCACACGCAGTCGCTGTGACACGAGCGGGCGTCGAAAGTCCCGCTCAACAGCCGCGATACCAGAACCACGGTCAGTCCCCAAGCCGCGAGAGCCCATGCGGGTAATACTATGTGCATCGTCGCCGTCTATGTCCAAATTCCGTTCCCGCGCATAATACCTTATGCCGCCATGTAAAATACGCTGCCATGCTCTCGGAGTCCTCCATGCACGACCTGCTGTTTGAATCCGCAACCGATGCCCAGCAAGCGTTTTACGATGCGTTCCAACACTGCAGCATCGAAGACATGATGGCGGTGTGGGCCAACGATGAGAACATCGTGTGCATCCACCCGGGCGGCCCCAGGCTGTACGGGCTGGAAGCGATCCGCGGAAGTTGGGAGCGGATTTTCAAAGCCGGCTTCGACTTGGACCTGCGCCTGAGCAACGGTCAATGCGTCGAGGACGAACTCCTGTCCATCCATCAAGTGCAGGAGAATCTCTACGACAAAGGCCGGGTGCAGGGCATCGTGATCGCAACCAACCTGTTCCACTACACCAACCAGGGATGGCGGATGATGATGCATCATGCGTCGCCCGCACCGGAGATGGCGGCGGATATTGCCGCCTCGGGCCACAGCCTGCACTGAACGATGCGCGGTTCTAAGCCGGCCGCGGCGAACACCGGCAAAAGCAACTCGCATCACACCGCCGCCGGAGACACTGATGGCGGTGCCGACACGCGCACCTGAATTTCCGTATGCCTTTCACTACGGCAATCTGATCTCTTCTTTATCAGAAAGGGCGCGCCCGCCCGTATTCGGCATTTAACGTTTCTCACGGCTTGACCGCTGCCGTATAACTCCCTGTGTCAATATAAGAGGCCAATAGGCCGCCGTTCAGCGCGGTCGTTTTTAGGTCCCCGGTTTCCGCGGCATCGCCCAGATACCCCTATGGCGTAATAACTGCCGCCTTCGCGCAGGAGAGAGTATTGAACCAACTTAACTGCAAAATTGGACCTGCTCGTCACCGTCTTTATGCCGTACGCAAATAATTTTCAGGGCGTTTATTTCTTGATCTCGAATTTTCCGGATCCCGGCAATTCAAGACCTAAAGCAACTCGGGCTAAACACCTTTCCATGCGCTTCCTCCGCATAAACAATGCGGACTATTGCTGCGAATAGATTCAGCGACTTTCCAATTCAGAGGCCGCACCTTAAAGCCTGCATGACGGCCGGAGCAGCCGGGGCGGCCGGCACGCACGAAAACCGATTCGCCCGATGCAGATACGCTAACGGGCACACACTGCACCGACCGACGCTTGTAAAGGCGCGATGAAGTCCGGGATCTTGCGGTTCCGATGGCCACCTTTAGAGAGGCCGTGCGCCGGCCACACCGGCGCCCCCCGCAATGTCTATCCGGGCGGGCGCGCTTGCAACGGGCTTTTGCCGCGTCTGCGCACGGGTTGCGCACCCCGGTCAACGCCTGCCGGAAACATAGCCGACTTTGCCGCGTCTGGGTGCAAATTGCGTTGTAATGGCAATAACTTCGGCTATTTTCTGCTAAAATATGCCAAAATCGCGCTGATCGCCGAACTTGCCGTCACTTTGCCTTGCTTGGAGGCGCTGCGAACGATGACCCAAATCCTGCTTCTGAACGGCCCCAACCTGAACCTGCTCGGTCGCCGCGAACCCGAGCTCTACGGGCACGACACGCTTGAGGACGTCGTCGCGCGCGCACGGCGCGTCGCCGAAAAGCACAACGCCTCGCTCGACCACTTGCAGACGAACGGCGAGGCCGCGCTGATCGAGCGCATTCACAAAACGATGGACGACGGCACCGACGTCATCATCATGAACCCCGGCGCGTTCACCCACACCAGCGTCGCACTGCGCGACGCGCTGCTGGGCGCAGCCAAGCCGTTCATCGAAGTGCACCTGTCGAACGTGTTCGCGCGCGAGGCTTTCCGGCGACATTCCTATCTGTCGGACGTCGCGGTCGGCGTGATCTCAGGTCTCGGCGCAAAAGGCTATGAACTCGCGGTGCTCGCCGCGCTCGACCGGGTCGGGGAATAGGCCAAGGAACAAGCCGGTGGATCTGCGCAAGGTCAAGAAACTGATCGAATTGCTCGAGGAGTCCGGCGTCGCGGAGATTGAAGTCCACGAAGGCGAGGAATCGGTGCGTATCAGTCGCAGCAGCAGCGTACCCGCCGCGACGCCGGTGCAACAACACGTCGTCGCGGCGCCGGGCGCGGCGGCGCACGAGCCTGCCGCCGCAACGATCGAGGCCGGCGAAAGCGGGGAAATCGTCAAATCGCCGATGGTCGGCACTTTCTACCGCGCCCCCTCTCCCGACACCCCGCCCTTCGTCCAGGAAGGCGATGCGATAGAAGCCGGCGCGACGCTGTGCATTATCGAAGCGATGAAAATGATGAATCAGATCGAAGCGCCGGTGTCGGGCACGGTCAAAAAATTCCTGGTGGAAAACGGGGCGCCGGTCGAGTTCGGTCAGACCATCGCCGTCATCCGGATTTGAGCGGCGCCGGGCACATACCGCACCGCTCATGCTCGACAAAATCGTCATCGCCAACCGCGGAGAGATTGCGTTGCGCATCCTGCGCGCGTGCAAGGAACTCGGCATCAAAACCGTCGCGGTGCACTCCGAAGCCGACGTTGATCTGAAGCACGTGAAACTCGCCGACGAGTCGGTGTGCATCGGGCCGGCGGCGTCGAACCTCAGTTATCTGAACATCCCCGCGATCATCAGCGCCGCCGAATTGACCGACGCGATGGCGATCCACCCGGGTTACGGCTTCCTTTCCGAAAATCAAAACTTTGCCGAACAGGTCGAGTCGAGCGGCTTTATCTTCATCGGCCCCAAGCCCGAGACCATCGGCTTGATGGGCGACAAGATCTCGGCGCGGCGCGCGATGCAGACCACCGGCATCCCGTGCGTGCCGGGTTCGGACGACGCGCTCGACGACGACCCCGAAACCAACTTCGCGACGGCGCACAAGATCGGCTACCCGATCATCATCAAGGCGGCGGGCGGCGGCGGCGGACGCGGCATGCGCGTCATCCACAGCGAGGGCGCGCTGCTGAACGCCTTGATGCTCACGCGTTCCGAGGCGCTGGCCGCGTTCGGCAACGATACGATCTATATGGAGAAGTTTCTCGAAAAGCCGCGCCACGTCGAAATCCAGGTGCTCGCCGACAACCACGGCAACGTCGTGCATCTCGGTGAACGCGACTGCTCGATGCAGCGCCGCCACCAAAAAGTGATCGAGGAAGCGCCCGCGCCCGGCCTCAGCGAAAAACAGCGCCGCGAGATCGGCGCGTGCGCGACCCGGGCCTGCACTGAAATCGGCTATCGCAGCGCGGGCACCTTTGAGTTTCTCTACGAAGACGGCTGCTTCTATTTCATCGAGATGAATACGCGCGTGCAGGTCGAACACCCGGTGACCGAAATGATCACCGGCGTGGATATTGTGAAAGAACAGTTACGGATCGCGGCGGGCGAGAAACTCGGTTTTACGCAGGCCGACGTCCGGCTTCAGGGGCACGCAATCGAGTGCCGCATCAACGCCGAAGACCCGGCGGCCAATTTCGCGCCGTCGCCGGGCAGGGTCGAGCTGTTTCACGCGCCCGGCGGGCCGGGTATCCGCATGGACTCCCACCTGTACACCGGCTACACCGTGCCGCCGTATTACGACTCGCTGATCGGCAAACTGATCGCCTACGGCAACGACCGCGATACCGCCATCGCCCGTATGCGCAACGCGCTCGAAGAGATCATCATCGCCGGCATCAAAACCAATATCGAACTGCACCGGGAATTGATGAGCGACGCGGCCTTCGTTGCCGGCGGTCTCGACATTCATTACCTGGAAAAGAAACTGCCGCATTGAACCTCGGCGCCTCGCGGAAACCCGTCAGGCGCAAGCTGCCTGATAACGAAGCCGCTTCAATCGGTAGCGATACGCACGCAGCTTTTCCACCACCCCGAGTTCGGCCTCAGTTAAAGCCCGGCTAAAAAATCGGCGTGCCGGAAAAAAGATATACTTTGCAATCTATCATGCCCGACAACGAAACACACGTTCTTTGCCGTATTGAAGGCAGGGTGCAGCAAGTCGGTTATCGCACGTGGACGCAGGCGGCAGCCGCACGTTTCGGCGTGCGCGGTTGGGTCAAAAACGAAACCGACGGCAGCGTTTCAGCCTGTTTCGCAGGGCCGGCACAGAACGTGCGCGCGTTGATTGAGGCGTGCCGCGAAGGGCCGCCCGCCGCCGCCGTCACCGCTGTCATTGAGCGGCCCGCATCCGACGCCAACGCCGACGCGGGCGGCGGTCGTTTCGACGTTCGTTACTGACGGCGGCGCCCCCCCTACCCGATGGCAGGCTCCGAAAAAAAGCGCGCTGCAAAAGCGCAATCTAAAATCCGGCGCAAAAGCAAAAGCACTTTCGGGAAACTCGACAAGGCGCTTGAAACCGCGTTGAACGATTACTTCGGAATGCTCGAAGGCCACAACACCGGCCGTCTTCACAAACTGGTGTTTGACCGCGTCGAAAAAAAACTGCTGGAATACGTTTTGAAGTTCGCCGAATTCAATCAAAGCCGCGCCGCCGCCGTACTCGGACTCAGCCGCAGCACGCTGCGCTCGAAAATCCGTGCGCACGGACTGACGGCTAAAAAGACGAAACCGCGGGCCGCCAAGAAACGTTAATGCCGAAAGCGCGCTCGGCGCCGGCGCTGCACTCAGCGACTCCCCTGCTCGACGAGATAATTCACGACCTCGAAAAAGTTCTCGTAACTGCCGACCATGCTCGGTGAAGTCACGTATTCGCCGTTGATAACTAAAGTCGGAACGCTGGTGATGCCGTAGTTTTTGCCAAGGTTCTCGGCGCGCTTTACCTGCGTGTTCACCAGAAATGATGCGGCCGTTTCCTCGAATTTCTTGCGCTCAATGCCGTGGTTTTCAAAAAACTTCGCCAGCTGCTTGATTGTGGACAAGCGCTGTCTCTTCGCGTGCAGGGCGTCGAACAGCACCGGGTGCAACTCCTCCAACTTGCCGAGCGCTTCGAGGGCGTAGTAGGCGCGGGCGTGGTCAACCCAGTTTTTCCCGAGCAACGCCGGCGTAGTCACAAACTCGGCGGCTTCAGGTCGGTTCCAGTTGCGGATATAAACCTCGAGCGTGTAGCAATGCGGGCAGCCGTACCAGAAAAATTCGCGCACCTCGATCTTGCCCGCGGGCATATTCACCGGCATCGCGGTCTCCAAGCGGGTGTAATGCGTACCCTCGGTGAAGATCTGCGCGGCGGGAGGCGCCGCCGACGCGCCGAATGCAAGCAGCGCCGTCGCACCCGCCAATAAACCCCAAAATGCTCTGCCGGTGACGGTTCTCATCGTTTTTCGCTTAATGCAGCCCCTGCACGTAGGAAGACACCGCCTTGATCTCGTCGTTGTTCAAGCGGCCGACGACGCCGCTCATGATCTCGGCATTGGGATAGGTTTCCTTGCCGTCGCGGTAATTGCGCAGGCGTTGCGCGACGTACGCCGCGTGCTGATGGGACAGGCGCGGAAAACCGGCGGCCGGATTGCCGCTGCCGCTGGGGCCGTGACACGACATACACGCGGGGACGCCTTCTTCGGGGATGCCTCCGCGATAAATGGCTTTGCCCAATTCAAACAGGTTTTCGTCGGTCGCATTCGGCGACACGGTTTGCGACTCGTAATAAGCGGCGACGTCGCGCATGTCCTGCTCGGACAACACCGCCGCCTGCGGGTTCATCAGCGGATTTATGCGCTGCCGCTGCTTGAACATCTGCAACTGTTTGTAAATGTATTCCTTGGATTGCCCGGCAATCTTCGGCCACTGCGGATTGGCGCTGTTGCCGCTGGGACCGTGGCAGGCGATGCACTGTACCGTCTTCGTCCTGCCGCGTTCGGGATCGCCGGCGTCGGCCGCGGCCGCGGTCCCGGCCAGCGCGATGGCCGGCAAAGATAAGAGTGTCAACGGCTTCATCAATGTTGCCCTTAGTGCATCAGTATTGTTCGGACTTCCCGTGCGCCCGTCAGGCAAGCCCGGATCCGGGAGCAGGCGCATAGCATAGCGCATTACGGCGAAACCGCACCATTCAAACCCGCGTGCGCCGTGCCAGCCATACCGCGACGGCAATCGCGGGGACGCCGATGACCGCGGCGTACACAAAGAAACTGAAGTAGCCGTAGCCGTCAACGATGATCCCCGAAAAGCCGCCGATGAACTTGGCGGGCAACGTCATCAGCGAACTGAACAGCGCATACTGGGTCGCGGTGTAGGCCGTATGCGTCAGGCTCGACAGATAGGCGATGAACACCGTCGTCGCGATGCCGCCGCTCAAGTTGTCGGCGCTGATCACCACGGCGAGCAGCGCGACGTCGGGGCCGACGCCGGATAACGCCGCGAACAGCAGGTTGGTCGCGGCGACCAGCACCGCGCCCGCGACCAGCATCCGCGTCATGCCGTAACGCAGTACCAACACGCCGCCGAGACCCGCACCGAGAATGGTCATAAAGAAACCGAAGATCTTCGACACTTCCGCAATCTGTATCTTGGTGTAACCCATGTCGAGATAAAACGGGTTCGCCATCACCCCCATCGTAATGTCGCTGATGCGGTAGATGCCGATGAACAGCAGGATCAGCAAAGCGACGCGCCCGTTGCGCTCGAAAAAATCCGAGAAGGGACGAACCACCGCGGTCGCAAACCAGGGCCCGATGCCGTCGGACAGAAGCGGTACCCGCATGGCCGGCTCCGCACGCTGCGGTTCGGCAACCGCGAGCGTCGTTGCGATGCCGACCGCCATGCACGCCGCCATGATCAGATAGCCGTTGGCCCAGCCGACGAACTCGGCGGCGTAAAAAGTGCCCGCACCCGCGACCAGCAGCGCGACGCGGTAGCCGAAAATGTACATCGCCGCCATCGCCGCCTGATACTCTTTCTGAACCGCTTCGATGCGGTACGCATCCACGACGATGTCCTGCGTCGCCGAGCAGAACGCGATGAACACCGCGAGCAAGGCAAATTGCACCAGTTGAGTTTGCGGCTGGGTCAGCGCCATCGCGACCAGTCCCGCCGCGATCCCGACCTGGGCGAGCAGCATCCACCCGCGCCGCCGTCCGAGGCACCGCGTCAGCAACGGCAAACGCAGGTGATCAACAAACGGCGCCCAGACCACCTTGATCGAATAAGTGATACCGACCCAACTGAAAAAACCAATCGCGGTGCGGCTCAACCCCTCCTCCGTGAGCCACGCCGACAGCGTCGAAAACACCAACAGGAAGGGCAGCCCCGCGGAAAAGCCCAGAAACAGCATCGCCACCACGCGCGGCTTTGCATACACGCGCAGCAAGTCGGGCCAGCGCATAACCGCTTTCCCGTCCATCACTTGCGCCCCGGCGCCGACAGGTCGTAGTCCATAACCAGCGGCGCGTGGTCCGAAAACCACTTGCCCTTGTAGATGCGTGCCGCGCGCGCGCTCCCGCCGAGGCCGGGCGAGGTGACCTGATAATCAATGCGCCAGCCGACGTTGTTCTCGCGCGCACGCCCCCGGTTCGACCACCAGGTGTAGCGGTCGGGCAGATCGCAGACTTCGCGGAAGGCGTCGTTGTAGCCGGCCTCGCCGAACAACTCGTCCATCCAGGCGCGCTCTTCGGGCAGGAACCCCGAGTTCTTCTGATTGTTCCGCCAGTTCTTCAAATCTATTTCCTTGTGCGCGATGTTCCAGTCGCCGCAGATGATGTAATGCCGCCGCCGTTTGAGTTTTCTGAGATGCGCCATGAACGTATCGAGAAAACGGAATTTCGCCTGCTGACGCTCGGCGCTCGACGAACCCGACGGCGCGTACAGCGACACCACCGAAACCCCGTCGTAGCAGGCCTCCAGATAGCGCCCCTCGGCGTCGAACTCGGCGTCGCCGTAGCCGCGGATCCACCGCTCGGGCGCACGGCGGCTGTAAATTGCGACGCCGCTGTAGCCTTTCTTTTCGGCGTCGAGATATTCGCAGCGGTAGTTGCACGGGCGATAGCACGCGTCGCCGAGTTGCGCGACTTGTGCTTTGGTTTCCTGCACGCACACGACGTCGGCGTTTTGGCGCCGCAGCCAGGCGAAAAAGCCCTTGCGCGCGGCGGCGCGAATACCGTTGGCGTTGAACGTGATGATTCGCACCCAGGCGCTCCGGTCACCGTCATACTCTGCGTTGGCGGTGCAATATAACAGCAACCGCCGCTTATGCTATAACTGCACCGCAAAAATTCCGCGGAACAATCACCGGCAACGGACGGAACAAATGGCGGCGCCCGGCGCGACATTCATTCAATTTGCACTCGCCCACCAAGTGCTCAAGTTCGGTGACTTCAAACTGAAATCGGGCAGAACCAGCCCGTATTTCTTCAACCTCGGCGCGGTCTGCAGCGGCGAGTCCCTGGACCAACTCGGCCGCTTCTACGCCGACGCGATCACGGCGAGCGGCATTGAGTACGACGTCATTTTCGGCCTCGCCTACAAGGGTATCCCGCTCGCAAGCGTCACCGCGGCGTGTCTGCACCGCCACCACGGCGCGGACAAGGCGGTCGCCTATAACCGCAAGGAAGCGAAGGATCACGGCGAAGGCGGACGGCTCGTCGGTGCCGCCCTCGCGGGCAGGCGCGTGTTGATCCTCGACGACGTGATCACCGCCGGCACCGCCGTGCGCGAAGCGTTGACGCTGATCCAAGACGCGGGCGCCGCCGCGGTCGGCGTCGCCGTGTGCTTCGACCGCAAGGAAAAAGGCCCGGGCGGCGACTCGGCGATCGCGGAGATCAAGCGCGCGCACGCCCTCCAAATCATCCGCATCGCCGACTTCGACGACCTGCTCGCGTATGCCGGCGCCGCGCAACGCGAGTGCCTGGAAGATTATTTCGCACGTTACGGCTGCAAACACGGCGGCTAGACCGCCGCGCTTCGGGCTTGCATAACGCCGAACGACCGCCAAACCGCCGCGGGCAAGATCAAGCGTAATCAATCGCCTGACTCTCCACAGTCACTCCCGGTCTCCGCCGTCAAACAATAACGACACGCAAAAAAAGAACCGCAAACCATGGAAAACGACAACGCCCCCGAACGGAAGCCGATCCTGGTGTTTATGCACGTCCCCAAAACGGGCGGCACGTCAATCCACCATCACCTCGCGGACACTTTCCTCAATGAACGCAACACCGCCGCAGCCAAAATACTCCGGGTCAACAACCCGCAAGAACGCGAAACATTCCTGAACCTTCCCCCCCATGAAAAAAATCAATTCGACTTCATCAGCGGACATCTCCCGCCCAACGTCCACCGCCTTGTGCGGCGTCCGTGCCTGTACTTCACCTTCCTGCGCGACCCGCTGGCGCAGCGGCTCTCCCTTTACCACCATATCCTGAAAGACACGGCGCACTTCGCGCACCCGCGGCTGGTTGCCGAAAAAGTCACACCGGAGACGTTCCTGACGGAAGAAAAAGGGTTCCTGCGCAGCGGGGTCTCCAACCATCTGAGCAACTTCCTGCTGGACATTGACCGGGCGCACTACTTGAAACCGGTCACGCCCGCCGGGCTGGCGCAGGTGAAGTCTCTGCTGCGCGAGCAATTTCTGTGCGTCGGCCTGACCGAAAGATTCGCCGACTCCCTGTTTGTGCTGCACCGAAAACTGGGTTTCAAACTCCGCTTGTGCAAGCCGCAGCATGTAAGACATTCCGCCGCCCGCTACGCCGGACGGCTGACCCCGGAGATCATTGCGCGGTTTGAAGAATTGAACTGGGCGGACCTTGAGTTGTACGACTGCGCCCGGCGGCTGTTTGAACGGCAATGGGCCGAACTCGACGCCTCGGACAAGCGGCGGGCGCACGCCTACCGGCACGGACAGCACCTGCATCAGCGCAATGTGCTTGGCTTAGCGGCAAAGCTGGATGATTGTGAAAACTGAGTCCGGTCAAAACCTTAACTTTGCCCGGCACGCCGGACAAGCGGCAAGTGCATGAATACCGGCACGGGCGGCACTTTCATCAGCGCAATGTGCTTGGCTTAGCGGCAAAGCCGGGCGACTGTGAAAATCGAGCCGGGCCAAGACCTTAACCCTGCCGGCGCGCCGGACAAGCGGCAAGTGCATGAATACCGGCGCGGACGGCACTTTCATCAGCGCAACACGCTTAACTTAACGGCAAAGCCGGGCGACTGCGAAAATCGAGCCGGGCCAAGACCTTAACTTTGTCGGCGCCGAAGCCCGGAGACGGCCTCCTCGGACGATCAAAATCCGGGGGCTTTGCCGACGGGCGCAAACCGCACGGTCACGGTTCGCCTGCGACACCATCGAGCACGTGCGCGACGGCGTCCGCCCTTCCGTTTTCACGTTCATAGACCCGTGCTCGCGCTGCGCCTGCGCGCGGGCTGAGTGAACCGACACCTGTGCCGCTCCGCCAGGCGCTGTCCGATAACGACTCGGAGTTTATGCAGGACTTCGAGTCGGAACTCGAGCGCCGAGGCATCACGCATTGGCGGACTTAACGAAAATCTGCAAAGGTGAACGCACCTTGCGAGCGGTGCAACCGCACGTTGCCGGCGGCGTCCATTGACCGCCGCGCGGCGCGGCTGTTCACCGGCGTAGATGGATGCACCCGTGCAACGGCCGCGTGGTGTTCTGCAACGCCGAACGGCCTCACCGGGCGCTGGCGCTGCGGTCTCCCGCACAATCCCCGCTGATCAATCCTCCGAAGTGCCATAATGTTATGGACTCGCGCACCCGATATACTTTGGGGGCTGACTGGTTTAGAATCGCTTGTTGGGCTCTTCGCCTTATAACCACCGCGCCATGTCCGCGCCGCGCACAAGTTCCATCAGTCGTAACACCGCAGAAACGCAGATCAGCGTTGAGCTCGCGCTTGACGGCGGCGGCGAAGGCACGCTTGAGATCGGCATCCCGTTCCTCGAGCATATGCTCGAGCAACTTAAAAGGCACGCCTGCCTGAACCTGACGGTCAAGGCCCGCGGCGACCTCGAGGTGGATTACCACCACACCGTTGAAGACGTCGGCATCACGCTCGGGCAGGCGTTCAGCCAAGCGCTCGGCGACAAGCGGGGCATCCACCGCTACGGCCACGCCTATGTTCCGCTCGACGAAGCACTGTCGCGCACGGTGATCGATTTTTCGGGGCGGCCGGGCCTTGAATATCACGTCGCGTATCCGCGCGCGCGCATCGGCGAGTTCGACGTGGACCTGATCCGCGAATTCTTCCAGGGATTCGTGAATCACGCACCGGCGACGCTGCACATTGACAACCTGCGCGGGCGGAACAGTCACCACATTGCCGAAACCATTTTCAAATCGTTTGCGCGCGCCGTCAGGGCCGCGGTGGCGGCGGATGCACGCATGAAAGACGTTTTGCCCTCGACCAAAGAACTGCTGTGACAAACGCGCCCGCCGCCTGCATTGAACGTGCGGGCGGCAAGGCCCCGCGCGACGCAGCCGCGGCAAAGCGCGCCACCCCCCGGACATGACGAACTCGATTGCGATTGTTGACTACGGCATGAGCAACCTGCACTCGGTCCGGCGGGCGCTCGCGACGGTCGCACGCGACGACGCGCAAGTCACCGTCGTCAACGACCGCGACGGCATCGCGGCCGCGGACAAGATCGTGTTCCCGGGACAAGGCGCGGCGCTGGACTGCATGAACGCATTGAACGCCAACGGTCTCGCCGCCGCGGTGGTGCAGGCGGCGGCGGAAAAACCTTTTCTCGGCCTCTGCATGGGCTTGCAGGTTCTGCTCGAGCGCAGCGAGGAAAACGGCGGCACCGACTGCCTCGGACTGTTCAAGGGCGAAGTGCGCCACCTCGGAAACGGGGCGCGCTACGAACCGCCCGGGCGAAAGATTCCGCATATGGGCTGGAACCGGGTCAGGCAACGGGGCACCCACCCGCTGTGGCGCGGCGTCGCCGACGACTCGCACTTCTATTTCGTGCACAGTTATTACATTGCGCCGGGCGATGAGCGCATCGTTGCAGGCACCGCAAACTACGGAGATAATTTCGCCTGCGCCATCGCCGACGGCTTCGTCTTCGCAGTCCAGTTTCACCCCGAGAAAAGCGCCGCCGGCGGTTTGCGGTTATTGCGCAACTTCGTGGATTGGAAAGGCGAGTCATAACGCCATGTTGATCATTCCCGCGATAGACCTGAAAGGCGGCAAGTGCGTGCGCCTGCGCCAGGGCAGAATGAACGAGGAGACGGTTTTCTCCGACGACCCGCTCGCCGTCGCCCAACAATGGGTTGACGCCGGCGCGCGGCGGCTGCACATCGTGGATCTCGACGGCGCCGCCGGCGGCAAGCCCGTGCACGCGGCGGTGATCGCCGAAATAACGCAGCGGTTTCCCGAACTGCCGGTGCAGATCGGCGGCGGCATCCGCGACGAGGATACGGTGCAGGCCTATCTCGATTGCGGCATCCGGTTCGTCATCCTCGGCACGCGCGCGATCACGCAGCCGCATTTCGTCAAAGACCTGTGCCTCGAATTCCCGGGCCACATCATCGTCGGGCTCGACGTCAAGGAGGGCAAAGTCGCCATGGCCGGCTGGTCGAAGATATCGCATCACGACGTCATAGATCTCGCGCAGCACTTTGAAACCGACGGCGTCGCCGCAATCGTCTATACCGACATCAGCCGCGACGGCATGCTGTCGGGATTGAACGTCGAAGACACCGCCAAACTCGCGGCGACAATCCACACGCCGGTGATCGCCGCCGGCGGAGTGAGCCGGCTTAAAGACATCGAGACACTGTGCAAAATCGACGAGGAAGGCATCGCCGGCGTCATCATCGGCCGCGCCCTGTACGAGAAAACTCTGGACCTCAAACAAGCACAGGCGCTCGCCGACCGCCTGTGCGGCAACCCGTGAGCCTCGCCAAGCGCATCATTCCCTGCCTCGACGTGGACGCGGGGCGCGTCGTCAAAGGCGTGAAATTCGTGAACATCAAAGACGCCGGCGACCCGGCCGAGGTCGCGGCACGCTACGACGAAGAGGGCGCCGACGAGATCACGTTCCTCGACATCACCGCGAGTTCCGACGGGCGACGCACGATGATTGATATCGTCGAGCAAGTCGCCGGGCAGGTGTTCATTCCGCTCAGCGTCGGCGGCGGCGTCCGCACCGCCGAGAACGTGCGCGACCTGCTGAACGCGGGCGCCGACAAAGTCGCGGTCAACACCGCCGCGGTCGCCGACCCCGACCTGGTCAAGCGCATCGCCGACAAGATCGGCTCGCAATGCCTGATCGTCGCGATCGACGCGAAACGCCGCGACGCAAACACCTGGGAGGTTTATACCCACGGCGGGCGCACCCCGACCGGCCTCGACGCGGTGGATTGGGCACGGCGCTCGACAGCGGCGGGCGCCGGTGAAATTCTGCTGACCAGCATGGACCGCGACGGCACGCGCAGCGGTTTCGACATTGAATTGACGCGCACGGTCAGCGAAGCCGTACCGACGCCGGTGATCGCATCCGGCGGCGTCGGCACGCTCGAACACTTGGTCGAAGGCGTCACCGACGGTCTCGCCGACGCGGTGCTGGCCGCGAGTATTTTCCATTTTCAGGAATACACCATCCGCGAAGCCAAACAGCATTTGCGCGAACGCGGCGTCGAAGTGCGCCTGTAGCCGTGCCCGGGTTGGCGGCTTCCAGTCCCCGAAGTGCGACAAAAGGAAGAAGGGGCGGCGCTTCGCGGCCTCGCCTGAGGCTCAAACAAGACCGCCCTGAGCCGCAAAAATCCGCGTCATTTGTGGATTCAAAAGATAAATCCGCAGATGACACGGATGGGCACAAGGGGATAACGGGCAAACGCTGCACTTCAGACTTGCATCCGGCGTTGCGTATAATGGGGACGGGACTTAGGGGGGTAGCGACGGCATGCACATACTCGAACGCATAGACGCAGTCCTGCACGAACGCAAATCGGCGCAGGCGACGGAGTCCTACGTCGCTTCGCTGTACCGGCGAGGCACCGCGGCGATCCTCGACAAGATCAGCGAAGAAGCAACCGAGGTCGCCGCCGCCGGCGCCGAGGAAAGCGACGCGCGGCTCGCGTGCGAGGTCGCCGACCTGTGGTTCCACTGTCAAGTGCTGCTCGCGCACCGCAACGTCGGCGTCGGCGCGGTGTTCGCCGAGTTGGAAAGGCGCTTCGGCAAATCAGGGCTCGCAGAAAAGAGGCAAAGAGGCAAATGACACACCGTCGCCGCGAACCGCACTCCGCCGTCATGCGATCGGGAAATTCGCGTGGCGTTGTGGACGGCCAAAACTCACGCTCCGGCGCCATGCGATTTTTGGATTGGATGTTAGGCGTGCAAATGACCCGCCGCGCAGTTTACATGCGGGTAAATGAGCAGCGGAAGCATTTGCACAACACCGCAGACGGCCAAAACTCACACTCCGGCGCCATGCGATTTTTGGATTGGATGTTAGGCGTGCAAATGACCCGCCGCGCAGTTTACATGCGGGTAAATGAGCAGCGGAAGCATTTGCACAACACCGCAGACGGCCAAAAATCGCATGGCGCCACCGTTTAACGAGGGAAAGTAATCATGTCTTGGGGACCACTGCAAATTCTCTTGATCCTGGTGATCGTCGTCCTGCTGTTCGGCACTAAAAAGCTGCGCAACCTGGGCTCCGATCTCGGCAGTTCGATCAAGAGTTTCAAAAAGTCCATGGGCGAAGACGGGGACAAGAAAGCGTCTTCCGACGACAAGCAACAAACGCTTGCAGACAAAGACGACGTTCGCTGAGCGTCCGCGATGCCCACTTTCGGCTTCTGGGAACTGGCCCTGGTCATGTTCGTGGCATTGCTGGTCGTGGGGCCGGAGCGGCTGCCGCGACTGGCGGCGCAGGTCGGACGCTGGGCCGGGCGGGCCAAGCGGCTGGCGATGAACTTCAAAGCCGACCTTGCGCAGGAACTCGACACCGAAGATCTACACAACACCATCGCCGCGCCGCACCGGGAAATCGAGAAACTGGGGAGCAGCCTGAAGCAGACCGGCGCGCAGGTCGAGCGCGAAGCCCGCAATCTTGACCCGCTGGTCAAAGCGATGGACGAGCAGATCGAGTCCGGACGCTTTGAACCCGACCGCAACGACCCCGAAAACGATCCCGAAGATGACCGGCGCAAGCGGGATGAAAATACCTGACGCCGCAGAGGAAACCTCGATCCTCTCGCACCTGACCGAACTTCGCAGCCGTCTGCTGCGGGTGTTCATCGGCGTCGGCGCGGTCTTCATCGCACTGTTCCCGTTCGCCAATCCGCTGTACGAATACCTGTCGGCGCCGCTGACGAAGCATCTGCCGCAGGGCAGTTCAATGGTTGCGATAGAAGTGGCGTCGCCGTTCCTGACGCCGTTCAAACTGACGCTGCTGCTGGCGCTGGTGGTGTCGTTGCCGTACGTGCTCTACCAACTTTGGGCGTTCGTTGCGCCCGGACTGTACCGCCGCGAACGGCGTCTGACGTTGCCGCTGATGGTATCGAGCACATTGCTGTTCTACGCCGGCATGGCGTTCGCCTATTTCGTCGTGTTCCCGTTGATGTTCGCTTTTTTCAACGCGGTCGCACCGACGGGCGTGACGGTGATGACCGACATCAGCCGCTACCTCGACTTTGTCGTCAAGATCTTCATCGCTTTCGGGCTTGCGTTTGAAGTGCCGGTGCTGACCGTGCTGCTGGTGAAAACCGGCGCGACGACACCCGCGCGACTCGCCGCCAAGCGCCCCTACATCGTCGTCGGCGCCTTCGTGGTCGGCATGATGCTGACCCCGCCCGACGTCGTCTCGCAGGTGCTGCTGGCGATCCCCGTGTGGCTTTTGTTCGAGGCGGGACTGGCGCTGACGCGGCTAATGAAGTCCCCGGCGGCCAGCGAAAACGCAAGTGAAAGCGCGGGCGATTCGTAACTTCCTTCGCGGGGAGGAACCGCTTGAAAAAAACGTGCGCGGCGGTGCATGATAGCCATGCCGTCAAGCGTCGAATCCTGAAACGCCTTTGAAACAAACGCCCGTGAACAAAAAAAACAGCCCAAGCGCGTCGGTGCGGCGCACGATGCTGGTGATTCTCGACGGCTTCGGCGTCAGCCCAAGCAAGTCCAACAACGCCGTGCACCTCGCGGATACCCCGTGCCTCAACGAACTGTTCGCGCGCTATTCACACACCCTGCTCGAAGCCTCGGGCCCTGCGGTGGGACTGCCCGCCGGGCAGATTGGCAACTCCGAAGTCGGGCATATGACGATGGGCTGCGGCTGCGTGATCGAGCAAGACCTGGTGCGTATTAATAACGAGATCAAATCCGAAACCTTGTTTGAAAACCCGTCGCTGATCTACACGCTGAAAAAAGTCAAGGAAACGGGGCGGCCGATACATCTGCTCGGGTTGGTTTCCGACGGCGGCGTGCACTCGCACATCAACCACCTCGAAGCGCTGATCGAAATGTGCCGGCGACAAAAAGTGACACCGATACTGCATGCGATTACCGACGGGCGCGACACGCCGCCGCGCAACGCGATGCAGTTCATCGAGCGCATCGAGCCGCTGCTCAAGCGTGCGGGCGGTGCGATGGCGACGCTGATGGGGCGCTACTACGCGATGGATCGCGACAAGCGCTGGGAGCGCACTGAAAGCGCCTGGCGAGCGATTGCGCTTGGCGCGGGCATCGCGCGGGCGGCGGCGGCGGAAGCGATTCAAAGCGCGTACGCGACGGGCCTCGGCGACGAGTTCATCAAGCCGTGCGTGCTGCCCGCGGCGCGCACGCTCAATGCCGATGATCAGATGATCCTGTTTAATTTCCGCAACGACCGTCCGCGGCAACTGGTGAAAGCGCTGACGATGGAAACATTCACCGGATTCGACCGCGGCTTCGACCACAATGGCGCGGCGGTGATCAACGTCACCACGATGACCGAGGTGGACAAAACATTCCCGTGTCTGGTGGCGATTGCGCCGGTGCGGCCGAAAACCACGCTCGCGAAGACCGTCAGCGAGCGCGGCCTCAAACAGTTTCACTGCGCCGAGACCGAGAAATACCCGCACGTGACGTTCTTCTTCAACGGTGGGACCGAGGAGCCGCTGCCCGGGGAAGAGCGCGAACTGATCCCGTCGCCGAAAGTCGCGACCTACGACCTGAAACCTGAAATGAGCGCGCGCGCGGTCGCCGATGCGGTAATCAAGGCGCTGGCGCATCCGGCATACGCCTTCATCGTCGTGAACTTCGCCAACACCGACATGGTCGGACATACCGCGGTGCCCACCCCGATCATCAAAGCGGTCGAAACCGTGGACCACGAGACCGGCCGCATCGTGGATGCCGCCGTCGCGAGCGGCTGGTCGGTGGTGATTACCGCCGACCACGGTAACTGCGACGAAATGCTCGACCCCAAGACGCAACAGCCGAACACGCAACACACGATGAACCCGGTGCCGTGCCTGATCGTGGATGGCGAAAACCGCCGCCTCGCAAGCGGCTGCAATATCAGCAGCATTGCGCCGACCGTATTGGAACTGATGGGCCTCGAAGTGCCCGAAGAAATGCAGGCACGCTCGTTGCTCGTTGCGGAATAATTGCCCTCGCCGGGCTTAAATCAATCCACTTACCGCCCTTGCCGGCGAAACAATATAGGGTCATGTGAAAACGTTATTTCTTGCGCGGTCTTGTGCGCGATTTCTGCGACTTACTTGCGGCGGCTTCCCGCACATATTGGTGCAAAATATCAACTACGCGGTGGATGGGTACATCTTTGCGCACCGGAATAAAAGTGCCGTCATCGCGTATGGCGTTCCTGTAAGCATTCAGCAATTGTCGTCTGAGTTCTGTGGGATATTCACGCAAATCGTGCAGCATCTTGCGTTTGATTCTGCCGGTAACTTCAATAAAAAGTGCTAACTTTCTGGTATGTCCGGTAAAAACAGGCGTTGCCGCCGTTCTCGAATCGCAGAGAAGACTTCGTGCCGCTTGGTTCGCTGTTTCACGCTCGATTTTGCACCTTAGGGTGGCTTTGCGAGCAGCCGGCTTGGCGGCCTGACTTCTTATGATCCTGGCTTAAACCGACACCGCCTTTCGGTCATCGGCAGTTCTTTTTATTTTCGTCGGGCGAGTTCCTTAACCCGCCCGGCGTCCCTTACTCCCGCGTCGCTTTCGCAATCGCCGCGAAATCCACGTTGCGGTAGCGGAAGGTCGCGGGCTTGAACAGCGGTGTCCCGTGGGCACCGACCCAGTCCTTATGGAACGCCAGATCAAATTCGTCCGGCGGGTGCACGTAAAAGACGACTTCGTATTTGTCGGTGATCGCCGACGGCAGCGCGATGTTACGCGCGTAGTGGAAGTTGTCAATCAAGTTTGCGTGCGGCACCAAAGTCGCGTGCAGCGACTCCCCGGTGGCCTGGCTGGTAACAACGGCGTTGATCCTCAGATACGGCACGAAGCCGCCTCTGGGCGTGCCCTCCGGCACTTTGCCGGTCCCGCTCCAGTTCACGCGCGCTTCAATATGTACGTCGGTCTGCCCGACGTCGAGGTGTTGCACAACCGGCTCGATCCGGTCTTTGATTGCGCCTTCAAAGATGAAAGTGATGCCCGGCGTCACGGTCTCCTCGCCGATAACCAACTCGAGCGCCTGGGCCGACGCGGCGGCCAGCCACAACGCCACTGCCGCGGCGCGCGTCAAGAGTATTTTGGAATGCTTGCTCACAGCAAAAACTTAACCTTGCCTGGCCGGCGTGCGCAAGTTCTTCTCAACGTTTTGGAGCGCTTGTTCACAGTGAAAACTCAACGCCGCCCCAGAAGTAGTTGTTATCCTCATCGTCGCGGCGCAGGTTCTCCTGCGCGGACAAGTAAGCGATGTAGAGCGTCATCTCCAGATCGTCCGACAGCGACGTATCCCATGCGACGCCCGCCTCGACGTGGTTGAGGCCGTCGTAGTCCTCGGTTGCATAGCCGTAGTCAAATTTGACGGCCGCGTAAGGCGACAGGGTCAGCCCGCCGATTTCGACCTCGCTCTCGAGTATCAATGCCAGCAGCCCGCCGTTGGCGTCCGTCCTATAGACGTACTCGACGCCGGGCGTCACGTGCTCCCATCCGTTGTAGAACAAGGCGGCGGCGTACTCACTGTAGTATAAATCCTCATTTCTTTCCTCTTCCTTGATCCGCGTCCACGACAGCGACGCGGCGACATCGGCAAACGCTCTTTCGTACCCGGCCCACAACGCGGTCTCACGGAAATTCACCGCCGCCCCGTTGATGAGTCCGGCGCCGACGACAAAATCACCGGCCTCAGTCTCCTGCGCAAGTTCAAACTCAAACGTAGCGATGCCGCCGTGATCCACTCCGCTGACGCCCTCCGCCGCGATGTAGCGGCTGTGATACCCCAATCCAGCCTCGAACTCCCACGCCGCCGCCATCTGACTCCAGCAGGTGAAAGCCAGTGAAACGAGCAGTGCACGAGCGGAACGCAGATAACTAACTGATTTATATAACTTAAGGTTCATGGATCCATGGCGGGCAATCGTTGCGGCAAGACCGGCGACTGACCTGCTTCTACAAATGATAATGGTTCTTATTTGCATTGTCAAAATGGCCCATTTTTCCATCCTCGTGAGCCCCTGAACTTCAGACACTGCCAAGCCACGGCATTTCCTCCCTCGTTTGAATCCCGCCCCCCATTGTTAAGCAGCACACCCGAAGACGCAGCCGTCTTCACACGCACTGTATTACGGGTCCGCAGTCTTCTTCGGAGGCAGGGAGCGGAAATGACAAGGTGTCCGATATCCCTTATAGTATGCGCCCATTCAGGCATCTCCCACCATCGCCCGGAACACTGAACATGGATACTTACCGAATCACCGCCATCGTCGTCGGCCTCATCATCATCGGGCTGGCTCTCTACATGGCGAACTACCAGTAAGCGCCACCGCCTCGCCCCAGGCGGCCCCCGCGGCGGCCCCCGCCCCCAGGCCCTGACAAGGGGCAGCCCCCCCACCACCGTCCGCGGCTATCATCGGCATTGACGGCTGACGAGAGCATCGAAGCACAGTCCCGCCAAAGGTTTCCCCGACTTCAGCCCGCCCGCAACGGCGGATCAGGCTGACAAAGGCTCCGAGCCAGCCCCGTCAAGGGCTTTCGCACCGCGCCCGCCGTTCGCCCCCGTTTTTACTACCGCTTAAGCCGGCCCTTGCGCCGCGCCCGCGTTGGTGCGGTAAAACCGGCGGATGCGCAAGAAAGGCTTCACGCTGATCGAACTGCTGCTCGTGCTGGCACTCGCCGGCGCGACGCTGTCGCTGTCGATCCACACTTTTAAGCAACTGTCCGAGCGGCGCTTGCTGTCGCAGCCGCTGGCGGCGTTGATCAAGACTCTGCGCTTTGCGCGCGCGGCGGCAATCGCAAGCGGGCGCGACGTGACTTTGTGCCACAGCGAGGGTGATGGTCTCTGCAACGGTGCGGGTTATGAGCGGGGCTGGATCGTATTTGCCGACCACAACGGCGACGGCGCACGCGATCCCGCTGAGCGCGTCCTGGCGGCGGGCGCACCGCTCAATGCAAGGCTGACCCTGCGCGCCAACACCTTCGCGTCGCGCATTACGTTCCGCCCGGACGGACGCGCCAACAACAATGGCCGCTTCGTGATCTGCGCGGACGGCAACCCGGCGGGCGCCGTCGGCGTCTTCGTAAACCACTCCGGCAGATTGCGCCCGGCCACGGCCGGGGAACTCGATCAATGCCTGATCTCATGAACCTCAGCAACAGGGCGGGGCACAGCCTGGTCGAAGTGCTCGCGGCGCTGGCGCTGACCTCGGTCGGCGTCATCGGATTCCTGCACGCGCAGCATTTGCGTGAAGCGACCGAAACCGACCTGCGCGCACGCACACACGCCGCGATGCTCGTGCAAGACATCGTGCGCAAGGCCGCCGCGAACCCCGCAGCGCTCAACACCTACCGCACCGCGTACGGCACACCGCCCGCATTCGCCACTGACTGCCGGCAGACCTCGTGCAGCCGCCGTGAACTCGCCGCGTTCCACGTCGCGCACTGGAAATGCCGCCTCGGACGCTGGGTGCAGCACGCAACCTGCCGCGACGCGCTCAAAACCCGCGGCCTGCTGCCTCAGGGCGACGGACGCCTCCGCCCGCGCGGCGACGGCATCAGCGGTGAAATCCAATGGCTCGGTGCAAACCGCGAACTGCAATCATTCGAGATCAGCCATGCGCTGCTCCGCCGCTGACCGCCCGCGCACCGGGTGTGCGACCGAACGCGCCGCCGGCGCATCGGTTGAAACGTTCGCTGACCACCCCTGCGCGGGGCGTGCAATCAAACGCACCGCCGGCGTTACGTTGGTCGAAACGTTGCTTGCCGCGACGCGCTCAAAACCCGCAGCCTGCTGCCTCAGGGGGACGGACGCCTCCACCCGCGCGGCGACGGCATCAGCGGTGAAATCCAATGGCTCGGTGCAAACCGCGAACCGTAATCATTCGAAATCAGCCATGCGCTGCTCCGCCGCTGACCGCCCGCGCACCGGGTGTGCGACCGAACGCGCCGCCGGCGCATCGGTTGAAACGTTCGCTGACCGCCCCTGCGCGGGGCGTGCAGCCAAACGCACCGCCGGCGTTACGTTGGTCGAAACGTTACTCGCCGCGACGCGCTCAAAATCCGCAGCCTGCTGCCTCAGGGGGACGGACGCCTCCACCCGCGCGGCGACGGCATCAGCGGTGAAATCCAATGGCTCGGTGCAAACCGCGAACCGTAATCATTCGAAATCAGCCATGCGCTGCTCCGCCGCTGACCGCCCGCGCACCGGGTGTGCGACCGAACGCGCCGCCGGCGCATCGGTTGAAACGTTCGCTGACCGCCCCTGCACCGGGCGTGCAGCCAAACGCACCGCCGGCGTTACGTTGGTCGAAACGTTACTCGCCGCGACGCGCTCAAAACCCGCGGCCTGCTGCCTCAGGGCGACGGACGCCTCCGCCCGCGCGGCGACGGCATCGGCGGTGAAATCCAATGGCTCAGTGCAAACCGCGAACTGCAATCATTCGAGATCAGCCATGCGCTGCTCCGCCGCTGACCGCCCGCGCACCGGGTGTGCGACCGAACGCGCCGCCGGCGCATCGGTTGAAACGTTCGCTGACCGCCCTTGCGCGGGGCGTGCAGCCAAACGCACCGGCGGCGTTACGTTGGTCGAAACATTGCTTGCCGCGACGCTCGGTGCGCTGCTGCTGATCGCGCTGCTCAACCTGTATCAGCGCGGCGTGGCGATGCACACGTTCGCGGAAAGCCGCTCGGCGCTCACCGAAACCTTGTTCACCACCGAGCGCATCGTGGCGGATGAACTGCACCTCGCCGGCGGCCTGCCGTGCGGACCGGGCGGCGCCCGCTTTAACCTCGTGCACACGAGCAATACGACGCCGTGGCTGCGCCTGTTCACCGAGCCGGTGCAGATCACCCCGGGCGCCGTAGCCGGCAGCGACGAACTCACGGTGCTGAAGACCGGCGAGCCGGTGCCGCTCGTGGATCACGACCCCGCACAGGCGCGACTCACCCTGACGCACGCCGCGAGTTTCGAGCGCGGCGGTTTGGTCGTCGTGTGCGACGACGCTGTCACCGTGTTGCTGCAGATCACGGATGACGCCGGGCGCGTTCTCAACTACGACGACGACGCGCGCGTGCACCCGGGCAACTGCGCCGCCCCCTTCACCGGCGGCTGCGGCCCCGCGGGCCACCGCTTCGCGGGCAACGCGCTCATCGCGCCGTACGAGCCCGTCGTGTTCTTCATCGCGAATTCGGGGGAGCGCCGTTCGCTGCACCGCAAACGGCTCATCGCCGGGAACTCAGCGAGCGGCAAAACCGCAAGGCTGCGCTCCGAGGAGATGATCGAAAACATCGTGCTCCTGCACGCCGACGCGGGCGTTGCCGACGCGGGCGGCCGCGTTCGCCTGACGCGCAATCCGGCCGGCGCGGGGCGGGTTATCGTCCTCGACGTCGGCCTCATCGCCACCGCACGCGAGCGCAACGCCGACGTGCTGCCGCACGCACCGCTACATCTGCTCGGAGAACCCGTCGACGCGCTATTGCCCGCCGACGCCACCGCCGACAACCGCCTGGTGACCGCCCATGAGTTCAGCGTCGCCTTTTAAGGCTCGCGTTAAGGCCCGCGGCAACGCTTTGGTGCTGACGCTGGTGCTGGTTGCGTTGATGACCTCGCTGTCGCTCGCGGGGCTCGAGCGCACCAATTATCAGTCGCAACTCGCGGCGGGGCTTGCGCGCCGGACGCTGCTTCAAACCGAGGCGATGCGCGCACTCACCGCCGCCGCACGCAACGTCGGCGCGGGGGGACACGCGCAGACATTCGTGCCCGGCTGCCCGCAACATTGTGATTGGAAAAACGCGCGGCAAACATCCGCCGCGGCAGGCATCACCGCCGCCTACATCGCACAGCAACTCACGCCTTCGACCAGCCGCTTCCTGATCACCGCGCGCGCCGTGCACGCGAACGGCGGCGAAGTCATCGCGCACGCGCTGTTCGACGCCGAGGCCGATGCTTTCCGTTTCATCCGATGAAGCCCGCAATAATCAAAAAAGCACGCGGCTTCTCGCTGCTCGAACTGCTGGTCGTGATCGCCATTATCGCGACGCTCGTGGCTACGGCGACGCCGCTGTACCGCAAACACGCGCAACACCTGCGTGAACTCGACGGACAGACAAAACTGCTCGAAGTGATGGATCTTGAACACCGCTACTACGCACGCGAACTGACCTACACCGACGACCTGGAAGCGCTGGGACTGGATGAAGACGCGACGTCCGAACGCACGCATTACCGACTCTCAGCCGCCGCCTGCGAAGACGGCCTCGGCGCGTGCGTAAGGCTCACCGCAACCCCCGTGCGCGACACCGACACCGTGATGACACTGGACTCGCAGGGACAACGTGCGCCGCCTGAGACGTGGCGCTAACTGGCCCCAAAATTTATATTAACTATTTGATAATAAAGATAAAATAAAAAAAGCCCACTGGCTTATAATGAGCGGCTGATCGAGGCCAGCCCCTTGTCTTCCGGGGGGAGCAATATATGAAAACTTACGAAGAAATCGTTAAGTTTCACCGCAAAAAAGAAAGCGGAGCGGTTTTGGAAAATCTATCCAACGCTCACGCAAAAATCCTTTTTGAAAACTTACTTGAAGTCGCGGCCGAGAAAGGAGAAAAAGTTTATATATACAGCGGAACTCTCAACAAAGAATTCTATGAGCAATTAACCAAAACCATTAAAAGCACCATGGAAAAAAGTGACGTTTTTGTGGCGGTGGCCAAGCCACGAGAAAAAAATCAAGTGGCAAACAATGCTTTTGCCGAGGCCGTAAAAAGCGGCGGGGGCGAATTAAAAGAAGGGGCTGAAAGTTTTATGGGGGAGGACTTTCCTCATTTCATTCTGGTCGGAAACAATCGCTACCGCTTTGAAAAAGATGACACGACGAAAGAAGCCATCGCTTGCTTTAATGATCCCAGATTGGGTGGCCTGTTGGTGCAAGCCGGTGAAAAATTGATGGCGGGCGCCACCCCACACAGTAAATAGCCCAACACAAACTGACTCCGCTTGCCCGAAATAATCTACTAAAGCGACAAATTAATGCTGGGAAACGCCCTGAATGCGATCATTATCGCATCTTCATTTATCCTGACTTTCATTCAATTTTCAGAAACCGGCGAGAATCAACGCAGAGAAATTTCAAAGCAAAAGCTACAAAATGCAAAAGACAAACTATCTGAAGAGGAACGGGTCTCAGACAGTCTAAAAGACGAATACGACAACTTGGTCGGTCAACCCCGGATGGAATACAAGACAGTCAGGGCGATGCTGTTCTTTGCACTCGTTTTAGCTTTCCTGTTTCACATAGCAATAATTATTTTCCCCGCTCCCCTTCTTCCCGCCTGGTTAGTGGTTTTTATTTCCATCTTTATCGTGATACTTATCATTCTTATGCTTCAGTCGATCAGAAGCAGAAAAAACACCAACAAATACATAGAAGCCTGTAGTCAATTAGAAAAAACCTACACATCCACTTATAGCGTTGCCAAAAAATTAAAGGCCGGGGCTAACACCCCCTAAGGACTCCTGCCCCCTTTCGTATCACTAAAGACTGAAACGGGGTTCAACCGGCGGATCGCAATTCTCTCGGCAGCGCGAAAGTGATTCGCTCCTCTACCCCGGGCAGTTCGCTCACTTCGCAGTCACCCCGCCCGGCGATCGTCGCGACGATTTCCTGCACCAGCGTCTCCGGCGCCGACGCGCCGGCCGACACGCCGATGCGGTGCTTGTCTTTGAGCCAGTCGCTCTCAATTGCGTCGGGGCAGTCCACCAGATAGGCTTCTATGCCGCGTTTGGCCGCGATCTCGCGCAGGCGGTTGGAGTTGGAACTGTTGGCGGAACCGACGATCAGCACCAGGTCGCAGTCGTCGGCCAGGTGCTTGACGGCGTTCTGGCGATTTTGCGTCGCGTAGCAGATGTCGTCCTTGCGCGGCCCGACGATCCGGGGAAACCGCGCTTTGAGCACTTCAATGATCCGGCGGGTGTCGTCCACCGACAAGGTCGTCTGCGTCACGAACGCGAGATGGTCCGGGTTTGCGACCGTCAGGACTCGTGCGTCCTCAACCGACTCGACGAGGTAAATATCGCCGCCCTGCGAGCGGTCGTACTGCCCCATCGTGCCTATCACTTCGGGGTGGCCGGCGTGACCGACGAGAACCGTCTCGCGTCCCTCGCGGCTGTATTGCACGACTTCTATATGCACTTTCGTCACCAGCGGGCAGGTCGCGTCGAGCACTTTGAGACCGCGCCGCTCGGCGTCTTCGCGCACCGCTGCCGCGACGCCGTGCGCACTGAACACGACGATTGCGCCTTGCGGCACTTCGTCGAGTTCCTGCACAAAAACCGCACCGCGGCGGCGCAGGTCATCCACCACGAAGCGGTTGTGAACGACTTCGTGGCGCACGTACACCGGCGTGCCGAACGTCTCGAGCGCACGCTCGACGATGCCGATCGCGCGGTCAACGCCGGCGCAAAAGCCGCGGGGGTTTGCCAAAGAGATCTGCACTTGCTTCAAGCCTCCGTTGCGGTCGTCAAGTATCGCACTATTCGATAAGTTTGACCGCGGCAACATATTCTAGCCGCTTCTTGCGGCGGTCACGATCAACGCCAGCGCCCCGAGCATGATTGCCATATCGGCGACGTTGAACGCCGGCCAGTGATACTCGCCGTAGTACACGTCTATGAAGTCCACCACGTGACCGTAGATCAGCCGGTCAACGGCGTTGCCGACCGCACCGCCGATGATCGCGGCGATTGCGGCGGCCGACCACGCCTCGTTGCGTTCGAGGCGCTGCAGCCACGAATACAAAAACACGCACACGGCGACGGCGACGGCAAGCAACGCCCAGCGCTGCCACCCGCCGGCGTCGCTGAAAAGACTGAACGCCGCGCCCGGGTTGTACACCAGCGTCAGATTCACCGACGGCATCACCGCGACCGGCGCGTGCAGTCCCAGCCATGCGTCGGCGGCGGCTTTGCTGAACTGATCGACCGCCACGATCACGCCCGACAGCGCCAGCCATTTACGCATACCGGCGCTCCTCGCCGCGCCCGTCGGCGCGCAGGTTCCCGGCGCAGCGGGCGCACACGCCCGGAAAAGCCTCGTCGGCGCCGACGTCGCCGCGGCGGTGCCAGCAGCGTTCGCACTTGTCGTGCCCGCTTGCGACGGCGCGCAACCACACGCCGTCGCCGGTCGCCACCGCGTCGGCGGGGCGCGCATCGGCGCCGTGCACGACGGCGGCTGAAGTGATCAGCACGAACCGCAATTCGTCGGCGAGTTTCGACAGGATCACGCGGTCTTCGCCGGCGCAGAACAATTCGACCTCGGCGTCGAGCGCCGAGCCGATCACGCCGGACTCGCGCAAGGCCTCCAACTGCTTGTCGGTTTGGCGGCGCAACTCGAGCACACGCGACCATTCGTCCGCACTCAGCGCGCCGCGGTCGTCGAGGCGCGCAAGGTCCCGCGACCACTCGCACAGGAACACCGCGGCGGCGTCATCCCCGGCGACGCCGGGAATCGCGCGGTAGATCTCGTCGGCGGTGAAGCTCAGGATTGGCGCGAGCCAGCGCGCCAGCGCGTGGACGATATGGAACATCGCGGTCTGCGCCGAGCGCCGTGCGCGGCTGTCGGCGCGCATCGTATAGAGGCGGTCTTTGATCACGTCGAGATAAAACCCGCCCATGTCCACCACGCAGAAGTTGTGGATGCGCTGATAGATGCGGTGAAACGCGTAATCGTCGTACGCCCGCCGGACGTCGTCCTGCACCCGCGCCGCGCAGTCGAGCGCCCACCGGTCGAGCGGCAGCATCTCGTGCGCGGGCAGGCAGGCGCCGGGTTCAAAGCCGTTGAGGTTGGAGAGCAGAAACCGCGCGGTGTTTCTGATGCGCCGGTACGCGTCGCCGGTGCGCTTCAAGATCTCATCGGAGACCACCATCTCGCTGCTGAAGTCGGTCGCCGCGATCCACAGCCGCAGGACGTCGGCGCCGAGCGCACCGACCACCTGCTGCGGCGCGACGACGTTGCCTTTGGACTTCGACATCTTCTGTCCCGCGGCGTCCACCGCAAAGCCGTGCGTCATCACCGCGCGGTACGGCGCCGCGCCGCGGTATGCGATCGACACCAGCAGCGAGGACTGAAACCAGCCGCGGTGCTGGTCGGAGCCTTCGAGATACAGGTCGGCGGGCGCGTGCAACTCGTCGCGGCGGTCGAGTACGCACGCGTGCGTCGCACCCGAATCAAACCACACGTCGAGTACGTCGGTGACTTTTTCATACGCCGCCGCGTCGGCGCCGAGCAACTCCGCCGGGTCGAGGTCGAACCACGCCTGGATACCGCCGCGTTCGATAAGGCTTGCGACCTTTGCGACGTGCTCGGCGGTGCGCGGGTGCAACTCACCGCTGTCGCGATGGATGAACACCGCGATCGGCACGCCCCAGTTGCGCTGACGCGACACGCACCAATCCGGGCGGCTTTCGAGCATGCCCTCGATGCGCTCGCGCCCCCAGCCCGGCACCCAGCGCACGTCGGCGCACGCGGCGCGTGCCGCGGCGCGCAGAGATTGTCCGCCGCCGGGCGCCTCGTCCATCGGGATAAACCACTGCGGCGTCGCACGGAACACCACCGGTGTCTTGTGCCGCCAGCAATGCGGATAACTGTGCTCATGCGCGCTCGTGTGCAGCAAGGCCCCGGTCTCGCGCAACACTTCGACCACTTTGGCATCGACTTTGCGCACGTGCATTCCCGCGAAACGCGCGACCGAATCCCTGAACACGCCGCGCCCGTCGAGCGGGTCGTCCACGCTCAGGCCGCAGGCGCGGGCGGTGCGGTAGTCGTCTTCGCCGTGCGCGGGGGCGGTGTGCACCGCGCCGGTGCCGGTGTCGAGCGTTACGTAGTCGGCGAGCACCACCGGCACTTCGCGGTCGTAGAAAGGGTGGCGCAGACGCAGACCTTCGAGGTCGCGCCCGGCACATTTCGCGAGTACGTCGCGCCGCTTCGCGCCGTAGCGTTCGAGACAATCCTCGGCGAGGTTTGCGGCGAGCACCAGCAGGCCGTCGCCGGTGTCCGCCAGTGCGTACTCAAACGCCGGGTGCACCGCGACCGCGCGGTTTGCCGGCAGCGTCCACGGCGTCGTCGTCCAGATCGCGACCGCCGCCGCCGGCGCGTCACCGGCGCCGGCCTCAAAACCGAAGCGGTGTGCGAGAGCGGCGGGGTCCGCCGCCGCGAAGCCGACGTCCACCTCGGTCGAAGCCTTGTCGTGATACTCGACCTCGGCCTCGGCCAGCGCCGACTCGCAGTCGAGACACCAATACACCGGACGCGCGCCTTTTATCAAGTAGCCGTTGACGATGAGCCGCCCGAGCGTTCTCAATATATCGGCCTCGACGCGCGGCTCCATGCTCAGATAAGGATTCTCCCAATCGCCGAGTACGCCGAGGCGGATGAAGTCGTCGCGCTGGCGGCGCATCTGCGTGTGCGCGTAAGCACGGCACGCTTCGCGAAAAGCCGCCGCCTCGGTCGCATCGGCGGGCTTGCCTTTGCGCTTTTCGACCTCAAGTTCAATCGGCAGGCCGTGGCAGTCCCAGCCCGGCACGAACGGCACGTCCAGGCCGTCGAGCAGGCGACTTTTAACGACGATGTCCTTGAGCACCTTGTTGACCGCGTGGCCGATATGGAGATTACCGTTCGCGTAAGGCGGGCCATCGTGCAGGATGAACTGCGCACGCGCCTTGCGGCTTGCGCGAACCCGTGCGTAAAGCCCGAGGCGATCCCAGCGCGCCAGCGTTTCGGGCTCGCGTGCGGGAAGGTTGCCGCGCATCGGAAACTCGGTGTGCGGCAGGTTCAGCGTATCCCTGTAGGCGCTCATCTTCCGGAGTCCGTGTTCAATCCGCACCGTTCGCGTAAGACGGGCCGTCGTGCGGGGTGAACCGCGCACGCGCCTTGCGGCTTGCGCGAACCCGTGCGTAAAGCCCGAGGCGATCCCAGCGCGCCAGCGTTTCGGGCTCGCGTGCGGGAAGGTTGCCGCGCATCGGAAACTCGGTGTGCGGCAGGTTCAGCGTATCCCTGTAGGCGCTCATCTTCCGGAGTCCGTGTTCAATCCGCACCGTTCGCGTAAGACGGGCCGTCGTGCGGGGTAAACCGCGCGCGCCTTGCGGCTTGCGCGGATCCGTGCGTAAAGCCCGAGGCGATCCCAACGCGCCAGCGTTTCGGGTTCGCGTGCGGGAAGGTTGCCGCGCATCGGAAACTCTGTGTGCGACAGGTTCAGCGTATCCCTGTAGGCGCTCATCTTCCGGAGTCCGTGTTCAATCCGCACCGTTCGCGTAAGACGGGCCGTCGTGCGGGGTGAACCGCACGCGCTTTGCGGCTTGCGCGAACCCGTGCGTAAAGCCCGAAGCGGCCCAATTCATATTTCGGCCTGTTCCGGCGGTTGCTTGAAAGCACAGTGGTTCTTTCCTGTCATACGCGCTGTTGTGAAAAATAGGGGCTAAGGGCGGTCAACCCCATCGCCGCCTCGACGTCTTGCTTGATGCGGGACTTGAGTTCGTCCACGCTGTCGAAGCGCTGCTCGTCTCTGATCCTCGCAAGCAAACGCACGCGCAGACGGCGACCGTATAGGTTAGCCGAAAACCCCGGCAGATGAACCTCGAGGCAAAACTTTTCACCGCCGAACGTCGGGCGGTAACCGGCGTTGGCAACCCCCGGCAACAACCCGGCGGCGGCGCCCTCGACGGCGACGGCAAAGACGCCGCGCAACGGCGGCGGGCGCCGCCCGAGCATCAGATTCGCGGTCGGAAAGCCGAGTTGCGCGCCGCGCTTGCTACCGTGTCCGACCCGCCCGCTCACGCTGTAGTCGCGCCCGAGCAGGCGCGCGGCGCGAGAGAGGTCGCCGCTTGTCAGCGCCTCGCGCACCCCGGTGCTGCTGATGCGCTCGTCGCCGGCTGCGACCGCGCTCACACATTCGGTCACAAACCCGTAGCGCGCCGCCGCCGCATTGAGCAATGCGACGTCGCCCGCCTTGCCGCGCCCGAAACGAAAACCCTCACCGACGACCAACGCTCGCACGCCGAGTTTGCCGACCAGGATCCGCTCGATGAACTCCCCGGCGCCGCTCGCCGCGATGCGCGCATTGAACCGCAAACAGACCACGCGCTCGACCCCCAGCGCAGCGATGATCGCAACCCGTTCGCGCAGCGGATACAACCTCGGCGGTGCGCCCTGCGCGTCCAGGAATTCGCGCGGCAACGGCTCGAACAATACGACCGCAGCAGGAACGGCGGCGGACGCCCGCGCGAGTTCCAGCGCACGCCCGATCACCGCACGGTGACCGAGATGCAGCCCGTCGAAACCGCCGAAAGCCGCGATGCACTCGCGGTGGCGGGCACGCAGGTTGTAGTCGCCGCGCACGAATTCCACTTGCATAAAAACCCGTTAAAGTCCCGCATTATAGTCGGTGCAAATCTCAAACCCGTCCGCCCGGACATACACATTCGGTTGAAATGCGGGCCCGGCACTCCGTTAGACGCGGCTAAAAGCCCGCAACTGCAAAAAGGCCGGAGACCCGCGAACTTCGCTGCGGCAAACTGAAAAGCACCGGCCCGTCATTGACCCCTCGACCCGCGACGGGGCTTTTGCGCGGGGTGGCGGCTTCCAATCCGAAGTGCGACAAAAAGAAGAAGGGGGGGGCGCTTCGCGGCATCACCTGAGGCTCAAGCAAGACAATTTTAATTTGCGGAAATCCGCGCCGCCTGTGGATTCAAAAAGATAAATCCCAGACGACGCGGATCAGCGCAGATGCAAAAAGCAAGCCGCATGATGACGCGGATGGACCCAAGAAGATGGCGGGCAAGCGTTGCACTTCGATTTGAATCCGGGGATTTGCACGGAAGCCCGTTCGCGGATTGCGCAAATTGCTGAAAGAAAAACAATGAAAAGAACATGAACAAAGCCTGACAACGACACGCCGTCGCCGCCTGACGCCCGGCGGCGAATCGCCGTCGTTTTACACTATAATTATCGCGCGAGCGGCATTCCGCTTGCACCATTTCATAAAGGAGGGCAACCACCATGGCACAGGCAGATATAAAAAACGCCGTCTCACAAGTATTCGCTTCCGTACAAAGCGACCCCGGCACGGCGAAGTTGGTTTACAAAGCCGACACTCAGTGGGAAGAAGACGTGCGCTGCACGGCGAACGTCCGAAATTTCGATCCTTTGGTGATTGACGAGCCGCCGACATTCGGGGGCGGGGACACGGGGATGAGTCCGGTCGAGTTGGCGCTGGCGGCGCTGGGCTCGTGCCAGGAGATCATGTACGTGGCGCTGGGGTCAATGATGGATATTCCGCTCGACAGCGTCAAAGTGAAACTGACGGGTCATCTGGATCTTCACGGATTGCTTGGATTGGGCGCGGACAAGAACATTCCGCCGGGGTTTCATAAGATCCAATACGAGACCAGGATCGAAAGCTCCGCCGGCGAAGAAGACCTGAAGCGCCTGGTTGACGCCGTGGAGTCGCAGTGCCCGTTGCTGGACATGCTCCAGCGGCCCGTGGACGTGAGCGGCAAAGCGATCATCAACGACAAGACGGAATACGTCGCGGGTGATACGAAAACTCAAGCGGCGGCCTGACAAGCGCCGACGTGTTTCTTGAAGACACGACGTCAAATCAGCAATCCCTGTGCAAACGACAGGGAACATAATCCGGGGAGGAGAGGGAAATGACGGCTTTTGAGAACGCGAAGAAATTCTTCGAGGCCTGCGATGCTCCGCTGGGCTGGGACGGTTGCAAGCAATACGTGGCGGACGGTGCTTCGTTTCGGGCGCAAAGCGAGCCGCTGGCGGACATTAAAACGGTGGAAGCCTACTGCGAGTGGATGGCCAGTTTTGCCAATGTCACCGTGCCCGGGGCGACTTACGACATCCATACGTCAGCCTACGACGAGAACACCAAGACCGCGATCATCTTCGCGACGTACCACGCCAGGCACACCGGAGAGGGCGGGCCGGTGCCGCCGACCCAAAAAGAAACCCACACGCACTACGTGTATGTGTTGACGATGAACGAAGACAACAAGATCAAGCGGTTTATCAAAATATGGAACGCACCCTGGGCTATGAAAGAACTCGGCTGGTAAATACTTGATTGGTGCGGTCGCCCGGGCTCGCCGGGCCTGTGCGCGACGGATGCTTTCCGGTATCCGTGCGTCACGAACGCGCACCGCCGAGGACGTCGTCGCGCGTGACGGTTTCGGGGTCATCGCCCGGCGACGCAAGGGGGGGCGGCGCGGTTTGCGACGCTGCACTCCAACCCGCTCGCGACGGCTGCAAACGGGCGCCGGAAAATCATGCCGCCTTTGGCGACGACACCGGGGCGACACGCCGCCGGTCGGCCGCGGCGCGAGGCAGATTGGGCGGTTGCACCAAGCCGCACGTGTAAACGCCACCCGTTAAGTTAAAATGTGGTGTTATATGCGGGGAAAACTGCAAACATCGGAGGAAGCGGCGGCGTCAGCCGTATCGCCTAAAAGCCGCCCTAACCATTCATCAATGAAAAAACTGATCTCCTTTTCTTTGTTCGGGAAAGATCCCAAGTATCTGGTCGGAGCGGTCAGAAACCTGGAACTGCAACAGGAGATTTATCCCGGCTGGACTTGCAGGTTTTACACGTCGTCCAACGTGCCTAAAGAGACCGTCCGGCTGCTGCAAGACAACGGCGCCGAAATCGTGCCCATGAAAGAGAGTTTCCTTGATATTATAGTCAACCGATGCTGGCGTCTTTTGGCCCTCGAGGAAAAGGACCTTGAAGCGGTCATTATCCGCGACGCGGATAGCCGCCTGAACCTGCGGGAAAAGCGGATGGTGGACGAATGGCTGGCAAGCGGCAAGGCGTGCCACATCATCCGCGATTGCCCGTATCTCCTCAAATGGCCGATCATGAATAACTCATGGGGAATGCGGGGCGGTTATCTTCCAATGCAGAAACTGCAAAAAAAGCTTGGCTTTATGCGCTATAGAAACGATGAGCACTTTCTTACGGATAAAATATATCCTCTCATCAAAGACGACGTCCTGATCCACAGCAGTTATATGCGGTTCCCGGGGGAGACGGTCATATCCTCCCCCCCGGACACCTACTTTGTAGGCCAAGCTTATGCACCCGGCCACGACGTGCGCCCGTGCAAGATTCAAAAACGCCCTCACTACATAGAGCCGGTCGGGCGCGGCGACTACAGTCTTGGAAGTCTTTACAAATATCTTAAATCTGAGTTTGAAAAAGTGCCCGAAGGCGGGCGGCTAATCCCTCTGCCTACGCCTAATAAAAGGCCGTTCTTTTTTTACCTCGTACTGATTATGTTTCGTTTACTGAAACCCATCGTCCCGCGCAAACTCAGGGATAAGACGCGCGCTTTCAAGTTCAAGTTTACAGGCCTGCGTTCGTCGGTATAGTTCTCTCGCAGGTAAGATCTGCAAAGCGGATACGGACCCGAACGAGGTCATTGCCCGCAGTGCCCGCCCGGCGCAATCAAGCGGGCGCGGAACGGCCCGACGGCCGGATTGGCGTACAATAAACAGGCACCCCAGAATCGCTCGTCCGGCTTATTCCGGTGTTCTTCGGCGCGGCGGTTGCAATTCGCACGCAAGCGACGGCCGCCGCAATCGGGGCGGCCACCGAAATAAATGGAAAGCAAGAACGCAATGAAAGGCGTCGTCATCCAGCACCTTCCGTTCGAAGACACCGGCGTTTTCGGCGACGTGCTCGCGGATGCGAACATCCATTGCGAGCGCGTAGATGCACCACGCGACGATCTTGCGCCGGCACGCGATGCAGACCTGACCGTCATCCTGGGCGGGCCGATCAGCGCCAACGACGTCCGCCGCTTCCCTTTTCTAAAAACAGAACTTGATTTGATCGAACACCGCCTCGCGCAGGCGAAGCCGACCCTGGGCGTTTGTCTCGGCGCGCAACTCATCGCCAAAGCCCTGGGTGCCGCAATCCGCCCGCTGGCGCAAAAGGAGATCGGCTGGTCCGCGCTGGAACCAACCGCGGCCGGCACAGGCTCGCCGCTGGCATGCCTGACGACGCCGGTGCTGCATTGGCACGGCGAGACGTTTGACCTTCCCGACGGCACCGAAAATCTGGCGCGGACGGACTTATGCCCGAACCAAGCTTTCGCCGTCGGCGGCCATACGCTGGCGTTGCAGTTCCACGCGGAGGTGCGGGAAGAGTCGCTGGCGCAATGGCTGGTCGGACACATCGTTGAACTCGACCGAGCGAACATAAGCCTTGAAGCGCTGCGCCGCGACGCCGGACGGTGGGGGTCGCAGAACGAAGCCAGCGGCAAACGAATGTTGAGGCAATGGCTGCGGCAGTGGCAACCGTCGGCACCGGGCCGCGCGTGAAATGAAAGGCGCTTGCAGATGAAAAAACTGATCTCTTTTATGTGCGATTTCCGGGGAAGGTCAATATCAACCCCTCCCGAATACGGATCTGTGGGCTAAACTTATTACCCTTACAACGAAGTGCGCCCGTTCAAGAGTCGGAAACGCCCTCAATACATAGACCCGGTCGGTTACGGCGACTACTCTCTTTACAGCCGCTACTGCTACAAGTTTCTTAAATCTGAGTTTGAAAAAGTATCTGATAAGAGGGGGCACGCTTGATTCCCATGCCTGAAGCAAGGATGCACTATCCTCACATCATACGGTTGCTCACGCGGCTACAACGTCTCCTGAAACCCGTCGTCCCGCGCAGCCTCAGGCACAAGACAGTCGGTTGGTTCCGGTGATACCTGTGCCCATGCCCGGGAAAAGAGGGGTGGCTTCCTGATAGAGATACAGCGTTGACTGAACCCCATCATCCCGCGCCACCTCAGGCGCCGGGTAATCGGTTGGTTCCAAGCCCTCATCACTTCCTGATCTTCTCCAGCACTCCGTCGAGCACGTCCAAACTGGCGTACCTGATCACGACCTTGCCGCTTTTCCGGCCGTGCTGAATGTGCACCGACGTGCCGAGGTGCTCGGCGATTTCGCGTTCCAGCGCCGTGATCTCGGGCGGACGCGACGGCCGCTTTCGCTTATTTTTCCGGCCTTGATTGAGCAGGGCTTCGACGTAGGCCTCCGCCTCACGCACCGTCATCTGCCGGGCGATCATCTCCCGCCCGGCGGGGCCCTGCCGGTCGCGCGGCAGGCGCAGCAGCACCCGGCCGTGCCCCATCTCGAGACTGCCGTCTTCGAGCAACTCGCGCGCATCGGGCGCGAGTTCGAGCAAGCGCAGTAAGTTGGTGACGCCGGAGCGCGAGCGGCCGATGAGGTCGGCGATCTCCTGATGTTTGAGGTCGAATTTCGCCGCGAGTTGCTGCAGCGCGTTCGCTTCCTCCACCGCACTCAGGTCTTCGCGCTGGATGTTTTCGATCAGCGCAAGCGACGCCGCGGCGCGCTCGTCGGCTTCCCTGACGATTACCGGCACGCGCTCGAGTCCCGCGCGCTGCGCCGCCCGCCAGCGCCGCTCGCCGGCGATCAGTTCGTAGTCGCCGCCGTTGACCGCGCGCACGACAAGCGGCTGGATCAGGCCCTGGCTTTTGATCGAAACCGCGAGTTCGTCGAGTTTGCCGTCGTCCATGCGCAGGCGCGGCTGATACCGCCCGGGGCGAATACGCTCGATGCCGACGTCGGCGAATTTTTCGTCGGCGTCAACGGCGGCGGCGGCCCGGGCGCCGGCGGACGCGACTTTCCTCGTCAGCAGCGCGTCCACGCCGAGACTGCCGAGGCCTGTGCGTCTTTTCGCCATGCCGCGGACTACGCGCGCGCCGCTTCGCGGTTGAGAATCTCGCCGGCCAGCATCAGGTAGGCCTGCGTGCCGCTCGCGTTCTTGTCGTACTGCAACGCCGGCATACCGTGGCTCGGCGCCTCGGCCAAAGTCACGTTGCGCGGGATCACCGATTCGTACAACTCTTCGCTGAAGTGCCGGTTCAATTGCTCGGATACGTCGCGCGCGAGGTTGTTGCGCGGGTCGAACATCGTGCGCAACACGCCTTCGATGCGCAGTCCGGGGTTGGCCGTCTCGCGCAGACGCTCGATCGTCTGCAGCAAAGACGACAAGCCTTCGAGCGCGAAATACTCGCACTGGATCGGGATGATCACGCCGTGCGCCGCGCTCAGCGCGTTGATCGTCAGGGTGCTCAGCGTCGGCGGGCAGTCGATCAGAATGTAGTCGTATTCGCCGTGCAGCGGCTTGAGCATGTCGCGCAGGCAGAATTCGCGTCCCTCGAGTTCCAGCAATTGCACCTCGGTCGCGGTCAACTCGTCGTTCGCGCCGAGCACGTCGTACCCGCCGGACTGGGCGGCGGCGATGCAGTCGCGGATCGCGCGCTGCCGCATCAGAACGTCTGCAACGGTGGCGTCGAGCGCGTGCTTGCTGAGGCCGCTGCCCAACGTCGAATTGCCCTGCGGATCAATGTCCACGAGCAACACCCTGCAACCGGTCGCGGCGAACGACGCCGCCAGATTGACCGTCGTCGTAGTCTTGCCGACGCCGCCTTTTTGGTTTGTGATCGCGTAAATCCTGGCCACGTTTTAACCGCCTGTTTTCCGCCCCCGCATAACCACCAACGACGTGGGCCGGTCGAGGCCCGGAATGTGCAGCCGGTGGAGTTGCCATTTTGCCCTATCCGGCGGCAGATGTTGAACCTCGTCCGCGGCGGCGTCCCCTTTGAACGCGAGCCAGTTCGTATCCGCGTGCGCGAGATGGCGGGTCGCGCCGAGAAACGCGCCCAGCCCCGCGAACGCGCGCGCGGCGATTGTGTCGAACGCGGCGCCCTCAAAGGCCTCGACCCGCGCGTGCACGATGCACACGTTGTCGAGCCCGAGTTCAAGCCGGCATTGCTCCAGAAACCGGGTCTTCTTGCCGCTGCTGTCCATCAGCGTGCAGTCGTTGCCGGGCGCGAGAATCGCGAGCGGGATGCCCGGCACGCCGGCGCCGCTGCCGACGTCGAGCAAACTGCCCGTTGGCAGATAGGGGACGGCGGCGGCGCTCATCAAAGCCAGTTTCGCCACTCGCTCGGCGGCGGGAACCGCGGTCAAATTGAACGCGCCGTTCCAGCGCTCGAGCAGTTGCAGCCACGCGAACAGGCGCTCGACCTGCGCGGCGTCGGCGGACACCTCAAGTTGCGCGAGGCCCTCCGACAAGACCGCCGGCAGGCCCGTTTCAGACACCGCCGGCACCCGGGCGCCGTCAGCGCGCCGCCGACTTCGCGAGGTCTTTGAGCGCAGATCCGATCCGGGCGAAACGCTTGTCTTCGGCCGCAAAGCCGTGGCGCACCGCGAGTTCATCGGCGCGATGGTAAGTGATCCACGTGATGCCGTCCGCGTCCTCCCACACCAGCAACTTCATCGGCAGGTCGAGGCCGGCCACGCGGTTTTTGTGCATGATCCGGGTGCCGAGTTCGGGGTTGCCGAACACCAGCACGCGCGTCGGCAACAACGTCTCGCCGACTTTCTTCGCCGCGTCCTGATGGTCTATGATCCCGAACACGCGCAACCCCTGATTCTCGATCATGCGCCGCGCACGCTCGACCGTATCCGCGACGCCGTGACGGCTTTTAACGTGAACCACGCCGCCGGATTCCGCCGCCGACGCGGGCGCGGTAAACACCGCCGCCAACGCGACCGCCAGGGGTATCGCTAAAAACGTGCACCGCCTCATGCGCGCCTCCGGCGCCGCTCGCCTTTGAGACGCACCAGCAACAACGATATCGCAACCGGGGTCATGCCTTATCCCTCGACGTCGTGACGGCTTTTAACGTGAACCACGCCGCCAACGCGACCGCCAGGGGTATCGCTAAAAACGTGCACCGCCTCATGCGCGCCTCCGGCGCCGCTCGCCTTCAAGACGCACCAGCAACAGCAATATCGCAACCGGGGTCATGCCTTATCCCGCAACGCCGTGACGACTTTTAACGTGAACCACGCCGCCGGATTCCGCCGCCGACGCGGGCGCGGTGAATACCCCCGCCGGCGCGACCGCCAAGGGTATCGCTGAAAACGTGCACCGCCTCATGCGCGCCTCCGGCGCCGCTCGCCTTCAAGACGCACCAGCAACAGCGACATCGCGGCGGGAGTCATGCCTTCGATGCGGCTCGCCTGACCGACCGTCGCCGGACGGAACAGCACCAGTTTTTCCTTGAGTTCATGGGATAAGCCCGCCATGTTCGCGTAGTCGAAGTCGCACGGGATCTCGCGGCGCTCGTAGGTTTGCAGCCTTTGTATCTCGCGGTGCTGACGCTCGGCGTAACCCGCGTAGCGCGCCTGGATCTCGATCTGCTCGACCACCGCGTCGTCGTCCGCGCCGCCGCGCCTTGCGTCATCGAGACCGGCAAGTTCGAGCGCCAGCGCGTAGTCCGCACCGGGCCTTTGCAGAAAGGCCTCGGCGCTGCACGGGCACTTGAGCTCCATGCCCCGCGCCTGCAACCGCGCCTGCGTCTTGCGGTCGGGCACGATCCGCACACCGCGCAGGCGTGCCTGCTCCGCTTCGATGCGCTCGCGCTTGGCCGAAAACCGCGCCCAGCGCACGTCGTCCACCAATCCCAGTTCGCGCCCGACCGGCGTCAGCCGCAGGTCGGCGTTGTCCTCGCGCAGCAGCAGACGGTATTCGACGCGGCTGGTGAACATCCGGTAGGGCTCGCTGGTCCCGCGCGTCACCAAATCGTCCACCAGCACGCCGATATAGGCTTCGTCGCGTCCCGGGCGCCAAGACTCAAGTCCTTTCACCCGCCGCGCGGCGTTGACGCCGGCGACCAGCCCCTGCGCCGCCGCCTCCTCGTAGCCGGTGGTGCCGTTGATTTGCCCGGCGAAGAACAGGCCATGCACCGGTTTCGTCTCGAGGCTCGGGTGCAGACCGCGCGGGTCGAAATAGTCGTATTCGATCGCGTAGCCCGGGCGCGTGACGTGGGCGCGTTCAAACCCTTTGATCGAGCGCACCATCTCGAGTTGCGCTGCAAACGGCAGGCTCGTCGAGATGCCGTTGGGGTAGATCTCGCGGGTGTCCAGCCCCTCCGGCTCAATGAAGATCCGGTGCGACGCCTTGCCGGCGAAGCGCGTGACCTTGTCCTCAATGGACGGGCAATAGCGCGGCCCCGCCGACTTGATCGCGCCGGAGAACATCGGCGAATGTGCGAGTGCGGCCCTGACGATTTCATGCGTGCGCGCGTTGGTGTGCGTGATATGACACAGCGTCTGCGCGGGGTGATCGTCGCGCGCGCCGACGAACGAAAACACCGGCACCGGTTCGTCGCCCGGCTGCGTCTCAAGTTGCGAGTAGTCCACCGTCGCGCCGTCTATGCGCGGCGGCGTGCCGGTTTTAAGACGCCCGACCGTGAACGGCATCTCGCGCAGACGCACCGCCAGCGCGTTCGCCGGCGCGTCGCCCGCGCGCCCGCCCCGGCAATGGCTGTCGCCGATGTGAATGCGCCCGCCGAGAAACGTCCCGGTCGTCAGCACCACCGCCGGTGCGCTAAAGCGCAGCCCCATCTGCGTGACCACGCCGGTGACGCGCCCGCCCGCGACAGACAGGTCGTCCACCGCCTGCTGAAAAACCCGCAGCCGCGGCTGCGACTCGACGCGGCGGCGGATTGCCGTGCGATACAGTTGCCGGTCGGCCTGCGCCCGGGTTGCCCTGACCGCCGGCCCCTTGCTGGTGTTGAGCACCCTGAAGTGAATGCCCGCACGGTCGGCCGCGACCGCCATCGCGCCGCCGAGCGCGTCAATCTCCCTGACCAGGTGGCTCTTGCCGACCCCGCCGATCGCCGGGTTGCAACTCATCTGCCCGATGGTTTCGATGCTGTGCGTCAGCAGCAATGTGTCCGCGCCCGTGCGCGCCGCGGCCAGCGCAGCCTCGACGCCGGCGTGTCCGCCGCCGACCACGATGACGTCGTATGTGTGTTCGCGTTCCACCGGTTGGATTCGTCTATGAAAAGAGCAGCAATTTTAACATTGCGCCTCCACGAAGCAGCCCACCTTTGCAAGAGGCCAGTTTCCAGTCCGAAGTGCGATAAAGGGAAGAAGCGCAGGCCGCTGAAAATCACTCCAACCTTGAGAGGGCAAAACCGCCTGCCGAAAATCCGGTCAGCCAGTGAAAACCATTTTGCCAGCCTCGGCAAAATGGTCAGTTTGGGCTCCGGGGCAAGGCACAAGGTCAAGGATTACCGCCTATCCCGCTACGCCTGCCATTTGATAGTGCAAAACGGTGAATTGGAGGAAAATTCAGTTATTTCCTTTTTGGAAACAACTGCCGAGGACGACAAAAACTATCAGGTCAAGTATTACACCCCTGATAGGGGCTGTTTTCGTGAGTTGCCGGAAAGAGTTCGTGCAATCAGGACGAGTGAACGAAGGGTATATCAGCAAATTGCTGATGCCTTTAATATGGACAGGTCGGTGGCAACCCGGCATATCAACAAGATATTCAATGACGGGGAGGTTAGCCGCAAAAGCAATGTGCAGAAAATGCACTTTGCTCACTCAGACACCCCGTTTCTGATCATTACGAGGATGCCCTCGCAATGGCCGCCATCGGGTTCGGCGTGAAGTAGCCGATGGGAAATTGCACGAGTGAGTCCGCAGATTACGCAGATGAACGCAAATAGGAATATAAAAGACGGGGAGACTTACGTCATTATCGGCGCGGCAATGGCCGTGCATAGTGAGATTGGTCACGGCTTTTTTGAAGCGATTTATCAAGGGGCTCTGAAAAATGAATCCCAACTGCAAAATATTCCTTATGCAAAAGAAAAGAAACTTTCCGTTTATTACAGAAAGAAAACTCTCAATGTTTCTTTCGGCACAACACAACTACAATACAAAAGATTCGTCTTTAATCTGCGCGAATCTGCGGACACCTGAGGAAGAAGAAATGAAAGATCAAAAAAACAGTTTGGTCCCGAGCGGCGGAGAGTTTCTGGTTTATCAGACCGATGACGGGAACATCAAACTGGAAGTACATTTGGAGGATGAAACTCTATGGCTCACTCAGCTGATGATTGCCGAATTGTTTCAGACGACGGTTCCTAATATAACTATGCACATAAAAAATATCTATGCTGAAAGGGAACTGACCCCGGAAGCAACTATTAAGGATTTCTTAACAGTTCGTCAGGAAGGGCAAAGGCAAGTCCAAAGAAAACTCACTTACTACAACTTGGATATGATTATCTCCGTCGGCTACCGGGTGAAAAGCATCACCGCCACCCGCTTTCGCATCTGGGCGACGCAGAGACTCACGGAATACATCGTCAAGGGCTTTACGATGGACGACGAGCGGCTGAAAAACCCACCCGCCAAGGGTTCCCTCATACCTGACTATTTTGACGAGTGGCTGGAGCGCATCCGCGACATTCGCTCGTCGGAGAAACGTTTCTATCAAAAAGTGCGAGACCTTTACACCACCGCCATAGACTACGACAAAAAATCCGAACAGGCGCAGATATTTTTCAAAAAAGTGCAAAACAAAATGCTGTGGTCGGTAACGGGACAAACCGCCGCCGAGTTGATCACAGACCGCAGTGATCCTCAAAAGGCGAATATGGGGCTGACTTCATGGCAGGGCGCGAAAGTGCGTAAAGGCGATGTAGTGATTGCAAAAAACTATTTGAAGGAAAAAGAAATCAGGCAACTCAACCGTATTGTTGTCATGTATCTGGACTACGCAGAAAACCAGGCAAAAAATCGCCAAACCATCACCATGAAACAATGGGCGGAAAAATTGAATGCTTTCCTGAAGTTTAACGAGTGTGATTTACTGACTCATTCCGTCAAAGTGGAAGCCGAAGTTGCCAAACAACTGGCGGAAGAACGGTATGAAGAATTTGCAGGGGAACGTCGCAGGGTGGAGGCGTTGGAGGAAGATGCGGCGGATTTGAAAGAGATTGAGGAGTTGGTTAAGGAATTGGAGAAGAAGAGAAATAACGATGAATAAAAAAGCAATCAGAAGTGAAACGCTACTGGAAAGGTGGCGGGAAATGCAGTCCGGGAAAGCCGTAGAAATATTAGGGAGCGGCACGGAAAAAGTCATTGAGAGAGCCAAAACCGCCTGCCGAAAATCCGGCCGCCCGATAGGAAACTATTTTGTCCGCATTGACAAATGGCCGGCTTGGGCTCCGGGAGAAAGTGAGATTGCCAAAAAAGGGGCATTTTATAGACGTATCAGCCAATACATATACAAAAACATGATTTTGTATATATATTATGGAAAAACATATATGATTTGGGGAAATCTGAACCAAATCGCCGAGTTGTTTGACCGGGATAAATCGGCGATTTCCCGCCACCTCAGGAATATCTTTCGGTCTCAAGAACTGGAACCGGATTCAGTTGTTGCAAAAATTGCAACAACTGCCACCGACGGCAAGACCCGCCAATCGGAAGCAACCCGGCATATCAACAAGATTTTCAAAAACGGGAAAGGTCAAAATCATAGCAATGATTTAAATTAGGGTCTTAGGAAGTTAAGCGGCTAAATTGGCTTCTCTCGAAGCAGTTTAAGCATGACGGGATAGAGATTATCACGGCGATGATTGAAACGAAACTCAGTTTCCTTGAGGTGATAGTAAAACATCTGCTTTCGGATGCCTTTCACTTTGCTCAACCGCAGTTTGGCATAGGCCCAAAAGGACTCGATGCCGTTGATGTGCGATGGCTCATTGGCAAACTCATGGTTGCCATGTTCCACCCGAAAATGCTTCGAATAGCCGACATCCACCAGTCCATGATACCCGCGCCAACCCTCCGAATGAATGACACTGTCGAGGCTCACCTTTCCCCGGATAACCGCTTGCAGCGTAGCTTTTCTGGCATCGGGCACAATCTCCGCGTGAACCCCGGCCATTGCGCTTTAACAGGCCGAACACGATCTTTTTGCTGCCGGCACCGCGTCCGCGCTTACCGCGGATGCGCTTGGGGCCGAAGTACGATTCATCGACCTCCGCCTGGCTGGCCATGCTGACCTGGAGCTCGCATTTCTCGGCGAGGCGGCGGCGAAGTTTGATGTAAATCGCGTTGACCGAGCGGATACTGATGAGGGTCAATCGCGCGGTGTCGGAGGCCGAAAGGTCGAGCGCAAAGTAGCGTATAATTTGCCGAAATTCTCTTTCGCTGATTCGCGAACGGCGGTAATGCTTGTTTTTATTAGACATATCAGAAGTTTAGCACCTGTTGAAAAATGCTTAACTTCCTAAGACCCTAAATTATTGTTCTTATATAAAAGACGCAAGATGAAAGAAATCTTAACAACAATTTTTGAGAAATCCCCACAGGGATACATCGGGTATGTCGAGGAACTACCCGGCGCAAACACGCAAGGTAAAACCCTGGAAAAAACCAAAGCTAACCTGACCGAAGCCATCCAACTCGTATTACAAACCAACCGGCAGTTAGCGAAAGAAGAAATAACTTCAAGATAATGAACAACCCGATCAATCTCTTGCAACTCCACTCCCAATGGCTCGCCCTCCAACCCCTCCCAAAGAAAAACCACGCCGCCCTCTGGCAATGGATCCGCATGCGGTTCAATCACCTGTCCAACCAATTTGAAGGCAACCCCCTCACCTACAACGAAACACAATTACTCTTAATCCACGGGCGTGCGGCGGGTGACCACGACCTGCGGGAATACGAGGAGATGAAAGCGCACGATGTCGCGTTTGAGCACATTCGGAAACTCGCCGCCACAGACAGACCCGTCAACGAAACCGACATTCGAGACCTCAATAAGATCTGCCTGAAAGAGCCGTTTTACAAACCCGCCAGGACACCGGACGGAGAGCCGACCCGCAAGAAGATCATCCCCGGCGAATACAAAAAACAACCCAACCACGTGCTGACCAACACGGGGGAGATATTCCGGTTTGCCGCGCCCGAAGAAACCCCGGCACTGATGGCGGAACTGGCGGCGTGGATTCAGCAGTGGCTCGGACAAAGCACCGAAGACAAGCACAAAGCCCTGATCCCTTTTCTCGCCGAACTCCACCAAAAGTTTATCCGCATTCACCCGTTCGACGACGGCAACGGGCGGGTGGTGCGCCTGCTGATGGCCTACATCCTCATCCGCCTGGATTTTTTGCCGATGGTGCTCGACGACCGCGACGAATACATCAAGGCCATTCAATTCGCGGATGCGGGCGATGCCAGCCGCCTTGAAAAATTGTTCGCGGACAACGTCGCGGCGATGCTTGAAAAAGGCATTTACGCCAAGGATCACCGGATAGATTTGAACGGGGACGCCGCATGAGATCCGGCTTCCGGCCTGGGTTCCCCGCCTTGCACCGGTGATTTGGCCGGGCAGCAACATTCCTAGGCTGCATCGGCTATAAGCGTTTGCGATTTACTCAATACATTGAGTAAAATTACTCAATCCAATGAGTAAAATAATTTTCATTAGAGCCCAGGGGGCGGAGTTGTCCCGGCGCTTGAAAGAGCCCCGCCGGTTCATACAAGTCCTGTCGGGGGCAAGGCAAGTGGGCAAAACCACCCTCGCCCGGCAAGTGGCTGAACGCAGCAAAATGCCCTGTTATTTTGCCGGCGCCGATGATCCAACGCTGCGTGACGGGCACGGGTGGATTGAAACGCAATGGGAAAGCGCCCGGATGCTCACTGGCAAATCCAAAAAAAAGGCCGCCTTGCTGATACTGGACGAGGTGCAGAAAGTTCCGCATTGGTCGGAATCGGTAAAGCATCTTTGGGACGAAGACACCCGCAAGAACCTGCCGGTAAAGACCCTGTTGCTCGGTTCCGCTCCGCTGTTGATCGGGCAAGGGTTGACGGAAAGCCTGGCCGGGCGTTTTGAGATTCTGCGTATGCCGCACTGGAGTTTTCATGAAATACGCCGGGCGTTCGGCTGGAATCTGGAACACTATCTTTTTTACGGCGCCTACCCGGGGGCCGCCTCTCTCATTAAAAGACCGGCGCGCTGGAGGGACTACATTCTCGACTCCATCATTGAAACGACCATTTCCCGCGACGTGCTTTTACTTTCGCGCGTGAACAAACCGGCATTGCTGCGGCGACTGGTTGAACTGGGTTGCGCCTACTCGGGGCAAATTCTGTCCTATACAAAAATGATCGGGCAACTGCAGGATGCCGGAAACACGACCACGCTTGCCCACTATCTCGACCTGCTTGCGGGAGCCGGTGCGCTCACCGGGCTGCATAAATACGCAGGATCGGCAGCCCGGCGGCGGGGATCAAGCCCCAAACTTCAAGTCTTCAACACCGCGCTGATAACCGCTCAATCCGGCATGACCCGGCGAGAGGCATTGGCCGACCGGGAGTTTTGGGGGCGCTTGACCGAGTCGGCGGTGGGCGCTCACCTGGTTAACGCGGCAACGCGCAGAGTATGCGATCTGTTTTACTGGCGGGAGGGAAATCGTGAAGTGGATTTTGTGCTGCGACAAGGGAAGAAAATGACCGCCATAGAAGTAAAGAGCGGACGCAAAACTTCCTCGTTGCCCGGCATGGAACATTTTTCCAAATCTTTTAACCCAAGCCGCAAATTGATAGTCGGCACGGGCGGCGTTTCTCTTGAGCGGTTTCTGTCAACGCCGGTGGAACATTGGGTAAGTTGAGGTCCGCTTTCAAGTTCAACGAAAAATACCTCTCCCAGATCCCCGCGCTGCAGCAATTGATTAACTTGGGCACTTGTTCATTCTATCCAGTTAAATGAGCATCTAAACTATTTATATACAGTCTATCTATGCGGTGACTTAAGTCAAAACCCTTGTACCGCGGTAGGGATTAAGCCCAAGCTGCGCCGCGGCGGTTCAAAATCAACGGTGTCGCTTAAGTGGCGGGGGGACATGGTAACGGTCGATTAGATGCCTGATCTTGTCATGGCGGCTTTCCGAATAGATCTGCTGAAAGGTCTCGTCAAACTTATCCCAATCATCACCGCGGCGCTTTTGATAATGAATGTCATCCCCGCTTTTGCTTGGGATGGAAAACCAAGATCTGTTCTTTGCCGTTCTCGACAGAAACTGCATCCTTGGGTAATGGCGCATGAAATACTCAAGCAAAGGCGGGTTGTCAATGCCGCAGGCCGCCAGAATCGAAGCGATGGTTTTCTCAGGGCTTAAGAGCAGGTCTTCGTAGTACACGTGCATTTTCCTGGCTTTAACTCGTTCATAGACCAAAAGAACATCAAGATACTCCCGCATGGGTCCTTTCGGCAGATTGCGACCAATCCTAATACATTCATGGTAGTCCCGGATCAGCAGGATAACGAAATGGCTCTTTAGTAATCTTGCTTCATTTTTCAGCCAGCCGTGTGATTTATAAAAAAGGAACTCACCGCCGCCTTGCACGTGCCCAAGCGGATTGAGCAGGCTCCTGAACAGGTTTCTATGCATTGGAATATCCCAGGGGTTGGCTTCTATTCCCTGCGTCGGCACGCCGCTGAAAAACTCCAGAATAAACCGGACCCAATGATTGCCGCTTCTGGGGAAACTCAATAGATAGCTCCTTCCTGATGAGTTTGAAATCTCCTCCAACTTCCTGCGCCGGGTCGCTTCCAGCCTGTCGGCGGCTTCGTCGCCAAACAGTTTCCTGCTCCCGCCGAGAAGATGAAAAACGCGGCTGATCCCTCGCTGCACTGCGGCGATGAAAAACAGGATAAACCTCCCACACGCGCCCTCTCTATTCTTAAATCTGTAGAGGATAGATTTCTTGATTCTGTTGATGTTCAAGAGCATGCCTCTTAATCTTCAAAACCGACTGAACAATGAGACTGTTATGCTGACCGTCGGCGGTTTCCGAACCTGCACGCCGGCTTTCTTTTCCCATTACAAGGGTGTTAATTCTTCCTATACTTTTGATGGCACGGCGTTCAACATTCGACTTGGCGGCAAGGTAGCTGATCTGGCTGAAGGTTTGACGCTCAAGGCTCATGCCGGATGGCGCTTCGCCCTTGGCGGCGGCGAGTCTTCCCCTTCGGCCCGCCTCAATCTAAACTGGCGCTTCTAAATCCCCGGATCAACGCCGGTCAATTTAACCGATAAATCCCACAGACGCTCTGCTAAAGCAACATCATGCGCGTTAGCCGATGGGCGCGCATAAGAGGCGGGACCGGCCATCTCGCCCAGCCGACTCGGCCCGAAATAATCGCCGCCTTTGACCTCCTGACCCGTCGCCGCCAAAAGAAGAGGCCACGCGCCCTGCGCCGCATCGTTCAAAAATGGCCACGCCAAAGGAAGCAGCCATTTGATCCAAAAAGGCGTGCCGCTCGGCATCTCGGTTCTCGCCATCCCCGGATGGCAGGCCACACAGAGCGCGGCGCTCGCGCTCTGGCGCAGGCGGCGCTCCAGTTCAAACGCGAACAATATATTCGCCAACTTGCTGTCATCATATCTTTTCATCGTCTTGTAGCTGCGCCGGGCATGGATGTCGTCAAAGTTAATCCTGCCCCTGCGATGGGCTAAGCTGCTCACCACGACAATGCGCGTATTGTCTTTTTTGATCTTTTCAATCAAATGGCCGACCAAAGCGAAATGCCCAAAATGATTGACACCCATCTGGCTCTCAAACCCCTGCTTCGTGCGCTGCAGAGGCGGCAGCCGCAATCCGGCATTATTGATCAGCACGTCGAGCTGGGGCTGCTGCTTTATCTGCGCAGCGGCGGCCTTGACCGATTCGAGATCGCCCAGATCGGCCTCTACGAAGGCTAGATCGGCATCCGGCTTGAGCGCTTTGATCTTATCCATCGCCGCGCGCACTTTATCCGCCGCGCGGCAGACCATCACGACGCGCGCCCCTTTGAGCGCCAATGCGCGTGTCGCCTCAAACCCTAATCCGGCATTGGCGCCTGTGATCACAAAGCTCTTGCCCGACTGATCGGCTAAATCCTGTTCGCGAAAACCTTTCATAGTCATAAAATTAATCATGTCTTAAAAAATTATAATCTGGCAGGCCGTGAATCAAGTATATAGGCTTATAAAAGGATCATTCATGAAGCCAGTAAAGAAAACCGGCGCGCTCGTCCTTGAGGATGGGACGGCCTTTCCAGGCGAGGGTTTCGGCGCGCAGCGCGCTGATGTCGGCGAGCTTTGCTTGCGAAGAATGCGCTGGCACTGTCAAGGTAATCGCCAGTATCGAAGACCCTGCGATGATCAAGCAGATACTTGCACACTTTCAGAGAAAAGCGGAATCAAAAGAATTCAACCCATTACCCGAGAGCAGGGCACCCCCCCCTGACCTTTCCCCTGTTGGGTAGCCGACGAGATCAGTTTGACTCAGTCAACTCACCAAATTGCCGCCGGCAAAAGTAGCGGCAGGTAGTCGGCATGCCTGGTGGCTGGAATTTGGGAGGAATGACCGGCGGGAAGGAGCAATATTGGGCGTGTCGGCTGAAATCAGTCAGATTTCGGGTGTTCCAAGACTGGACGGCTTCGCGAATCTTTTTCTTTTCTTGGTGAGATTATGGAGAATAGGGTGTTAATTCTTCCTATACTTTTGCAAGGCATTCAGCACGTCACGCTCGCCAATGCTGAAAGGTCAACTGATCGAGCAGTCTCTCCTTGTCCAGTGCAAACAGAACGTCGTAGTGCAACAACTCCTTTTCAATGACCGGGCGCAGATGGTCGTGACCCGGCACGGCCATGGCTTGTTCCACCAAAGAAGCAAAATCCGCCTGCTCAATCACGGGGAAGAGCGCTTTCGTCCACCAGGTGCGTGTTGCGGCCCACCCGCTTCAGGTCCCGCCAAGCGGTTTGGGGCGTGGCCATTCGCAAGCGTGAAATTCACGGCAGAGTGGCTCGAACTGTCTCAGGACAGACGCCTTATCACCGATGACCCGAACGTTATGGGAAAGCCGAATTATCCAGGATGCATCAGACACAGAACTCAAACCGTTCTCACTTTGCTCTACATAAAATACGGTTTTATGAATTACAACTACCCGGTGTTCTCTCAATATCTGCCCGCATACGATTGCTACAAAAACTCCCCTGTCAGCGACCTGAATTTCTTCATTCTGACCGTAATGTTACGCCAACCAAATACCAACATCTTAGAAAGGGCCGCCCGAAAGGTGCTGCTGAATCCTTTCCTGACAAGAGCCGTTATTCGCACTTCCTCAATCATTCACCGTATTGACGAACAGCGGAAAACAGATGTCAATGCGCATATAAACAGGGATCGGATGATCCGGCGCGACATACGCAAGTATCTTGACTTCGCCAACAAAATACACGCTTTCCTCAGAAACCTTTATGCCGCCACCGTTGTGCCTGTCAAGAGACGTCTGTTAAATCCAGGAAAGACAAACACCCAAAGTTGAGGCGTGCCGGCAGTTTCCGAACTGCCGCACCCGGTTACTTACCGATACAGAAGCGGGAGAAAATATCTCCCAGCAACTCTTCCGTCGTGCGTGCGCCGGTGATCGTCCCGAGCGCCTGCTGCGCCGTGCGCAACTCCTCGGCAAGCAACTCCGGCGCGCCCGTCGCGAGATGCCCGCCCGCCCGCCCGGCGGCGCGTTCGGCGGCGGCGAGCGCGACGAGATGACGGCGGCGCGCGATGATCGCGTCCTCAGCGTCGCCCGCGGCCGTCCCCCCGCTCAGGCGGGCGGCGATTTGCGCGGCCAGCGCGTCAACGCCTGCGCCCGTTTTCGCCGACACAAGCAGGGCCGCCGCCTCTTCAATCGCGGGGGCATCCGCCAGATCGCGCTTGTTGTGAACCGCAAGCCACGGGATGTCGTCCGCGTCAAACTCCGCGGCCAATTCTTTTTCGATCTCGTCCATGCCGGCGCGCGCATCCACGACCAGCAGCACCAGATCGGCGTGACGGCACGCGGCGCGTGCGCGGCGCACGCCCTCTTGTTCGATCTCGTCGCCCGCCGTGCGCAGGCCCGCGGTATCCAGCACGCGCACGGGCACGTCGCCGACGAGCACGTCGCTTTTAAGCACGTCGCGCGTGGTGCCGGCGTGCGCGCTGACGATCGCTTCGTCGCGCGCCGCAAGACGGTTCAGCAGGCTCGATTTACCGACGTTCGGCTGCCCGGCGATCACGATCTCGGCCCCGGCACGCAACGCGGCGCCCCGGCGTGCGCGCCGGCGCAGGTCGGCGAGGCGCACGGACAGGCCGTGCAGCGCCGCGGCGATCTCGTCGCCGTGTGCGGGATCAACGTCCTCGTCCGAGAAGTCCAAAGATGCCTCGATGCGCGCGCGCAACTCGGCGATTTCGTCGCACAGCGTCTGCACCTGCGCCGAAAACTCGCCCTGCAGCGAGCGTTGCGCACAACGCGCCGCAGCGGCACCGACGCTCGCGATCAGGTCGGCGACCGCTTCGAGTTGGGTGAGGTCGTACTTGCCGTTGAGGAACGCGCGGCGGCTGAACTCGCCGGGGCCGGCCGGGCGCGCACCGAGCGCGGCGAGGCGTGCGACGAGGCGGTCGAGCACCACCGGGCTGCCGTGCGCGTGCAACTCGAGCATATCCTCGCCGGTGAAACTCGCGGGCGCTTTGAACATCAACGCGAGACCTTCGTCTATCGCCGTGCCGTCGGCGTCGCGGAAGCGGCGCAGGCCGGCATGGCGCGGTGGCGGCACCCGCCCGAGCAAGGCGCGCGCGATCGCGCCGACCCGCGGGCCGCTGACGCGCACGACGCCGAGCGCGCCGCGCCCGGACGGGGTCGCAATCGCGACGATCGTATCGCCGGCGTCTATCACGGCGACCGCTTAAGGCCGGCGCCGACTTCCCGCCCGAAGTGCGGCAAAAGGAAGAAGCACGGACCGCTGAAAATCACTCCGCCCTTGAGGGGGAGTCGGGCGGGCGCAGCCCGGCCGGCGGGGGAAAATACAAAAGGCAACGCGGGCGGGCGCAACAGGAGGGCGGGCAAACGCCGCGTTTCAGACTTGAACCCGGCGAGGCTCAGGCTTTCTGCTCCAGCACCCGGCGTGTGATCACCCACTGCTGGGCGATCGAGAGCAGGTTGTTGACGAACCAGTAAAGCACCAGTCCCGACGGAAAGAACGCGAAGAAGAAAGTAAACACAATCGGCAGCGCCATCATGACCTTGGCCTGGATCGGGTCGGGCGGCGTCGGGTTGAGTTTGTTTTGGACCAGCATCGTTGCCCCCATCAGCAGGGGCAGCACGAAGAACGGGTCGCGCACCGACAGGTCGTGGATCCACAAAATGAACGGGGCCTGGCGCAACTCGACGCTCTCGAGCAGCACCCAATACAAAGCGATGAACACCGGGATCTGCACCAGGATCGGCAGACAGCCGCCGAGCGGGTTGACCTTCTCCTGGCGGTACAGGCTCATCATTTCCTGGCTCAGGCGCTGGCGGTCGTCCTTGTAGCGCTCGCGCAGCGTCATCAGCCGCGGCTGGAACTTGCGCATCTTCGCCATCGAGCGGTAACTCGCCTCCGATAACTTATAAAACACCAGTTTGATCAACATCGTCAGCACGATGATCGCCCAGCCCCAATTGCCCAGAATTGAATAGATTTTGTCGAGCAGCCAAAACAGCGGCTTGGAGATGACCGTGAAGATGCCGTAATCCGTCGTAAGTTCGAGACCGGGGGCGATGTGCTCAAGAGCGTGCTGGTGTTTCGGCCCGCTGTAGAAGTGGATCGAGAACCGTTCGGCGCCGCCGGGTGCGACCGCCAGCGACGACGAGCGCAGCCCGATAAGGTACTCGGCGCGGCCCATCCCGCGCACCGCTTTCGTGTAGTAGTCGCTGTGCGCGTCCGCCGCGGGGATCAGTGCGCTGACGAAGTAATGCTGCAGCATCGCCGCCCAGCCGCCGGCGATGGGCTGCGCGAGCGGCTCCTCGGCGATCTCGTCAAAGGCGATTTTGTTGTATTTGCCGTCGTAGTAGGCCGCGCCGGTGAACGTGTAGAGCAGCGGCGAGCCACCGTCCGCCGGGATTGAGCGCCGCAGTTGGGCGTATTGGCGGCCGACCCAGGCCGAGGCGCCGCGGTTGTGCACCGCGTGCTCGATCTCGACGAGGTAACTGCCGCGGTGGAAGATGTAGGTTTTCTCGACTTCAATGCCGTTGCTGCGCCAAATCAGCGGCACGCGCAAAAGATCCTCGCCCCCGGACATCGTATAGCGGTCGCGCCGGCTTGCGTACGGCGCGTGGTGCGACGGCGCGCGTCCCGCCGGATCCACAACGCCCGGCAGACGGTCGTGCAACAGTCCCGTCTGCACCAGATAAACGTCCTTGCGGTTGTCGAGCAGTGGAAACGGCGTGTCCGGGTCGTCAATGTTCACCGGCACCCGGCGCAAATCCAAGCGGCGGACGTCGCCGCCGCGCAAACCCAACTCGATCAAGAACAAGTCGGTCTCCACCGTCACGACGCCGGCGGCGGGCGCCTGTGCGTCCTGCGGCGTCTCCTCGAGCGTGGCGGGGGCTTGCGGCACGTCGCTGCGGGCCGACGGCGGGACATCGTCGAGCGCCCGCTCGTGGATCTCGCCGCTCTCGGCCGGGGAGGAGACCGGCGCCTGGGTTGGGGACGGCACCGCTGCCGTGGGAGCGGCGGGCGGGCGGCTCCAGTCAATCCACCGCTCCCACAGCAGCAGCGCCACGAACGCGAAAGAGACGTACAGAAACAGGCGCAGACTAGCCACGCCGGTTTTCCGGGTCGGCGAGTTTGCGCCAGACCCGCCTCAGCAGCGCCGATATTTCCCGCGGTGATGCTTTGGTCTCGACCCGTTCGGCACAGGTGACGACAAAATCCATGCTGGGCAGCCCGTGTTGTTGCCTGAAGGTTTCCCTGATGCGCCGTTTTATACGGCTTCTGTGAACCGCTTTCCGCGCCGCGCGGCGCGAAACCGAAATCCCGAGCCGCGGGTGGCCGTGGTCGTTGTCGCGGCGGTAGAGCGTGAATGCCGGCGTGCGGATTGGCGGGTGCCTTCGGTCCGCGAAAACGGCCTTGAATGAGGCGGCGCTGTGCAGACGGCGCTTCCACCCAAAGCGGGCACTGAGATCATGCAAGCATCACCCCGCCGTCGTGTGTCGCCGGTCCAGCAAGGGAAATGCGGCAGCGTGGAGTTTCTCTCCCGGGTCAGGGAGCGAGCCGGCTCCGCCCCTTGCGGCGGCGCGCCTTGAGAATCGCTTTCCCGCCGCGCGTTTGCGAGCGCACACGGAAACCGTGCGTCCGCGCACGCTTGAGGTTGCTGGGCTGAAATGTCCGTTTCATCGGTTTATCCGCAGCGGTTGTCCGCACGGCGCAAAAGCAGGGGCGCAAAATACTCGGCTTTGCCGATGGAGTCAACAAGCCCAAAGCATCAACACTTCGCGCCGACGCGGCACGAAACCACTGCGCTGTATCTGGTTCGGCGGCGCGGGCGGGCGGGCGTTGTCGGTGCGCCGCCGCCGACGGCAACTCGCGGCCTTGCGCCAACCGTGCGCCGACTAAATGTGGAAGCGTAACCCAACACCGGCGCGCAACACTCGCCGCAAACTTGCGGGTGGTGGTGCGCGCAGGAAAAAAACGTTACACCGGTGCGATCAAGACGGCAAATTCTTCGCGTTCTCAGCGCAAAAGTTTTTTCGTTTTGCCTGTTGACTACGACCAAAAGATTGGTAAAGTAGATCCCGTTCCGCGCTTCCAAACCCAACCAACAATTTCCAAACCAAACTAAAATGGTTAACGCTCTCTGGGAAAAATGCGTCAGGGAATTGACGCACGTGTTACCGGAGAAGGACATCAACAAATGGATCCTGCCGTTGCAGGTAAAGGAAGAAAGAAACGGCGCGTTGCGTTTGTTCGCACCCAACCAATACGTGTTGAATTGGGTCAACGCCAACTGCCTGGATGAAATCCGCAACGCGCTTATCAGCCTGCGCTCGGAGGACATCAGTTTGGCGCTCGAGATCGGCTCGTCCGACCCCGTTAAAAAAAGAGTCGTGCCGGCGAATAACGGCGCGGTCCCGACGCGGCTGAACCCGGAATACACGTTCGATCTTTTCGTTGAGGGCAAGTCCAATCAGATGGCGCGGGCGGCGGCGATACAGGTCGCGGTGAATCCGGAAAGAACTTTCAACCCGCTGTATCTTTACGGCGGCGTCGGTCTCGGCAAAACACATTTGATGCACGCGATCGGCAACGAAATTATTCTGCGGCGACCCGGCGCAAAAGTAACCTACCTTCACGCCGACCGTTTCGTTGCGGAGATGGTCGCGGCAATCCGGCTCGGAAAGATCAACCGCTTCAAGGAAGTTTATCGTTCGGTTGACGTGTTGCTGATCGACGACGTGCAGATGTTCGTCGGCAAAAAGCAAACTCAGGAGGAGTTCTTTCACACGTTCAACACGCTGCACGACAAAGGCCAGCAGATCGTGCTGACCGGAGACCGCTACCCGAAAGACATTGAGGAACTCGAAGAGCGGCTGAAATCACGTTTCGGCTGGGGGCTGGCGCAGGCGATTGAGCCGCCGGAACTCGAAACCCGGGTCGCAATCCTCGAAAGCAAGGCCGAGCATCTGAACTACGACCTGCCCGAGGACGTGGCGTTCTTCATCGCGAAACAATTGCGGTCGAACGTGCGCGAACTCGAAGGCGCGTTGCGGCGGGTAATCGCCAACGCGCAATTTTCAGGCGGGCGGGTCACGCTGGAATTCGCCAAAAACGCGCTGGGCGACATGCTCGCCTCGCACCGCCGGCAACTGACGATCGCCAACATTCAGAAAACCGTCGCCGACTTCTATCGGCTGCGCATCTCCGACCTGACGTCGCCGCGGCGGTCGCGCTCGGTCGTACGCCCGCGGCAGATTGCGATGGCACTGGCGAAAGAACTGACTTCCCACAGCCTGCCTGAGATCGGGCGCGAATTCGGCGGCAGGGACCACACCACCGTCATCCACGCCTGCCGCAAGATCGTGGCGCTCAAAAAAGAAGACCCGCAGATAGAAAAAGACTACACCCTGCTGCTGCGGACGATGCAGCACTGACCCCCGGCAACGACCGGTGACGAATAGATTGCGGCGGGCGGCGGATTACGCAACGGGCAAATGGCAAGTGCTGACAAGGTGTGCAAAAATCAGGGTCAGACTTCGCCGCGGCGTGATCTCCCGAAACGTTCCACAGCAAAAGCAGAGGTTATAATTTCCCCGGAACAACGGAATAAAAAGCCGGCAAGGGGAAATAAACAAAAAAGCCGTGCCTACAAAAAGAACAGATTAAATAAATAAGAAGACGAAAAGAGGGAAAAATGAAACTGTCTCTTCCTAATTCTGCCTTGCTTCCGGCCGTCTCCGCGTTGCGGGGGCTTATTCAGACCGGACAACCGATTCCGGCGGCCGCCCATCTGCTGTTTCGCCAGTTGGACGATGCCGTGACGATCACGGCCACCGATCTCGAGATCGAAATGGTTTACCGGATCAAAGGCCATGCGATGAGTGAGCCCGGGGAGGCAATGGTTTCAGCGCATAAACTTGCGTCAATTTCTACGATCTCCGACGAAAATGACGTAATTTCTCTTATCTGCTCCGAAAATCAGACGGAAATTGAAGGCACGAACAGCCATTTCAAACTCGCCTCGTTGCCACCGGATCAATTCCCGAATTTGGAAGATCCCTCGGATGCGGCGACCCGGTTTGAGGTTCGCGGCGACGACTTGCACCATCTGCTGGCGAAGACCGACTTCTCAATGGCGCAAGGCGACGCCCGCTACTACCTGAACGGAATGTTGCTCGCGATTGAAGGGGAGAACCTGCTTGCGGTCGCTACCGACGGGCACCGGCTCGCCGTATGCCGGCTCGGCAACAAGAGCAAAGCGGAGAAGGAAGCCCGCGTCATCCTGCCGCGACGGGCGGTGCAGGAACTCAAAAGGACGTTGCCGCAAACCGAAGAGATGGTTTCAATCAGCGCCGGCGAAAAGCAAATCTGCGTGCGCTTTGGCGTGATCACGATGACGACGAAACTGCTTGAAGGCAGCAAATACCCCGACTACAAGCGCGTGATGCCGGATGATTTCGCGCACGTGATCAGTTTGAACAACGAAGCGCTGCGGCAGACGTTGGGCAAGGCCAAGGTCGTCGAGGAGGGGGCGACGCGCTTTTGTTTCAGTGAAAACAAACTCAAGGTGATTTCGCGCTCCGACCAGGACGAAGCGGAGGTCGAGCAGGAAATAGAATACACCGGACAAGCCTTTGAGGTCGGGTTCAACCCGCAGTATTTGTGGGACGTGCTCGGCGCCATCGAATCCGAGCAGGTACTGTTCGAGTTCAAGGATCCCAACAGCGCGGTCCAGATCCGCGAAAGCGACAGCGAAGCGGCCAAATACATCGTGATGCCGTTACGGCTGTAATCCCCGCGCCCTTGAGGGGCGGGCGTTTCGCGGCCTGCCAACTTCCCGCCCGAAGTGCGATCAAAGGAAGAAGAGCAGACCGCTGAAAATCACCACACAGATAAGAGGGAGCCAGCCGGGCGCCGTTCGGCCGGCGGGGGTCGTCACGGGAGACGACGCGGACAGGCACCAGCGGATGACGGGCAAGCGCCGCACCTTAAACTTGAATCCGGCGTAGCGGGCCGGGCGGCGGAACATAAACGGCGGGGCAAGCGATGTTGCGCGAGGTGGCCATCGTCAATTTCCGCAATATCGAGCGCGTTGATCTTTCCCCGGCTCCCGGGGTCAATTTCATTTTTGGCGATAACGGCGCGGGCAAGAGCTCCCTGCTCGAAGCGGTGGACTTTCTGTCGCGGGGCCGCACTTTCCGCACCCGACTGAGCCGGACGCTGATCCGGGAAGGCAACCGTGAACTGACGGTTTCAGCCGCGCTGGAGGGCGGCGCCCGCCTCGGCAGCCGGCGCAGGGTTTCCGGCCCCGGAGTTGCTCGCGCGGAGATCCGCATGGGGGGCAGGGAGGCCGCCTCGCAGGCAGATATGGCCGCGGCGCTGCCGGTGACCGTCTTCCACACCGGGGCGCAAAGGCAGGCTCAGAGCGAGGCCGGACACTGGCGAAACGTGCTCGACTGGGGCGTGTTTCACGTGAAACCTGCATTTCGCGCCGCGTGGAGAAATTATCGCGGGGCCTTGCGCCAACGCAACACGCTGTTGAGAGAGCCGTTGCCGAACGGGGCCCTGGGACAATGGAACGAGCAACTGGCAAAGCAGGCGCAGATACTCGATTCGGCGCGCAGTGACTACACGGAAAAACTGATCGCCGAGGTCGAGGCAAGCGCCGCGGCGCAAGGAAAGCCGCTGCGCGTGGCGTATTTTCGGGGTTGGCCGGCTGAGGAGGATCTCGGAAGACTCCTGGATAAGGCCGAAACCGATGACCGGCGGGTCGGTTATACCCGGCACGGCCCCCACCGGGCCACCTTGCGCCTGTCGTGGGAAAGGACGCCGGCGAGTGAGCGCGCCTCGCGGGGCGAGCAGAAAAACATCGCCGCGCTGCTGATGCTGGCGCAGGTGCGCCTGTTCACCGAGTTGACCGGACGGCGCTGCGTGGTGATGGTGGATGATCTGGCGGCGGAATTCGACGAGCGACGCCAAAACTGGCTGCTTGAGGAGTTGGAGCGTACCGGGCAGCAGGTCTTTGTGACCTCGGCAGAGGCGAGCCTTGCCACCAATGAAGCCCGAGTGTTCCGAATGGAGGGCGGCCGCCTTTCCGATTGATAATTTCCGGTCTGTGCTTGGGGGATCGAGAAGGGGCGCCGGGTTCCGGCCCGCCCGGAGATTCCTGGTTCAAAATAACTTAAGGGAGGGATTGGGGATTAGTTCAGGCGCCGGCAGCGGGTCTGACGGCCTGCGTTGCGCCCCTTGCACCCGGCGACCTCGCCGGTTTCATGCCGAGGTAAAGCCGGCGAGGAATCCCCCTGAATTCCCCCCTCGAAACTCCGGCACAGCGGCCACCGGCAACGGGGGCTTTACTGCGGCGTCCGGATCGAGAGAGTCAGGGAGATCAGTGAAGAGGCCCAACGCCGGAGCAACGTGCTTCGCTTCCGGGGAATTCACGGCACCGCCGACGGCTAGATGATTTTATCCTTATATATCAATTATATACGAGAATCCCGGGCCGGGGCATCCCCCCGGAAGACATAACGGCGGTATCCGAACAGCCAATACACCGCGAACCCGGCGCACATTGCGGGCAGGCCTTCGTACACCGCTGAATTCAGCCCCGCGAGGCGCCACCCGATTGCAACCGTGAGACCCGTCAGGATCATCGCGATGCCGGTCGCCTGGTCGGGACGCCCCCCGAGCGCATAGACGATGATCAACGGGCCGAATGCCGCGCCCATCGCTCCCCAGGCGAGGAGGACGAGGCTGAAGATGTTGGGGTTGCCGCTCAGCGCCAGGGCAAACGCGAGGCTCGCGCAGATCAGTGTCGCCGCCTTGATTATCAGCGGGCGCTCCCATTGCCGCGCCCAGCGCCGCGACTTGAGCGTAGGCACGAGGTCGTGCGCGAGCGCCGCCGAGCAACTGAGGATTTGCGAGTCGGCGGTGGACAGCGTCGCCGAGAACACGCCGGCGATGATCAGGCCGACCAGAAACGACGGCAGCAACTGCACGGTCGCGGTCGGCAGCGCGAGTTCGGGGTCGAAGCCGCCGACGTCCGGCAGATACACCCGTGTCAGCATCCCGATCGAGATTGCCATCCAGTACATGCCCAGATACCACAGGTAATACCACGGCCTGACGCGGCGGTAATGCGCGGGGTCGTCGAGCGCCATGATGCGCGACATGATGTGTGGTTGCCCGACCACGCTGAAGCCGGCGAACAGCCAGCCGGCGGCGAAAAACATCCCGCCGACGAGTCCCGCCGCCTGCGGGCGCCAATCCAGAAAGCCCGGGATCTCCGACATCCGTGCGAGCGCCGGGCCGACGCCGCCGAGCGCCGACAGCACGGCGGCGAATACGATGCCCATGGCCGCGGCCATGATGAAAGCCTGCACGACGTCGGTCCAGATGGACGCGCGCGCGCCGCCGACGAGACAGTACACAGTGACCAGCACGAAGCCGATCAGCGCGCCGGTGTAGGCGGGAATGTCGCCGACCACTTGCAGCATCTTGCTGCCGGCGCTGAACTGCGCGCTCGCGTAGGCGAGCAGGAACAGCAGGGAAATGACGCCGATCAGGCGCCGCATCCAGATGAAGTCGGTGCCGTGCCAGGCACTCAGCACGCCGGCGTAACTCACCGCGCCGGTCGTCTCGGTCGCGCGGCGCAGCCGCTGGTGCACGACCAGCGAAGTCAGAAAGTCGCCGAGCACGAGTCCGGCGCCGACCCACGCCGCCGCCAGACCCGCGACGTGAGCGAAGCCGACCATGCCGATGAACATATAGCCGCTGTTGTTGGTCGCCACCGCCGACAGGCCGACCATCCACGGCTTGATCGAGCAACTCGCAAGATAGTAGTCGCTGCGCGTGCCGCGGCTGTAGCGCGCCGACAGCAGCCCGACGATCAAGAACAGCAACAGAAAAGCGGCGAACGAAACGATCACGATGACTCCCTGCGCGGGTCTATTGTTATGCGGGTTTGAGATGAACGCCAGGCGTGCAACTCAGCCGCCATACAGTTTACGCGTTGGCAAGCGTGCAATGGGGAAAGTGTACGCTGCAGACGCTTAAAGGTCACAGTTGGCGATGAAAAGGGACAAAAGAGTTTGGTTTTCTCCAAGTCTATAGCTTATAGCACTCATGGAGATTAACCAGCGGGGATTGTACAGGAGACCGCAGCGGCAGGACCCGGCAAGGCCGCGCGGTGCCGTAAAACGCAGCCACTTCGCCGGCGCACGGCTGAATTCGTCCATGTCGGCTTATATCAGGTCGTGTTAAAGTTGCTTCGTGAGAAGCCAACAATAACGGCTTAAATTCCTGTGGCACTATGGAGTTTTCAACGGTACGCGACCCGACCTCAGTCTCCTTTGGCAATATTGTTCTATGACTCTATAAAATTTGTGGCTGTACACGAAGATACCTCTTAAATGAAGAACAAAATCATCAGTCCGATTGCCATTGATCTCGGCGCCAAAAATACCGGTGTCTATTTTGCCCACTATGCGGCGGGCAGCTCTCCGGAGCAGATCGGAAAAGAAGGCAAGGTGTATCAACTCGAAAAAGATAAATATACCTTGCTGATGGCAGACAGGACTGCTAAACGGCACCAGCGACGCGGGTATGACCGCAGGCAGATGGCGAAGCGGTTATTCAAGTTAATTTGGGAAAAGCACTTCAAATTGACTTGGGATAAAGATGTGCAGCAGACCATTAGTTTTTTACTTAATCGCAGGGGCTTTAGCTTTCTGACCGAGGAGTATGACGCCAAGATATTAAGTCAATTTCCGCAAGAAGCGTATGAATTGTTGCCGAAGGAGTTGACAGGAGGAGTTGAAAAAAATGAAGAAGGTTATGATTTTGCCAGTGCTTTGACAGAGTGGGCACAAAAGGGCAGGAAAGCAGTAAACGGAAGATTTGAAGCCATACAAAATATCAAGGACTATAAAAAGTTTAAGGAAATTGATGCGAAAATAAAGAAAGACCTTTATTTTCACTCATGTATAGAAAAAATATCTGATTGTTGCGGTCAGCGTATCGACAATCAGAAATCAAGACAAAAAAAGCAAGGTGAATTATCCAAAACTCCGAAATGGGTAATTGAAAAACTGATTAAAAATGGAGTCAACTCTTTGAAAGAAGCGCTTTCTTATGATAAGTATCAAATTGACTTGTCGTGCTACTTAAATGAAAAGATTAATATCAAACAGGTAGAACAATTAAAAAGAGAATTACTTAATTTGGACAGTATTAAAGAAAAGGAAAAATTACAAAATGATAAAAAAGAAAATGATAAATCTATTTGGAACTTTAATACTTCTGAATTTTCTTTAGAAAAAAATCTGGATATTTTGGAAGATGTAAATTCTAAATATTACAAAAAGACTCACTTGCATCATCTGGTTTTTGCTGTGAACAAAACCCTTGTTGAACTTCAGTCTGGAGGACAGCACCGCAGCAAGTATTTTGAAAAGGTTAAGGAAGTATTTAAGGAGACTAAAGAAATATTAGAAACTGACAAAAAAGATAAACTCAAAGAGTTGCACAGTTATCTGCGCCGTTTCTATATTAATCTGATTCGAGATGAATATACAGGCCTGAACCCCCAAAAGCTTCATAACCTTATTGGCCACATCAGCAATCTGGAATTGAAGCCTTTGCGTAAATATTTTAATGATAGAAACCATCGGAATGATGACTATTGGTGTGAAAAACGTATATATAATTTATTTGATCGTTGGATATTACAGGAATGGCGTGTTGGCGAAAAAGATAAAAATAAAGTCAAAGTCAATCACCCTGAAAATTACGAGCAGATTAAGAACGATTGGAAAAAATACAAGCAAGCTAAGCCTGATACTCTCATAGGGTTTTGGCTTAATAATAGTCCTGAGAGCACTATTCCACCTTATCAAGACAACAACAATCGTCGTCCCCCCAGATGCCAGAGCCTTATATTGAATACCAAATTCCTGGATGAAAACTATCAATCTTGGAAAGAATGGCTTGCAATACTGAAAGAAAAATCACCCCAGCATTTGGGTAAATATTGCGAGGAATTGCAGGGCTTGCCAAGCGGCAAAGGCAAGCCTTATTTCTCCGATGAAATGACCAACCATAAGAAAAGGGATGGTTCACCCAAAAGCCGTAAAGATATAAAGGCAGGTGACCAGGAAAGGCGCAATTTAAATATGCTGGATGCTCGTGTTCTGCAATTTATTTTTGACCGAATCAAAAATGAGGACCCGCTCAATCTTAATGAGATTTATAGTCACGCCAAAAAGATTAAGCAAAACACCGAAAAAATCAAGCGAGATAAACGAGATGGCAAGTGCATAGAAGAGACGGAAAAGAGCAAGAAAGAGGCAGAAGATAAACTGAAAAACACACTTTTAGACAGCAAACTGCCTGATAATCTTAAAAGCAAAGCAGTTGATGGCATATACCCGGAGAACAGTTTTTTGCATTTAATATGCAAGTATTACAAGCAACGACAAAGAGCAAGAGACGGCAGAATTTTTATTCACCCTAAATATGAATACATCAAAGGGCGGGGTTATGAAAATACCGGACGCTTTGAGGATAAAGATCACCTGCTTACTTATTGTAATCATAAGCCTCGCCAGAAACGTTACCAGATGCTGGGAGATTTGGCGGGATTGTTACAGATTTCGCCTCAGAGGCTACAAGAATTTACTCAGCAGAAAGATGGAGAAACAATAGATGAAAAATTGTTTAACTGGTTAAGCGGTATTCCAAACTTGCAAACGAATTGTGATAGGGCGGCAAAAGAACAAAAAAAACGTCGAGGCCGCCTGAAATTGGATATTCAAAGTGTGTTTGGTCTTATCTATCACAGAAGACAAAGCGAATCGCCACCGCCCAAAGAAATTAAACAAATCTTGAAAAGATCAAAAGTGAGTGATGCGCAGAAACTCCACAGTTTTTGTGAAAGAGCGACAGAATTATGCCTGACTCTTACAGCGCCTTTGTATGAGGATTTAAAGCAGCAGCAGTGGCGGAAAGATCTGGATAAAAACCCAGCTGCCGCAGTCTATTTGCTCGCGCAAATCAACAATATTGCCTTCAAAGAGCGTAGTGGCAATGCCAATACCTGTGCCGTGTGCAGCATGGACAACGCTCAGCGGATGCAAATGATTCTTGCCACGGGTGGTAAAGATACTGTTGCCAAAGCTCAGTGCCTGCCGGCTATTCCTACCCGCCTGTTTGACGGGGCCGTGATGCGTATGGCGCGGATTGTAGGCGGCGCCATTGCTAAAGATAAATGGAAAAGGATCAAGGATGCATTAAAAGAAGGTAACGAGGTTTGTGTTCCTATCATTACCGAGTCTAATCGGTTTGAGTTTGAGCCCTCAAAGGAAGAACTGGTAAAGGGACAGCGCACCAGACCAAGAAAAGGTAAAGCTGTAGAGCGTGGTGAAGAGGAGGAAATATTTAATGCCAAAGACGATAGAATTAGAATAGCCAGTGCGGGTATTTGTCCTTATACTGGCGACTCTCTTTCAGGAGGTGATAAAGATCACATTATTCCTCGTTCCTCTGAGTGGGGAACCTTAAATGATGAAGCAAACTTTATATGGGCAAGTGACAAAGGGAATAAAGAAGTCAAAAAAGACAAGGTTTTTTCATTGCGGAACTTGAAGAACAAATATAAGAAAGAACAATTTGAGACAACCGATGACAGTGAAATTGAGAACTGGATTGTTGAGAAGATTTGGGACGACAGCACCGAAGATTTCAAATTTGGCCCATATCGCAGCTTTGTTAATCTTGGCAAGGAAGAGCAAACAGCTTTCCGCCATGCGCTGTTCCTAGTTGATCATCCCTTCTTGCGGAAGAAAGTGATTGCTGCGATTGATAATCGGACCAGAACGTTTGTCAATGGCACTCAGCGCTACTTTACTGAGGTGTTGGCTAATAACCTTTATAAACATGCCAAAACCATCAATAAACAACACCTGCTATCGTTCGACTATTTTGGCGTTGAAGCGCTGGACAGTAGTCGGGGAGATGGTGTCCATAATCTGCGCAAGGAATTAGTGGGGGACTATAGGAATGATTTGGCAACATACAATAAAGAGGAAAGTCAGCCTCAAGATTCATATTCGCATTTGATAGACGCTCAAGTGGCTTTTTGCATGATGGCGGATGCTCACCGCGATGAAGGCGGTTTAAGACTCAACCTGATGGATACAGGGCTTTGGTCTCGTGTTAATAAAAAGACAGGAGAAATATACGATGCAGGATTATTCAATGCGATTCAGGTTGATCCAGATGATGGATTTAAACCAGATATTTTAGCCAGAAGAAAACCGGATGATACTTTTTTCGCACATCGATCTTTTACCAGAGATAAATTTTATGCCGACCGTTATATGCCTGTATTGTTGCAATGCCAAGTTAAATCAATAATTGCAAAAGTTGGTTTTGACTGGCAAAACAGTGTTGAATTAAAAATTGACACTAAGAAAAAGAACTCTGATTTTCTGAGAAATATTGTTGATTTACTTCCTTTGTGCAAAGGAACGCGGCACTTGGTCGGTGGACAATATACAGATTTGAACGATCTATTTTCCGCCTTGAAAAGAGAAACACATTTTGACAAACAATTGAGAAATAACAATTACTTATACTTGGTTGTGGATAGATTAAAACTACACGAGTACTGGAAACAGAATTTCAACACAAGGACTGGAAGGGAATTCGAAAGCGACTCATTTGTCTATAAGACTTTGGGGTATAGAACAGAGAAATTGAAAATTGATAAGCCTGAAACTTTATCTAAAACGCTTGGCGATGATAAAAAATTCTCAATAAAAGTTGGTGGTAAGAGTATAGAGATACCAGCGCGGAAACATTGGCAAGATTGCCTTGAAAAATGGAAACAATGGCAAGAACAAGAGAAAGGGCAATTTGACCAGTTTTTGCGTGATCATTTCAAATCGCATACAAGTGGGGCTCATCAAAAGAAAAGGAAAGTCTTTTCTTTGCCAGTTTTGACAAAGCAAGGAAAAATAATGTTGAGGGAAAAGTCTTGGTCTGGCGATTATATCTATCAAATTATGAACGATTCGGATTCCAGAAGCCCGGACAACAAGCCAAATGTACCTGTGAGAAAAGAAGACGGAGCATTGGGAGTTAAACTCGCAACATGGGCAAAATCAAATAACTTTGTTAAGTTATCAAATGGCAAATATGACACTGGAGAGCCGATAGATCCCAGTGAATGGTATATGGTTGATAAGAATAAATTCAAACTACCTGATGAAATTGATCAAATCTGGTATCGAATAGATGATACTACTGCCCCAAGCATAGCAATAAAACTTGCAAAGGACGGCGACAAAATAGGAGATGCTGAATTTATGGAAAAACCGATATGTCAGCATGGTTTTAGAAAACAAAAAGCTAAGAAAGGGACTGAAAATAGGCCTGAGGAATCTGAGAAATCTCCGAAAGACATCCGCAACAAATTCTTTGAGGAAGAAATAAAATCGGTCAAACAGGGCGCTATTATTATCTACAAAGGTGCGAGCTATAAAAAAGAGATGCGTGATGCATTCAAGACGGCGCAGGTGGTTGGCAGGTTGAAGTGAGGCATCTTGTTATTGCCAGTTACGGCACTTTCCTTGGTTTGGACAGCTATCGTCTGGCAGTACGGCAAAAAAACGATGTTCGATACTACCCACTCAATCGCTTGTGTACCGTTTCGGTTGCCAAGCGGGGAGTAAGCCTCTCTAGTGATTTGATAGAAGCCTTTAGTGTACGCGGCATTAAGATATTCTTTCTTGATTTTCGCGGTGTTGTCCACTCGGCGATCCTGGGACAATCCCAGCACGGTGTTGTAGCGGTGCGGCAGGCGCAGATGGTTTTTTGTCAGCGCGACACTATGCCGCTTGCAAGAAAAATTGTTGTTGCAAAGATCAAAAATCAGCGTGCCGTATTAAATCATCTCGGTAAATATCATCGGCATTCGTCATTACGGTCTGCCGCTGATGCACTGCTGATGCACGCGCATCAAGCACAACAGACGAAAGATGTGGAAACCCTGCTGGGTTTTGAAGGCGCCAGTGCCAATGCCTATTTTCAAAGCTTGCGCCAAGTGCAACTGTTTTCAGCTTCATTCATTAAACGCGAGGGCAGAGGCAGCCAAGAGATCAATAACACCATGCTCAACCTTGGCTATGCGGTATTGAGCAGTTATATTTTGAATGCCGTTATCAACGCGGGGCTGGAACCTTACCTGGGAATCATGCACGCTCAGCGCCCGGGAAAAATGGCGTTAGTGCTCGATATTATGGAAGAATACCGCGCCTGGGTGGTTGACCGTGCCGTAATCAAGTTGCGTTCCCAGAGTGAAGGCAAGATATCTCTTAATGTGGATTTGAAAAAGGCGCTTATTGGAGAAATACAAAAAACATGTGCTAGGAAATATCTTTACCGCAGAAAGAAGCATAAGTTGGAACACATTATTCAACGGCAGGTTTACAGTTTATGCGGTCACTTCTACGGCGAAAAGACCTATAAACCCTATTTATTCAAGTGGTGACATGTTTGTATGAGAGACTATCCATTAAGACAGGAATATCTGGTCAGTTATGACGTAGAAGACAACAAAATACGCACCCGTGTTTTCAAAGAGCTCGGTAAACATGGGCTCAAAGCTGTGCAAAAGTCTGTATTCTGGGGCTATTTGACACTGGCTGAACTGGAAACAGTCAAGCGCTACTTGAATGATAGTTTGAACAAAATGGACAGGGCTTTTATTACACATACAAATTTCAACGGAAGAGGGCAGAGTTACTTTGTCGGCCATCAAAAAGAAGATTTCAAAGACTGGGAAGAAACCGGTGTTATCTAGTATTCCTGTGAATCTAATCCGCCAGTGGTGTTATTGCCCAAGAAAGGTCTATTATTTTGAATTGACTGAATTCAAAGTGGAGTATCCGAGATGGGTAAAGCAAGGTGAGGAATTTCATCGTGCGGAAGAAAAGTTATGGCAGCGTCGCAGCTTGGCCAGATTTAATTTGGAAAGCGGGGAAACTTTCCATAATCTAAAAATACAAGATAACGACCTTGGCCTTCACGGTATTGTTGACATGGTGATTGAAACTGATGACGCAGCCTATGCCATTGAATTTAAACTTTCCGCCAGCAATAAAAAACGAGGTGATCAATTGCAGCTTGTAGCTTATGCGATGTTGCTGGAAAAACATTTTTCCAAACCAAGTCCGGTGGGTTTTCTGGTTGGCAAGGGAAAGGTTTTGCACACCATTGATATTGACCAAGGCAAGCGTGAAGCAGTCATGGCAATAGCAGATAATATAAGACAGATGTTGCAACGAGGGTTAAAGCCGGAGTCAAGCGCGACCGCTGCTCAATGTTGCATTTGTGAGTATGTCAATTTTTGCAATGATCGCTTGTAAATAGCCCGGCAACAAAAAACCGCCCGGAGGGGCGGTTTAATGTCTTTCATCAAAGTGAAAGCAGACGTGCAGGCAGAGGTCCGTTCAAAATACTTTTGAATGATTACAGAGCATTAGTAATCAGTTATACTGTTTGAATACTGTAGCACTAATACAAACACAAAGAAAGTTGTTCGCAAAATATCTAAATTTTTTGACAAAACACTCCTTTGCGAAAGCTTTAATTAGTAAAGTCCCCCCATTAGTCACAGCAATCAATACGTTAGCAGAGGGGTTTCAACAGTATAACTAACTACTCAGCTACTGAAACCGAAGTCGCTCGCCGCTTACGCCGTCGATGCTGGGGTTTCAACAGTATAACTAACTACTCAGCTACTGAAACACGCTGGCATAATTTTCTTCGTGAGTGATCTCGTGAGTTTCAACAGTATAACTAACTACTCAGCTACTGAAACCGCATAGCAAAATGGGTGTCGCGGCACGAACGCAGTTTCAACAGTATAACTAACTACTCAGCTACTGAAACAATCCTTTAATGCCGCGCCATCGAGCCTTCTTTCAGTTTCAACAGTATAACTAACTACTCAGCTACTGAAACCACCTACAACGGCGCGGTGTTCGCGCCCTACGCCCCCGGTTTCAACAGTATAACTAACTACTCAGCTACTGAAACAAAGACGGCAGCCGCATTTGGGTTAATCGCGGACAGGGTTTCAACAGTATAACTAACTACTCAGCTACTGAAACGTGGTTACCGTGTCGGCGCCGCGGCGGACATGCAGAGTTTCAACAGTATAACTAACTACTCAGCTACTGAAACGTGTGGCAAGAAGTTGACGGTGGTCTTCCTCGAGTTTCAACAGTATAACTAACTACTCAGCTACTGAAACTCGAGCGCGGCGAGTCCGACGGTCACGCCGATCGTGTTTCAACAGTATAACTAACTACTCAGCTACTGAAACAACAGAAGAGCAGCGGCAGCCTCGCGCCCGGCCAGTTTCAACAGTATAACTAACTACTCAGCTACTGAAACTGACAATACGCCACACATTTTCGTCGAGTGAATTTGTTTCAACAGTATAACTAACTACTCAGCTACTGAAACTAGATAACCATCCGACTATCTGTATATTTCATCAGGTTTCAACAGTATAACTAACTACTCAGCTACTGAAACATGGTGATTCTTAAAAGTTTCAGCGTGAGGAACTGGGTTTCAACAGTATAACTAACTACTCAGCTACTGAAACTGGCTCTCCGAATTTTTTCACGGCGTTTGACGCAGTTTCAACAGTATAACTAACTACTCAGCTACTGAAACCGCACCAGTCCGTCCATAATCATTGCGCTGTCGAGGTTTCAACAGTATAACTAACTACTCAGCTACTGAAACTCGGGGTCAAGCCAGGTACCGTCCCCTTTTTCCGGTTTCAACAGTATAACTAACTACTCAGCTACTGAAACGGTACAGCCTGATTACCATGATTGCCTTGATTGACCGTTTCAACAGTATAACTAACTACTCAGCTACTGAAACCGTCGCGCCGGATACCAGCGTTATCACTACCCCGGTTTCAACAGTATAACTAACTACTCAGCTACTGAAACGGTCTAACAGCGCTGTACCGCGCAGATCGTCAACAGTTTCAACAGTATAACTAACTACTCAGCTACTGAAACTGGCGCGGTGGTTCAGCGATCGGCGCTGAGGAACGGGTTTCAACAGTATAACTAACTACTCAGCTACTGAAACCTGGGAGTGATGATCGACGGTCACCCCTACAACGGTTTCAACAGTATAACTAACTACTCAGCTACTGAAACCTATCTCCAACTCTTTTTCTTTCCATTGTTTCTGTTTCAACAGTATAACTAACTACTCAGCTACTGAAACCTGGTGTGGCTTCGCTTTGGGCCGTCCTCGTGGGTTTCAACAGTATAACTAACTACTCAGCTACTGAAACATCCCGCCGGCCGTCAGAAAAACGCATCCTGAGTAGTTTCAACAGTATAACTAACTACTCAGCTACTGAAACTTCTCTTCTATCTCGCTGTTGATTTCTAGAGAGAGGTTTCAACAGTATAACTAACTACTCAGCTACTGAAACCGCGCGCTCCTAGCGGGACAGTCAAACACGCCCACGTTTCAACAGTATAACTAACTACTCAGCTACTGAAACATAGGCATAAGTTTGCCGTCAAGAATCGTGCCATTGTGTTTCAACAGTATAACTAACTACTCAGCTACTGAAACGCGACGGCGTAGTTAAGTTGCTCTCTCTCGAGGTGTTTCAACAGTATAACTAACTACTCAGCTACTGAAACTGCCGACCGTATTTTGTGTTTGCCTCTGCGTCGGTTTCAACAGTATAACTAACTACTCAGCTACTGAAACCTGTTTAGCATTGTTTTTCTCCTGTTTTTGTTTTGTTTCAACAGTATAACTAACTACTCAGCTACTGAAACGCAATCCTTTCCTTTTAGGGCGATCAGTTCTTTTGTTTCAACAGTATAACTAACTACTCAGCTACTGAAACCGGAACTGTTTGAAATAGGGCCTGAATTGGTCAAGTTTCAACAGTATAACTAACTACTCAGCTACTGAAACTCACGGACCGAGTAATTGTCCGCGCGCACACGCGCGGTTTCAACAGTATAACTAACTACTCAGCTACTGAAACGTTTTGGTCTTTGCCGGCATCCTGGCGGCGGCACTTGTTTCAACAGTATAACTAACTACTCAGCTACTGAAACCATTTATGGCGATGCTTGGAATGAGTTTATTTTGGGTTTCAACAGTATAACTAACTACTCAGCTACTGAAACTTTGCAGACTCTGGATTGTGTTCCCGTACTGCCGGGGTTTCAACAGTATAACTAACTACTCAGCTACTGAAACCCATTTGGAGGATACACTATGAATCAACGACTTAACGGTTTCAACAGTATAACTAACTACTCAGCTACTGAAACCGACCAATTCAGCGCCGGTATCATCCAAGACCGAGTTTCAACAGTATAACTAACTACTCAGCTACTGAAACGGAACCCGCATCTCTGATTCAGGCTCGTCCTGACGTTTCAACAGTATAACTAACTACTCAGCTACTGAAACGCGCGGGAGAGTTTTATCTCGACCTCGGCGACGGGTTTCAACAGTATAACTAACTACTCAGCTACTGAAACTGATAAAGACGCGGGCGCGTTGTTCGCCGTCGTCGGTGGTTTCAACAGTATAACTAACTACTCAGCTACTGAAACCGCATACACCTGTAGCCATCAACGACAACCGGAACGTTTCAACAGTATAACTAACTACTCAGCTACTGAAACCGCACCGGCCCAGGACAAAAAGCGGCTTGTCGGCGGTTTCAACAGTATAACTAACTACTCAGCTACTGAAACAACTGCACCAGCGACAGATGATCGACCACCCGAAGTTTCAACAGTATAACTAACTACTCAGCTACTGAAACTTTTCATGGTAAATCCTCCGGTGTCGTGTTTCATTTGGTTTCAACAGTATAACTAACTACTCAGCTACTGAAACAACGTGCTTTGGGCTTGAAAGAGTCACATCCCGCGGTTTCAACAGTATAACTAACTACTCAGCTACTGAAACAAATCACGGTTGCCGGGGTTGAGCAGATGGCGGAGTTTCAACAGTATAACTAACTACTCAGCTACTGAAACAATTGTTGCGATCGGCGAGATTGCGTTGTCTGCGGTTTCAACAGTATAACTAACTACTCAGCTACTGAAACCAGGAGATTCACAATTTAGTCTCGAACATTGCCAAAGTTTCAACAGTATAACTAACTACTCAGCTACTGAAACGGCATCTGATCGTCCGGACGTAAAGGCGTCCGCGGGTTTCAACAGTATAACTAACTACTCAGCTACTGAAACTATTTTCACGTCCGCCGCGTCCGGCGGCATTGACCTTTCCCCCGAAAAGGTAGCCATTTTCAGAGAGACTTTTCCGATAAAATCGACCATAGGGAGGTCTCATAATGAAAGGCAAGCGATACAGCACAGAGAAAATCATAGCCATACTCAAGGAGTATGAAGCTGGCATACCGGTGCAGGATGTCATCCGCAAGCATGGTATCGCCAACGGCACGTTTTATCGGTGGAAATCGAAGTACGGCGGCATGGAGGTGTCGGAAGCAAAGCGGTTACGGGAACTGGAATCGGAAAACGCGAAGTTGAAGCGGCTGCTGGCGGATACGTTGCTGGACAAGACCGCACTTGAGGACATACTCGGAAAAAAGTGGTGAGGCCGGCGCAGCGACGCGGCGCCGTCGCGTATCTGCAGTCGGCCTATCGCATGAGTCAACGCAGGGCGTGCCGGCTGGCGCTGCTCAGCCGCAAAGCGGCTGCTTACCAAGCCGTTGCACGCAATGACGGGGCACTAAAAGAGCGGCTCAAGGAACTGGCTGAACGCTACCCGCGATACGGGTATCTGATGCTGCACGCATTGCTCAAGGCCGAGGGCCTGGTGGTCAATCGCAAACGCACCTATCGCCTGTATACAGCGCTCGGTCTGCAACTCAGAACCCGGCGGCGTAAGAAGCTGGTTCGGCCTCGGGTCCCGATGGCTTTACCTGCCCAAGTGAACGAACGTTGGTCATTGGACTTTGTGCACGACCAATTGGCGGATGGCCGGCGTATCCGGGTACTCAACGTTATTGATGACTTCTCCCGGAAATGTGTTGGCCAACTGGTTGACACGTCCATCTCCGGCGCTCGTCTGGCTCGGTATCTGGATGAACTCGCCCTGACCCGCTCACTGCCTGCCTCGCTCGTGCTGGACAATGGCCCGGAACTGACCAGCAAAGCTATGTTCTTCTGGGCACACAAAACCAAAGTAAAACTCTGCTTCATTCAGCCGGGGAAACCCACTCAGAATGCTTATGTTGAGAGCTTCAACGGACGCTTCCGTGACGGCTGCCTGAATCAACATTGGTTTAGGTCGCTCAATGATGCCAGGCAGATCATTAACGACTGGCGACATCACTACAACAATGTACGACCGCACAGCTCACTAGGCTATCGGGCACCAACCGTGTTCGAGGCAGAGGCTGCATGATATGATGTTTTGTCTCTCTTTGAATGGCTACCCAACAGGGGAAAGGTCACAACGACAAACGCCTCCTCAACATTTTCCATGTTTCAACAGTATAACTAGCGACTACACGCGGACATCAATTATGCGTCTGACCACAAATAGAGCAGCGAAAAAGGCGCCGATGGAGAGTATTACCGAGGCGCTGAGGTAGAGCGCGCACAGGTAAAATTTGCCGCGTTCGTACAGCGTCGCAAAATCCAGCGAGAAAGTGGAGAAGGTAGTGAACGAGCCCAGTACGCCGGTAATCAGAAACAGGCGGACTTCGTGCAGCGACGTCCACGTCAGCGCCCCCAACTCAATCAACAGCCCCATGAAGAACGAGCCGATGATGTTCACGAGCAGGGTGGCGAACGGAAAACCCGTGCCCAGCACCTGCGCCGTTCCCAAATAAACAAGGTAACGCGCGACCGCACCGGTCGCCCCTCCGAAAGCGACTGCCAGCAGTGCATTTGTCATCGCGACGCCGGCCTGCGAGGGGAAACCTTTGGACCGGCTCCCGCAATCAATACGGCCGCCGCCGGACGCCCGGCTACAGCAGAAGAACTAAAAAATCTGATACGGATTAGATCCGCAATCAACACGACCACCGTCGGACGCCTTGCTACCCCGCTTATCGCCAACCGGTTCGGTGTCAGTGTCCGAGCATCCACGGACGCGATGGACGGTGAGTGTGCCGATGTTTCGGTGTATGAGTGTGTCCGGTCAGCCTGCGCTCAACCCTGGGCTCATCGGCGCTGCGTTCATTGCGCTGGTGGGCGATGCGTTGATTTTTCGGCATGGTATTCAAATAAGGAGCCCGCAAAAAAACGCGTTGCGCCGATTGCCCGCAAGCCGGACACTGCCCCGGAAGAGCATGGTCCCTCATCTTGCGCAGCATGTCGAAATCATGCTGGCAATCAGCGCAACGATATTGGTACAGTGGCATTGTTTAAGGGTTCTAAGCCTCAGTCAGAGAGCAACGCAGTGCCCTTCACTAAAGCGCCCCGACCAGCACCATGTACCCCGGGATCCAACCCGTGTAAACGCCCTGGGCCGCGCACAACATCCCGGTTGGTTTCGCGATGGGCTTCTGCAAGGCGAGCAACGCCCAAAACATAAGCCACAGCACCGCCCAAGAACCCCAACACACGACCAGCCAGTAACCCAGCGGACTTTGGGCTTCAGCCAGTGTCTGTAAAGTTATCGGGATGACGGTCACCCCGACAAAAAAGCAGAACCATCCCAAACCGCGCCCGTCAGAGCCGTTCCACCTGTTCCACGCGACCCAGAAGTAGGTGAACGTGAATAACAGGGTGAACGCCGCGGCCTTGATGCTGCCCGCATCCGCTTCCGGCCCCAGGGCCAGGAACAGCGAGACCAGGAGAGTGAGGCTGCCAACGAAGACGTTGATCACGGAGATCTCCCGGTCTTCGATGTGGCCCATAATCCAGATCCCGTTCAGGAACAGAACAGCGCCGACGAAAAACAGTACTAGTCCAAGTAACATTGGAAATGTCCTCCTCAGCTCAGTCGCTGTCTGCGACGTCGCTTGCTGGTACCTTGCGCGACGGGCCGTCTGCGTTCGGCTGAATGTCAAAGTCGAAGATCTCGGTCGGCAGTGCCAGCGTGCAGCAGGCGTTGGGAATATCAACAATCCCGCTGATGCGTCCTTCCACCGGTGCCGTGCCGAGGATCATGTAGGCCTGTTCGCCCGTGTAGCCAAACTTCTTCATGTACTCGACGGCGTTCAGGCAGGCGCGACGATAAGCGATGGTGGCGTCCAGATAGTGCTGATCGCCGGTATGCTCATCGACTGAGATCCCCTCGAACACCAAGTACTCCGAGAAACGCGGCTCGATGGGACTGGGTTTGAAGATGGGGTTGATGATGCCGTACTTCTCCATGCCCCCCTTGATCAGGCCAACCCCGATGTCAATCCAGCCGGCCATCTCAATGGCGCCACAGAAAGTGATTTCGCCATCTCCCTGGGACCAGTGAATGTCGCCCATGGACAAACCGCCGCCCTTGACGTACACCGGGAAATACACCCGCGACCCGCGCGACAGATTCTTGATGTCGCAGTTGCCGCCGTGTTCCCGTCCGGGCACCGTCCGTGCCGCCACCGCACCGGCGTCCTTGCCCGCCTGTCCGGACATCTGTCCCATGAGCGCGGTAGTCGTTCCGGCCATGCCGTCCGGCAGGGTGCACAACGGCGGTACGCGATCAGAGTCAGTGTTAAACAGTGCGGATTCCCGCTTGTTCCACGTATCCAGCAGTTTCCGGGACGGCAGACAGCCGATCAGGCCGGGGTGGACCATGCCAGCCCAGCGCACACCCGGAATATGCCGCGACGTGGTGTAGATGCCGTGGAAATCCCAGCAGGACTTCCTCGCCTTGGGATAGTGACGATCCAGGAAGCCGCCGCCGTTTTCCAGGGCGAAAATCCCGGTGAACCCCCATTGTGAGGACTCCAGCGCGCCGATATCGTTGATATCAACCACCATCAGATCGCCCGGCTCCGCGCCTTCCACCCCAAACGGGCCACTCAGATAATGAACCTTGGAAAGGTCCACATCGCGAATGTCGTTGGCGCTGTTGTCGTTGGCAATCTGACCGCCGGTCCAGTCGTAACATTCGACGCGGAATTCATCCCCCGGCTTGAATGTCTCGACAAACGGGATGTCCGGATGCCACCGATTGTGTGGCTTTAGGTCCAGATCCTCGGGTGGTTTGCCTGTGTCAATGTGAAATGCTGTTTTAGCCATAACCTTACCTCGTCTTACTATTGTCCAGTTTAATTTTGAGATATTGCCTACCAGTCCGCTCAGAAGGTAGGCGATAACCCTTGACATGACCCTAACACATCCGGCACCGGGCTGCCTTTGAAGGCAATAACCGGGGCGGGGGGGCGCGTCAGGCGGTCTTGCCGGTGCGGGTTTGGGGATTGTCTTGGGGCAAATGCACCCGGACGCGAGATGCATTTTGTCGCGGCCGCCGGCGTGGCTGCGCTCTTCCAAAATGCCAGGGCTTCGCACCTGTGTCGGACCGGTCGGCTTATGTTGGCCGCCCGGTGAGCCATCTTCATCAATCCGTCTTTCATCTTTGCACTTGTGTCGGACCGGTCGGCTTATGTTGGCCCCCTTAAAGGCGCGGCCTTAGTTGGCGATAGTTGGCGATCTTGGCCGCATTGCCTCTGCGGCGGTCAACCGAAACCGTTGCGTGGAAGATAAAGAAGCCGCCCGAGACGCGACCGGGAAAATGGAAGTCGTGCTACACAGTCAGCAGGAACGTTACGGGTCCGTCGTTCACCAGGGTCACTTTCATATCGGCTCCAAAGCGGCCCGCCTCGACTTCGGGATAGCAAGCGCGGGCGCGGGCGACCGTCCACTCGAACAGCCGCTTCGCCGTCTCCGGATCGGCGGCGGATGAGAAACTCGGGCGCAGCCCCTTGCGGGTGTCGGCGGCGAGCGTGAACTGCGGCACGAGCAGCACGGCGCCGCCGCCGTCGGTGACGCTGCAATTCGTGCGCCCGACGGCGTCCGCGAAAACGCGATAGCCGAGAATGCGCTCGACCATGCGTCCGCAGACGGCCTCGTCGTCGCGCGGCTCGACCGCAACGAACACGAGCAGGCCGGCTTTGATCGCGGTCACGGTGCGCCCCTCGATTGCGACCGAGGCCTCACTGACGCATTGCAGCAGCGCGATCATCGAAGGCGCCGCGCGAGGTCGTCGGTCGCGCCGACGAGGTGATGCACGATCCCCGTTTCGCCGGCGGCGTGACCGGCGTCGGGGACGACGTGCAGTTGCGCCTGCGGCCAGCGCCGGTGCAGCGCAAAGGCCTGATCTATCGGGCACACGACGTCGTAGCGACCGTGGACGATAACGCCCGGAACGTCGCGCAGGTGATGCGCTTCGTCGAGCAGTTGATTGTCGCGCAGGAAGATGTTGTTGATGAAGTAGTGACATTCCAGGCGCGCGAGGCTCAGCGCCGTGCGGGGTTCATCGAAAGGCGCCGCCATTTTTTCGTCGGGCAGCAGCGTCAGCAGTTGCCCTTCCCAGTTGGACCACGCGCGCGCCGCTTCGAGTTGCGTTGCGGGGTCATCCGAGTTCAGGCGCCGGTAATAGGCCGCGACCATGTCGCCGCGTTCCGCGGGCGGGATCACCCGCTCAAACGCCTGCCACAGGTCGGGGAACAATCTGTTCGCGCCGTCCTGATAGAACCAGCGGATGTCCTGGTCGCGGCACAGGAATATCCCGCGCAGCACCAGCGCGAGGCAGCGCCCGGGATAAGCCTCGGCGTAGGCCAGCGCCAGCGTCGAGCCCCACGAGCCGCCGAAGACCACCCAGCGCTCGATGCCGCAGTGGCGGCGCACGGCTTCAAGATCGGCGACCAGGTGCCCGGTGGTGTTGTGCGCGAACTCGGCGTGGGGCGTTGACCGCCCGCACCCGCGCTGGTCGAGCAGCACGACGCGGTACGCCGCGGGGTCGAAGAAGCGCCGGTGCCAGGGCTCGCAGCCGGCACCGGGACCGCCGTGCAGAAACACCGCGGGGATGCCGCCGGGCGCACCACATTCCTCGACGTAGATCGAGTGAACGTCGTCAACGCCGAGGTGGAATTGCGTGTGCGGCGCGATGTCGGGATATAAGCCCTTCACTCCCGCTTCATCAGGAAGCCAGCAATTCGCCGAGGATTTCGTTGATGCGCTTGAAGTCCTCTTTGGCCAGCCCGAGCATCGTGAAATGTCCCCACAGGCTGTCGAGCGCGCACAATTTGCTGCCCGCGACCATCTCCTGCTCGGCGCGGCAGTCGCGCAGCGGCACGAACAGATCCTCGGAAAACGCGATCACGGTGGTCTTGGCGGTAATTCTCGACATCGCTTTCCCGAGGTCGCCGCCGTAGGGCGCGCTGACGTCGCCGGTTTTCCATTTGTCGGCCATGCACAGCAGGGCGTTCGGGTCCATCGGCCCGAACCATTTTCCCCAGAAGTCGGTCAACATCTGCTCAAGCGATCCGACGCCGATCGTCTCCCACATTTTCCGCTTGTAGAACTCGCTGCTCGCCCCCATCAGCGCGAACACGCGCGCGAGGCGTTGCAGGCCGGTTTCGACCGCGTGTGCTTCGGTGTACTCACCGCCGTTCCACGCCGGGTCGGACTTGAGCGCCTCGCAGAAAGTGTCCACGTAAAGCGCGTCGTGCGGTGTGCAGCGTGCGGTGCCCGCAATCGGCGCGGCGCGGCGCACCATCTCCGGGTAGCGTATCGCCCATTCGTAGGTCTGTTGCGCGCCCATGGACCAGCCGACAACAAGTTCGAGCGCGCCGACCCCGAAATGCTCGGTCAGCAGGCGATGCTGCGCACGGACGTCGTCCGCGATGTCGAGTTTGGGAAACGACGACATGCCGTGCGGCGCGGGCGTGTTGTGCGGAGAACTCGACAGTCCGTTGCCGAGTTGGTTCGGAATGACGACGAAATATTTCGACGGATCCAGCGCGAGGTTTTCAGCGACGTAGTGTTTCAGGCTGCCGCTGGTTCCCGAGAACATCAAGGGAAACAGGATCGCGTTGTCTTTCGCCGCGTTCAGTTTGCCGAACGTGGCGTAGGCGAGTTTGGCGTCGGGCAGCGTGCCACCGCGCACCAACTCGAAGTCTCCGAGATTGAAAGTTTCGAAAGCACCGTGATTGTCTGCGGTGTAAAACTCATTGTTAAGCATGATTTTCCCCTCCGGTTATCGTTTCCCCGATGGACATCGTTGTTTGCCAAGACCAGGGAAAACGAACTCAGCAGTATACTTCCATTAACGTCATCGGCGAGCGCCTCCTCGCCATGGCGGGTGCGGTTTCAGCGGCGTCCAAACCGCGTCTATTTTTTGCTTTGTGCGGACGCACCGGGGAGAGACAAACTGCTGTCCAAGCGGCGTTTGCTCTTTGCTTCGTACAGATATTGCAAAATCTTTTCGGAGTCGAGCGGCCAAGCCGTGTTCATTATTCGGTTGGTGCGGACTTGCACGGGGCGAATTCGCGCCTCAGGCCAAGCCGCGTCTATGCTTTGTTTTATGCGAACGCACCGGGGAGAGACAAACCGCTGTCCAAGCGGCGTTTGTTTTTTGCTTCGTACAGATATTGCAAAACCTTTTCGGAGCCGAGCGGCCAAGCCGCGTTCACTATTCGGTTGGTGCGGACTTGCACGGGGCGAACTCGCGCCTCAGGCCAAGCCGCGTCTATGCTTTGTTTTATGCGGACGGCTGCTTTTCGGATAAGACTTGGCGGGCTTGTCCCTCGTGCGAGCGATACCAGTCCCAATACCACTCGACGGTCTTGCGCAGGCCCTCTTTGAGCGTGACGGTCGAGCGGTAGCCCAGCGCGGACAATTTGGATACGTCGGGGCAGCGCCGCGGCGTGCCTCCCGGGCGCCGCGGCCCGGGGACGATGCGCAGTCCGACGCCCAGCAGCCGCGCAATCGTCTCGACCAGGACGCGGATCGAGATCTCTTCCCGGCGTCCCAGGTGATAGATCTCCCCGCCCGCGCCTTGCCGCCCCGCCAGATGAAAGCCGGCCGCCGCATCGTCAATGTAGCAAAACGCGCGGGTTTCCCGGCCGTCGCCCTGGATCGGCAACTCGACGGCGGCGCCCGCCCGCCCGCCCGCCAGATCGAAGATGCGGGCGACAATCTCCGGGATCACATGGGCGAACCCCATGTCGGGGCCGTAGATATTGTGTGGCCGCACGATAACGCCTTCGAGTCCGCGCCGCGCGGCGTAATGCAGCGTCAGCAATTCGCCCGCGAGTTTGCCGCCGCCGTAACTGAAGCGGGGATTGGTGACGTCGGGGATCATCAGGCGCTCCTTTTCGGTGGTGGGCACGTGGGTTGGCTGGTTGTAGGTTTCGCTGGTTGATGCAAATACGAAACGCGTCGCGTTCGCGGCCAGCGCGGCCTCGATCGCGTTGAACGTGCCTTTGATCCCGACTTCGAGCACGTCGTCCGGGCGCTCGTAGAAAAAGCGGGTGCCGTTGATGAACGCCAGATGCCAGACCGTTTCGCAGCCCGCGGCGGCGTGGTGCAACTGCGCGGCGTCGCGGACGTCGCCTTCGACCATTTCCACCGCATCGGCGACGCCGTCCAGCCGGCGCGGATGTCCGCGCGAGTAGTCGTCCATGACGCGCACCTGCTGTTTCTCCGCGAGCAACTTTTTGACCAGTGCGGCGCCGATGAAGCCGCTGCCGCCGGTGACCAGGTGCTTTGCCATAGGCGATGAAGCGTTTTGTCCGTCGTCGCGGGCCGCCGATGCGCCCGCACCGCGCGAGTTACGCCGCGCTGGAATCTCCGGAGGAATTGTCCGCCAATTCGCTGGCTTGATAAAAGACCTTTTCGATATTGCCCATATTCCAGATATCAACCACCCGGCCTTGCGGGTTCGTGGTCGCCATTAGTTTGAGGACTTCGTGATAGCCGCTGTGGTCGGTCGCGATGAATACGCAATCGCTGCCCCGGCAGACCTCGTCGGCTTCCCAGTTTTTAAGGCGGCCGTTGCCCACGTCGGGGATTGGGTTGGGCAGATTGTGGTCGCTGACCCGTACTTGTCTCGGCAGTTGCCGCTGGATATAGCGCACCAGTTTCGGCACGAGGCTGTCGCGGGTGTCGTCGGTGTCGCGCTTGAAAGTGTAACCCAGCACGCCCACGATCTTGTTGTAAAAAGACTCCCTTTTCGTTTGGTGCTGAACCAGAAAAGCCGGAACGTATTCGTTGATTTTCCAGGAGGACAGCAACAGATCGGAATAGGGATTCCATTCGTTGACCATGCCGAAGTCCTTGCGCAGGCAGGTGCCCGCCGTCATGCCCGGCGCCGCGATCTCGGTGCGGGGATAGTGGTGATTCGCGAAGCGCCGGATCTCGTGAATGTCCGCCCCGAACGTGTCGGCGATCAGGGCGAATTGGTTGGCGGCGGCAAAATGAACGTAGCGCGTGATGTTGGTGAACAGTTTCACCAGTTCTGAGCTGACGAAGTTGGTGTGCATGATCTCGGGGGCGAGGCGGGAGAACAATTTCGAAGCCGCCTGCTTGCTCGCCGGATCCTCGGTGCCGATGATCTGCGGGAGCGTGCGTAATTCTTTGTAGGCGTAGTTTTCCGCGATGCGCTCCGGGCAAAACGCGAGTCTCAGGTCGCCGCCCACCGTCATCGGCGTTTGCTGCTCCAGCCATTGCTTGACAAAAGTGGTCGTGCCGGGCGCCACCGTGCTGCGCAGGCAGATAAAATGACCCGGGTGCAATTGCCCGGCGATTTCACGGAGCACTTCTCGGATCTGGTGAAGATCGGTTTCAATATGGCTGTGCAGCGGAGTACCGACGGTGATGATGAGCGCGTCGGACTGCGCGACGACGGCCGCGTCGCCCGTAACCTGAAAAGCGCGGCTTTTGATCAGTTTGTCGTAGCCGGGTTCGGCGAACGGCATCTTGCCGGCGTTGATCGTCGTGCGCAGGTCTTCGTCAACGTCGAGCCCGACGGTTTTCAGGCCGGCTTCGGTCAGGGACAGCCCCAGAGGCAGGCCCACCCGTCCGGTGCCGATGATGCAGACGTCCCAGTGCGCGGATGCGGCGGGCCCGTTGGTTGAGGTAGCGGCGGACAATTGGGTGCGTCTTGGAAAGGGCAATATCCTGATTTTTGCGGCTGCGGACCGGAGCTGAGAAAACCGCTTGAAGCCGACATTATATATTGACTTAAATCATGCGGGGTCGGGGCATAATGTTGGCTGAGGGGTCGCCGGGAGTGCGGGATTGAAGTGCGTTAAACGATGCCGCCGCTGGATTTTCAGCGTGCTGGGCGTGTCTTTGCTGCGGCTGGTGTCGAAACGCGTGCCGCTGGCGGCGAATCAGAGGCTCGGCGCGGCGTTGGCCGGAGCGGTTTCCACGCTCAAGCCGCGGGCGCAGCACACGGCGCGCACCAATCTCGCCGCGTGCTTCCCGGACGCGACCGTCGCCGAACGACGCGGCATTATGCGCCGCAGTTTTCGCGAGATCGGCAAACTGGCGTTTGAGGCCGACTACCTGTGGCACGCCGGCGCGGCGCGCATCCGCGCACTGGCCGCGGAAATTGAGGGCGAGGAAATACGCGCGCGGGCTGAGGCGCGGGGAAGCGTGGTCTATGCGACGCCACATCTGGGCTGCTGGGAGATGGCGGGGCTGTATCTCGCGCTCGACCGCCCGCTTTACTGCTTGTACAAGCAAGCGCCCTTCGGCATTGCCGAACGCTTTATCCGCGGCGGCCGGGAAGCCGGCGGGCTCAGACTGTGCCTGTCGGACACGCGCGGCATCAAGCGACTGCTGCGCGCACTCGCCGTCGGCGAGAACGTCGGCCTCCTGCCCGATCAGACGCCGCCCGCCGGGCACGGGGTGCGCGCGCCGTTTTTCGGGCGCCCGGCCTACACCATGACCCTGCTGGTGAAACTCGCGCGCCGCGCTCCGGTGGTATTCGTGTTCGCCGAGCGTCTGCCGCACGGACGCGGCTACCGAGTATGCTTCTCCGAACCGCCGCCGGAGATTTATGACGCAGACCCGGCGACCGCCGCAGCGGCGGTCAACTCGGCGGTCGAGCGCCTTGTGCGCCGTTGTCCGGAGCAATATTTTTGGTCCTATAAGCGCTTTGCCCGCGCGTAACGCCGGACGTGCAACGCGAATGCTCACGGCGCGGGTCGTTATTTTCAAGGCGACTCAAGCGGGCGGCGGCTCGATTTCAGCGGGTATCGGTAGAGGTCTTCAAGGATTGCAAGTTATGTTCTGAGCGTAGGCAGCCGGCTGTAGCGACTTCCCGTCGAAAGGCTCGATGCTGATATTTCTCCCCGCGTCCTGAACGGCTGCGCGAATGTCCCGATCTGAAAGTATCATGAGGGTTTCTTCCGCTTAGGGCCGCGCGTAAAGCGTTATTTCCATAGCTTAAGAAAAATGCCGTCACCAAGATCCAAACAGCGCGGGGCGACGTCCTTGCCTTTGAGGTTCGTGCGGTCGCTAACCGCCGCAAGAGACTCTGCGCCATTCTTAATCTCCGCCGCCGTCACGGGTAAAATTGACACACGGGAGGAAGCCGCATGAATCGCGTCGCTGTGAGACCGGAGTTGTTGCGTTGGGCGCGTGAGCGCGCGGGCCTTGACATCGTTGCGCTTACCCGACGATTTCCCAGGATTGAGGATTGGGAACGCGGTGACGTGAGGCCTACGCTTAAGCAGTTGGAAAGTTTCTCCAAGGCGACTTCCGCGCCGATCGGTTTTTTGTTTCTTGAAGAACCGCCCGCCGAGCACGTGCCGATCCCGGACTTCCGCACGGTCGCCAATGCGCGCGTGCGCTACCCGAGTCCCGCTCTCCTCGACACCCTCTATTTGTGTCAACAACGCCAGGATTGGTATCGCGACTGGGCACATTCGATGGGAGAGAAGCCGAGCGACTTTGTCGGCTCGTGCCGCTTTGATGACGATATTGCGGAGAGTGCCGCGCGCATCCGGCACGCCCTCGGCTTTGACATAGAGGCGCGTCGTCGTCTGCCGACTTGGACGGAGGCGTTGCGGCATTTCATCGGACAAGCCGATGCGCTCGGAGCCCTCGTCATGGTGAGCGGGGTGGTCGGCAGCAATAACCGGCGCCCCTTGGATCCGGACGAGTTCCGGGGGTTTGCCTTGGCTGATCCGGTGGCGCCGCTGGTTTTTATAAACGGCGCTGACACAAAGGCGGCTCAGATGTTCACCCTGGCGCACGAATTGGCGCATCTGTGGCTTGGAGAGTCTGCTCTTACGGATGCGGCGCCCGGCGCCATGCCGACGCAACGGGTCGAGTCGTGGTGCAATCGCGTGGCAGCCGAGTTGCTGGTGCCGCGCGAGTGGCTGCGGGCCGAGTATGACGAGCAAGCCGAGTTGCAGGAAGAAGTTGCCCGCTTAGCGCGGCATTTCAAAGTCAGCACGCTCGTTATTCTGCGGTGCATTCGAGACTTAGACAGTCTGACGCGCGACGCGTTCCGAGCGGCGTACGACGAAGAGCTTGGCCGGCTGCAAAGGAGGCCGAGAGGCAAGGGCGGAAACTTTTATTTGACGCTCGTCGCTCGCCGCAGCAAACGTTTTACCAGCGCGCTCGTGGCGAGCACTTTAGAGGGACAGACCTCGTTCACCGAGTCTTTTCGGCTGCTTGGCATTAAGAAAACGAAAACTTTTAACGAACTGAGTCACCAATTAGGAATGGGTTTCTGATGGCCTATCTTCTTGATACCAACGTTTTAATCGGCGAGGGACACTGCGCGCCGGTGCGCGCGGCGGCAACCTCCAGATCCGGGCAGTCTTTGAATGCCCCTTGCACCACTTGCCGAGATAGCGGTGCGCGCGGAAAGCGGCGGTCTCGAACCCTGCTTATTTCCGCCAGAACACCGGGGTGAACACGATCAGCAAAGTGAAGATCTCGAGGCGGCCCAGCAGCATCGACACGCACAGCAGCCATTTGTCGTAGTCGCTCAGTCCCGCGTAGTTCGCGCTCACTTCCCCGAGTCCCGGCCCCAGGTTGTTCAGCGTCGCCGCGACCGCCGAGAAAGCGGTGACTTCGTCAACGCCCGACGCCAGCAGCAGCATGATCATCAGCACGAACACGCCGACGTAGGCCGAGAAAAACCCCCACACCGCGTTCATCACCCGCGACCCGACGGTTTTGCCGTTGATCTTGACCGGCACTTCGGCCTTGGGATGCACCAGGCACAGCATTTCGCGCAGCCCCTGCTTCACCAGCAGCCAGAAGCGGATAACCTTGATGCCGCCGCCGGTCGAGCCGGCGCACCCGCCGATGAAACTGGCCGAGATCAACAGCACCGGCAGAAAGCCCGGCCACGCGCTGTAGTCGGTGGTGGTGAAGCCGCTGGTGGTCGCGATCGAGACCGCTTGGAAGACGCCGTGGTGCCACGCCGCGGCGCCGAAGTCCTGCATTGCAAGATAGGCGACCGTGGTCACGAGCACGATGCCGATCAGGCTCAGATACACCTTGAACTCGCTGTCGCGGCGGTAGCCTTCGAGGGTGTGGCTGCGCAAGGCCGTGAAGTGCAGCGCGAAATTCGCGCCGGCGACCAGCATGAAGAAGATCGCGACGGCGTTGACCGGGACGCTCTCGAAATAGCCGATGCTCGCGTCGTGCGTCGAAAACCCGCCGATTGCGACGGTCGAGAACCCGTGGCAGACCGCGTCGAACACCGACATGCCCGCGAAGTAGTAAGCCGTCGCGCACAGCAGCGTCAGCAGCAGATACACGTACCACAGCGCCTTGGCGGTTTCGGTGATGCGCGGCGTCAGTTTGGTGTCCTTGACCGGCCCCGGCGTCTCCGCCCGGTACAACTGCATGCCGCCGACGCCGAGCATCGGCAGCACCGCAATCGCGAGCACGATGATGCCGAGTCCGCCCAGCCATTGCAGGAACTGGCGGTAGAACAGGATCGCGCGCGGCAGCGTGTCGAGGCCGGTCAGCACCGTCGCGCCCGTCGTCGTCAGCCCCGACACCGATTCAAACACCGCCTCGGCGAGGCTCACGTGCGGCTGCTCGGCGAGATAGAACGGCAGCGCGCCGAACGCGCCGAGCACGCTCCAGAACAGCACCGCCGCGAGGAAGCCGTCGCGCAGACGCAGTTCGCCGTGCACTTTGCGCGCCGGCAGCCACATCGCGAAGCCGGTGCCGAGCGTAATCGCGAAAGCGAGCGTGAACGCGCGCAAATCGCTTTCGCCGTAGAGCAGGCCGACCGCCGCCGGCATCAGCATCACCAGACTGAACAGCATCAGCACGACGCCGAGCATTCTTTGCAACAGCAGCAAATGCATCAGAGGAAAGTGGCGCTGACCTGAAACAGTTTCTCGACTTCCGGAATGCGGCGCTTGTCGTTCAAGAAAAAGATGACGTGATCGTCGGCTTCGATGACGACGTCGTGGTGCGCCATGTACACCTTGTCGCCGCGCACGACGGCGCCGATCGCGACGTCGGGCGGCACCCGCACGCGGTCGAGTCTGCGCCCGACCAGGCGCGAGGTGTTGGCGTCGCCGTGGGCGATGCCCTCGATCGCTTCGGCCGCGCCGCGGCGCAGTGAATGGACCGTCACCACGTCGCCCTTGCGGATGTGGCGCAGCAGCGCGCCGAGCGAATCCTGCTGCGGCGAGATCGCGATATCAATGCGGTCGCTTTGGATCAGGTCAACGTAACTGGGGCGGTTGATCAGCGACATGACCTTGCGCGCGCCGAGATGCTTCGCGAGCATCGCCGACAGGATGTTGTCTTCGTCGTCGCTGGTCAGCGCGCAGAATACGTCGGTGCGGTCCACGTTCTCCTCGATCAGGAGTTCTTCGCTGGAGGCGTCGCCGTGCAGCACGATCACGTCGTCGAGGCGCTCGGCGAGATGGCGCGCGCGCTGCTTGTCGCGCTCGATGACCTTGACGCTGTAGTCGCCCATCAGCAGTTGGGCAAGGTGCATGCCGGTGCGCCCGCCGCCGCCGATCAGCACGCACGAGTAGGGCTGTTCGGTGTTGTGCAGCGCCGCGGTCATCGTGCGCACCTGCTCTTTGGCGGCGAGGAAGAAGACCTCGTCGCCGCTTTGCAGTTCGGTCGCGCCGCCGGGGATGATCACGCGGTTTTCGCGGTAGATCGCCGGAATGTGGACGTCGGCGTTGGGCAGCAGGTTGCGGATCTCACGTATCTGCTTGTTGATCAATTGTCCGCCGTGCTCCGCTTTCACCGCGACCAGCAGCAGGTGGCCGTTGACGAACTCGACGACCTGCAGCGAGCCGGGGTACTCGATCAGCCGGTAAACGTTTTCCGCCACCAGTTGCTCGGGGCTGATCAGCACGTCCACCGGCACCGCGTCTTTTTCAAACAGCGCGGGGTTTTCGAGGTAGGCGGTCGAGTGGATGCGCGCGATCTTGGTCGGGACGTGGAACAACGTGTGCGCGACCCGGCACGCGACCATGTTGATCTCGTCGTTCGGCGTCAGCGCCACCAGCATGTCGGCGTCCTCGGCTTCGGCCCGGCGCAGCACGTCGGGGTGCGAGGGAAAGCCGGCGATGGTCCTGAGGTCGGCCCGGTCGTGATACACGCGCAGCCGCTCGGCGTCTTCGTCTATCAGCGTGATGTCGTTGGCTTCGTCGGCGAGGATTTGCGCGAGTGAGCCGCCGACGTGGCTGGCGCCGACGATGATGATCTTCATGGGTGCTTGCCGTCCTCTTTCGGGTGCACGCCGAGCGAGCGCAACTTTCTATACAGGTGGGTGCGCTCCATGCCGACTTTCGCCGCGAGGCGGCTGACGTTGCCTTCGACCAGTTCCAGGTGGTGCTTTAAGTAAAGCCGCTCGAACATTTCGCGGGCTTCGCGCATCGGCTTGTTTAAGACCTGTTCGAGCCAGGCGTCGCCGCTTTGGCGGTCTTGCAGCCGCTCTTCGACCTCCTGCAGGGAGATCTCGCCGCCGCCGCTTTCGAGCAGGCGGCGCACCAGTTCGTTGAGTTCGCTGAGGTTGCCGGGCCAATGGTAGTGCAGCAGGCGGTTTTGCGCCGCGATCGAAAACCGCCGGTACGGCAGTTGCCGGTTGTGGCACCAGTAGTCGGTGCAGGCGTTGACCAGTTCCGGGACGTCTTCGGCGTGCTGGCGAAGCGCCGCGACTTCGAGCGGCGTTTGCGCGATGCCCGCTTCTTGCATGAACCCGTCGGGGTTGCGCAGGCCGGTCGTAATCAGGCGGATGCGCTCGGACGCGAGACGGGTGCCGGTCAGGACTTTATCGAGATTGTGGCGGCGTGCGGGCGGCAATTCGTGCAACTGCCGGATCAGCAGGGTGCCGTTCGCGGTGTTTGCGAGCGCCGCGGCGAGCGACTTTTCATCCAACTTCGGGCCGTGCACGACCGTGAACGGCACGCGCGCGCTCAGGGAATGGATGTATTCGGCGAGCGTCGCTTTGCCGGTGCCGGTCTCGCCGATGATCGAGATATGCTCGTCGCTTTGCGCAAGCCGCGCGGCTTGCTCGCGCAACCGCCGCGTGCTCGGGCCGCGTCCGACCGGCTCACGGATCGGGCCGGCGGCCGCGTCCGGCGCGGCGCGCTGCGCCAGTGCGGCGTGGATGCTCTGCAGCAGTTTCGCCGTGGTCAACGGCTTTTCGATAAAGCCGTGTGCACCGAGGCGGGTCGCTTCGACCGCCGTCTCGACCGTGCCGTGGCCCGACATGATCACGACCGGCACGGCGACCGGGGACTTTTCCTGCCAGTGCTTGAGCAGGCTGATGCCGTCCTCGCCGGGCATCCAGATATCGAGCAGCACCAGGTCCGGGCGCCGCGTCGTGAATTGCGAGCGTGCGTCCCGGGCGGTTTCTGCGACGCCGACCTCAAACCCTTCGTCTTCAAGAATGTCCCTGACCAGCGCGCGGATGTCGGGTTCGTCATCCACGACCAGCACCCGGCGGCGATTCATGCCGCGTTTCCTGCGACGGGTTTCACCATCTCGTCGGCGTTGAAGTACAACAACGTCACCGTGACCGCCGCGCCGCCGCGCGCGGGATTGGCGACCTTGATCCTGCCGTTGTGCTCTTCGACGATCTTTTTGACGATCGCGAGACCGAGGCCGTGACCTTTGGGCTTGGAGGACACGTACGGCTCAAAGAGATTTTCCATGATGTCCTCCTGAAAGCCCGCCCCGTTGTCCGTGACTTCAATTTCCACGGTCGCGGGCGGTGCGTGGCGCACGCGCGTGGCGACGGTCACGCGCGCGCCGTCTTGCCCCGCGAGCGCCTCGGCCGAGTTTTTGAGCAGGTTGTGCAGCAGTTGGCGCAAACGCGCCTCGTCGCCCGACACCGGCGGGTTCTCCGGCGCGAGTTCGAGTGCGAGCGCGAACGAGTCCGAGCGGTAGAGTTCGCACACCTCGCGCACCAGCCGGTTGACGTCGAGCGGCGTCAATTCGGACGGCAGGCTGCGCGCGTAGCGGCTGAATTCGTTGACCATTCTTTTCATGGATTCGACCTGCTCGACGATCGTGTGGGTGCAGCGTTTCAGGAAGCCGGCGTCCTCGGTCTGCAATTTTCCCGCGAGTTTGTTGCGCAGGCGCTCGGCGGCGAGTTGGATCGGCGTCAGCGGGTTTTTGATCTCGTGCGCCATGCGCCGCGCGACTTCTTCCCACGCGGTTTCGCGGTGGGCCTGCACCACTTCGGTGATGTCGTTGAAGACCACGACGTAGCCGCCGTTCGGCATGATCGCGCCGCGGCAGATCAGCGTTTTGTACTCGTCGCCGACAAACAGGCTGAACTCCTGCTCCCACGCGGGGTCGCCGCTTTCGAGCAGCGGCATCAGGTACTCGCACAGGCTGTTGAGTTCGGGCCGGTCCGCGGCGGGGTTCAGCGGCCGCTCCAGCAATTCGCTGAAACGCACGTTGAGAATCTCTTCCGCCGCGCGGTTGGCGGTCTTGAGTTTGAACCCGCTGTCGAGGCTGACCACGCCCGACGAGATGCCTTCGAGCACCGTGTGCAGGTAGGCGCGCTGGTGTTCGATCTCGCGCTGGCTGCGCTCGTCGGCGTCGCGTGCCTGCGCGAGCCGCGTCGTCATCCGGTTGAACGAGTCCACCAACTGGCCGAGGTCGTCGCGCGACGGCGTGTCGAGATGGATGTCGAGTTTGCCGCCGGCGACGTCGTGCGTGGCCCGGGTCAGCATCACGATCGGACGCATCAGCCGCCCCGAGGAGTACAGGGCGATCCATACCGCGTAGAGTACGCCGGACAGCAGCACCAATGTCAGCACGACGATCAGCATCTGCTTCAGCGCGTCGCGCAGATAGAACAGGCGGTCGTACTCGCGGTAGGCGTCCTGGACGTTGGCGGTGAGCAGGTTGACGCGCTCGGACACCGGGTACAGCACTTGCAGCAGGCGCGTCTCGGGCGCGGCTTCGGTCTGCGCCAGCGGGAACACCAGCCGCGCGAACAGGCCGCTGTCCTGAATCGGGTCTATGCCGAGATACGGCTGCCCCTGCGCGATCTCGCTCAGCACCTCGGCGGACGGCAGGTCGGGCAGCAGGCTCGCCTCGTCGGTGCCGACTGAGGCGATGACGTCGCGGTTGTTGCCGACGATCAGCATCTCGCCGGCGCCGCTGCGTTCGAGCAGCGACGACAAAACATAAGACGCAAGTTCGTTCGGCGTGTCGTTCAACTCGGCGATCATCGGCTCGACCAGTTTGCGGTATTGCTCGAGTTGCGTGTCGAGCGAGTACCGGCTCAGGTCGAGCGCGTCGCCGAGGGCCGACTCGATCTTGACGTCAAACCACGAGTCCACGCTTTTCTCGACCAGCCACGTCGAGAACGTGTACAGCACCGCCGCCGGGACCAGCGTCAGGAACACGAACAGCGCGGTCAGTTTCAGCGTCAGGCGCGAACCGGCCTGGCGCCGCAGCAGTTTGCGGATCAGGCTGACCGCGTTGACGGTGATCAATACGCCGAACACCCCGACCAGCAGGAGGTTGAAGCCGAACAGCAGCGAGCGGTAGCGGTCGAACATCGCCGAGTCGTTGACCAGCCCCGACAGCAGCGCCAGCGACGTCGCCAGCAGCACGGTCAGAACGGCGATCGACAGAGCGGTGGCGGAACGCGACGCGCTCACGGCCGGCGGCTCACTCGCAGCGACCACGCGTACCAATCCGAGGACAGGCGCCAGGCGCGGGAGAACGTCCTCTTCAGGCGCAGCGGCAGCGGCAGTTTCCGGTGCATCAGCCTGATGCGCACGCGCGCCTGCATGTCCGGCGCCGGGCTGATCACCGCGTCGCTCACGAGCGGAATTTTGCGGTAATGCCCGAGATAGGACAGCGCCGCCGATACCGAAGTGAAGCTTTTGCGCTGCTTCAGGGTCAAGTCGTCAACGACGTATTTTTTGGTCAGCGCGTGGAAGCTCAGGCGGCGAACGATCTCGAGGTTGAGCAGCGCCTTGTCCGGCAGCCATTTGCGATCTTTGATGATCTTGACGTCGGTGGCAAAGAACAGGTCCACGCCCTTGTCGAGCGCGGTCTGCACGCTCTCAGGCAGATTGATCGTCGCGTCGGCGTCGAGATGGATCGTGCCGTCCAGGGCCGCGGTGTCGGCGCGGGTGACCTCGATCGCGCCCGCCCGCAGCGGGCTGAAAATCAGCGCGGTCAGGATTAGGCAGAAGAGAAATTCGCGGTGCGGGAATTTGCGAATCTGCGGATGCATGGCGACGTTCCGCTCCTGTGTCAAGCCGGTTAAAGCCCGGGAAGTATAGCAAAAGGGCGGGATTGTCCGGGTTTGTTCGGGGGCTGCGGTTCGCGGTTTAACCCCGCAAGTTGAATACACCATAGCCTGGCGAATGTAAAACGCCGGCGTGGAGCGCACGAGGAAAATCTACGGATACACTCAGTCGGGAACGGCTGCAAGAGCAAATTGCTTGCCTCGCTGTTGGAGTTGGACCACGAATGGATTCAGGTCAACCCGCTCGCCGGCGAAATGCGCACCGCCGAGTTGTTGTCAACAAATCCGAACGGCAAAATCCCGCTTCTCGAATTGGACGACGGGCGTTTTCTTTCCGAGTCAAACGCGATATTGAACTGCCTGGCCGCCGGCAGCGAGGTGCTGTCCGCGGTTGCGTTTGCAAAGGCGAAAGTTGCAACAGCAGTTTTTGAGCAGTACAGCCACGCGCCGTATATCGCGGTCGCGCACACCCTCGCGAAGTCCCTCGGGTTGCCCGCAGCCGGAAAGGCCGAAGACGAGTCCAGGCAGAAGGGCGGGTATAAAGCCTTGGGCGTCATGGAAACACAGTGGGCGAAGACGCCGTTGCTGAGCGGCGCGCGTGTGACCGTCGCCGACGTTGCCCTTTATGGAGACACCCACGTCGCGCACGAAGGGGGGTTTGACCTGTCCGGGTACCCGGCGTTGCGGGCGCGGCTCGACCGCGTGGCGGCTCATCCGAAATACGCCGGCATCGGGTAAGGCGCCGTCAGCCGCCGCCGTGCGTGCCGTGCCATGCCATATATAGGCGGGCAGGCGGTGATTTTCAGGGCCGACTTTAATGAATTTGATGAGGCCGGCGCCGGGGCGGCGGAATGCCCGCGCCCCGCTCCGCGCAGACCCCCCTAGCAAAATCGGGTTTATTCCGATAGTATCCGCACCTTAATTGGGTTGGCGGTTAGGCGTTGCGCGTGAAATACGAACAACAGATTGTCGACTTTTCCATCGGATAATTTGTGTGCTTGGTTTTCGATGGCGTGATCTCAATCAACGCACGGAACAGAGGAAACCAGATGAATATTTATGTTGGCAATCTGCCATACAACGTGACTGAAAACGAATTGAGAGACGCGTTTTCAGCATTCGGTCAAGTCTCGAGTGCAAGCATCATCAACGATAAGTTCTCGGGCCAATCCAAGGGCTTTGGGTTTGTTGAAATGCCGAGCGATTCGGAGGCGGACGCCGCAATAAAGGCGCTGAACGACAGCACCTTAAGCGGCAGAAGCATCAAAGTAAATCAGGCCAGGCCGAGAGGAGACCGTCCTCAACAACAACGCGGGCCGAGATACTAATCTCGTAACTCAGCCGACGATGATGTCCGGGGGTGCCTCCCCCGGCGGGTGGTTGCGTCCGTTTCTTTCGGGGTGAGCCGGGAAAAGCAATGCGCTTTTTCCGGCGCTTTGCCACGCTTCGGACTGGCCAATCTCCGGACTAGAGATCGTCCCTCCCCCCACCGACCGGGTTGCGCCCGGCCAACTCTCCCTCCGGGGGGAGTTGTCCGAGCGCCCGGCCGATTCTCCCTCCGGGGGGAGTTGTCCGAGCGCCCGGTCAACCGCTGATAAAGGCCGCCGGCGAAGGGGACGAAACCCGCCTCCGCGGGAAGTCATCCGAGCGCCGCGGGCCACCGAACAATCACTCCCGTCAGAAACTAAACGGCGGGCTAACATTAGTGTTAGATACTGCTTCCTGCTGATTGAGACGATGTCGGCGGCCATGGGCCACCGCATTGAACAATCGCAGTTGCCGAGACCGCTGTTTCCGCGCAGTCGAGCAGCGCGCGCGAGCCGTCAATTGCTTCGACGCTGAAGCCGGGATACAGGCGGGCGATGCGGATCGCGGCGTCGGCGGGGCCACAACCCGAGCGCCGCGACCGTCGCCGCCGGCGGCAACTACGCCCGCCTTGAAGGGGAGGGCATGACGGCACGTCGCCGCGTTGATTCGGTGATAAAATCCGGGGATACGACGGGTCGGCGGTTGGAGAAAGGGAACAGATGAAGCAAACGCGCAGAGAATTTCTGATAGCGGGCGTTGCCACGGGCCTCGCGCCGTGGCTGTTGCCGCCGGCGGCGTTCGCCAATTGGCCGAAAGACATGTTCACGACGCCCGAACTGCAAAAGGCGCTCGACAGTCTGCTCGGCGGGCAGACGCCGGCCGAGAGCGGCATTACGTTGACGGCGCCGGCGATCGCGGAAAACGGCGCTCAGGTCAGGGTCGTCGTGCAAACCGATTTGCCGAAAGTCGAGATGATCAGCCTGCTGGTCGAGAAAAACCCGATCCCGCTGACTTCGCAGTTTATGCTGACCGAACATTCCAAGCCCGACATCGCGGTCAATCTCAAAGTGCGCGAGACTTCCAAAATCATCGCGCTGGTCAAGGCCGACGGCAAGTTCTATCGCGCGACCAGCAAAGTCCGCGTCACCGCCGGCGGTTGCGGCTGAACGGGGGCGGCATGGCGGGCACCATCAGAATGCGCGCGCGGCTGAAGGACGGCGAGGTCAACGTCAAGGCGCTGATTAAACATCCGATGGAGACCGGACGGCGCAGAGATCCCGAGTCCGGCGAGGTCGCACCCGCGCACTTCATCCAGAAGATCCACGCCGAACACGACGGCAAGCAGGTGTTCCGGGGCTATTGGGGCACCGGCGTATCGGCCAATCCGTTCATCTCTTTCGCGTTCACCGGGGGCAACAAGGGCGAGACCGTCACGCTGACCTGGGTGGACAACAAAGGCCAGTCCGACAGTATAGAAGCCGAGATTCAATAGTCGGCGCGCCCGGGGGAAGTCGTGCTGCCTGTTCTTCGCATTCCTGCGTACGCCGATGAGGACGGCGCCGCCCCCGAGGCCGCGCTGGTCATGCTCCACGGCCTCGGCTCGGGTCCCGAGGATTTTCAAAACGTCACAAAGCTGCTCGACCTGCCCGGCAAAGCGCGCATCGAGTTGGTGCTGCCGCAGGCGCCGACGCTGCCGGTGACGGCCAACGACGGCAACGCCGTGCCGGCGTGGTACGACATTCTCTCTTTGCACAAAGGCAGCGGGGAGGACGCCGCAGGCATTCGGCGCGCCCGCGATGGAATCGGCGAGATCGTTGCCGATCTGCACGCGCGCGGCGTCGAACATCGGCGCATCATCATCGGCGGTTTCTCTCAGGGCGGCGCGCTGGCGCTGTACTACGCGAGCCGCAGCCCCGAGCCGCTCGCGGGCGCGGTCGCGCTGTCCGCTTATTTGCCGTTGATGGGTGAACTGCCGCAAACCGCGACCGATGCCGGGCGGGCGACGCCGATCTTTCTGTCGCACGGCGTGCACGACGAGATCGTTCCGCTTGATTTCGCTCTGACCTCGCGGCAAGCGCTTGAGCGGGCGGGCTTTGAGGTCACTTGGCGCGAGTATCCGCTCGGGCACCGCCTCGATGCACGGGTGCTCGCCGACGTATCGCGCTGGCTCGCGCCGCGTTTTGAGCCGGTTCAGCCGCCTTTGAGATAGCGACGCGCGTCGGCGATGCGGGCGCGCACCTGTTCGGGCGCGGTGCCGCCGTGGCAGTTGCGCCGCGCGAGCGAGTCCCGCGTGTTCAGCCGCGCAGATACGTCGTCTTCAATCGCCGGGCACAGCGCCCGCAAGGTGTCGAGTTCCATTTCATTGAGGCTGCATCGGCGCTCGATCGCGGCCTGCACGATGCGCCCCGTCGCCGCGTGCGCGTCGCGGAACGCCATGCCCTTGCCGACCAGATAGTCGGCGAGGTCGGTCGCAGTCGCGTAACCGGCTTCCGCCGCCGCCGCCGTGCGTTCGCGGTTGACGCGCAGCGTCGCGGCGACCTCGGTCATGATCCGGGTGCAGGCGAGCGTCGTGTCGAGCGCGTCGAACACGGGTTCTTTGTCTTCCTGATTGTCGCGGTTGTACGCGAGCGGCTGGCCTTTCATCAGCGTCAGCAGCGCGACGAGGTCGCCGAAGACCCGTCCCGCCTTGCCGCGCACGAGTTCGGCCGCATCCGGGTTTTTCTTCTGCGGCATGATTGATGAACCGGTGCAGTACGCGTCCGCGAGTTCGACGAAGCCGAACGGCTGCGACGCCCACAGGGTCAGTTCCTCGCCGAAGCGCGACAGGTGCAGCATAACGATTGAGCATGCGGCGCAGGTTTCGATCACGAAGTCGCGGTCGCTGACGGCGTCGAGCGAGTTGTCGCTGACGGCGTCAAAGCCGAGCAGCCCGGCGGTGTATTCACGGTCGAGCGGGTACGCGGTGCCGGCGAGCGCCGCCGCCCCGAGCGGCATCACGTTGACGCGCGCGCGCAGATCGCCGAGGCGGCCGCGGTCGCGTTTGAGCATTTCAAACCACGCCAGAATATGGTGGCCGAAACTCACCGGCTGCGCCGCCTGCAAGTGGGTGAAGCCGGGCATGACGCTGTCGGCCTCGCGTTCCGCCAGTTCGACCAGCGCCGCTTGCAATGCCGCGAGCGCCGTTTGCAGGTCATCGTTGCGCGCACGCAGATACAGCCTCAGGTCGGTCGCGACCTGGTCGTTGCGCGAACGGCCGGTGTGCAGTTTCTTGCCGGCGTCGCCGATCAACTCGGTCAGCCGCGCCTCGATGTTCATGTGTACGTCTTCGAGCGCCTGCGACCAGGCGAACTCGCCGCGCTCAATCTCTCCGCGGATCCGCGTCAGGCCCGCGACGATGCCGCTCGTTTCCTCGGCGCTGAGCACGCCGGCTTTCTCGAGCGTGCGCGCGTGCGCGACCGAGCCTTCGATGTCGCAGACGTACAGGCGGCGGTCGAAGTCCACCGACGCGGTGAACGCCGCGAGCGATGCGGCGGTCGCGTCGGTGAAACGCCCCTGCCAGGGTTTCGTCCGCCCGTCGTCGTGCCCGGATTTAGCGTGTTTTTTGCTCATAGTCTCAGTGCCGGCGCCGCGGCTGCAATGGGTGTGAGCGGCGGTCGCGATTGAGTATTCTATTATTTATATCAGTTACGCGCAGAAATTTGTTTCCACGAATAGTGCGAGTAGTGGTTTTCATGTGCGGATCATTAAGGCCGTTCCTGGTTTCTGAGAACGGCGGAGGGGTGCGGTTGTGGAACGCCTGAGCTTTGAGCGTGCGTACGCCGGTGAGTTTTTCTGCTTTTGCGCGTCGGTCGAAGTCTGTGCCGTGATCGCGTCGCTCGCGGTGACATTTGATCTGCTCGCGTTCGCGCATCACCTCGTCGGTTTTACCCTGCTGCTGCAGGGCGTCGCCGCCGCCGTCGTCGGGTGTTGGAGTTGCCTGCGCCATCACCGCCTCACGCGGGGAAACACAGCATCGGCGAATGTCAAGATCGGCCTTAAGATGCTCGTGAATCCGCCGCCGTCGGAGTGGGTCGGATTGCTGGTCGGACTAGGGGTAGGCGTCGCGGCGCTCCCCGTCTACGGGCGGTATCTGCCCGGCGCGGCCGGGGAATTGCCCGTCGTGTTGCAACTGGGGATCAGTGCGACGGTATCCGCGGCCGCCCTACAGGTAGTGCAATTGCGCCGGCGCCGGATCGAGGCGCGGGAACAGGCGCTGGTCCAACGTTTACACCACCATTTTTTGTTTAGCACCCTAAATACTACCGCTTATCTGATCGGCCGTGATTCTGAGGCTGCGGCGCATATGCTGAATGACTTGTCGGAACTTTTCAGGGCCATGTTGCGGCAGGAACCAATGACCACGCTCGCCGAAGAAACGGAATTCACCAGGCGCTATATCCGTGCCGAACGCAAGCGCTTGGAGAACCGGCTCGGCGTCGAATGGCGCGTGCCCGACGTCGAGCAGATGCGCGTGCGCGTGCCGACGATGATGTTGCAGCCTTTGATAGAAAACGCGATCTATCACGGGATCGAAACCCGCGAGGAAGGCGGCATCATCCGCGTCAGCATTGAAGTTCGGAACAACCGCGTGTTTTTCAATATCTGCAATCCGGTCGGAGATGTAACGCCGGACGATCACACGCAGGGAAGCCACATAGCCCAGAAAAGTGTTCGCGAAAGGCTGTTTCTCGCTTACGGAACGGCCTGCTGTTTTTTCTATGAACGGCACCACGGGGAATACCGCGTGGTGATTTCTATTCCCAAACAGGAGGTTAGATGAATATACTAATTGCAGATGACGAGTCCATGGCTTGTCAGCATCTGTCAGGCATGATTGAGTCTTTGCCGGGCTGCTATGACGTGGGACACGCCGTGAACGGTATCGAAGCCGTGTATAAAGCGTACGACCTCGATATAGACGTCGTGTTGATGGACGTGCGCATGCCGCGCATGAGCGGGCTGGAAGCCGCACGTCACATCAGCGAGTTCGAAAAGCCGCCCGCGGTCGTGTTCACGACCGCGTACGGGGAACACGCACTCGACGCGTTCGGCGTGAACGCCCGCGGCTTTTTGCTCAAGCCAATCCACCCCGCCAAGTTGACTGAGGTGTTGGGACATCTGCAGCAGCGTGCTGCGCGCAAGGTGGCGGAACCCGCGGTATTCGACAGCGGTGAAAACAATTACATCTGCTGTCGCATCCGCAAGGGGCTCGCCCTGATCGCTTTGAACCGGATCGTCTGGGTCAAGGCCGCCGGCAAGTGCACGATGATCCAGCATCTTCACGGATGCTCGATGAGCGATCAGTCTCTCAAGGGGTTCGAGGCGCAACTCGGCGCCAGTCTGATGCGCGTGCATCGCGGCACTTTGGTCAACAAGGCATACATCAACGGCCTGGAGAAGGGCGAAGACGACAACTACTACGTGGTGTTGCGCGACCCCGACGAAAAGCTTGAGGTCAGTCGCCGCAGTCTGCCGCAGATACGCGAGTACCTGCAAACCTTCCTAAAGCCGCGAATCATGATCCGTCGCCGCGAGCTGTTTCTGATGCAGCACGAGCACGTCAAGCGGGGACAGGAGGAGTAAACCCCGGGCGTCCGCGGGTTGCGCCATCGGCGGCGGTTGTCGCCGATGGCGTTTTTTTTAACTGTGCCGCGGGTCTTTGCAAACGGGTTTATGATGGTTCAAAATACTTCAAGCGGTCTATTTCGTATAGGTTTCAGCAAGTATTTATACATATTTTTGTGGCGCACATTGAAGCGAAACTCACACTCTTTCAAGAGAGTATCTTGAACCTATAATAATGGTCAGCTTTGAATTCTCATGGAAACACGGTTTTCAATTTATGCTAACGAGAGACAATAACCTGTGAAGGAGACGCATTAGGAATGTCAATTAATGTTGCAACAAATGTAGAACATATCAAAGAAATCTATAATGCCGATGATTTTCTGGCGCAAATAGAAAAACTTGGTACGTCCTTATCTAGCCACTTTTCTGAAGCACTTGTCACTGATGACAACTTAACTCGGAAACTCGTCAGTTTCCAAGCAAATAAGACGCGCACACACTATAGGTGGTACAAATACAAAGAAGCATTCTCTGCTGATTTAGTCGAATATCTTTTCCGCAAATATAGTGTCAGCAAAGGAAAAATACTTGATCCTTTTGCTGGCACAGGAACAGCATTGTTTGCGTGTTCTTTGCTGGGTTACGATTCTGAAGGTATAGAAGTATTACCTATTGGACAAAAAATCATGGAAGCAAATATTCTTGCTAGAGGAAAGCATCGACATGAAATTATTTCAAACCTAGAGTGTTGGTTGCAAAGAAAACCATGGAACAGTACCGGGAAAATTAAAGATTTTGAAATACTTCGTATAACAGACGGCGCATATCCAACAGAAACACACTATAAAATAAAAAGATATTTGAATGAGTTGGAGCGTGAAAATTCCAAATTAAAGGAAATCCTGTTTTTTGCGCTCCTATGTGTCCTTGAATCAATCGGTTATACCAGAAAAGATGGGCAGTATCTTCGTTGGGATTACAGATCTAAGCGAGGGAATGGGAAGAACACCTTTGACAAAGGAAAAATTTTGTCATTTGATGAGGCGATAACAATCAAGTTAGAAGAAATAAAAAGTGATATGTGCCTTGGTGTAAAGGGAAGGGACCTGTTTTCATTTACAGAACAAGACATACAGGCGGGAGACGTTAGCGTAATAAAGGGTTCTTGCTTGGATATTCTCCCCACACTGAAAGGCGGAACCTATTCAGGGATAATTACATCGCCTCCGTACTGCAACCGCTATGATTACACAAGAACCTATGCATTGGAACACGCATTGTTAGGAATCACCGAAAATGAACTATCAGCATTACGGCAAGCGATGTTAAGTTGTACAGTGGAAAATAAAGCAAAAGAGCTTTTGTCTTTGAACAAAAAATGGAAAATAGCCATTGATGTTTGTAACGAACAACTTTTGCTGCAAGAAATACTGAACTATTTAGATTACAAAAAAGATAAAAATGAACTTAATAATAATGGCATTGCCCGGATGGTGCGGGGATATTTTTATGAAATGGCTTGCGTTGTTCAAGAGTGTTCTCGCGTACTAAAAAAGGGTGGACTAATGTTTATGGTGAATGATAATGTTAGATATGCTGGAGCCGCGATTTCCGCAGATACAATTTTGTCGAAAATAGCGGAAGACTTGGGATTTTCTATAGAAAACATACTTGTTCTCCCTCAAGGAAAAGGAAATAGTTCTCAACAAATGGGAAGACATGGACGAGAAGCATTAAGAAAATGCGTCTATGTATGGAAAAAAGGTGAAATAAATGCCATTCAATAATCACTTGCAGTCATACGAAAGCCTTATTACTCCATACGAAGAAATAAGAGCTGGATTTATATCTTTAGCCTTAGAGAAAAATAAAAAAGCAACTCCATTTATCGAAGAGGCCAAAGCACTTAAAGCTTTTGCTGTAAAAGCAATAAAACCAAAAGATCTTCTAACTATGAGTGAAATACGAGATTCTTTGCTTACAGCAGCGGGGCTATCTGATAAAGCAAAGGGACATTTTGAAGAATCAGACAAAAATGAGGCTATTTCAGGTCTAATCAGGAATTTCATAGAGCCTGCTGGAAAATATTTTGTAGACGAATTGGTTTATCGATTTTTGCTCACAAGAGGGGATTCCTTGGGCGGCAGTATGAGAAATCTCGCAGGCGCGTTAGGGGAATGGCGATTCACAAGGATACTTATATCTACTTTGTCTATAAGAGGGATAAAGTATAAGTATTTAGATTCGGAGAGTAAAAATTGGATAGAATCAAATAATGAACCAGATATAGAGAAACAAATCAAAGGTGTGCATTGGATAACAAATCAAGCAAAACGCACCATAATTTACAACTTAAATGTACCAGTAGTAGGAAAAAATGTTGATTTATGTTTGTTTGACTGCTCTCCGGAGGAGATAATTTCTGCAAAAACTAAAGATTCAGCAAACCATAAACCAGGAAAATATCTTGCATTAGGTGAATTGAAAGGCGGGATAGACCCTGCAGGTGCAGACGAGCATTGGAAAACGGCAAATTCAGCGTTGGAGAGAATTAGAACATCTTTTGCTGATAAAGGTTTTAGTCCTCACACATTTTTTATAGGTGCAGCAATAGAAAATGCTATGGCGAGGGAGATATATCAACAATTAGAAAGTCGCACTTTATCAAATGGGGCGAATCTGACAAATGAGGATCAAGTGGTTTCCCTATGTGACTGGTTGATACAAATCAGTAAATGCTAGCGGAGTAAGATTGTGGAATTCCTAAAAGTCCTTGAGTGGCACCATTTAGTTTTTGTTTTTGCTGTTATTTTTATATTTGTTTAGGTCTTAGGAAGTTTAGCACCTATTGAAAAGTGCTTAACTTCCTAAGACCCTATTTTTTAGCTTTGGCCCGTACCACATTGGTATTTTAGCCTATATTAGGTGGCCTACTGATAGTGACCTTTCCCCCAAAAAGGTAGCCATTTTCAGAGAGACTTTTCCGATAGAATCGACCATAGGGAGGTCTCATAATGAAAGGCAAGCGATACAGCACAGAGCAAATCATAGGCATACTCAAGGAGCATGAAGCTGGCATACCGGTGCAGGACGTTGTCCGCAAGCATGGTATCGCCAACGGCACGTTTTATCGGTGGAAATCGAAGTACGGCGGCATGGAGGTGTCGGAAGCAAAGCGGTTACGGGAACTGGAATCGGAAAACGCGAAGTTGAAGCGGCTGCTGGCGGATACGTTGCTGGACAAGACCGCACTTGAGGACATACTCGGAAAAAAGTGGTGAGGCCGACGCAGCGACGCGGCGCCGTCGTGTATCTGCAGTCGGCCTATCGCATGAGTTAACGCAGGGCGTGCCGGCTGGCGCTGCTCAGCCGCAAAGCGGTTGCCTGCCAAGCCGTTGCACGCAATGACGGGGCACTAAAAGAGCGGCTCAAGGAACTGGCTGAACGCTACCCGCGATACGGGTATCTGATGCTGCACGCATTGCTCAAGGCCGAGGGCCTGGTGGTCAATCGCAAACGCACCTATCGACTGTATACAGCGCTCGGTCTGCAACTCAGAACCCGGCGGCGTAAGAAACTGGTTCGGCCTCGGGTCCCGATGGCTTTACCTGCCCAAGCGAACGAACGTTGGTCATTGGACTTTGTGCACGACCAATTGGCGGATGGCCGGCGTATCCGGGTACTCAACGTTATTGATGACTTCTCCCAAAAATGTGTTGGCCAACTGGCTGACACGTCCATCTCCGGCGCTCGTCTGGCTCGGTATCCGGATGAACTCGCCCTGACCCGCTCACTGCCTGCCTCGCTCGTGCTGGACAATGGCCCGGAACTGACCAGCAAAGCTATGTTCTTCTGGGCGCACAAAACCAAAGTAAAACTCTGCTTCATCCAGCCTGGGAAACCCACCCAGAATGCTTATGTTGAGAGCTTCAACGGACGCTTCCGTGACGGCTGCCTGAACCAACATTGGTTTAGGTCGCTCAATGATGCCAGGCAGATCATTAACGACTGGCGAAACCACTACAACAATGTACGACCGCACAGCTCACTAGGCTATCGGGCACCAACCGTGTTCGAGGCGGAGGCTGCATGATATGATGTTTTTGTCTCTCTTTGAATGGCTACCCAACAGGGGAAAGGTCAGCTGCGGTGCACCTGTTCGACGGCTTCGTGCTTGAATCCAAGGTTGAATTTTCTTCGGTTTTTCATCAGACACCTCCTAATGGTGTGTATTATGCTTAAAAAGTGTCTGAAAAATCAGGGCAAGACCTTAGTATGCCTTAAAGTATTTTGAACCTTGAATAAGGTATCGCCCGCTTTTCTAATACTCTTTCTATGCCAGCCATCCAACTGAGATCTCTTCCAATGACCAACTCGGTCATCTCTGCATGATGTGTGTTTTTCATCGCTATTGGTTTGGCCTGCAAATCGTATTTTCTGGCAAGCTCTCTGACTTCCGGAGCATTATCGTATGTCATTATAAAATCTCCCTTTAGCATTGTGCATTTTTGAAAGAGTAAGTCGTGGTCCAACGCATAATGAGTGTACAGTCTCTTTCCAGCATTTTTCCCTCCTGCGGTATATGGCGGATCAATAAAGAAAACAGAGTTAACCTCGTTTGCATATTCATCCAAAACAGCAAAGGCATCCGTATGGCGGAATTCAAGCCTCGAATGAACCTGATCAATTTCTCCAAGCCTTTTTGCTAGTGTTGCTGGATACCATCTTGAAAGGATGCCTTTGCCTGATTCTCCATTTTTTAGAAATCCAGCGCCTGCTGCCAATATACCGCCGTGAAAAGTCCTATTTTTAATTATGGTCTTAAAGGCAGCGTCGCGGTAGTTATGAGATTTTTTCTTCAATTCAGCAACTGCATTTTCTTTGCTCATTTCGAATCCCAGAATTCTCCTGGCTAACCATCCGGATTCGCCTTTGACTATGACTTTCCAAACAGCGGCTATCTCATCATCCAACTCCACCATTAATGCTTTTGGAACAATATTTTCAAAAACCGCTGTCAGTGAAATTATTCCGCCACCCGCGAACGGTTCCACCAAGAGGCTGGGAGTTGTAATTTGACTATGTAGCCACTCTCTGAGCCGCGGGACAAACCAAGTTTTTCCGCCCGGGTAACGGAACGGGCTTCTCTGAGGCACAGAAGCCACATTTACGGCTTTTTGTTTTTGCTGGGCATCAATATGACCGATAAAAAGATGAGTTTGCTGCACTTTTATTCTCCAAAAGGAACTTCAACTGTCTTGTTGTCTGGGGGAGATTCCAATTTATCGTCAATTTTCTCTTGAAGTAGTTTGATGAATTTTTCAACATTGCCAACTCTCGGTTGGGTGATTGCGTTCAGGGCATCTTGAAATTTTGTATACGCTACTTTTGTCCTTTGAAGTTGGTATCTTGAGCGATCTGCACACAGGCCTAAATCATAAACAATCCATGCTACTTCCGCTTTACTTTGCGCCACTTCTTGTAATTTAGGGGGCGTTTCGAAGAAGCCACTATCCAAAGCTACGGCCATTTTTTTGTTCCACGCATTTAGAATACCGCCTTTGAACATTAGTTGTGGCACCAATCTTTTCCTTGACGATGATAAAAAATCGGGGCGAGGAAAATTCGGTTGATCTGCCCAGTTCATTTCTCCATTCTCTTTGCAATTGGACATGTAGTGCATAAAAGGAGTTCGGACATTTCCAGAGATATAAACCGCTTGAATCTCAAGGGAACCAAAATCGTATACTTTGCCTTTTTTGTCGTATGCAACCAGAACAATATCTATATTACCGGCAGATTTTCCATAATAATCAACGAGGCGGACTTCTGTAAGAGAGGTTCATTGTGTCTTCTTATCAAAAAAGAAGTCGGCTGCATCATCTGCAATCAACCAATCTTCTCGAAACCTAATAGGGCAAGTAATTGCTGGTTTGTCCCTATGGTTTACGCTACAAACGCCCAAAGGGTCTTTTGCCTTGTCTTTTGTACAACTAGGAACTTTGTTATTAAATGGGCAAAGCTTTCTCTTTCGATAGCGTTCAGCTTTTAAACTGTAATCAGTGGGGAGATGACCAAACACCTCTGCTAGTGGTTGTTTTTTATTTTTCATTCTTCATTCCTTATAGGGCGTTGAGGAAACTTGACACCCGATTTTCTCAAGGTGTTTCATATTATCATTGGTTCAATGATACTTTAAGCGGTCTATTTCGTATAGATTTCAGCAGGTATTGATACATATTTTCGTGACGCATAGTGAAGCGAAACTCACACTCTTTCAAGTGGCAATAAAATCTCTGTTTGTGAATACCCCGAAAGCGGGCAAGGCCCAAGGGACAGGTGCCATAGCCCCGCTGAAATCATGAGGGTCGTGTAGAATACCCCTTTGTTGCACCTTGGACTGGAAGTTGCCGTCCCCCAAAGGTGGAAATCCAGAATACCCGACTATCCGATGATTTTGTTTCAGAGAGGAAAAAGCAAATGGCACGAATTACCCAAATAAATGATCTTTTGTTTCCAGTTGAGCTGCAACGTGTTTATTATGAATCCGAAATAAATGGGACGAAAACGAAAATAGAAATTCCCCGAAGCAAAGTTGTTGTCAATAGAAAATCAGGAGACCCTCTTGGTGTTGTGAGCGATAATTACAAACTTATTTCAAACGAGGAAGCATTGAGTTTGGGGAAAAAGTGTTGTGCTGTACTCTTCGGCGTCGAAGAAGCATCAAATGTCGAGGTTTTTCAGGTAGAGGCGCCTTCAACAGCGAGTTATTGCTATATAGATTTGGTTCACAGAAATTATGTGATGAATTTATGGGACGAAAAAAACCAATCAGAAATATACGTTCCATATGTAAGGGTTACGAATAGTTACAACAAATCAAGATCGTTGAGATTTGATGTAGGGTTTTGCCGGAAAATATGCTTTAACGGAATGATTTTTGAACAAGAAACCATTGAATTCACATTCAAGCACGTAAAGCATGAGCTAAATGAAGATGTTTCTTTTGTATTAGAGGAAGGAAGAATGGAGCAATTATTTGAGAGGTTTAGATCTCATGCTAATAAACTTAAGTCATATCAGATAAACAAAAACCAATCATTCGATCTTATATGTGCACTATTCAGTGTGAAAGATAAATCAGAAATTGATTTCAGTATGGACACAGAGAGAGAGGAAGACTATGATTTACTGATAAGGGGAATTAAACGTGTCTTGGATAAATATGTTGATGAGGCAGGGGAAAATGGCTATTCCGTATTTAACGCAATCACAGATATTGCATCCAATTGCATAAGAAATAGATATTTTCGGAGAGACAAACATTCTATGCAAAGATTGGCGGGGAATTGGATCAATTCCTTTCAAAAAGAAATAGAGAATAGCAATTTCTCGGTTGCTGACTATATTCAGGTGTTAAAAGGGTCACCTAATAAGGCTCTCCATCTGACCGGTAGCCGCTACGCTCGCGATGCCGAGCGTGTTTAATTTTGGTTCAAGATACTTTAAGCGGTCTATTTCGTATAGATTTGAGCAGGTATTGATACATATTTTCGTGGCACACATTGAAGCGAAACTCACACTCTTTCAAGGGGCAATAAAACCTCTGTATGTGAATACCCCGAAAGCGGGCAAGGCGCACCTTGCAAGGCCCCCGGAAGTTCTCAATCGCCCTCGCCTTTATTATTGCCGTTTTTAGGCGCCGGGTGCTTGTCCGTGCATGACGTCGCCCGCGACGGCTGCGCGGGAATGATGAAATGAGAGATACTGCGATTGTGACCGGCAATCCCCTACGCATCGCTACGCGCAAAAGTCGGCTCGCGCGATGGCAGTCGCAGCACGTTGCGGCGGCGCTGACGGCACGCGACGGCGCCCTGCGCACCGAGTTGCTGCCGTTGACGACGCAGGGCGACCGCTTCGTCACCCGCCCGCTCGCCGACGTCGGCGGCAAGAGCCTGTTCGTCAAGGAACTTGAGGCCGCGCTGCTCGACGGCGCCGCCGACATAGCCGTCCACTCGCTGAAGGATCTGCCCGCCGAGTTGCCGCGGGGCCTGGTCATCGCCGCGGTGATGGCGCGCGCCACACCCGCCGACGCACTGGTGTCGAACCGCTTCGGGGCCTTCGCCGAGTTGCCTGCCGGCGCGGTGGTCGGCACTTCGAGTCTGCGCCGCGCCTGCCAGTTGGCGCATCACCGCCGCGACCTTTGCATCAAGCCCCTGCGCGGCAACGTGGATACGCGCCTCGCCAAGTTGGACGCGGGCGACTACGACGCAATTGTCCTCGCCTGCGCCGGACTCGAGCGTCTCGGTCACGCCCGGCGCATCCGTGAAGCGTTGCCGCCGGAGATCATGCTGCCCGCAATCGGTCAGGGCGCGATCGCGGTTGAATGTCGCCGCGACGCCGAGGTGTACGAGCGGGTGCGCACGCTCAACGACGACACCAGCGAGCGATGCGTCAACGCCGAGCGCGCATTGAGCCTGCGCCTCGGCGGCGACTGCCGACTGCCGCTCGCGGCGCATGCGGTTTGCAGCGGGCGCGAAGTGCGGTTGCGCGCGTTGGTCGGCGCCGCCGACGGCGGCAAGGTGTTGCGCGCCGAAGCGAAGTCGCCGCTGCAGCAGCCGCGGCAGGCGGGCATTGCGGCGGCGGAAGACCTGCTCGCGCAGGGCGCCGGCGAGTTGCTGTCCGGGTTTGCCGGGGCGGATTGGAGCCAAAGCGGCGACTGAAGCGGTGTCCTGTAAAGTCAAAGAGTGGTGCCTATCTACCCGGGGTTTGAGGGCTGCCTCTATGCCGGGATTTTCAACCTGCCCGCCCGAAGCGCGCTAAAAGGGAGAGGGGCGCGCACTTCGCGGCATCGCCTGAGGCTCGAACAAAACCAAGGCCCAAGATCACTTCAAGAGCGGCGATAATAGATTTAACCATTTGTTATATTCATAAAATATGAATAGTGCACCGCAAAGTTTCGGGGGAAAATTCAGGGAGATCCCGCGCCTGTTTTGCCTTGGCGTGAAGCCGGCAAGGTCGCGGGGTGCAGGGCTCGGCGCAGGCCGTGACATTTTCTTGCAGGCGTCTGAACTGATCCAAAATCACCCGCTTAAGTTATCTTGAACCGAGATAGATCCGCAGATGACGCGGACGGATGCAAGAGGATGACGGACCAACGTTGCACTTCAGGTTGCACTTCAGGCCGCACTTCGGACTTGAATCCGGCAAGCCCGCTGCGGGGCCTGCGGGTGCTGACTACCCGCCCGGCACATCAAAGCGCCGGAATCCTCGCGCAGTTGCGCGCGCTCGGCGCGGACGCGGACAACTTCCCGACCATCGAGATCGTCAGCCTCGCCGCCGATGACGAAAGGCTCAGGCGCATCGGCGAATACGATCTTGCGATTTTCATCAGCGGCAACGCAGTGGCTTACGGGCTCGCGGCGCTGGCGCGGGTCGGCGCGGCACGCACGGCGCTGCCGCCGGCGGTCGCGGTCGGTCGCGGCACCGCCGCGCTGCTCGCAGCCGCCGGCGTCGCGGGCGCGGCGTATCCGGCGCAGCCGAGCAGCGAGGCTTTGCTTGAGGTGCCCGTGGTCAAGGCGCTCGCACCGGCGAGCAAAGTCATCGTGTTCCGCGGGCGCGGCGGCAAGGAAGTGATCGCCGCCGGTTTGCGCGCACGCGGCATCGCGGTGGATTACGCGCAAGTGTATGCACGGCGCAAGCCGCTGGCTTCGCTGTCGCTGGCCGAACCGCGCGATCTGATTCTTGTGACCAGCCGTGACGGCCTGCGGAATCTTTACGAACTGACCGAAGCCGCAAGCCGCGCGCGGCTGCTGCAAACGCGGATTGTGCTCGGCAGTCGGTCAATGCTCGACCTGCACCGCGAACTCCGATTCGAGCGCGATCCGATATGCGCGGCAAGCCCGCTCGACGACGACATGACCGCGGCGGTTGCGGCGCGGTGCAGGCGGTAGAATAAAGCGCGTGCCCCGATGTGCGCGCCCATCACGACGATGACCTCAGACAACGGCAAAACCGACACCCGTGCAAGCAGCCGGTCAAACGACCAGGCAAGCGAGCGGGTGGATACCGAGTCCGGCGCCAAGCCGTCCGCGCGCAAACGGCTGTACCGGCTTGGGGGCGGTGCCGTTGTGCTTATTGTCCTGGTGGTGGTCGCGCGGCAGGCGTGGCTGATTTTGCAGCCGCCGCCGCAGGCAGCCGGTCAGGAGTCGGTCGCAGTCGCGATGGACGAACTTCAGCATCGTTTCGCGCTGCTCGAGCGCCGCCTTGAAACCGTCGCCGATGAAAAGCCCAAGGTCGTGCCCGTCGCGTCGAACGAGTTGTGGTGGATCGCCGAGAGCGAGCGTTATCTGACGGAAGCGGTCGAGCGTCTCGACAGCGGCGCCGACGTCAAGCCCGCGTTGTCGGCGCTGAGAGCCGCGAGGCAGACGCTCGCCGGCGTGGAACTCGCCGCGGCGAAGACGGTCAGGCAAGCGCTGGAGGCCGAGATTCGGGCGTTGAATGAATATCACAACGCCGACGCCGAGCAGGCGGTGACGGTCATAGATGAGATGCTCGAGCGGCTCGAGCGCGGCGCAGCCCCCGCCGGGCCGACTGACTCGGAGCCTGCATCGGCCGCCGCCGCGCCCGGACGCGACGGTCTGTGGGCGGGCTTCAGCGACGGCCTGAGCCGCCGCTTCAAGCGGCTGGTCGTGGTCGGGAGAAAAGGCGGCGATGAGGCGCGACAGGTCACGCGGGGCGTGGCGATGCGCTCGCTGCTGCTCGCGAGAACAGCGGTGCTCGGCGGCGACGACGTCGCTTACCGTTACGCGGTCGCCAATGCGATGCGGGCATTCGAGCAAACCGTTGAGACCGACGCCGTGCTGTACGGCAAGTTGCAGATCTTGTACGCGCTCGATGTCGCGGGCGCGCCGCCGCGCATCGGCACGGCGCTGGCCGAGATCCGTGCGCTCGCCCGGAGAATGACGCCGTGAAGCCGTTGATCTTCGCGGTGCTGGTGATCGGCCTGCTCGCCGCGGCGCTGGCCCTTGTCGGCCCGGCGCAGTGGGCGGGCGTCACCCTCGCTTTCGGCGACGTAAATCTCACCACCAATTTCGCCGTACTCATCCTCGCGCTCATCGGTCTGTTCATCGTGCTGCGGCTGCTCGGCGCGCTGCTCGGTTTGCCGTCGCGGCTGGTGCGGGCCGGGCGCACGCGCCGTCTCGGGCAGTTGCGCGAGGAGTTCGAGCAGGGCATCGCGTTTTATCTGCAGGGGCGGTGGCGGCAGGCGCACAAGTGCTTTCTGCGCGCCGCGCGCGCCCCGGCGCTGGCGCACAGCGCCAGTCTGCTGGCGGCGTGTTGCGCGGTGCAGGACAACGCTTTCAAGGAGGCGCGCGCGGCGCTACAGACCGCGCGCGAGGTGAACGTCAAGGACGACTTTTGCTCGCTGCTGATCCAGTCGGAGGTGCTGTTCAAGTCGGGGCAGGCCCGGCAGGCCGCCGAGCATCTCGACAAGTTGAGGCGGCGCCAGCCCGACAACCGCAAGGTCACCGACTTGCTGATGCAGGCGTGCACGGCGGTGGGCGAGTGGGAAATGTTGGCGGAATCGCTGCCGCAGTTGCGCAAGTTGTACGCGCACGCGCCTGATAAACTGCGCGCGGTTGAAATTCCGATTGCGCGCAAGCGCTTGCATCAGGCCGCCGAGCGCATGGACGAGAACGCGCTCGAGCGATGCTGGCGCGAGACCGGCGCGGCGGCGCGGCCGGCGCTGCTTACGACTTACGCGCAGATGCTCGTCAAAGTCGGCGCGCGCAAAACCGCCGAACGCGTGTTGCGCGAAGCGATCGAGTCAAACTGGGATGAAGACTGCGTGGCGTATTACGGCGGCCTCGAAAGCGGCGACATTGACGAACGCCTCAAGCACGCCGAACGCTGGCTCAAGAGCAGGCCGAAAGACCCGGCGTTGCTGCTGTGCCTCGGCAAGTTGTACCGCCAAGTCGAGTTATGGGACCAGGCGAAGCATTATCTGAAAGCAAGTTTCAGTCTCGCGCCGAAGCCTGAAACTTTCAGAGAACTGTCTTCGGTGGTGGACTACGTCGGCGGAGGCAGGTTCGATTGAAGCGCGCAACACGCACAGGAGAAACGCCGTGTTTGCGCGCGTGATTTTTTTTGCACTGCTGCTCGCCCTATGGCTGTTGCTGTCGGGCCGGCATACGCCGTTGATCACGATGCTCGGGGTCGCGAGCGCGGCGGCGGTGGTGTGGCTCGGTTCACGCATGGAAATTCTCGGCACGAAACTGCATACGTTCGGCTTTTATCTGCGCCTGCCGTGGTATGCGATCTGGCTGCTCGGGCGGGTCGCGGTCGCGTGCGTGCGGGTCACGGTCACGGTGCTGCGCCCGAACTTGCGCATCGCCCCCGGGTTTATCCGCGTACCGATGACGCAGAAAAACGATCTCGGCAAGTTGGTGCACGCCAACTCGATCACGCTGACGCCCGGCACCGTCAGCGCCAGGGTCGAGGAAGACCATATCGAAGTGCACGCGCTCGACCGCACGCGCGCCGCCGCCGCCGAGCACGCGGCGCTCGACCGCAAGGTGAGCCGGCTCGAAGGAGGCGGCTGATGCCGCCGCTGATGCCGCCGGTGCTGTTCGCCGTGGTCATCGCCGCGATGGTGATAACGCTGGTGCGCGCAGCCAAAGGCCCCGGGTTGTTCAACCGCAACTCGATCACACTGACGCCCGGCACCGTCAGCGCCAGGGTCGAGGAAGACCCTATCGAAGTACACGCGCTCGACCGCACGCGCGCCGCCGCCGAGCACGCGGTGCTCGACCGCAAGGGCAGCCGGCTCGAAGGAGGCGGCTGATGTCGCCGCTGATGCCGCCGGTGCTGTTCGCCGTGGTCATCGCCGCGATGGTGATGACGCTGGTGCGCGCAGCCAAAGGCCCCGGGCTGTTCAACCGCATTCTCGCGATCAACACGTTCGGCACGCTCACGGTGTTGCTGCTGGTGTTGCTCGGGGTGACGTTTGAGCAGCACAATTTGATGGACATTGCATTGCTTTATGTATTGGTCAATTTTATCGGCGCGATCGCGGTGCTGCGGTTTTTTGAAGACCGCGAATTGCCCGCGCCCGACACCAAAGCGGACGAGTTCGATGATTGAGACGGTGCTTTACGTGAGCGGATGGGTGCTGCTCGTCACGGGCTGCCTGTTCTTGCTCGCGGGTGGCGTCGGGATGCTGCGCCTGCCCGATTTTTATACGCGCACGCACGCCGCCGGCCTGATAGATACGCTTGGCGTCGCGTTGCCGCTCGCGGTGCTCGCAGTGCAGATGGGGCTGGTGCAGGGGGCGGGCAAAGTGGTGCTGATCCTGTTGTTTTTGCTGGTTACGGCGCCGGTTACGACGCACGCAATCACGCGCGCGGCGCGCTACCATGACCGCGGCGGTGCCTGATGGAATACGCGGTGATCATTTCGCTGTTGTCGCTGCTGACGGCGGCGGCGGCGCTGGTGTCGGTCGGCAGGGACTTGTTCGCCGCGGTCTTGCTGCTCGGCATCTACAGTCTGTTGTCGGCGGGGCTGTTCGTCGCTCTCGATGCGCCCGACGTCGCTTTCACCGAAGCGGCGGTCGGCGCCGGTTTCTCGACGGTGCTGTTTCTCGCGGCAATCGCCGCGACCGCGCACTTCCACGCCTACAGGGTCAGGCGCAGGCTGCCGGCGCTGGTTCTGGTGGTGCTGACCGGCGCCGTGCTGTTGTACGCGGTGCCCGATATGCCGCGCTTTGCGGCGCCCGACGCGCCGGCGCAGCAACACGTCGCCAGGTATTATCTGCAAAACACCCCGCAAGAGATCGGCGTGCCCAACGTGGTCACGGCGGTGCTCGCAAGTTATCGCGGCTTCGACACGTTCGGCGAGTTGATCGTGATCTTCACCGCGGGCATCGGCGCCGCCGGTGTGTTTGCGGCGGGACGGCGGCGGCGCGCGCGCGGGCGCTCTTCGGGCTGAGGCCGGGCGATGCCGATCATCAAGCACAACCCGGTTCTGCGCGAGACCGCGCACATTATCGTGCCGCTGATCTTTTTGTATGCGCTGTACGTGCAGTTTCACGGCGACTTCGGGCCGGGCGGCGGCTTTCAGGCCGGCGTGATCTTCGCGGCCGGGCTCGTCATCTACGCGCTGATCTACGGCGGTGAGCGGCTGCACCGCGTGATCTCGCGGCGCACCGCGGAGGTGCTGGCCTGCTTCGGCGTGCTGTTGTACGCGGGCACCGGGCTCGCGGCGATGATCGCGGGCGGGTCGTTTTTGGATTACAGCGCGCTCGCGGATGAGCCGGTCGCGGGACAGCACGCGGGCATTTTTCTGGTCGAACTCGGCGTCGGCGTGACGATCGTCGGGATCGTCGTCACGGTGTTTTATCTGTTCACCGAACAAGATGAGGAGCGGGGGTGAGCGCGCGGTGAACGATCTGGTGCAGGCGGCGGTCGAACATTACGGCTATCTGATCGTCGTCGTGGTGATGATGATCGGGCTTTACATCGTGGTCGCGCACGGCAACCTGATCAAGAAGTTGATCGGGCTCAGCCTGTTTCAAGGTTCGGTGTTTGTGCTGTTCATTCTGCTCGCGGCGGTCAAGGACGCGGCGCCGCCGATCCTCGACGCGGGCGCCGATCCCGGGCAGTTGTACGCCAACCCGCTGCCGCACGTGCTGATATTGACCGCGATCGTCGTCTCGATCGCGACCACCGCGCTGGGCTTGTCGCTGGTGGTCAGGATCAACAAGGCCTGGGGGACGATCGAGGAAGAGGAGATCGCCTCGGCGTCGTCTGCGTCCTTGAACACCGGCGAAGGCTGAAAGGCAGACCCGCAGATGACGCAGAGGCACGCAGACAAGACGACAAGGAACGAATGTTGTACCCGGGACTTGCGTCCGGGGGATGACGGCTGAAAGGGGCCGTGATGACGCCCGTTCACTTTCGCGCAAGCGACCGCGGCGGCGTCCCCGCGTGCGCGGGGCTGCGGTCGAATACGATGCGCCGCGCGCGCCCCGTTTAAGGCGGGCGAGTCGTGCTGCGTCACCTGCCCGTCGCTGTCGTCGTCGCGCCGCTTGTGGCCGCGCCGTTGTGCGTGTTGTTGCGGCGTTTCATGCCGGCGCGCCTGCTCGCGCTCGGCGTCACCGTTTTCATTCTGGTCTGCGCCGCCGCGATGTTCGAGCAGGCCGCGCAGGGATTCGTATGGCGTTATGAACTCGGGGGCTGGCCCGCGCCGTGGGGCATCGCCTACCGGGTGGATCTGCTGAGCGCGCTGATCGTTTTGCTGTTGGCCGTGGTCGCGAGCGTCGTTGCGCTGTTCGCCGAGCGTCGCATCGTGTGCGAGTTCGACGCCGACGGCGGCTATTTTTTCGCGCTGTTTTTGCTGTGCCTCGCGGGGTTGCTCGGCATCACCGTCACCAACGATTTGTTCAACGTTTTTGTGTTTCTGGAGATCTCGGCGTTGTCCGCTTATGCCTTGATCGGACTGGGCCGCGGCGGTCATCCGCCGCTGGCGGCGTACCGCTATCTGGTCATGGGCGCGGTCGGCGCGACCTTTTTCCTGATCGGCATCGGCTATCTGTACATGATGACCGGCACGCTCAACCTCGACGATCTCGCGCAGCGCGTGCCCGACGTGGCGCAAACGCGCGTGGTCGTTGCGGCGTTCGCGTTCATCAGCGCCGGACTCGCAATGAAAATGGCGCTGTTTCCGCTGCACTGGTGGCTGCCCGACGCCTACACGTTCGCACCGTCGCCGGTGTCGGCGCTGCTCGCCGCCGTCTCGACCAAGGTCGCGATCTATCTTTTGATCCGGTTGTTTTTCGGCGTGTTCGGCGCGGACCTGGCGTTTAAGAGCACCGGCTTTGATGCGGTTTTGCTGGCGCTGTCGCTGGCCGCGATCTTCATCGCGTCGGTGGCGGCGATCTATCAGGACAATATCAAGCGCATGATGGCGTATTCGAGCGTCTCCCAGGTCGGCTACATCACGCTCGGCATCAGTCTGGCTTCTGTGAGCGGCGTCGGCGCCGGACTCGTTTATCTGTTCAATCACGCGCTCATCAAAGGCGGCTTGTTTCTTGCGCTCGGGTGCGTCGCCTACCGTCTCGGCGGTTGCGGCATCGAGCGTTTCGAGGGACTCGGGCGGCGCATGCCGTGGACGATGGCCGCGATCGTCATCGGCGGGCTGAGCCTCGTCGGTGTGCCGCTGACCGCGGGCTTTATCGGCAAGTGGCATCTGATCGGCGCGGTCATCGAAACCGGCCCGGGGGTTGCGGCGGTGTCGCTGCTGGTTGCGGTGGTCGCGGGTTCGCTGCTGGCCGCGGTGTACGTGTGGCGGCTGGTCGAGGCCGCCTACCTGCGCCCGGCGCCCGCCGATGACGCGGGCGATGAGCGTTGCGAGGCACCGTTCGCGCTGCTTGCGCCGGCGTGGATCCTGATCGTGCTGAACATTTACATCGGGTTCAACTCCGACGGTCTCGTGGCATCTGCGATGGAAGCGGCGCGCGGCGTTGTCGGGGCGGAGTTGCACGGATGAATCCGCTGTGGCTCATGGGGCTGCTGATGTTCGTGCCGGCGTCGCCGTTCGTCTGCGCGGCGGCGGTCACGCTGCTTGCGCCGGCGTGGAGTTTGATCGTGCTGAACGTTTATAACGGGTTCGACTCCGGCGGTGTCGTGGCATCTGCGATGGAAGCGGCGCGCGGCGTTGTCGGGGCGGAGTTGCACGGATGAATCCGCTGTGGCTCATGGGGCTGCTGATGTTCGTGCCGGCGTCGCCGTTCGTCTGCGCGGCGGCGATCGCGCTGCTTGCGCCGGCGTGGAGTTTGATCGTGCTGAACGTTTATAACGGATTCGACTCCGGCGGTGTCGTGGCATCTGCGATGGAAGCGGCGCACGGCGTTGTCGGGGCGGAGTTGCACGGATGAATCCGCTGTGGCTCATGGGGCTGCTGATGTTCGTGCTGGCGTCGCCGTTCGTCTGCGCGGCGGCGATTGCGGCGGGGTCGCAGCGTCCCGGCTGGTATCGCGCGCTCGTGTTGGTCGTGCCGTTCACGACGTTGATCGGCGTGGCGTTGCTGTTTGTTCATTTCGAGGCGAACTTCGACGCGGGCGCGCAATCGCCGAAACTGCTGCTGGCGAATCTCGCGCCCGGCCTGACGCTCGGCTTCAGGGTCGAGATGCTCGGGCTGATCTTCGCTGCGGTCGTCGCGCTGCTGTGGCCGATCAGCATGTTGTATTCAATCGCTTTCTGCCAACTCAACGCGCTCAAGCGGCAGGCGCGCTTTTACGCGTGCTTCAGTCTTGCCGTCGGCGGCGCGTTCGGTGTCGCGTTTGCGGGTGATTTGCTGACGCTGTGGGTTTTCTACGAAGTGTTGACGTTCAGCACCTATCCGCTGGTGGCGCATTACGGCGATGACAAGTCGCGCCTCGGCGGGCGGTTGTATCTTGGGTTTCTGCTCGGCTCGTCGGTGCTGTTGTTCCTGCCGGCGATCGTTTGGATCTATTTTGCCTGCGGGACGCTCGAGTTCGCGTCGGGTGGCATCTTGCGGGACTGCGTCGGTGACACCGAAGCCGGCTGGCTGCTGTTGCTGCTCGTATTCGGCGCGGGCAAGGCCGCGCTGATGCCGTTGCACCGCTGGCTGCCCGAGGCGATGGTTGCGCCGGCGCCGGTCAGCGCTTTGCTGCACGCGGTCGCGGTGGTCAAGGCCGGCGTGTTCACGATTGCCAAGGTTGCGGTTTACGTGTTCGGCTTTGAGTTCATGGCCGGAATCGCGAGCGGCTGGCTGGTGTACGTCGCGGGCGCGTCGGTGGTGGTCGCGTCGCTGATCGCGTTGCGCCAGGACAGTTTGAAAAAACGGCTCGCGTACTCGACGGTCAGTCAGTTGTCGTACATCACGCTCGGTGTCGCTTTGTTCAAGCCCGCGTTTTTGGGCGCGGTGCTGCACCTCGTCGCGCACGCGTTCGGCAAGATCACGTTGTTCTTCGCCGCCGGCGCGATCCAAAGCGTGTCGGGCAAGGAGCGCGTCAGCGAGATCGGCGGGCTCGCGTATGCGATGCCGTGGACGATGGCCTGCTTCACGGTCGCCGCCTTGTCCATGGTCGGCCTGCCGCCGCTCGCGGGGTTTGTTAGCAAGTGGTTCTTGTTGGAGGGCGCGCTCGGCGCGGGACATTACTTTGCGGTCGGCGTACTGGCGGTGGGCACGGTGCTGAACGTCGGTTATTTCGCCCCGATTGTCTATCGCGCTTACGTGCGCAACGGCGACGCCGACGCGGAGGCGCCCGGAGAAGCGCCCGGGGAAGCACCCGGGGAAGCACCCGGGGAAGCACCCGGAGAAGCACCCGGAGAAGCGCCCGGAGAAGCGCCCGGGGAAACACCCGGGGAAGCACCCGGGGAAGCACCCGGAGAAGCACCCGGGGCGATGGTGCTCGCGATGCTGCTGCCGGTCGCCGCGGTGGTGGCGCTGTTCTTTTACGCCGACTCGCTGGTGCGTTTGATCGGGAGGATCGGATGAAGTTCAAGTTGCGGACGTGGCTGGTCGGGGGGTTGGTGCTGCTGGCGCCGCTTGTGTGGGAGTCTTTGATCGAGCACCCGCCGCATATCGTTTTTGACGTCTTCGGTATTTACGCGTGGTTCGGTTTCGGCGCGTGTCTGCTGCTGGTGTTGGTCGCGCTGCTCGTCGGGCGCGTGCTCAAGCGCGGAGATGACTACTATGATGATTGAGACCGGCTTGTCGCCCGGCCTGCTGATCATTGCCGGTGCGCTGCTGATCCCGTTTGTGCGCCGCGGCGTGAGGACGGCGCTGTTGCTGGGGTTGCCGCTGTTGGCGTTGGCGCTGGTGTGGACGACGGCGCCGGGCGCGCTCGCGGCGTTTGAATTCCTCGGCTACACGGTGCAGCCGTTTCACTCGACCGCGCTCGGGCGGTTGTTTGCGACCGTGTTCGTGATCGCGCTGCTCGCGGGCAATTTGTTCGCGCTGCGCCAATCGCGCCCGTTTGAGTTGGCGAGCGCGTCTTTTTACGCCGGCAGCGCGGTCGGCGTGGCGCTTTGCGGCGACTTTCTGAGTTTGTTTGTGTTTTGGGAAATGATGGCGGTCGGTTCGACCGCGGTGATATTTTCCGCCAACACCAGGGCGGCCGGCGCCGCCGGTTTCAGGTATCTGACGCTGCACGTGCTCGGCGGCATGGTTTTGTTGTGCGGCATTCTCGGGTTGGTCGGCGACAGCGGCGACGCCGCGTTGCGCCCGCTGCGTGCGCACGACCTTTACACCTGGATGATCCTCGCCGGCGTGCTGCTCAACGCGGGTGCGCCGCCGTTCTCGGCGTGGGTCGCCGACGCGTACCCCGAAGCGAGCCCCGCCGGGGCGGTGTATCTGTCGGCGTTCACGACCAAGGCGGCGGTGTTCGTCCTGCTCAGCGTGTTCCCGGGCGAGACGGTGCTGGTGGCGGTCGGGGTGTACATGATCTTCTACGGCATCATCTACGCGCTGAACGAAAATGACATGCGCCGGATCCTTGCGTACAGCATCGTCAATCAGGTCGGATTTATGCTCGTCGGCGTCGGTATCGGCACGCAACTCGCGCTCAACGGCGCCGCCGCGCACGCGTTCGCGCACATCATCTACAAGGCACTGCTGATGATGTCGGCGGGCAGCGTCCTGTTTATGACCGGGCGCAGAAAATGCACCGATCTCGGCGGCCTTTACCGCAGCATGCGCCTGACCACGGTGTGCGCGATCGTCGGCGCGCTGTCAATCTCCGGCTTTCCGCTGACCTCGGGCTTTGTCTCCAAGCCGATGATCTCGACCGGCGCGTTCGACCACTATTTGCTGTGGCTGTGGTTCGCGCTGCTGGCGGCCTCGGCCGGCGTGTTCCTGCACGCGGGCGTGAAGTTTCCGTGGTTCGTGTTCTTTCAGCGCGACTCGGGGCTGAGGCCGGCCGACCCGCCGCTGAACATGCGCCTTGCGATGATCGTGTTCTCGGCGGCGTGCCTTTTGATCGGCGTGTTCCCGCAGTGGTTTTACCTGCTGCTGCCGTGGCCCGTGAGTTACAACCCCTACACGCTCGATCACGTGGTCGCGCAACTGCAACTGCTGCTGTTTTCGGGCGCCGCGTTCTTTGTGCTGTTGCCGCTGCTGAAACGTTCACGCACCGTCAGCCTTGATTTCGACTGGTTCTACCGCAGGTTGGGCGTGCGCCTTTACCGCGTGCTGTGGCGCGACCGTGCGTTCGACGAAAGGCTGGTGCGCCCGCTCGCCGCGAGATTGAAGAAAGCGGACGACGACCTCGCGCGTTGCGTGCGCCCCGGCGACGCGCCGTTCAAGGTGCTGCAGACCAGTGCAACGGTGGGCTGGCTGACGGCACTGCTCGCGTTGTTCTTGTTGCTGTATTACTTGTGACCCCGTGAGGCGGTTTGAGCCACCGAACAACGCGGCGGTGATGCGCCGCCGGGCATTGCAGGCTCAATTTAACGGCACGAACGCACACCGCACGGCCGTCAGCAGACGGGATCGGCCGGCGTCGGCGTGACCGCAGAAGCGCCTGACGCCCATTGCCGCACGACGCCCTGAGAGGAAGTGCCGGGAGCGTTCGGACGTCACGTCGCGCGCGGCGCCGGAAGACGACTTTGGCTTAACGGCCTTGCGGCGGCGGGATGCACCGCCCGGCTGATTAGGGCAGAATGCGCGGTTCTCACCTGTTGAATGAAGGGCTGCGGGTAGAAGGCCGAGCCGTGCTCGGCCGCAAGTTTATGAACCGATGATTCTTTGGAGTATGTGAAATGTCTGCTCAAGACGTGCTGAAAATGATCAGCGACCAAGACGTTAAATACGTCGACCTGAGATTTACCGACACCCGCGGCAAGGAGCAGCACGTGACCGTGCCGACGGGCGTCGTTGACAAGTCTTTTTTTGAAGACGGCAAGATGTTCGACGGCTCGTCCATCGCGGGCTGGAAAAGCATTGACGAGTCCGACATGGTGTTGATGCCGGACACCGCTACGGCGGTGATGGACCCGTTTCTGTCGGACGCGACGCTGCTGTTGCGCTGCAACGTGCTCGAGCCGACCACGATGGAAGGCTACGACAGAGACCCGCGCTGCGTTGCGCACCGTGCCGAGAAATTCCTGAAAAAATCGGGAGTTGCCGACGCCGCCTATTTCGGCCCTGAGCCCGAGTTCTTCATCTTTGACGACGTGCGCTGGGGCGACAGCATCAGCAGCGCGTTTTACGAAGTGGATTCGGAGGAAGGCGCATGGAATTCGGCGAAGCCGTTTGAAGACGGCAACATCGGCCACCGCCCCCCGGTCAAGGGCGGCTACTTCCCGGTGCCACCGGTCGATTCGTTGCAAGAGATGCGCTCGGCGATCTGCTCGACGCTCGAAGAGATGGGCGTGAAAGTCGAGGTGCACCACCATGAGGTCGGCACCGCCGGGCAGTGCGAGATCGGCACGCGCTTTGACACGCTGGTCAGGCGCGCCGACATGAATCAGATCCTCAAGTACGTGGTGCTCAACGTCGCGCACAACTACGGCAAGACCGCGACGTTCATGCCCAAGCCGCTGGTCAGCGACAACGGCAGCGGGATGCACGTTCATATGTCCCTGACCAAAGACGGGCAGAACCTGTTTGCGGGCGACGATTACGCCGGCCTGTCCAAGACCGCGCTGTTTTATATCGGCGGCATTCTCAAGCACGCGCGCGCGCTCAACGCGTTCGCCAACGCGGCGACCAACAGTTACAAGCGGCTGGTGCCGGGGTTTGAGGCGCCGGTGCTACTCGCGTATTCGGCGCGCAACCGCTCGGCGGCGGTGCGTATTCCGCTGGTGCCTTCGCCGCAAGCCCGCCGCGCAGAAGTGCGTTTCGGCGACTCGGCGGGCAACCCTTACCTGACGTTCGCGGCGATGCTGATGGCCGGCCTCGACGGGATCAGGAACAAGACCCATCCGGGCGACCCGGTGGACAAAGACCTCTACGACCTCACGCCGGAGGAAGAGAAGAAGATTCCGACGGTGGCCGCCGAATTGCCGACGGCGTTGGAGGCGCTTCAGGCCGACCGCGGGTTTCTGACCGAGGGCGGCGTGTTCAGCGACGACATGATTGACGGTTATATCGAACTCAAGATGGAGGAAGTCACGAGGCTGCGCGCGGCGACGCATCCGGTCGAGTTCGATATGTATTACAGTTGCTGAGGGCGGTCTGTTCGGCGCGGGCGCAAACGCGGGGGCGGCGCTCCCAATAGCGTTTCTTGTCAAACACCCAGCAAGTCCGGTGCGGGTGTAACGCGGGGGCGGCGCTCCCAATAGCGATACTTAGCGGACACCGGGTAAGTCCGGTGCGGGTGCAATGCAGGGGGTGGCGCCCCTGTTGCGCTTGCGGACTCGCAGGGCCGCAGGGGCGGACGACCCGCCGCCCGCCTGGCCGCCGTGCCCGCTTCTGAGCGTATCAGGGGAATCTAAAGCACGCCCCGCGCGCCTGCTTTTGCGTTCCGCCGACTTCAAGTCTGAAGTGCGGCGTTTGCCCGGCCTCCTCTTGTGTCCGTCCGCGTCATTTGCGGATTTATCTTTTGGATCCACAGATGACGCGGATTTTCTCAGATCAAGGCGGTCCTGTTTGAGCCTCAGGCGAAGCCGCGAATGTCTATTTTTCAACCCGGCGTAGTGCGCAAGAACTTCAGGAATTCAAATTCCTCGGCGCTCAGCGGGCGCGTTTTTCTTCACCGGTGAGCCGAGCTATAGCAATTCGCTTGCGAGATGCTTTCCCGGCGGTACCAGGCTGTTCGCGCCGACGATTGTGCGTTCTGAAACGCCGTCGCCGTCGCGTGCATTCCGACTTCTAAACAGAGAGGGGGTTTTGAAGCGCGCCCGCGCCTGCTTTTGCATTTCCTTTTATTTCTGCCTTGAATGTTTATTTTTCAACTCGACGTAGTGTGCGGCCGAGAACTTCAGGAATTCAAATTCCTCGGCGTTCAGCGGTCGTGTTTTTTTCACCGGCGAGCCGAGCCATAGAAATCCGCTTGCGAGATGCTTTCCCGGCGGTACCAGGCTGTTCGCGCCGACGATTGCGTGTTCTGAAACGACGGCGCCGTCGAGCACCGTTGCGTGCATTCCGATCAGGCAGGTGTTCCTTACCGTGCACGCGTGCAGGATCGCGCCGTGGCCGACGGTGACGTCGTCGCCGATCTCAAGCGCGAAGCCGCCGGGTGCGAAGCGGCTGTCGGCGGTTACGTGCAGCACCGCGCCGTCCTGGACGTTGGTGCGTGCGCCGATGCGGATCGGCATCAGGTCGCCGCGCACCGCGCACATCGGCCACACCGAAGAGTCGGCGCCGACGGCGACGTCGCCGAGCACTAAGGCGGTCTCGTCCACAAACGCCGACGCGTGGATCCGCGGTGTTTTGCCTTGATAAGCGCGTATTCTCATCACCTTTCTTATCCGGGAAATGCGGGTGACGATTGTAGCGCACCGGACCTCGCCGGCTTGACGCCGCATCGGCTCAGCAACGCAAGGCACCGGAGGAGAGATCTTGCAAATCCGCCGCGCTTACGCATGGTTGACGCGCCCCGACCGGCCGGTGGGTATTGACCCGCTGCCGTGACCGATGCTGTGGTCGTTGTGGCTTGCGGGCAATCGGGGCGGGCGGGGGCGGGGTTTTGCAAGTCCATCATAGCGGCCATCGCATCAGGAGTTTTACCGCGTCGCCCGGAGCGGACGTGATTGGGAGATAACCGACCGGGCACAACACCGGATCAACGTTCTTCGTTTTGGGGAAATTCCCGCCGCCGCCTGCGATGCGTTCAGGGTCAGCCGCCGGACGCATTACAATCCCCGTTGCCATGCAAACGTTTGTCGCAGATCGCCTTCGCGCTTATGCATTGTTGACGCGCCTCGACCGGCCGGTGGGTATTTACCTGCTGCTGTGGCCGACGCTGTGGTCGTTGTGGCTCGCGGGCAATGGGCGACCGTCGCAAACGGTGTTCGTCGTGTTCGTGCTCGGCGTCGTGCTGATGCGTTCGGCGGGCTGCGTGATCAACGACTACGCCGACCGCGATCTCGACGCGCAGGTTGAACGCACGCGCGGGCGTCCCCTTGCCGCGGGGTTGGTGACGCCGACCGAGGCGCTGGCGCTGGCCGGCGTGCTCGTGCTGCTTGCTTTTCTGTGCGTGCTGCTGACCAACCGGCTGACGATCCTGATGTCGTTTGCGGCGCTGGCGCTCGCGGCGACCTATCCCTTTATGAAGCGGGTCCACTACTTGCCGCAGGTGCATCTCGGCCTCGCTTTCGGCTGGGCGATTCCGATGGCTTGGACCGCGCAGACCGGTGAACTCCCGGCGCCGGCGGCGTGGCTTTTGTATGTTGCCAATGTGTGCTGGTCAATCGCTTACGACACGATGTACGCGCTGGCCGACCGCGACGACGATCTGCGCGTCGGGATCAAGTCCAGTGCCATTTTGTTCGGGCGCTGCGACCGCGCGCTGATCGGCCTGTTTCAGGCGTTGACGTTGTCGCTGCTGGCCACCGTCGGTTGGATGCACGGCGCCGGCGGGTGGTTTTACACGGGCGTGGCCGCCGCCGCCGCGCTTGCGGTTTATCAGCAGCGGCTGATCCGACACCGCGCCCCGGCGGAATGCCTGCGCGCTTTTGCGAACAACGCGTGGTTGGGGCTTGCCGTGTTTGCCGGATTGTTCGTTGATCTATTGCCGTGAAATTTGGATAAGGATTCCCCATGCGTTTTCTGCGTAAGAAACCGTCAGAGCGTTTCAGAAGATGGGTTCTGATTCCGCCGGCCCGGTTTAGAATTGCCAAAGCCGGGGTTCATTTCGTGGATCTTTCCGGAACTTCCTCCACGTCCTGCAGAAAGGAGCTTTACGACCGATTCGGCTGGCCTTACGGCAAGGTCAACCAAGAATTGCCGGAATGCTGCGCGTTGTTTGAGGCGCTTCGTCGTCATGTTCCGGCGTCGTGTATGCGGGAAGAAATAGCATACCGGCAGGACCATGCTGTGCAATGAAGAAAATAAGCCGCTTGTGAATTTTATTGCAAGATACGAGAATCGGCGGGAAGACTTGGCTTACGTAGGCGAACAAATCGGCTTGCCGGGGTTCGGGCAATCCATGGCGCTCAGGAGGACACCTTCAAAATACGATTACCGTGAATATTATGACGACGAGTTACGTGACAAGGTCGCGGCAGCCTGCCGCTGGGAAATAGAGCGATTCAATTACACTTTTGACTAGGACTTCTCTAAAAAATCAGAGGCTTGGGAAGCAATGACTTTCGCGCTTGAGATGAACTGCAACCGGATATCATAACGGCGCGGACGGTCAACGCGTCCTCGTGGTGCGAGGGCGGTGCCGGTTCAAGTCTGGTATGCCCACCCTCGCCGCCACCCACACTTCGACGCGCACGGCGCCCGCTTTGCGCAGCACGCGCGCGGCCTCGTTGACGGTTGCGCCCGTCGTCATTACGTCATCCACGATCGCGACGAAGCGTCCTCGCGGTGCGCGGCGCGGCGCAAAAGCGCCCTTGGGATTTTTCAGGCGCTGCTTGGCCGGCAGCGCCGTCTGCGGCACGCTCGCGCGGACTCTTTTCAGGCAATGTGCGTCGAGTGGCACGTCGAGGCGGCGCGACAGCACGCACGCAATTTCGTGCGCCTGATTGAAACCCCGTTGGCGCAAACGCGCGAGGTGCAAAGGGACCGGCACGAAACAGTCGGGCCGGGACAGATTGCTTTGCGCCGCGGCGCGCGTTGCGAGCAAGGTGCCGATCAGGCGCGCGCAATGCAGGCGTTTGCCGAACTTCAAGCCGCGGATCAGGCCGTCTATCGGCGGCGCGTAGGGGAAAGCGGCGAACGCCCGGTCGAACGCGGGGGTGTGCGCGAGGCAACGCCCGCAGATCGTGCCGGCGGCCGCGTCGTCGGGCACCGGCCCGGCGCACAGGGGGCAACCGCGCGCAGGTGCGGGCAACTCGGCGAAGCACGGGCGGCAAAAGTCGGTGGCGGGTTCTCCCTTGCCGAGGCACGTCGGACAACTTGGCGGGAACAGCCATGCGACCAGCGCGTCCCACCGGGTGGCTGCGGGCGATGTTTTATTCCCGATTGACACGTGTCGGTCCCTTTGCACCTCGTGCGTCTGTGCTATTGCGGGCGATTTTTTACTTCTGATTGACATGTCTGTTGCTCTTGGTTCCCCCGGGTTTTGCGGGCGCGCCGCCCGTGTATATCAGAGTCGGCTCGGTATCTTGCAGCGCGTGCGGCGGACGGGCCTGAAAGGTGCGCGAGCGGTATCCCCGGCATGGGCGGGTCGCGCGCGGTATCGGGAAATGAGGCGGCGTCGTACAGATGGCGCTTCCGGCATGGGCGGGTTGCGCGCGGTATCGGGGCTTACGCGCGACGAACGCGGCGGTCAGCGGTCTCCTTCCTGGCGAGAGGGGCTGTGCGGGCGGGCAAGATGTCGGCGGGGCGTGGGTTGCGGCGGGTGCGCTGGAGTATCGCCCGGCATGGGTGGACAACTCAATGGCCGCTCTGGGCAAATTTTGCAGGTCACCACACGCCCCTATTCGCCGAATCTGGCCTGATCTGGCCTGATTCGGCAAGGTAAACTGCAAAAATCCTTGTTTCTCCGTCCTAAATTATGGAAAGTCTGATCGGTAGATTGAAAAGTGTAAGGTTATGGTTTATGCTTTTAGGGTTATGAAATATGAACAACTGACCGAGAAAAAGAAACTGCTGGATGGCCATCGGCCATTGCCGGCCGCGCTGGTGCGCAATCTGGATGACTGGTTTCGGATCGAATTGACCTACACAAGTAACGCGATCGAAGGGAATACGCTCACGCGGCGTGAAACCGCGCTGGTGGTTGAAAAAGGCTTAACCGTCGGCGGCAAGACCCTCACCGAACATCTGGAAGCGGTTAACCACGCCGAGGCACTGGGTTGGGTAAAGGAGCAGGTGGGAGGCAAGCCCAAAGATCTGAGCGAGAGAGACATCCTGCATATCCATGACGTTATCCTGAAAGGGATTGACGATGACAACGCAGGCCGCTACCGCAATGTGCCGGTGAGGATTTCCGGCTCCACCGTTGCTTTGCCTAATCCGCGCAAGGTGCCGGATCTGATGGCCGGATTTGTGGAATGGCTCGAGCAGGCCGATGATCCGCACCCGGTGGAATTGGCCGCCGAAGCGCATTACAGGCTTGTGACCATTCACCCGTTCGTGGACGGCAATGGCCGCAGCGCCCGACTGCTGATGAACCTTATCCTGCTGATGTCCGGCTACCCCGCCGCCATCATCCGCAAGCGTGATCGGCTGGCCTATATCGCCGCGCTGGAAAAAGCACAGCACGGCGGCTCGAAAGACGATTACCTGAAGATCATCGCGAAAGCCGTGAACCGTTCGCTGGATATTTACCTCAAGGCGATAAGGGGAGAAACGCAAGAGCAGCCCGATGACGACGGCTTGTTGAAGATCGGCGAGTTGGCAAAACAAGTCGGCGAGAACAATTCCACGATCCGCCACTGGACCAAGAAAGGTTTGCTGAGAGTCGCCGAAACCACGGCCTCCGGCTATCAACTCTATGCGACGGACGCGGTTGGCAAGGTCAAGTTGATAAAAAGGCTCAAGGCGCAGAGATTAACGCTCGACGAAATCAAAGAAAAAACCCGGTGAGGCTTTTAATTTGAACGGTGTCGTTTGAAAGAAGGGCTTTACGCACGCACGCCCGTCAGCGTGATTCTGTGCGGCGGGAAATCCGGCGGGCGCCGATTTGACGAAGCAAAGAGTGTTATTGCGAACTTGTTGATCTACTTTGATTACAATATGGAGATGCAAATAGGTCAGTTGTTTTTCTTCATTACAAACCAGGCGGCTATAACGAGAGCTATTATTCCTATGAAGAAGGAGAGAGTAGGGAGAAAGGACTTGTCGATATCCTTGAGTGTTCCCGATAAAATCGAGTAGCCAACGCCGACTATGCCGATAATTCCCGCGACCAACCCCGCCATTTTCTCAATCAAAATCGCTCGCATCTGAGGGATAATTGTCTGAATGCGTTCGTTCAAAGATTTAGTTTCTGTTTCAAACTTGCCGGCCAGCGTTCGGACGTCCGTGGAAACGGTTTCAAATTTACCGTCTAGTTCCATGAGTTCGGTTCCGATATGATTGAAAGGGTATCCCGCTTCTTTTAGTTGTTTGACGGAATAATCTTTTCCAAAACAAGAGGACACGATTTTTGATTTTTGGATGTTAGCGGGTATTTTTCGTTTCGAGTATGCAATGCCCTTAGACTCTTGATATTTATCCTCCTCCCTTCCGCCATATTCAATTTCTGGAAGTTCGTCGCCTTCCAGTCTGATGAGGGTTAACTTGAAAATTGGTTCTCCCAATCCAATGGTCAGGTCACTGGACGACGAATTGCGAAGTTGCCAGTTCAGAATCCCCTGAAATCCGGCGTCAACTTTGGTTGCGATCTGCGCTATCCCCTCTCGCATCATCGTGGTCGTAGGGGTAATGAATGCCATCAACATGGCATTTTCGAAGTGCTGTTGCACGGTCGCCATGGAAAAATCAATTTTTTCCATGCTGGAAAAAGAAATCGATTCTCCCGGTTGAACTTTCAAGTATTGTCCATCTTTCAGCGACGCTTCCTCTCCTGTGGAGTGAAATAAAATATGCTTCCCAAGCCTCAGCGCGATGCCGTTGGGATTCAGGAGGGACTTATCTGCATTGATAAGCACGCTGCCAATCAACGGTTTGATTTCTTTGTCCGAAAGAAAAGTTGCCATTTTACTTAAGGGATTTTTGGCTGAAAAAATGGTCGGTTTCCAGTGTCCTTTGTGCCATTACGACAAACAAGATATGGGAGAATAAACGCCCTTTACTTTCTAAGCAACCTTTAAGCCATACTGCCTAATTCAACCTGTTTCGGCGGCTCGTAACGCACTGGCCTTTCTGCCCTTTGCCGGCAGCCGATCTTTTTGCCCCGACCATCAGCGTCTTGCTCTTTCGGTTATTCCCCCGACGATTGCCTGAAGTGATGGAAAGCCTTTTTGAGATCCCAGGGCACTCCTCTGCCGAAGAAATACATCCAGCCGAGGTTGCCGTGGGCCCGTTTTTCTCCCTGCTCTATCGCCAGGGTGAACCATTTCTCCGCCTCTCCGTAGTCTCTTGCCACACCCCAGCCGCGCTCGTACATGACCCCGAGATTGGTCTGTGCCTCGTCGTATCCCTGCTCCGCCGCTTTGCGAAACCATTTCACCGCCTGAACCTAGTCCCGGCGGCCTCCTTTCTCGTGGGTGTGCATCATGCCGATATTGTTCTGTGCGTCGGCGTGTCCCTGATCCGCCGCCTGTTGGAACCAGCGCTTCGCCTCGGAATGGTCCCGTCGAACCCCCTTGCCGGTGTAGTACAGCAGGCCGAGACTGTTTTGGGCATCCACATCTCCCTGTGCCGCCGCTCTGCGGTGCTGCTGCACCGTCTCATGGACGGTTATCGAGCCACCGGGTGTTGCGGTTTCACTGTGCTGCTGTGTTGACCGGGAGCCGTCCGGCACGGATGACCGGGTTTCCGCGCCGCCGTGTCCTGCGACCAGCACAAGCGACAGCAGCGTTCCCCGCAGCCAGCCAAAGATTTCCGCGTTGTTCATTCTGCAAATAGTACTACGAGCGCTTGCGGGACGGTAAGGCGCGGTCTTTGTCGGGCAGGGGGGAGGGGGGTGCGGAGGCGGGGTGATGTTTGCTTCTTATATTTCCTTGAATTCTTTCACGGTGTTCTTTATCAGGGCTACTTTATTGTGAGAACTTCCTCTCCCAGCATATCAACGATTTTTACGGCTACTTTTGAACCGGCTCCAAGAATGTCAAGTTTATATTCGCCTTTAATAAAATCAGTTTTCTTTTTCGGCAGATCGCTTTTTACGATGTTGAAACTTTTGCCGTTGTAATCGGTATCGATCAGCACGCAATCAATCTGCGCTCTAAAATCTCCAATCTTCTCGTCAAAAATAGTTCGGTCAATCTCCATTCCCTTAAGAATGAGGGGGCTGATGTAACCGATGATTTTTACCGTAGCCCGTTTGTTTCTTTTGGTGATTTTCACTTCCGCCTGTGCAGGTTGGTTTGTGAATATTCCATCCTGCTGGATATCGCGGACGGTGATTTTATTGATGGGTTTTTTCTCTATGGCAAGGCTGGCGATGATTCCCATCTCCGAACCGTTGCAAAAAACGGTAATGTTGCGTGTTTCATCCGGGCGATTCTGTTGTAGTTCGTCTTTTATGATTTGAATATCCAGTCGGGTTAACGGTTTATCCAGATCAACGACTTTTACCAGTTGTCCGCCGACTGTTCCGTCAAAAAACAAATCCTTGCGGTCGGTCTCAATGCCGTATTTGGAGATAATGATTTTATTGAGTCCGTTTTGTTTGGAAAAATCGTAGTTGTTCACTCGGTAGTGAATAAGTCCGTGTCCGTTTTTTTCCGCAAGATCGCCGTTCTTTTCTTTGATAACGTCTTGTAACCGCTTAATCGTGGTTTGAATTGCGCCTTTATTTAAGTCTGCCATAATCCAGCGGCGGCCTAATTTTTCGGCAACGGCGGCGGTCGTTCCGCTACCGCAAAAACAGTCCAGCACGATGGAATCTTCGTTGCTTGAGGCTTTGATTATGCGTGCTAAAAGGGCCTCAGGTTTTTGGGTGGGATAATTAGTTCGTTCATGAGACATAGAGTTTATGTAAGGGATATCATCCCACCAATCCTTCATTCGTATTCCTTTACCTAAATACAATTTGTATTTTTCCCCTCTTAAGTATTGCCAACGATGCTTTCCGTTTTCGTCTTCCTCCGTAAAATGCGCCTCTGCATCAGCATATTCTTCATAGGGTTGATGCCAAATACATGAATCTCCTTTGCTGTACCAAATCAATGAATCATGGGAATTTTGAAAAGTTTTTGAAGTTGCCGTCCATCTTCTATATCCCCAAACAATTTCGTTTCTACAATTTTCCGCTCCAAATACCTCATCTAGCAAAAAGCGCAAATGATGGCTTTTATGCCAATCACAATGCAGATACATACTCCCTTGATCGCTCAATAATTCCCTCATCAAGATCAGTCGTTTATACATAAATTGTAAATAGTTGTCATTAGCCCAGATATCTTCGTATTGCGCCTGCTCAATGAGAGTATGTCTTTCACCCTCTAGCTTTTCGGACTGCCCGTGCAATTTCACCTTACGTACATAATCCGCTCCTGAATCAAATGGCGGATCAATGTATATCAGGTCAATCTTTCCTCGAAACCCGGCAATCAAAAGCGAGGAAAGGATTTCCTTGTTGTCGCCATGAAATAGCAAGTTGTAATTGTTTTTGATAAATTCCTTGTACGATGGCTCATCTGGTGGATTAGAAACACCGACGGTTTCACATAACTGAGCTGGAAAGTGCTGTACAACATCCAGTGGTTTTTTGCCAACCCAATGGAGCATGGGGCGACCTTTAAGCGGGGTGATTTTGAGTGTGTTATTAGACATCAGAATTATGCTTTTACACGGCTAACATTCAGAACGGAATGTCATCACCATCGTCTTTTTCCGGGATAGTTATTCTCAAATTGAGATTGTCTTGGTTTTCAGAAAGCCATTTTTTCCCCATTTCCGTAAGAGATATAAGAATAAATTTCTCGTTGAAATTACCGAAACACTCCTCTTTAATCAGAAATTCAGTATCAATCAATTTTTCAAGTGCAAGGTTTGTAGCCAAGTTGTTGAACCCAGCGTTGTTCATTTCTTCTTTTATATTCCAATGCTCTACACTTTCCCCTAAATCACTATTAGTTCCTACTATAACTAATGCCGTCAAAACATGAGGGGGCATTTTATTTTGATCCAAAGGAGTGGAAACAGGTTCTGAAATATTTTGAATCACCCTTTTTTTCTGTAAGACCGCTTCTATAGAACACTTAATCTCTCTTTTCAGTTTATTAAAATCACTAAGTGAAGAACCTTTATATTTGATAACCCGACGATGTTGGATATCAAAGGGCAAAGCACGTTCTTGCTCACAAACCATTACTATTTCTTTTCTAATAGCCATTGCATAGCCCAGTTCATACCAAACATTTGGGTTATCTGCTGTTATCTCAGCAAAGCATATCTCGGATTCTTGTATGCCTTTCTCAATAGCAGAGATAATAACAGTGGTGTTGGGATCATGATCCACTCGATATGGATTGACGCCCGCATCCGCTATGGCTGGTTTAAAAATATCTTTGTATCGCTTTTCATAAACTTCTTCTCTGAAAGGCTGAATAACAAAACATCTTTTTTTGTTCATGAAATAACCTCTATTTTGGGGTTTCTTTTTAGTCAGACATCCAGTCTGTAATCGAATCTAACCCAGTCACATCGACAGTGTTTGTTTTTGCATATATTACTTGATATTTAAATTTATTCAACTGTAAGTTTTGTAACTGTTCCACCGCTTTTCTCTTCGCTTCCGCTATTTTATCTCCGCGCTTGTTATCTGCCTTGATCTCAACAATATAAAACTCCCCCGTCTTTTTGACAATCACAAAATCGGGAAAGTAGCGATAATATCGCTTGTCCTCGCCCATATACTCAAAATGAAAGTCGGTCTTCTCCGGATCCGTTAGTCCGCCAGTGAACAAAAACGCCTCTATGTCATCGGGGGCTGTTTTGAGCATGGATAAAACCTGCCGAAATAAGGAACGCTCCGGCTCACTGTCAAAATTGTAAGGTGTGTAGTGGAAACTTAGGTTGTGCTTGTCCTCGTAATCCTCGCTTTTAGCAAACAAGCCTTTTCTCTCCATCCGGTCATACGTTTTTTTGAGCAAACGCAAGTGATGGACATACACGCCGTCTTCGTTTTTCTCAAAAATATCTTTCCCGTTTTCATTTTTAACTCGAATGAGCGCCATCACTTCCGTTACTTTTTCTTCAACTGTTTTATAGTTCGCTTGTTGTTCTTCCACTTGCTGGAACAGCCCATATAAATGACTGTTTGGCATTTCTCCTTTGGGGTATAAATCGTTCAATTTTTTTAATATAGGCATTACTGGTAAATGGTATCTCGACGAGATTTTCCAAGCGGCGGTATGACAATCCTCTGTTTCTTTTCCGGCAGGCAATTCTTTCATGTCGCCCGTCGGCATCAGAATTTCTCTCGGCCCGTCAAAGTCCGGCGTCAAAATGGAACGCAGTATTCTTGGGGCTTTTTTCGGTTTCGGTTTTTCTAATGTGATTTTCCCGTTAGGTGCTTTGGTTCGGACAGCCCGCTTGACCGTACGGGTAATTTCCAATTTCGGGAGTTCCGTTTTCACAATACGCAAGGTTACAGGTGTCTTATCCTGTGTTCCTGCACTGAGCCGGTCAAGGTCGGTGCCAAAGTTGTTTTGCAGTTCCTTGTCCAGCGTTTTTGCGTTGTCGTAATCCAAAAAGATCTTTGCTGAATGTTGATTGCCGGGCACTTGTCGCAAACAGCGGGTAGCTGCTTGCAATACATAGTTATTGCTGGTTTGTTCTTTTATCAGCGCACAGGCGAACAAACTGGGGCAGTTCCATCCCTCCACGCCTTTGCCGATAAGCAGAATAATCCTTTTTTGATTGGTGGGATTGTTAAGCCGTTTAAATTCGTCAACTTCCGCGGCAGTTGAGGTCTGCGTATTGACCAGTATCTGAGAGACGTTTCCCCCTGCTTGCGTTATCGCCTGCTCGATTAACTGACGAGAGTCGTTCAAGTGCTCCTGCGTCTTGAAATAGAAAGCCATTTTCGCTTTGGCTCCATCGGGAAGCGAGACCTCGCCGTAAGTTTTGAAAAACTCCAGAATGATGTCATCGAATACCTCCCGCTCCTCTTGTTTTCCGATGTCGTATTGATGAATCCCGTTATTAAGGTCTTTTAAGATATTGTCTTTGATGCCGTCTCCAAGCCCATACCAGACAATAACCTCTTTTAAGGTCTGTCTTTTATAGTAAGGAGTCCCGGTGGTGTTGATCACCGCCACTATGGGCGTTTGCTCATGTATGTAGTTGATGGTTTCTCGCACCCGTTTTAATTTGTCAAAAGTGTTTCCGTACGTGTGATGCGCTTCATCCGAAAAAACTCCAAGATTTGGCAAACTTGCAATCGCTTGCAATCTCAAATTTGCTTGTAGTTTCGCTCTCTCAAAAGCTTCTTTTTGCTGGTTGTTTTTCTTGCTGTTGACTCGAAGACTGATTTTCTCCGTATTGGTGACAATCAGGTTGTACCCGCTCCCCTTTTGCACCGGTATGTCTTTTTGTTTTCCCGGATACTCAATTTTCAGATTGGCCATAAAGTCGCGATTGAGGCCAGGCGGCAAAATCTTTTCGTAGGGCATATCGCTGAGTTCACGCAAACTTTCGATGATCGTTGTGCCGGGGGCAAACACGAGGGCGTTTTTCATAAATTTTCCATCGGGGTAACGCAGGGACATTGCAAATTCAGTGGCGATAATCGTCCCGATCAGCACAGTTTTTCCGGCGCCCATCGCCAAAGCGAGGATATAACTCGGATAATCCAAGATCGCGGCCTCATGCAGTGCTTGGATTCTATTTTTTCTGACCCAGTCCGAATCACTTTTGACTTTTTCAATCACCTCTTCTATTTCCGCCCACTCTACGGCGTCGGCTGAGATTGGAGCGCCAAGAGCTTCAAAAAATGCTTTTTTATCATCCCCGTAGTAACGCTTATAGATATCTATGACGTGGGGCGTACCCAAGTGCAAACGCATACACCAATAGGTTTCAAGGGCACGAAACTGTGGCTCGCGCAGATACTTCAGATGACGGTCTTGCGGATCCCCTTCGGCCTGCCAGCGTAGTATTTCTCCGATTAAAGGGTAGTCGCAGGAATAACCCTCATTTCGCCAACTTTCCGTTTCTTGTTGTAGTTTTTCGTGTAGCGGCATGAGCGGATCAAAAGTTACGGGCAGTGAAGTCAGATTTGAATTTGTGGCGGCGGCCGGCCATGATTACTGAAAGTTTTTCGGAACCTTGCCAGCATAAGCCATTTTAACAGAGCCCCCACAGGTGCCCCCGCCCCCCGGCCGGAGGAGAACCCACAAATCGGGCCGCGGCCGGCCTTAAGCTCTCAGCCGCTTCGCGCCAATCGGTATCCGCGTGATGAGTGAAGCCCATTTGTATGCCATGACCGAGTACCCTGCCTGCCGCCGCGCTTCAAGTTGACATGCCCGCCGCTCTTTACGACACTGCAACGATTGTCACGTTAAATAGCCCGCGATGAAGCCTTCCCCCGAACAACCGCCCGAGCAGCCCGGCGCCGAAACGGCGATCCGCCACGACTGGAGCCGCGGCGAGGTGCTCGCGCTGCTCTCTTTGCCGTTCAGTGAATTGCTGTACCGCGCGCACTCGACGCACCGCCGCTTCCACGACCCCGCGCGGGTGCAGGTCAGCACTTTGCTGTCGATCAAGACCGGCGCGTGTCCCGAGGACTGCGCTTACTGCCCGCAAAGCGCGCGCTATGACACCGGGGTCGGCAAAGAGCGGCTGATGTCGGTCAAGGAAGTGACCGCGGCGGCGCAGCGCGCGAAGCGGGAAGGCGCCGAGCGTTTCTGCATGGGCGCGGCGTGGCGCCGGCCCAGCGCCGACAACCTCGAACGGGTGACGGCGATGGTGAGCGCGGTCAAAGCGCTCGGCCTCGAGACCTGCGTCACGCTGGGCATGCTCGACGCGCAACAGGCGCAGCGCCTGAAAGCGGTCGGGCTCGATTACTACAATCACAATCTCGACACTTCGCCTGAGTTTTACGGGACGGTGATCACCACCCGCGTGTACCGGGATCGGCTCGAGACGTTGCAGCACGTGCGGGCGGCGGGCATCAAGGTATGCGCGGGCGGCATTCTCGGCATGGGCGAGTCACGCGACGACCGCGCGGGTTTGCTCGAGCAACTCGCGAACCAGCCCGGGCATCCGGAGTCGGTGCCGGTCAACCTGCTGGTCAGGGTCGAGGGCACGCCGCTTTATGACGCGCCCGACTTCGACCCGATCGAGTTTGTGCGCGTGATCGCCGCCGCGCGCATCCTGATGCCGCGCTCATGGGTGCGCCTCTCGGCGGGGCGCGAGGAGATGTCCGACGAGATGCAGGCGTTGTGTTTCTTCGCCGGCGCCAACTCGGTCTTCTACGGCGAGAAACTGTTGACGACGCCGAACGCTTCGGCGCAACACGACCGCGAACTGTTCTCTCGCCTCGGCATGGAGGGCGGGGCGGGGCGGGCCAACTGAGCGCATTGAATCCTGTGCCGGCCAATGACGGCTGCAAGAAATCCGGTTCACGCATGAACAGCGCGCGTCTTGAACGCAGGCGCCGGGACGGTCTTTACCGCACCCGCAGCGTCGGCGAGGGCATGGCGCAGCCGAGACGGGTGATCAACGGGCGCGCCGTGCTGTCGTTTTGCAGCAACGATTATCTGGGACTCGCGTCGCACGAGCGCGTGATCGGGGCGTTTCGCCGCGGCGCCGAGGAGTTCGGCATCGGCGCCGGCGCTTCGTGCCTGGTCAACGGCTACACGCGCGCGCACCGTCAACTCGAGGAGCGTCTCGCCGATTTCACCGGCCGCGACAAGGCGCTGTTGTTTGCGACCGGCTACATGGCGAATCTCGGTGCGGTGTGCGCGCTCGCCGGGCGCGGTGCTGGTCGCGACCGGTGCGTGTTCGGGGACCGTCTCAATCACGCCTCGCTGAACGATGCCGCGGTGCTGTCGCGGGCGCGCTTCAGGCGTTATCCGCACGCGGATGCGGCCGTGCTCGGGCGGCGACTCGCCGGCGAGCACGGCCGTCGCGCCTTGGTCGTCACCGACGCCGTGTTCAGCATGGACGGCGACGCGGCGCCGCTTGCGGACCTCGCGGCGGTCTGTGCGGCGCACGCTGCGACGCTGCTCGCCGACGACGCGCATGGTTTCGGCGTGTTCGGCGCGCGCGGCGCGGGCGCGCTCGAGCAGCAGGGGTTGTCACAAGGCGACGTGCCCGTGCTCGTAGCGACTTTCGGCAAGGCGTGCGGCACGTTCGGCGCCTTTGTCGCGGGCAGCGGGGAGTTGATCGAGTGGCTGATCCAGGAGGCGCGGACTTACATCTACACCACCGCGCCGCCGCCCGCCGCCGCGTGTGCGACGCTTGCGAGCCTGCGCCTCATCGAGGACGAGGCTTGGCGCAGAGACAAACTGCACGACAACGTGGCGCTGTTTCGGCGTCTCGCACGCGAAGCCGGACTGCGCTGCACCGAATCGCAAACGCCGATACAGCCGCTTATCGTCGGCGACGCTGCGGCGGCGACCGCATTGAGCGAGGCATTGCTCGAGGACGGTTTGCAGGTGACGGCGATCCGTCCGCCGACGGTGCCGCAGGGCACGTCGCGGTTGCGCATCACGTTGTCCGCCGCACACGATACGGGCGACGTTGAGCGCCTGGTCAACGCCCTGGCCGCGCGCGTGGAGTGTGTCCGTCCGCGTGTCGAAAGCGGGGTGCGGCAGGCGACGGCGGGGGTATCGGGGGCATGATGCCGCGGGCGCTTCGGTCGTGCGCCGTGCGCGACCGCATCAGGCAGCGGGCGATTGACGCGTACCGCCGGATGTATTACGGGCCTTTGCGTTGTTCCCGTCCGTTTCGCATAACGGGATGGTTGTTTGCCATTCGCCCCGAAGCGCCGATCGCGTGCAAGAACCATCGGATTATCTATTATGCGATTCCCAAGACCGGTTGCACGACGATCAGGTCACTGCTTCTGGAAGCGGAAAGTCACCCTGTTCCGGATGACGATGAGGCGGTTCATTTGCTGATAAGAAAGAAAATGTCGGGAGTCAACGCGCGCGCGCCGCGGTTCGACGATTACTTTAAGTTTGCGTTCGTCAGAAATCCGTGGGCGCGCCTCGTCTCGTGCTATCGCAACAAAATATCCAACCTGGTAAATACCGGTGAGGCTGACATCTTTGCCTCTCATTACGGGTATATTCATTTCAAGCGGATGTCGTTTGCGGACTTCGCGCGCTTCGTGTGCCGTGTGCCCGATGACCTGTGCGACTCGCACTTCAAGCCGCAGTCGGCTTTTTTCGACGCCGCGGAAGTTGACTTCGTCGGGCGCTTCGAGCGCTTTTCCGATGATCTCGCGCAGGTGATCGAGCGTGCGGGCCTCGACCGCAGCCTGCACAAATGGTGCGACGTGCGGCGCAACCCGCAGCGGCTGACGAAAGCGGATAACGACCGGTATTACATTGATTTTTACGATGCGAAAACTCGCCGCCTCGTCGCCGCGAAGTACAAAAGCGACATCGAGCGGTTCGGCTACCGCTTCGGCGAATAGCCCTTTCTCATCGGTGCGGCCTTACGGCAGTTGGCATTCGGCGGGTGTAGGCGCGGGTTTCAACAACCGCGTGATTTCGTTAAACTGCGCCATGGCTTTTAAGAAGCCAATATATTCTTCCAAATGTCGGCGAAAATGCAGTGCAAACAAGACAATCAATTAACACCCCCCCCCCCCCCCCCCCCCCCCTTGACGGTGTTCGCTGCCTTTACGCCGTCGGCGTACCGGTAAAGAGAGTGTCGGGCGCATGATGCCGCGGGCGCTTCGGTCGTGCGCCGCGTACGAGCGTTTCAGGTGTTGGGCGATTCCTGCGTATCGCCGGATGTATTACGGGCCTTTGCGTTGCGCCCGTCCGTTTCGCATAACGAGATATTTGCCTGACCGTGAAGTTAATTCACCCATCGTGTGTGAACGCCATCGATTTATCTACTACCCGATTCCCAAGGTCGGCACCAAAACGCTCAGGTCGCTGATGCTGGAAGCGGAAAGTCACCCCGTGCCGAGTAGCGATGAACCGGCAGACAAGGCGCTTTTTCCGTTGACGCAGATGAGAATATCCAGAACCCAATGCACAACTACCGCACAGTTCAGTGATTATTTCAAGTTTGTATTTGTCAGAAACCCGTGGGCGCGTCTCGTCTCGTGCTATTGCGACAAAAGGAGCAGGCTAAACAGAGGCACTAAGGTTTTTCACTTTCGCGATATGTATATGTATTTGGAGCGAATGTCGTTTGCGGACTTTGTGCGCTTCGTGTGCCGTGTGCCCGATGACTTGTGCGACCCGCATTTCAAGCCGCAGTCGGCTTTTTTCGACGCCGCGGAAGTTGACTTCGTCGGGCGCATCGAGCGTTTTTCCGAAGATCTGACGCAGGTGATCGAGCGCGCCGGTTTGGATGAAGGTTTTTACAAATGGTGCAACGTGCGGCGCAACCCGCAACGGCTGACGAAAGCGGATAACGACCGGTATTACATTGATTTTTACGATGCGAAAACCCGCCGCCTCGTCGCCGCGAAGTACAAAAGCGACATCGAGCGGTTCGGTTACCGTTTTGGCGAATAGCCCTTTCTCATCAGCGCAACCTTACAGCAGTTGGCGTTCGGCGAATGAGGTGACTCTTTCGCCGACGACGAAGTGGTCGAGTACGCGCACGTCGATCAGTTCGAGCGAGCGCTTAAGTTCTTTGGTGATGTGCTCGTCGGCCCTGCTCGGTTCATACGAGCCCGATGGGTGGTTGTGCACGAGGATGACGGCCGCCGCGTTGTAGTGCAGCGCCCGCTTGACGACCTCGCGCGGGTGCACGCTCGCGCCGTCTATGGTGCCGTGGAACATTTCTTCGAAGCCGAGGACGCGGTGCTGGTTGTCGAGGAACATGCACGCAAACACTTCGTGCTCATAACTTCCCATTTTCAATTTCAGATAATTGCGCGCGACGCTCGGATTGCTCAGCACGTCGTTTTCCTTGATCGTCTCGAGCAGGCTTCGGCGCACGATTTCAAGCGCCGCTTGCAGCAGCACGAACCGGACGTCGCCGATGCCTTTGCACGCGCACAGTGCTTTGCGGTTGGCCTGGGTGACGGCGAGCAGGTTGCCGAATTTAGACAGCAGGTTGTGCGCCGATTCCATCGCGCTGTGATTTTTGCTGCCGCTGCCGATCAGGATCGAAAGCAATTCCGCGCTCGACAGGCTGTGTGCGCCGTTCGCCAGCAGTTTTTCACGCGGCCTTTCGTGCTTCGGCCATTCCTTGATCTTTGTCATGGTTGTCTCCGGAGGCACATTCTGACCTACGCTGCAATAGTTCGGCGCAATATTCCGACCGAACGGCGTAATATTCGGGATAAAAGGCGAAAGAACGCGATTTTGCTAAACTGCGCCTATGTTTTTGAGGGGTAAACACATTCTTTTGGGCGTCACCGGCGGGATCGCCGCGTACAAAGCGGCGGTGCTGGTGCGTGAACTGCGTCGCTGCGACGCCGAGGTTCAGGTCGTGATGACGCGCACCGCCGGGAAATTCGTCGGCGCGCCCACGTTTCAGGGGTTGTCGGGCCGCCGTGTCGAGACCGATCTGTTCGGCGACGTTGATGACGGTTCCGAAAACGGCGTTGAAACGCCCGCTGACGGCATGAAACACCTCGCGCTGTCGCGCTGGGCCGATTTTCTGCTGATTGCGCCCGCCTCGGCGAACACACTCGCGAAAATGGCGCACGGATACGCCGATAATCTGTTGTCGTCGATTTATCTCGCGGGCAACGTGCCGACGGCGGTGGCGCCGGCGATGAACCGCCTGATGTGGCAGCATCCGGCGACGCGCGCCAATTTTGAAGCCCTGCAACAGCATGGCGTGCTGGTGTGGGGGCCGGGTGAGGGTGAGCAGGCTTGTGGTGAGACCGGCGCGGGTCGTCTGCTCGATCCGTCCGACCTCGTGGAGCGTCTGTCCGAGGTCTTTTCCCGCGAGACGCTGGCGGGACACAAAGTGGTTGTGACCGCGGGGCCGACGCGCGAAGCGTTCGACGCCGTGCGCTGCCTGAGCAACTACAGTTCCGGCAAGATGGGTTTTGCGCTCGCACGCGCCGCGCGTGAGCAGGGCGCCGAAGTGATCCTGATCGCGGGCCCCGTTTCCCTGCCGACGCCGCCTTCGGTGCGGCGGGTGGACGTCGTGACCGCCGAGCAGATGCGCACGGTGGTGTTCGAGCACATCGGAGGCGCCTCTTTGTTCATTGCCTGCGCCGCGGTCGCCGATTACCGCCCGCTCGCGCCCGTACATAACGCCAAGATCAAAAAGAACACTGAGATGATGCAACTGCATCTGATCAGAACGCGCGACATTCTTACCGAGGCGGCGGCGCTCGAACCGCGCCCGTTTCTGGTTGGCTTTGCGGCGGAGACGCACAACGTCGCGGCCAATGCCAGAAGCAAGTTGCTGAGCAAAAATCTCGACGTGATCGTCGCCAACCGCGTAGGGCCGGACGCGCCGCACGACTTCGGCGACGACGTTGCCATGGTCGAGGTCTATTGGCGCGGCGGCAGCGAAGCGCTGGGACCCGAGCCGAAGACGGTCTTAAGCGAGCGGTTGATGTCGCTGTTCGTGCGCCAGTATCAATCGAAGACCGGTGTCGGCACTCAAGAGCATACAGGTTAAGCTCCTCGACTCCCGGCTCGGCGACGGGTTTCCTTTGCCCCGGCGCGCGACGCACGGGTCGGCGGGCCTCGATATTCACGCGTGTCTGGAAGGTGCGCTTGAACTGAAGCCGGGCGCGACTGAGTTAATCCCTTCGGGGTTTGCGATACATATCGGCGACCCCGGTATCGCCGCGTTCATCCTGCCGCGCTCGGGTCTCGGCCACAAACACGGAATCGTGCTCGGCAATCTGGTCGGGTTGATCGATTCCGATTATCAGGGGCAGATCTTCGTGTCGTGCTGGAACCGCAGCCACAAGGCTTTCGTGATCCACCCGGGCGACCGTATCGCGCAACTGGTGTTCGTGCCGGTGGCGCATCCGGACTTCGACGTGGTCGGGGAGTTCGAGAGCAGCGAGCGCGGCACCGGCGGTTTCGGGCACACCGGGTGAGCCGGGAATGGGGAACAGGCTTTGGCGGTGTATTTTTCCGGTGCGCACCCCGCCGGGGACGACGATGCCGGAGTCAGTCGGAGGCTTGCTGTGCCGTCGTGGACGGCAGTGAAAACCATCTCCGCCCCGCGAGTAAAGCACGTGGTTCACTGCACCGCCGTGGGCGGCAAATAAAACCATAGACACATCGGGCTTAAGGGTAACCGCATGCAAATCAGCCGCAGCATTTTCAGGGCGTACGACGTGCGCGGCGTAGTCGGCGAAGACTTTGGGGAAGCGCAGGTGTTCGCGCTCGGTCGCGCACTTGCGACGCGCTATCCCGATTGCGGCGAAGTTGCGGTTGGTCGCGACGGTCGCCTGTCGAGCGCGGCGCTGTCGGATGCACTGATCCGCGGACTCAACGCTTCGGGCGCCGACGCGGCGGGCATCGGCGAGGTGCCGACGCCGGCGCTGTATTTCGCGGCGCAGCGCAGCGGCTCGGGTTCCGGCCTGATGGTGACCGGCAGCCATAATCCGCCGCAGTACAACGGCGTGAAGATGATGATCGGCACGCATACGCTTGCGGGCGACGACATTGCCGAACTGCACGCAATCTGCGCCGGGGAGCGCTTCAGGGAAGGCGCGGGCGTACGCACCGACAGGGCGGTGCGCGACGACTACGTGCAAAGCATCGCCGACAACGTGAGCGTCGAGCGCCCTCTCAGGATCGCGATTGACTGCGGCAACGGCGTTGCGGGGCCCGCGGCGCGCGCGCTGTTCGAGCGTCTCGGCTGCGACGTGACCTGCCTGTACTGCGAAGTGGACGGGCGGTTTCCGCATCATCATCCGAACCCGAGCGTCCCCGAAAATCTCGAGGAATTGATCTCGGCCGTGCGCACGCACAATCTCGACGTCGGGTTTGCGTTCGACGGCGACGGCGACCGCCTCGGCGTTGTGGATGACGCCGGGCACGTCGTCTGGGCCGACCGCCAGATGATGGTGTTTGCGCAGGACGTGCTGGCGGCGCACCCGGGCGCGACGATCATCTACGACGTCAAGTCTTCGCGCCACCTCGCGCGCGTGATCGAGGCCGGCGGCGGCGTCGCGCAAATGTGCCGCACCGGGCATTCGTTCGTCAAAGGCGCGTTGAAGCGCACCGGCGCGCTGCTCGCGGGCGAAATGAGCGGGCATATTTTCTTCAACGACCGCTGGTTCGGGTTCGACGATGCGTTGTACGCGGGGGCACGCCTGCTCGAATTGCTGTCGCGCAGCCCCGACCGCTGCAGCGAGATCTTCGCCCGCCTGCCGCAGGCGGTGAGCACGCCGGAACTCAACGTGCATTTTGCGCGCGAGGACGAGCAGCATGAGTTCATGCGCCGTCTTGAAGCCGGGGCGCGGTTCGGCGACGCCGAAGTCAGCACGATTGACGGCCTGCGCGTTGAATTCGATCACGGGTGGGGGCTGGTGCGCGCCTCGAACACGACGCCGTGCCTGGTGTTGCGTTTTGAATCCGATAGCCGCTCCGGGCTTGAGCGGCTACAATCGGCGTTCCGCGAGCAGTTGCTGAAAGTGGATCCGAGTTTGGAACTTCCTTTCTGAAAACTCGATCTGCGCGAATCCGCGGGCCTGTTTCATGCTAGATCCAAATAACAGAGTGCGGGTTCTGACCGAGGCACTGCCTTATATCCAGCGCTTCCGCGGGGCGACGATCGTGATCAAGTACGGCGGCAACGCGATGACCGACGAGGCGCTTAAGCACAGTTTCGCGCGCGACGCCGTGCTGCTCAAAGCGGTCGGTATGCACCCGATCATCGTCCACGGCGGCGGGCCGCGCATCTCGGCGCGGCTTGAGGAGCGCGGCTTGTCGAGTCGCTTTGTTCACGGCATCCGCGTCACCGACGCAGCGGTGATGACGGTGGTCGCCGAGGTTCTCGCTGAGATCAACGCCGAGATTTCGCGCTCGATCGAAGAGCACGAAGGTTATGCGGCGAGCCTGACGCCCGAACAGGGCATGATCCGCGCGGAGAAGTTTGCACGTCCCGGCGACGACACCGATTTCGGTTTTGCCGGCGTTGTCACCGGCGTCGCGCCTGAGTTGGCCGAACTCGCAGCCGAGGAAAAGGTGATCCCGGTGCTTGCCCCGGTCGGCGTCGGCGAGGACGGCTTGCCTTACAACGTCAACGCCGACCTGTCCGCGTCCGGTGTCGCGCAGGCGCTCGCGGCGCGCAAATTGATTTTGATGACCAATACCGCCGGGGTGCTCAACCGAAGCGGCGAGTTGGTCACCGGCATCACTTCCCAGGTCATGGCCGAACTCATAGACGGCGGCGTAGTCCGCGAAGGGATGCTGCCCAAAGTCAAGTGCGCTTTCAATGCAGTGCGTGCGGGCGTCGCCGCCGCGCATATCATTGACGGACGCGTGCAGCATGCTTTGTTGCTCGAATTGCTGACCGACGCGGGCGTCGGCACCCTGATCACAACCTGATCTCTGCCGGCGCTGTTCACTTGGTGGGGTTCCCGCATTTGCGGGGCGCGGGGTGTGTGCCCCGCTTGCGCGAGAGCAATATGCGAATGACGGGTTTGTCGGCGGTTACTCGCAATCGAATTCCGCGACGACCGGCGCGTGGTCTGAAGGGCGCTCCCAGGTGCGCGGCTCCTTGTCCACGGACGCGGCACGGCAGCACAAGGCCAGCGCCTTGCTCGCGAGGATCAGGTCTATGCGCAGGCCGTGGTTGCGGCGAAAGGCGCCGCCGCGGTAGTCCCACCAACTGAATTCGGCGTCGGGCTGGTCGAACAGGCGGAAGGTGTCGCTCAGGCCGGCGTCGAGCAGATTGCCGAGTGCGGCGCGTTCGGCGTCGCTGCACATGATCTTGCCCGCCCATCGCGCGGGGTCGTGCACGTCCTCGTCCGCCGGGGCGATATTGAAATCACCGAGCACGACCACCCGCGCGTGGCGCGCGAGTTCAGCCTTGATAAATGTAGTCGCGGCTTTGAACCAGCCGAGTTTAAATGCGTACTTCTCGGAGTCCACTTCCCTGCCCTGCACGACGTACAGGTTAATCACGCGCACGCCGTTGACCGTCGCGGCGAGCAGGCGTTTCTGTTCGGGGTCGAGACCCGGCGCCGCGGTGACAACGTCGCTGATCTCGCCGCCGCGGCTCAGCACGGCGACGCCGTTGTAGGTTTTCTGCCCCGAGTACGCGACGCGGTAGCCGAGCCCCTCGATCTCGGATTTCGGGAATTCGTCGTCCTGCACCTTGGTTTCCTGTAGTGCGAGCACGTCAATCTCGGCGGCTTCGAGCCACTCCCGCATCTGCGGCAGCCGCACTCTGAGCGAGTTGACGTTCCAAGTGGCGATTTTCACGGGTGAAACATTGTCGCAGGGATGAAAAACCGGAAATGCGAAAGTGGATTATATAACCGCGCTCCGTGCGGCCGCCGCTGATATAATTCCCGCCTGATTATATTGTGTAACGTGCCCCGCACAAGGGCCTGAAACGCGCTTCCAATAATGCAAAAGTTGATCAGAACGTCTCCCCAGGGTTTCATGCTGCTGCTGTGCTGTATAGCGTTTGCGGTGGCTCATCTGCAGGCGCCGCTTTATAGCTCCAATCAAAATACCTACCTGCTTCACGGCATAGCAGATAGCGGATACGGGTTTTTAAAAAACGACTGGTTGGTAAACACCGTAGATCTTTTCCCCGTTTTCAGCCTGTTAATTTCAACTACAAAGCAGTATCTGTTCGAAGAGTTATTTTATTTCTATCATGGCGCCTTGTTAGCCCTGTTCAGTTACTCCGTCCTGGGTATATCTTCCACGGTTTACAACTTCGGGAAAAAAGAAAAGATCATCTTTTTAATCATAATTGCATTTTTATTTTCAGCCGGGGCAACTGAAATTCTCGAAGGACGTGATCTATATAGAGATGGCGTTATGGGCCAAAAAATTTTCAACCGGATATTTCAGCCTTCCGCATTTGGCGTGTTCCTTGTTTTAGCGATCTGCCTTTTTTTGAAACACAAAACTATGCCGGCCATTGTTGCGCTTTCGGTAGCAGCAACCGTCCATCCCACTTATTTGATGTCCTCCGCTTGCCTCGCTTTATCATTTATGGTCGCGAACTATCTGGAAAATAAAAGAGTTTTGCCCGCGCTTGGAATCGGGCTGGCCACCCTGGTTCTCGTGCTGCCAGTGGTTGTTTACACCTTAACCGTCTTTGCGCCAACGTCTCAGGAATTACAGATTGCGGCACAGGAAATTCTTATTTTTGAGCGCATACCGCATCATGCCCTGATCAAGTTGTCTAATCCCCTATTGATAAAGTTTGCAATCATTCTGGCCGGGCTTGGATTGGTCTTTCCCCACAGAAAAGCTTTCCTGTTGCTGTTTATCCCCTTTGCTGTTTCTTTGATATTAACCGTCTTTCAATTTTTTTATAATAATTATTCGCTGGCTCTTTTATTTCCTTGGAGAGTGTCTTCCTTCCTGGTTCCCATTTGTGCGACTTTAGTTGCAGGCAAATTGGTATCCGCAACCCGCGTATATCTCAAACCATTTAAGCCTGCGGTGTTTAATGCTTCAGTTTATGCGCTGGTTCTCACCCTTATCTTGTGGGGCGCCCGGGCACAAAATTCGATTTTAGAACGCGACCAAACCAAAAGTTACTTCAAACTTTTTCACTACGTGTCCGACTCCAAAAGTCAGCACGACGTATATTTAGTGCCGACAAACTTGCAAAGATTCAGGCTTCACACGGGAGCACGCATATATGTCGACCATAAAAGTCATCCGTTTAAAGACTCTGAGGTAGTCGAATGGTTTAGACGACTTAAGAAAGCCGAGAAGGTTTACGATACGCTAAAAATTGCGGATTGCACTTCGATCGGAAACATTGAACTGCCGGAGGGCATTACCCACGTGGTTTTCAATGATCGAATGACACCACTTGCTGAATGTGGATTGGAATTTGTTTATAACGACGGCAGATATGCCGTGTACGAAGTGGGCAATCAGGAAATCTCCGCCGGCCGGAGCGACCGGATGCCGGCGCCGGCCCCAATACAGACGGGCAGTATCAACCCCAAATTAAATACATACAAAAAGCAATATTAAAAATACGTTTCTCATTATCCTTCCATTCAATTTTCCATATACGCCAGATCTTCAATCCATGTCTCCAACAGCGGTAATTCTTTCCTGTCAATTAATTGCATTTCAATCAATTTTTCATAACAGATTCTTAAGTTCTCAGGGATATACTCAACCCCTTTACGCAGCCTCAATTTCTCAAATTCCTCCACAATTCTCTCATTGTGAAGATACCCTGGAACTTCATCCTCAAAATCACGCATTAAATTATGTTCGTTGCGCTCTTGATAAACAGTAGGCTCATGAAATAATACCGACCAATCATTTTCCCACGCAATCCGCTGAGCTACAAAACTTCTCCATATATCCGTCAATCTGAAAGAACAAAAGGATGGAAGATAAAGCATAAGAAACGCTTCATTCCACCATGTTGTATTCTGGCTGTTAAATGGACACCAACTATAATTGGCAAGCGCTATGGGGGATTTATTTTGAAAAATTTGCGGTAACGGCAGCGTTAATCTATAAATTGCATCTACATCGGGATCTTTATTAGCAAGCCCTTGTTGAATAGGACAATCAGCAAGTTGTTCAGGAAGCGAACTTTCTTCGGGAACTTCTCTTGCTATCTGATTTAATGGCAATCCTCGCGGCCAGATATTAGCCGTTGAAAAGTAGCGATAGACGTTAATCCATCCGGCTTTTTCCAAAACAGGAACTTTACTCTTCCGCCGTCTTTCTTCCCAAAATAATGGATAGGGTATATTGTCATCATCAGTCTCAACAACAATAGTCGCTCCCGATTGAATAGCAATCAGATAACCGATATTTTTTCGCGCGTAATTCCCTTCCGGACAGTTCCGAGAAAATTTAAATTCCAACTTGGATTGCTCTGCCAGGTTATAAAAATCACATCCCGGCAAATAAAATTTTTCCGGGCTTTTAGCATCGCCTATCGCGATAAATTGATGACTGTGTTTTTGACTTCCTTCCGCTAAGCATTTCAGAGCATTATTGGGCGATAAAATAGAAGTTACCACGATTGATAATTTTTCTTCACGAACGCGCATATTTAACCCTCTATTTGGAGAGTTGCCGCCAAAACAGGCGGAAAAAATTGAGAAATGCATCTTTCAGTTCTTTACTTCTAATACTGCGAGATGACGATTTATACTGTATTGGCACTTCAGCGATATGGAATTGATGCGCATAAATTTTAATTTCTGTTTGAAAAAACGGCCCGCGTGATCGAATCCCTTGCTGCATCGTATCAAAAAACCTTGGTATATCAGCGGGGTTATGACTATAGCCGGCATCCATTTCCAAGATCCAATCACAGCCGGCATCAAGCGCCTCGCGATACCCACGAACATAAGCATCCACAACACAACGATTTTCCGGAGCATAAATAACTTCTAATTCATGGACCTCATTTTTTAAGGTCCGCAAGATATTGATGGTATCGTCTTGACAGGCATCATCAAGAATCGCGAAAAAGCACATGGATTTGAAGCTATATGTTCGAGAAACCTTCAGGACTTCTCTCACAAACGATTCTGCAGTTTGGGATTCATTTTTCATTGGGCAAACGATACCCAACTTAATATCTTCTAAATGAACCGTCATGGTATTTCAGAATGAAAGGATAACTAAGATTTAAAATCAGTTGAGTGCCGGCTGATTTTCCAATTCATAAAATGAAAATGGCTTAGCTTTCCGCGTAATAAGAATCGAATGAGTCAATGATTATACTTAGCGTGCTTCCGTGCTTTGACCTGCTTTGAAGTTGTTAACTCCCAAAGCGGCGGATATTATCATGCGATATGTTGATGCATCCATGCGGCGGCCAAATTGCGGGCCGACAAATCAGATGTCGAGGTTGTTTACCTGCAGCGCGTTGGTTTCGATGAACCGGCGGCGCTCGTCCACGCGGTCGCCCATCAGTGTATCGAACACGTCGTTCGCGGTTTGGAAACTCTCGACCTTGACCTCGACCAGCCGGCGGGTTTCGGGATTCATCGTCGTCTCCCATAACTGCTCCGGGTTCATCTCGCCGAGGCCCTTGTAGCGCTGGATCGTTTGCCCCTTGCTCGCCTCGTCCATCAGCCACCGCGCCGCCTGATCAAATCTTGACACCGCGGCGTTCGCCTCGCCGTGCTCGACGCGCGCGCCTTCCCCGAGCAGGGCGTGGGTGTCCGCGGCGAAATCGCGCATCTGCCTGAACTCCGCCGATAAAAAGAACTCGCGGCGATAGACGTCCGCGTGCTCCAGTCCGTGCACGACGCGCTTGATCTGCAGGACGTGGCCTTCGCCGTTGATCGTTTGCTGTATTTCAAAGGTGTATTGCTCGCCCGCCTCCGCGACTTCACCGAGCGCCGCGACCAACCGCTTCGCCCACGCGGTCAGCGCCGCGACGTCGTCCACGGCAGCCTCGAGTTCGCCGCCCCCGCCCTGGTTGAACTCAAGCGGCGGGATGAACGGCATCTGCTCAAGCGTGCGCGATTCGTGGCGTTTCGACAGCCGCCGGGTCGCTTCCAGCGCCGCGTGGCAACGCTCAATCAAATCCTTGAGCGCGTCGCCCTCGATCGGCGTCCGGGCGTCTTTGGACGCATACAGCCGCCCGCCGTCCAGCACGATCTCGAGCAGGTAGGCGGCGAGTTCCTGGTCGTCCTTGACGTATTGCTCGCGCTTGCCTTTCTTCGCCTTGTACAGCGGCGGCAGCGCGATGTAGAGGTGGCCGCGCTCGACGAGTTCGCGCATACGCCGGTAGAACAGCGTCAGCAGCAGTGTGCGGATGTGCGAACCATCCACGTCGGCGTCGGTCATGATGATGATGCGGTGATAACGCACCTTGTCGGGCTCGTACTCGTCGCCGATGCCGCAGCCGAGCGCGGTGATCAGCGTGCCGATCTCGGCCGACGCGAGCATCTTGTCGAGACGCGCGCGTTCGACGTTCAGGATCTTGCCCTTGAGCGGCAGGATCGCCTGGGTGCGCCGGTCGCGCGCCTGCTTCGCCGAACCGCCCGCCGAGTCGCCCTCGACCAGGAACAATTCGCAATTGGCGGGGTTCTTCTCCTGGCAGTCGGCGAGTTTGCCCGGCAGCCCCGCGATGTCCAACAGCCCCTTGCGGCGGGTCATGTCGCGCGCCTTGCGCGCCGCCTCGCGCGCACGCGCCGCCTCGATCATTTTGGCGATAATCGCTTTCGCCTCGGTGGGACGTTCGAGCAGAAAGTCGTGCAGGTGGTTGCCGAGAGCGGTCTCGATCGGCTTTCTGACTTCGGACGACACGAGTTTGTCCTTCGTCTGCGATGAAAACTTCGGGTCGGGCACTTTGAGCGACAGCACCGCGGTCAAACCCTCGCGCGCGTCGTCGCCCGACACCGCGACCTTCTCTTTTTTGAGCATGCCTTCCTTGTCGGCGTAGTTGTTCAAAGTGCGCGTCAGCGCCGCCCTGAACGCCGCGAGGTGGGTGCCGCCGTCGCTTTGCGGGATGTTGTTGGTGTAGCAGCACACTTTCTCCTGATAACCGCCGCCCCACTGCATCGCAGCCTCGATGCCGATGCCGCCTTGCTCGCCCTTGAAGTAGAAGATCGTCGGGTGCAGCGCGGTGTGCCCGCCGTTGAGATACCCGACGAACGCCCGCACGCCGCCATCGTAGGAGAATTCTTCGCTTTGGTCGGTGCGCGCGTCGGTGATCGTGATCAAGATGCCGGAATTCAGAAACGCGAGTTCGCGCAAACGCGCCGCGATGCGGTCAAAATGAAAATCGGTATCGGTGAACACTTCGCGGCTCGGGACGAACCGGACGCCGGTGCCGGTCTTGTCGGTTTTGCCGTCCTCCTTGAGCGTGTACTGCGGTTCGCCCATTTTGTACTCCTGACGATAAACCTTGCCGTCGCGGCACACGACCAGTTCGAGATCTTCCGACAGCGCGTTCACCACCGATACGCCGACGCCGTGCAGGCCGCCCGACACCTTGTAGGAGTCCTCGTCGAACTTGCCGCCCGCGTGCAGCGTCGTCATGATCACTTCCGCCGCCGAGCGCCCCTCCTCGGGGTGGATGTCCACCGGGATGCCGCGCCCGTTGTCGCGCACGGTGACCGAGCCGTCCTCGTCAATGCGCACCTCGATCTTGTCGCAATAACCCGCCAGCGCCTCGTCTATCGAGTTGTCGACGACCTCGAACACCATGTGGTGCAGGCCGGTGCCGTCGTTGGTGTCGCCGATGTACATCCCCGGCCGCTTGCGCACGGCTTCGAGGCCTTTCAGAACCTTGATGCTGGAGGAATCGTATGCCATTGGGGTAGCCGCTAATTATACCTCAAAGCGCGCTTTGGCGGTGCGATTTTGGGACGGCTTTAAGGGGCAATATGCGCGTCTTTGCGATCCGGCAACTCGCACTCTCCCCGGCACCTTTGCCTCGGCACGCCGCGCGACCCGCAACATTCGGCGAAGGACGGAAGAGCGCTTGCGATGGCGGCGGGATTTGCGGGGTATTGGCTGTTCGACAATCTCGTCGTCCGCTGGGGTCAAGCCTGAACCTTGAAGCAATTGGAAGGCGGCTTTTGTCTCATTCCCTGCAAAGGAGGAATAAACAACGATTGCTGTACTTGTACAAAAGAGCCATTCCCTTCGTGGTTTTCTAAAAGCTTTATGCAATTTGTTGTTTCAAGGGTGACGATTGTTGAGTGAAAGGCGGATAAAACAAGTTTTTGGTGATTTTGATCATTTTCCGAATATGCCGAACTTGGGATGTCCGGATTCCGCAAAGAAAAATTAGAAGCATAAATAACGGCGTCTCTCTTTATATACTCGCCAAGTTTTTTAAGGTAAGCGCGTCTTACTTTATCTTGCGTGCTCCGTTGTCTAACTTCTCTACGGATGTCAGAGAGTGTTCCCATCTGCGTTGCTTTCATCAGTGAATGATAATTTCCGGGTCGGAGGTTCGTTTTTTGATAATTTATAAGCGGCCTGAATGGCTTTTTTCAAATCGTCTGAAAGATACTGATCCATCTTTTCCAAGAGTTCCTTCCTCTGATTTTCCATGGATTGGGTATTTTCAATCCTGCTTTTATTGTGATTGCTCATTTTGACGCACTCCATCAACTTTGTAGTTATGGAATTGTTCGCTCTTGGTTCATTTTATTATAAATGCAGGCTTGTGGAGAGGCTTGCCGTTGCTAATCTGCATTTCTCATCAAGCGCGCCTCAGTCAACCGGAAACTCTTTGCCCGGCAACGGGCTGTCGGACAAATGCGGACTTTATTGCTTTTAATGAAAAGCATTGAGACAGATAAAGATGCGCCCCGGTGACCTTTCCCCTGTTGGGTAGCCATTCAAAGAGAGACAAAACATCATATCATGCAGCCTCTGCCTCGAACACGGTCGGTGCCCGATAGCCTAGTGAGCTGTGCGGTCGTACATTGTTGTAGTGATGTCGCCAGTCGTTAATGATCTGCCTGGCATCATTGAGCGACCTAAACCAATGTTGATTCAGGCAGCCGTCACGGAAGCGTCCGTTGAAGCTCTCAACATAAGCATTCTGAGTGGGTTTCCCCGGCTGAATGAAGCAGAGTTTTACTTTGGTTTTGTGTGCCCAGAAGAACATAGCTTTGCTGGTCAGTTCCGGGCCATTGTCCAGCACGAGCGAGGCAGGCAGTGAGCGGGTCAGGGCGAGTTCATCCAGATACCGAGCCAGACGAGCGCCGGAGATGGACGTGTCAACCAGTTGGCCAACACATTTCCGGGAGAAGTCATCAATAACGTTGAGTACCCGGATACGCCGGCCATCCGCCAATTGGTCGTGCACAAAGTCCAATGACCAACGTTCGTTCACTTGGGCAGGTAAAGCCATCGGGACCCGAGGCCGAACCAGTTTCTTACGCCGCCGGGTTCTGAGTTGCATACCGAGCGCTGTATACAGGCGATAGGTGCGTTTGCGATTGACCACCAGGCCCTCGGCCTTGAGCAATGCGTGCAGCATCAGATACCCGTATCGCGGGTAGCGTTCAGCCAGTTCCTTGAGCCGCTCTTTTAGTGCCCCGTCATTGCGTGCAACGGCTTGGTAAGCAGCCGCTTTGCGGCTGAGCAGCGCCAGCCGGCACGCCCTGCGTTGACTCATGCGATAGGCCGACTGCAGATACACGACGGCGCCGCGTCGCTGCGTCGGCCTCACCACTTTTTTCCGAGTACGTCCTCAAGTGCGGTCTTGTCCAGCAACGTATCCGCCAGCAGTCGCTTCAACTTCGCGTTTTCCGATTCCAGTTCCCGTAACCGCTTTGCTTCCGACACCTCCATGCCGCCGTACTTCGATTTCCACCGATAAAACGTGCCGTTGGCGATACCATGCTTGCGGACGACATCCTGCACCGGTATGCCAGCTTCATACTCCTTGAGTATGCCTATGATTTTCTCTGTGCTGTATCGCTTGCCTTTCATTATGAGACCTCCTTATGGTCGATTTTATCGGAAAAGTCTCTCTGAAAATGGCTACCTTTTCGGGGGAAAGGTCACCGGCAACGCCTGATCAAAACGAGGGAAAGGATCAATCACAGGAAGCATCGACAGAGGGGGCCGGTGACCTTATAAAAATCGGGTTTTATGAACTGTTTTGTATGAAGCTGCAAGGTTTTGATGAACGCAAGGAATACACTCCTGCTCAACTGACAGAGCGGTTTATGCTCACAAAGCCTCAATTAAATCCCTGGTTGAAAAAAGCGGTGCAAGATAAAAAACTTGCGAAGCACGCTAATCCGGTTCGGTATAAACCCCTGCCGCTGAATAGATCAATCCTGGGAGATGACTGATAATGTAGAAGCAGGCCATAGACATATTTGGTCAAGAGTGTGGCTTTCTATCTCTCAGCAGTTTGTATAACGGTGCCCGTGGAAGACCAGCGATCAGGGTATCGTCGTTCGCGTGAGCGCCTTGTTATATGTTGTGCCCGCTCGAGATTCCAACAATGATAATTGCCTTTGCTTTTTTTGCGTTTGAGATCGGTAAAACGAAACGTTGCAGTTTGTAACTATGGCCTCAACCATTGGATTTCGATTTTCCTCACTGCCCCCAACGTGATAAAAATGTTTGTGGGTCAGGATATCGAAATCGCCCCATAGCAGGTCGATGTATTTATTTTGACGGTAATCGTTATGGTGCCACGTGGATAGAATAAATCTGCTTTGAGTGTTGGAGAGGGCGGCGTAGAGATCTTTTTCACGCTTGCTGCTCCACCCATTGTAATAATCAGCGTGCCTGTCAATGTATGGGGGATCGCAATAAATGAAGTCGCATTCGGTTCCCGCAAAAATAGTCTCCTCGAATGACTGGCACTTGAAATTAAAGTCCCTGACTTTTAGTAAACGGCTGATACTGTTCACTTGGTTCACGATTTTCGTGATATACGCTTGGGTGAATCGCCGGGGTTTCCTGCAAAACGGGGTATTAAACCCCCCTTTGCGATTAAAACGAATCATGCCGTTAAAGCAAGCGCGGTTCAAAAACAGAAAATCCAGTGGTCTGTGCTCTTTGTTGAATCTGTCTCTTATCATGTAGTAGTGGGATTCGCCTTTGTTCAGGAGTTTTTCGCCTTCATCTTTTAGAAACCGTTTAACGATTTCCGGAGTCGTCTCCCCATCAGCAATTGATTGATAGAAATTGATTAGATGAGGATTGGTGTCACATAGCAACGCACGCTTGGGGGCAATGCTGAATGCAACTACGCCGGTGCCCATGAACGGTTCAATCCACACCCCCTCAAACTCCTGCGGGACTATGCTATTTATCCAGGGAACAAGTTTTGTTTTAATCCCTTGGGATTTGATCGGTGGCACGTTTACTTTCATTTCATGGCTTTCAGGTTGACTGATTACGTTTTGGCACGATGAGTGAAACGTCGCCTTTTCTGTATCGGACAAAATCTTCCAGCGACGTGATTCTTTTTGTTTTTCTTTTTCCGTGACGCACGGTTATTTTCCCATAATTCATCCAATAGTCATCAAACCACGCTTCCCCCAACCTCGCAAACACCCCATTTTCATTGACAATATCATCTATGTTATTGATGCTGCCGATATTTGCCGTATTGCCGCTGCCTCTTTTATCGCTTGCGATGCGCCACTTTTCCGCGGCAAAAAATTGAAAATCCCCTATTACGGACATGATGGAGTTTAGTTCGCCTATTTTGTAACGTCTCGTCTCATCAATTGATGAACTATCTGTGCGGCTGTAAATGATTCCAAGACAAAAATGACCGGAATAGGAGCTGTATGGGAACTGAATATTTTTTGTGCTCTCGCGTTCTTGAAAATACTTCCCATGAGAGCCAAGAGTAAACCCGTTGCACAAATAAGATTTATTCGGCTTGCGATAAGTTGTCTTGAAGTCCAACGCGAATTTTATATTTTCTTCGTCAGATTTTACAAATGAAATATCGGGATAGTAATTCTGGTGCTCTGCGGGCACAATTTTGTATCCATGTTTCCGGGCAAAAACACAGATTTTCGGAAACAAATGGATTTCGAGAACCTTCGAAACAACTTTTGTGTCTGATGAAATTGTATAAATGTTTTGAAATACATCAATGAATCCCTTGACGGCCCATTGGCCGTCTTTTGTGCTGGTATGTTTCTGCAGTTCGCTGACGAAGTCTTTAAGCAGTTGTTTAAAGTTGTTTGGCGTTGACATTGTGCGTGTCCATAACGCATGTGCTTCGGGCAATCAGCAGGGATTGTACAGAAAATCGCGACGATAGCGCCCGTAAAGCCGTTCGGTGTTGTCACCGCGTTGCAGAATCCGCGCGGTTGTGCTCACCATATTTCATTGCCGACCGCAGGCCCGGTGTCCACTTCGCCGGGCAGATTGTGTTGAGTGATCCGGGTCAGAAGCTCGTCCATCTCCGTGCCGTGCGACTTCACGGGAGAGATGGTCAGGTTGACGCCGCGGACGGACAGCTTGACCCGGGTGCCCGGTTCCAGCTTGAATCGGCGAGCGAGGGCTTGTGGAATTCGCACAGCCAATCCGTTGCCCCACTTTCTGATTCGAGTTTTCATTTGTTTCATTTCATTCCGCAGATACGGATGTATATGCAGTGGATTATGCCGGTTGTGTTTGTCAAACCAGAGTCAAGAAGCGGGGGGCTCAAAATCACAACCCACGGCGGGCGCTGAATCTGTTTGCAGTCGTGGTGCATGTTTTGGCGCCGCTTCGGGATATCAAAGTGTCCCGGATGAAACTTCCGTTTTTCACCCGCGACCAAGTCATTGTTCTCCAGTTCGGGGTCATTCAGGTTGTTCGGCATCACGGTGCCGCATTCAACTTCCGGGTTAGTTTCCCGGTGCGTCTTAAAGATGGAGAAGTTTGCCTCCGGCACCTCAGTCCTGTTTATCGTTCTCGAAAGCGTCAGGCGATAATGAGTCCACCGAACTTTCCAAGCGCTTGAGAAAGTTGACTTTAAATTGCCGGTGAGTGGACTCGAACCACCGACCTACTGATTACGAATCAGTTGCTCTACCAACTGAGCTACACCGGCCGCGGATAAGCGCGAATTATATATGAGTGCCCTTTGTCAGGGCGCTTGTTAACGACCGATTGCAAAAGCTTTCGCGTCGATCTCGGTTTCTTCCCCGCAGACCAGTTGCGCCAGCAGCAAAGCCGACGCGGGCGCCAGCGCGACGCCGTTGCGGTAGTGACCGCCGTTGATGAACAGGCCGGCGATCTCGGGGGACGCGCCGATCAGCGGCGTTGCGCGTTGCACGGCGGGACGCAATCCCGCCCACTGGCGTTTGACCGGATGACGCGCCAGCGCCGGCAGCACTTGCGCGGCGACGCCGGACAGTTCCGCGCGCGCCGCCGCGGTAGTGGAGTTATCAAAGCCGGACTCCTCGAGCGTGCTGCCGACGAGGATGTGCCCGTGCGGGCGCGGGATCAAATAATGGATCATGTCCGCGCCGGGCGTTTCTCTGGAGATGATATGACGCAGCAGTCCCGGTTCGGTTGCGTACTCGATGATCTGCCCGCGCACCGGCCGTATCTCGGGGCATACGGACGGCCGTGGCAGCAGCGGCGTCAGCCAGGCGCCGGCGCAGGCGACGACAACGTCGGCGGCGACGAACCCGGCGGCGGTGTGTGCGCCCCGCACTCGGCCCTTGCTCACTGCGAGCGTTTGCGCCGCGCAGTTTTCGCGGATGCGCACGCCGCGACGCTTGGCCGTGCGCACCAGCGCGCCGAGCAGGGCTTGCGGATCAACCTGGCACACTTGCGGGAACACGAAGCCTGCGTCCGCAGACAGGTTTGCAGCCAGCGCGGGCTCCTCGCGTGCGAGCGCAGCGGCATCCGGTTCGATCAACGCCCAGCCTTGCGCCTGCGCCCAGGCGGCAGCGGCCCGCGTTTCGTTCGGTGCAAGGCATAACAGGCCGCTTTCGGTCAGACGCACGGCTTCCCCCTGCGCCTGCAAGTGGTCGAGCAAGTGCCGGTAGCGCGACAGTGATAACGCGTGCAAGGCTGCGATGGCGGGGTCGCTGCGCCACGGCTGAAGTGGTGACAGGATGCCGCCCGCCGCGCCCGAGGCGCCGTCGCCGGGCCGTGTCTTTTCGAGCAGCGTTACCGCAAGGCCGCGTTGTTGCAGTGCGAGCGCGGTGGTCAGGCCGATGACGCCGCCGCCGATGATCAGGGCGTCGCTCATCGTCCGCACGGGTTCAGGCCGGGCTTGGACGCGCCGTCGCCGGGCCGTGCCTTTTCGAGCAGCGTTACCGCGAGGCCGCGCTGTTGCAGTGCGAGCGCGGTGGTCAGGCCGATGACGCCGCCGCCGATGATCAGGGCGTCGCTCATCGTTCGCATGGGTTCAGGCCGGGCTTGGACGCGCCGTCGCCGGGCCGTGCCTTTTCGAGCAGCGTTACCGCAAGGCCGCGCTGTTGCAGTGCGAGCGCGGTGGTCAGGTCGATGACGCCGCCGCCGATGATCAGGGCGTCGCTCATCGTCCGCATGGGCGGAGGGTTTGCAGGCATGGATCCAAAAGTTTGCGCCGGGGTTTATGATTCGCTTTTTAAGCAGTGTCATAATTGCAGACATGCAACTGCGTATCAACGGACAAGCCCGGGCCCTGCCGGACGGCCTGACGGTCGCGGCGTTGATCGAGCGTCTCGACGTCGGGCGGCGCAGGATTGCGGTTGAGGTCAACCGCGAGGTCATACCGCGCGCAGAACACGCCGCGATGCGGCTTGCGGAAGGCGACGAAGTGGAGATCGTTCATGCCATCGGCGGTGGCTGATATTCACGCTCGCCAAGTGGCCGCCCGTCCGTCCGGGTCTCTGACGATCGCGGGGCGCGAATACCGCTCGCGCCTGCTGGTCGGCACCGGCAAGTACCGTGACTTCGCGCAGACCCGTCGCGCGGTAGAGAACTCGGGTGCTGAGATCGTCACCGTCGCCGTGCGCCGCACCAACATCGGGCAGGACGGGAGCGAACCCAGTTTGCTCGAAGTGCTGCCGCCGGAGCGCTATACGATCCTGCCGAACACCGCCGGTTGCTACACCGCCGAGGACGCGGTCAGAACCTGTCTGCTCGCGCGCGAACTGCTCGACGGGCGCGGCTTGGTCAAACTTGAAGTTCTCGGCGATGAGAAGACGCTGTTTCCGGACGTTCCGCAAACCCTGAAAGCGGCGGAGACGCTGATCGCGAAAGGGTTCGAGGTGATGGTCTATACCAGCGACGACCCGGTCGCCGCCCGACGCTTCGAGGAACTCGGCTGCGTCAGCGTGATGCCGCTGGCGGCGCCGATCGGCTCCGGTCTCGGCATCCGCAATCCATACAATATTTTGGCGATTGTCGAGAACGCGCGCGTGCCGATTATCGTGGACGCCGGCGTCGGCACCGCCTCCGACGCGGCGATTGCGATGGAACTCGGCTGCGACGGCGTGCTGATGAACACCGCGATTGCCGAAGCCCGCGACCCGTTGCTGATGGCGTCGGCGATGAACAAAGCGGTCGAGGCGGGGCGCGAAGCCTATCTCGCGGGGCGCATGGCGAAGCGGCGTTACGCATCGGCTTCGTCGCCCCTGAATGACTGACTCGTTCTGCGAACGCTGCGGGGAATTGTGCGGGGCAAGCGCGCCGCAGCATCCGCAGTTTTGTGTTGCGCGATGGTCGCCTGACGCGCGGTCACCCGAATGACTGACCTGCCTGCGAACGCTGCGGGGAATTGTGCGGGGCAAGCGCGCCGCGGCGTCCGCAGTTTTGTGTTGCGCGATGGCCGCCTGACGCGCGGTTACCCGAATGACTGACCTGCCTGCGAACGCTGCGGGGAATTGTGCGGGGCAAGCGCGCCGCGGCGTCCGCAGTTTTGTGTTGCGCGATGGTCGCCTGACGCGCGGTCACCCGAATGACTGACCTGCCTGCGAACGCTGCGGGGAATTGTGCGGGGCAAGCGCATCGCGGCGTCCGCAGTTTCGTGCTGCGTGATGGCCGCCTGACGCGCGGTCAACGGCGTGCGCTCGTGGCGCACTGGTCAACTTACGGCTTGGCGCCCGATGGTGTGCTCGACCTTGCCGCTGTCTTTGGGCGGCGTGCGCCGGTGACGCTCGAGATCGGTTTCGGCAACGGCGCCAATCTGCTGGCGATGGCCGCCGCAGAGTCCGAGGCCGACTTTCTCGGCATTGAAGTGTACCGTTCCGGGATCGGGCGCCTGTTGTGTGCCGCCGCCGAGACCGGCTTGATCAACCTGAAAGTCATTCGCGCCGACGCCGCCGAGGTTCTGCAACGCAACGTGGCCGATAACGCTTTTGCGCGGGTGCTGATCCTGTTCCCCGACCCGTGGCCGAAGCGGCGCCACCATAAGAGGCGCCTGTTGACGCCGGCGTTCATCGCGACGCTCGCTGACAAGATGCACCCGGGCGGCGTGCTCCATCTCGCAACCGACTGGCGTGAGTACGCCGACTCGATGCGCGCGGCCGTGGCGGGCGACGGACGCTTCGAGCCAATCGGTGACGGCGGGCGTCCGGCGTGGCGTCCCGAGACGCGCTTCGAAGCACGCGGGCGGGAGGCGGGTCGCGAGGTGGCAAACTTGCTGTATCGGCGGGCGTGAGTTTTGTGTTTGGGGGGTTTGCCGGGTGCGGGGTTTCTGCCGGGAAATGAAAGGCGGCGTCAAGTTGTTGGATGTATAAATTGCGTTGCTCTTTTCCCCAGCGTTTCCCGGTAAATTTGGCAATTGTTTTCAAGATAAATTGACGGGCAAGTCGAGTCTGTTGGGGTTAAGCCCGAGCCAGTTGGCATCGCTAGTATGTATGAGAGGCGCTTGATTCAGCCATTATTTGTAAGTTAGAGGAATGCCGGCTGGGGCGAGGCTGACTCGGTGCGCGAGACGAGACCATGGTGCACGGCCGGGCTGAGGGGGCGAATTTGCTGTGCCGATGGGAGTGAGCTTTGTGCTCCGGTCAACGACTCACATAATGTCCTTATAAATCAATGAGGTGGCTCATGGCACAACTACCAATTTACTACCAACTTCTACCAAATTGGTAGAAAATTGGATTGCTTTCCAATATTTTCCGCTTGTGTCCCTGCTCAAGGGGATTTTTTGTAGTCCCGATCAATGCTTTGTGCAATGTTCTTATGAATCAATAACGTAGGTTGGGGCGCAACTACCAATTTACTACCAACTGCTACCAAATTAGTAGAAAAGTGAATTTCTTTCTGGTATCTTTCAGCAGGAAAATCAAAGTTTAATCATATGAATCGGCATTTACTACCGATAGTAAGTCCCGTTCGTCGTTCCAATCAATAGAATACCGATTTTAATTAGGTTTTCCTTTAGACTTTGATTTTCCTGCCATCCGTTCCAGCCGCATGGTGTTTGATAAATGAAAATTCCAATTATACCTTCAAGCGTCGATGATCTGCTGAAAAAGACCCTCACGAATTCTCCGGAGGATTTAGGGAAACTTTTGTCGCTCGGAGTCCAACCTGATCCCAAAAGCCAGTACTACCACTGGGACAAACTGCGGCATTTGAAACCGCCTTCTCACTTGAGCCATGAAGAGTGGTGGCTCGCAATCAAATTGGCGCGCAGGACACTCTATAAAGAAATTTCACATTCGGATAAGAACGGGAAGCCTTTCGTCTATGCCGAACCTGGCGTCGTGCGCCGTTTATTGCATGAGATTGATATCCACGGCGGCGGAGAAGTAAAGGCCAGTGAACCGGTGGCAAACCCCAACACCCGGGATATTTATCTGATCAATTCATTGATCGAGGAAGCCATTACTTCCAGTCAACTCGAAGGCGCGGCGACGACTAGAAAAGTCGCGAAGGAAATGCTGCGTCTAAAAAGGAAACCGCGGAACCAATCGGAGACCATGATCGTGAATAATTATCACGCGATGGAATTCGTCAAGGAAATTTCGGAGGAGGATTTGACGCCGGACTTGATATGCGAACTACACAAAATATTAACTGTAAACACATTGGATAGCCCCGATGCAGCCGGGAAATTACGCTCTTCCGATGACATCCGTGTAGTTGATCTGAGAGATTCGACGGAAGTGCACGTTCCGCCAAAGCCGAAGGAGTTGGCGGGCCGGATGCAAAAATTGTGTGATTTTGCCAACCCCGATTCCAAGGGGGATTTTCTTCACCCGGTGGTCAGGGCGATCATTTTGCATTTTCTGCTGGCGTACGATCATCCTTTCGAGGACGGCAACGGCAGAACCGCCCGGGCGCTTTTTTATTGGTCCATGCTGAAACAAGGCTATTGGACAATGGAATTCATCTCTATTTCCAGGATCCTGAAGGAGGCGCCTGCAAAATACACCAGGGCTTATTTACACACGGAAACCGACGACAACGACGTAACTTATTTTATTGTTTATCAACTGGGAGTGGTCAAAAGAGCGATAGATGATTTATTGCTCTACCTGAAGAGAAAAGCCGGCGAGATAAAAACCGTAGAGCGGATGATCAGAAAGTCGCCGCGCTTACAGGGGTTGCTGAACCACAGGCAGATTTCTCTGATACACAGGGCGCTGAAAAGCCCCGAATCCGTTTTCTATGTGCGCAGCCACCGCGGCGCACATAATGTCACCTATGACACAGCCAGAACGGATTTGCTGAAACTGGTTGACCTGGGTTTGCTGGAGAAAACAAAGATCGGGAAAGCGTTTGTCTTTAACGCGGTCGGCGGTCTTGAACAAAAACTTGAGGGCTTGCACTAAGCGGGCGTGCAAACGGGTCTATTTTCCGGATCTGAAATCGCCGTAGATCGTTTGCAACAGAGCGCTTGGCACCCTGCGGTATTGACGCAGCACGCAGCCGCTCAGGTCGCGCGCCGAGCAGTCTTCGACCGAGCAGTCGAGGTCGCCTTTTTCGCACAGTCTGGTCCACGCATAGCCGAGCGCGTCGTCGCGGGTGCGGAAGAAGCGGTCTTCCCAGTCGGGATTGACGAAGCCGGTGCGCTTGAAAGTGGCCATCACGTCCGCCGGCGTGCGCGTGAACAAAAACTCGATGTTGAGGCCGACCAGCGTCTCCGACAACTGCCGCAGCATCGCCTCGCCGGTCGCGTCAATTTCATTGATCGCGTCGGCATCGACGATGATGAATTTCAGATCGGGCTTCGCCGCGACCCGTTCCAGCACCTTGTTCTCGAAATACGAAGTGTTGGCGAAAAACAGCGGCCCTTCAAACCGGATCATCGAGATCTTCGGGCACAGTTTCAGGATGTATTTGCCGGCGTCGCGCAGACCGCCGTCCTCGTGGCGCGCGATCAGGTAGATGTGCGGGTGCATGGTGCGGTAGATGTACAGTCCCAGCGACAGCAGCACGCCCGCGAGGATGCCGCTTTCCAGGTGCGGCGCGTAGAACAGGGTCAGCACGAAAGTGATCAGGGCGACGATGCCGTCGTGGCGCTGCGCTTTCCACGCGTGGATCAGCGGCTTGATCTTGATCAGGCCGCCGACCGCCATGATGATCACCGTTGCGAGCGTCGGTTGCGGCAGGTGGTACAGCAGGGGGGTCAGAAACAGCAGCGTCAGCCCGACCGCGGCGCCGGTGACGATCGCTGAAAAGCCGGTGACGGCGTGCGCGCTGAAGTTGATCGCGGAACGCGAGAACGAGCCCGACACGGCGTAGCCTTGGAAGAAACTCGCGGTGACGTTGCCGAGTCCCTGCCCGATCAATTCCTGGTCGGCATCAAGCCGCTGGCGCGTTTGCGCCGCCATTGCCTTGGCGATCGAAATCGCCTCCATGAAGCCGATCAGCGCGATCGCCACCGCAACGCCGGACAGTTGCGTCAGCGTTGTGAAACTGAGGTTCGGTATTTCAAACGAAGGCAGTCCCTGCGGGATATGGCCGACGACTTTCCCGCCGATGCTTTCAAAGCCGAAATACCACGACAGCAGGGTGGTCGCCACCACCGCCGCCAGCACGTTCGGCGCTTTCGGCCAGAAACGCCTGATCAGCAGCATCATGGCGAGCGCGAGCACGGCAATCCCGACGGTCGGCCCGTGCGGGTTTTCCACCGCCGCGACGATCAGCCGCCACACCGTTTCGTAGTGGTGCTCCGCGGTTTCGACGCTGACGCCGAAAAGTTTGCCGAGTTGCGAGGTCGCGATGATGATCGCGGCGGCGTTGGTGAAGCCGAGTACGACCGGGTGCGACAAGAACGCGACCATCATGCCGAGACGTACGATGCCGAGCGCGAGTTGAAACAGTCCGACGAGCAACGCAAGCGTCACGGCGTATGCCACGTAGGCGTCGGGGCTGTTCGCCGCGAGCGGGCCGAGCGCCGACGCGGTCAGCAGCGACACGACCGCAACGGGACCGGTCGCGAGTTGGCGCGACGAGCCGAACACCGAAGCGATGATGACCGGGAGAAAGGAAGCGTACAGGCCGTAGTACGGCGGCAATCCGGCGAGTTGCGCGTAGGCCATGGACTGCGGCACCAGCACCAGCGCGACGGTGATGCCCGCGATGACGTCGGCTTTGAGGACAGCGGGCTTTTTAAGTTCTCCCACCCAGTCCATATAAGGCGTCACATTGGCGATTGCGTTCCTTGTAAACCGGTCAAGTCCCTTTAAAAAAATGTTCGCCATGCCAGCCGCCGTATTGGGTGAATTTGCTTTAATCAGCAATAGTTTATACTAACATACACTCACTTGATTGAAGTTTATTTTGCCGGTGCCAGGCGGGTGCCGGGCCAATGCGGCTAAGCCGGCGGGAGGGCGATATGGAATACCGACAACTGGGCGACACCTCCATTGACGTCAGCGTCATCTGCCTCGGCACGATGACTTACGGCGAGCAAAACACCGAAGCCGAAGCGCACGAGCAGTTGGACTACGCGCTTGAGCAGGGCGTCAATTTTATAGACACGGCCGAGATGTACGCCGTGCCGCCGCGCGAGGAAACGCAGGGTCTGACCGAAAAGCACATCGGCACCTGGCTCGCGCAGCGCAACAATCGCAAGGACGTCGTGATCGCCACCAAAGTGTCGGGGCCGGGCATGCAGTCTTATCTGCGCGGCGGGCCGCAACTGACGCGCAAGCACATAGATCGCGCGGTGAACGGCAGCCTGCGCCGCCTGCAAACCGATTACATTGATCTTTACCAGGTGCACTGGCCGGCGCGTTCGACGAATTACTTCGGCGGGTTGGGGTACGTGCACGAGGAAGACGACGACGCGACGCCGATTGCAAAGACGCTCGAAGCGCTCGCGCGACTGGTCGAGCAGGGCAAGGTCCGTTATCTCGGGGTGTCCAACGAGACGCCGTGGGGCGTGATGGAATATCTGCGGCTGGCCGGGGAGCACGACTGGCCGCGCATCGTCGGCGTGCAGAATCCGTACAGTTTGCTGAACCGCACGTTCGAAGTCGGCCTCGCCGAAATCGCACACCGCGAGCGGGCCGGGCTTCTGGCCTATTCGCCGCTGGGTTTCGGCGTGCTGAGCGGCAAGTATCTGCGCGGGCGCAAGCCGGCGGGCGCACGCCTGACGCTGTTCGAGTTCTTTCAGCGCTACACCGGCGACCTCGGCGTGAAAGCGACGCGCCGCTACGTTGCCATCGCCAAAGACGCGGGCCTCGACCCCGCGGCGATGGCGCTGGCGTACGTGAACTCGCGCAGTTTCCTGACGGCGAACATCATCGGCGCGACAACGATGAAGCAGTTGCGCACGAACATCGCGAGCATTGACCTCAAGTTAAGCGACGACGTACTGGAAGCGATAGAAGCAGTGCACGAGGAGATTCCGAATCCTTGCCCGTGAGACTGAATCACGGGGGCGTTGTAACTCGCCTGATTGGTTAGAGATTGTCTGCGGGAATCTTTTGCGAGAAAGCCCGCATAAACACATAACGCGCTGATGAATGTGGATTTTTGGGAGTGAAAAGCAGTGACAAGCCCCGATAGGTTATTTTGCCCATTTATTGACAAGTATGCCCTGTCAAGTAACAATGCGGGCAACAATACCCGCCAAGCCTATGGCCTCCGGGCTACGCTCAAATCGGCGGGTTACTCTTTTCTGGAGGGGTCATGATTTACGATAGACCCCCCAAAATCTACGAAGAACAACTCTATTCTCGAATCTCGGGGACTCCTCATAGTTCCTGACAGAGCGGTTCGCCCTGCGCTGCCTGGAACACTACAACGACTACCGTCTTTCGGCGTATCGTTTCACGCTGACGAAATTGGGTGCCCCTGATAAATTCTTGCCGGACACAACATTTTGCACAGTTGTGGGGACTTTATTGCTTTGATCAACGGCTTCGGTTGCTTGTCATGGAGGCAGTCAAGCGGCTGGAAGTTTCTATACGGGCACATTGGTCATATATTCTCGGACACACATACGGCACGCAAGCATACGAAATGCCGACTATATTCCATGATCGTCGCCATCACACTAGTGGTTTGAAGAAAATTGATGATGAATTAAAGCGCAGCCACGAAACTTTTGTATCGCATTTCCGATGGAAGTATGACATGGAGCGGCCGCCTATATGGGTTGTTTGCGAAGTTATGTCTTTTGGGCTCTTGAGTCGATTCTATAATTGCTCCAGGTAAATTTTGTTTCAGTGTTTGGCTTGCTGTAGATTGATGCAGCATGCCATCACTCCCTAATTAGCAGCGCGTCGGCCGCTGCGGCGAGGTTTTTGTACACCGGCACGTCGCGGGGGAACCCGGGGGCTTTCGCCGTTGTCTTGCCCTTGCCGGTCAGCACCAGCAGCGGGCGTGCGCCGACCGCTTGCGCCGCGTCTATATCCTTTTGCGTGTCGCCGATGAAAGGCACGCCGGTCAGTTTGACGTGCAGGCGCCGTTCGATATCCTTGAGCAGGCCCGGTTTCGGCTTGCGGCAGTCGCAGTCGGCGGCGGGCGCGTGCGGGCAGAAAAACAAGCCGTCAATGCGCGCGCCGAGTTCGTCGAGCGCGTGATCCATTTTCCGCTGAATTTGGTTCAGCGCTTCGAGCGTGATCAGTCCGCGTCCGATTACCGACTGGTTCGACGCGACGACGATGCGCCACTCGGCCTGGTGCAGTTTCGCGATGGCTTCGAGGCTGCCGGGGATTGGCCGCCATTCCTCCGGCGTTTTAACGTAGTCGCCGGAATCCCTGTTGATGACGCCGTCGCGGTCGAGAATCACCAGTTTCATTTTGTCGCCTCGGGCTGGTTGAGATTGAGTTCGGAGAAGTCGGCGATTTTGAGGAACATCGCCCGGATGTTATTCAGCAAAGCCAGGCGATTGTCGCGCTCCTTTTCGTTCTCCGACATGACCAGCACTTCGTCGAAGAAGCGATCCACCGGGACGCGCAATCTGGCGAGTGTTTCCATCGCGCCGAGATAGTCGCCCCCGCCGAATTGCCGGTCGAACGTCGCACGCCGCACTTCCACCGCGCTGAACAGATTGATCTCGGCGCCCGCGGTCATGGCGTCGGCGTCGGGCGCGGCGTCGGCGCCGTCGGTTTTCGCGAGGATATTGCGGATGCGCTTGTTCGCCGCAATCAGGCTGTCGGCGTCGTAGATTTGGATAAATTCACACAGCGCATCAAAGCGGCGAATGAAGTCCCAGGGGCACATTGTTTTAGGGATTGCCTTACCTACGGCTGCAATCACGTCGCGTCGGACAGGAAGACTTCTCACAAGCGGTACAAAATTGGTACCGTTCATCTGACTATACAAATAATCCACCAGCCCCTGATGTGCGGCCTGTCTCTTTAACTCATCAAAGTCGTTTTGATAACCTAAAAGGGCTTCATCCAGCAAAGCACCCAAATCTAAATCAACCTCCCTTTTGGCCAAAATATACAGAATGCTCATCGCTGTGCTACCAAGCGCAAACGGGTCTTTGGAACCGCTCGGAGTCAGATCTACGAGATGAAATCCCACCAAAGTATCGACTCTGTCCGCCAATGCGAGTGCGACCCCTTCGGGCGTGTGCGGTGTGTCGTAATCACCATGCAGACCTCGTGCGTACTGATCGCGGATTGCGTCGGCAACTTTTTCGTTTTCGCCGGCGGCGGCGGCGTAATAGCCGCCCATGATTCCCTGAAGTGCGGGGTATTCGCCGACGAGGTCGGTGTCCAGATCGCATTTGCACAATTGCGCGGCGCGTTGCGTATGTTCGGGGGACGCTCCGCAATACGGTGCAAGAAACGCGGCGAGTTTTTCCAGGCGTGTGGCCTTGTCGGCGAGTGTGCCGAGTTTTTCCTGAAACAGCGTGCGCTTGAGAATCGCGCGGCGCTTTTCAAGCGAGGTCTTTTGGTCCTGTTCAAAGAAGAATTTCGCGTCTTCCAACCGGGCGCGCACGACGTTCTCATAACCGCGCACAATTGTTTGCGGGTTGCTGCTTTCGACGTCGGCGACGATGGCAAACTTCGGCAGCAATTGCCCTTGCTCGTCGCGCCGCGGGAACACTTTGAGCGCGTGTTCCAGCGTTTGCACGATCACTTCGGACGGCAGTGCCAGAAACGCCGGGTCGAAATCGGCGTCCAACACCTGCGGCCATTCGGTGGTTGCGGCCGCCTCATTGAGCAACGCGCTCTCTGTCGGGCCGACGGGGGTTTCAATTTCTTCTCTTCGTTCGTCAAAATCCACGATCACGCGGCCTTCCTCTTTCAAAGTTTCTTCATAATCGTCGGCGCGGTTCAGTGTCAGCGGTTGCGGGCAATGATGGCGGTGTCCATAAGTGACGTGTCCCGATTTGATGCCGAACAACTCGCAGGGAATCACTTCATCGCCGTGCAGCACGCACAGCCAATGCACCGGCCGGGCGAATCTGTGTTTGCCGTCTCCCCAGCGCATCCGGCGAGAGATAGTAATTGCTGTCAGCATCGAGGGCAGTATTTCCGGTATATATTCAGCGAGTGCTTTGCCGCCGGTTTGAGCTTCACCCAATAGCCGACCATCACGAATTTCCAGATCGCCGACCGCGATGCCGCAGGATCTTGCAAACCCTTTGACCGCCGGATTGTTTTCGTCAATCTCCATCGCTGGCGGGCCTTTGCGCCGCACAACTTCCGTCGGCTGATGCGTGGCGACCGCCTCTATCTTGGCGGCAATCCGCCGTGGCGTGCATAAGGGGCGCAAATAAGCAGGTTCTAAAGCGATTTTTTCCCTCCGCAAAAAATTGTCAGACTCCAATTGCTCTCTCAACGCATTTCCAAATTGCTTTGATGCTGGTCCCACTAATTCAGGCGGCAACTCCTCCGTGCCGATCTCAATCAGCAACGTGCGCGATTCACTCATCGCCGCCCGCCCCGCCGTGTGTTTCGAGATACAGCGCCGCGACCGCGGCCGCGAGTTTGCGGATGCGCAGCACGTAGCGCTGGCGCTCGGTCACCGAGATCGCGTGGCGTGCGTCGAGCAGGTTGAACGCGTGGGACGCGAGGATGACCTGTTCGTAAGCCGGCAGCGGCAGGCGTTTTTCGATGATCTTCCGACATTCCCGCTCGTGGTCGTCAAAATGGCGCGTCAGCACGTCGGTGTCGGCGTGCTCGAAATTGAAAGCCGAGCACTCGGCCTCGTTTTTGCGGAACACGTCGCCGTAAGTCAGCGTGTTCTCGCCGATGCGGCTCCACGCCAGAGCATAAATGTCGTTCACGTTCTGCAGGTACATCGCGAGCCGTTCGAGACCGTAAGTGATCTCGCCGGTGACCGGGCGGCACTCGAGTCCGCCGACCTGCTGGAAGTAAGTGAACTGGCTGATCTCCATGCCGTCGAGCCAAATCTCCCAGCCCAGCCCCCGGGCGCCGAGCGTCGGCGATTCCCAGTTGTCCTCGACGAAACGGATATCGTGCTTGAGCGGGTCGAGGCCGAGTTTTTTCAGCGAGTCCAGGTATAAATCCTGAATCTCAGCGGGCGAGGGCTTGAGGATCACCTGCATCTGATAGTAATGCTGCAGGCGGTACGGGTTTTCCCCGTAGCGACCGTCGCCGGGGCGCCGGCAGCCCTGCACGTAAACCGCGCGCCACGGCGCCGGGCCGATCGCGCGCAGGAAACTCGCGGGGTGAAAGGTCGCCGCGCCCATCGGCAGATCGAGCGGTTGCATCACGGCGCAACCCTGCGCCGACCAATAGTCGCTCAGGCATCGGAGCAAGTCCTGAAATGTCTGTGGGGAGGCGGTACTCATCGGCGATTGCGGCGTCGGTGCAAGTATATAGCGAGTCAGTCCGCAAGGTGTTTCGGTTTGTGCCATCCGATCTGTGAGCGTTTCCCCGGCGTGCCCGTGCAATGTCTCGTCCGCCCGCGACGACGCCTCTTTCAAATTCATTGCAGCGGGCAGGCACGGTTGATTGTGCAGGGATGACACGGCGGAGTTGCTTAACGGGCTGTCCTGCGCTGAGGCACGGTTGCGCGTGCGGGGATGACATGGCGGGGTTGCTTGACGGGCTGCCCCACGCTGAGGCATGGCTGTCCACGCAGGAATAACACGGCATCTCTTCAGCCTGCGGGCGGCGAAAATGGCGCATTGCGTTTTGCGTCCCCGGATTAGGGCGGTTGCGCTTTGAAGAAATGGGGCGTGCCTGCTTTGGGCCTACAACTCCCGGCTTACGGTTGACAACCGGGCGCCGGGTCAGCATAGTGAGCGGCTTTTCGGGTCGTGGAAGATTAAACAATGGCGAATACTCAGTCAGCCGGCAAGCGTGCGCGGCAGGGTGAAAAGCGCAGGCTGCACAGCGCAGGTTTGCGCTCGCGTTTGCGCACTTACGTCAAGCGGGTGTTCAAAGCCGTCGCCGACGGCGATCACGACAAGGCGCAAGCGGCTTACCGCGAGGCGGTGCCGGTCATAGACGCCGGCGTCGGCAAGGGGTTGCTGCACAAGAACAAGGCGGCCCGCCATAAGCGCCGTCTGAACGCGCGCATCCGCGACTTGGCTTGACTGCCCGGGGTCTGAGCGCTGCGGTCTGAGCGCCGAGCGTTGCGGCTGCCCGTCTTTCGGTTTATCCGCTGACAAGAACGAAGGCGGCCTGCCATAAGCGTCGTCTGAACGCGCGCATCCGCGACTTGATTTGACTGCTCGGGGTCTGAGCGCTGCGGTCTGAGCGCCGAGCGTTGCGGTTGCCCGTCTTTCGGTTTATCCGCTGACAAGAACGAAGGCGGCCTGCCATAAGCGTCGTCTGAACGCGCGCATCCGCGACTTGGTTTGACTGCCCGGGGTCTGAGCGTTGCGGTCTGAGCGCCGGGCGTTGCGGTTGCCCGTCCGCTGGTTTGCCCGTTTGATTGATTCTCAAGCCGCCGCGACGACCATCAGGTTGTCGCAGTGGATCACTTCCGGTTCGTAGCCGCCGCCGATTATTTTTAGCACCTCTTTGCTGTGCTTGCCGATGATGCTGCGCGTCTCGTCGGCGCTGTAGTTGGTCAGGCCGTGGGCGATGACGTCGCCGGCGGGGTTGCGGCACAGCACCGGGTCGCCGCGCCCGAAAGCGCCTTCGACCGCGGTGACGCCGATCGGCAGCAGGCTGTTGCCGCCTTGCGCGAGCGCCGTGCATGCGCCCTCGTCGAGGCTCAGCGAACCGCAAGGCTTGAGTCCCGCGATCCACTGCTTGCGCGCGGCGAACGACTGCTTGTCGGTGTGCAGTTGGGTGCCGACCGTCTCGCCGCGCATCACGCGCGCGATGACCTGCCGCTCGCGCCCCGAGGCGATGATCGTTGCGGTGCCCGACAGCGCCGCGCGCCGCGCCGCCGCGACTTTGGTGATCATGCCGCCGCGCCCGAGTGTGCCGATGCTGGGCCCCGCCGCGCGGTCGAGTTGCGGGTCGTTGACGTCGGCGCTTTTGATCAACCGCGCGTTGTCGTGCTGTGCCGGGTCGGCGTCGTACAGCCCGTCGCGGTCGGTCAGGATCAGCAGTTGGTCGGCATCGATCAGGTTTGCGGTGAGTGCCGCGAGCGTGTCGTTGTCGCCGAGTTGGATCTCTTCGGTTGCGACCGCGTCGTTTTCGTTCACCACCGGGATTACGTCGAGGTCGAGCAGGGTGGTCAGCGTCGAGCGTGCGTTCAAGTAGCGCCCGCGGTTGCTCAGGTCCTCGTGCGTCAGCAGCACCTGCGCGGCGTGCAAGCCGTGGTTGCTGAACTGCGCTTCGTAGGCGTGTATCAGCCCCGTCTGACCGGTCGCGGCGGCGGCCTGGATCCGATGCAGGCGGTGCGGACGCCGCTTCCAGCCGAGGCGGCGCACGCCCTCGGCGATCGAACCCGACGACACCAGCACGATCTGTTTGCCCTCGCACTTGAGCGCCGCGACCTGCTCCGCCCAGTCGCGGATCGCGGCATGGTCGAGGCCGCAGCCGTCGCCGGTGATCAGCGAAGTGCCGATCTTGATGACCCAGCGCCGGGCGTCGGTTTCAGTTGGGTTCTTGTTCATCGTTCAGGAATTTCATCACGGCTTGCTTGAGCGGTTCAAGTCCGTGTTGTGCCGGCGCCGGGCGTCGGTTTCAGTTGAGTTCTTGTTCATCGTTCAGGAATTTCATCACGGCTTGCTTGAGCGGTTCAAGTCCGCGTTGTGCCGGCGCCGATATAAAGAATATCGGTTTTTTCCAGTTGAGGGCGGCGCTCAGTCCGCGGCGGCGTTCCTCAAGCGTGTCCGCATCAAGCAGGTCGGTTTTCGTGCACACCAGCCAGCGCGCACGCCGCGCCAGTTCATCGCTGAAGGCGGTAAGTTCCTTTTCTATCGTGCGCGCCGCGTCCGCTGCGGCTTGCGCGTCGGCGCCGCCGAGGTCCACCAGATGCAGCAGCAATCGCGTTCGTTGCACGTGCTTGAGGAAGCGGAGGCCGAGGCCGCTGCCTTCGGCGGCGCCTTCGATCAACCCCGGCAGGTCGGCAACGACGAAGCTCCGCCAGCGCCCGACCCGCACGACGCCGAGCGACGGGTGCAGCGTCGTGAACGGATAGTTGCCGACCTTCGGATGCGCGGCACTGATTGCGCCGAGCAGGGTGGATTTGCCGGCGTTGGGCAGGCCGACGAGCCCGACGTCGGAGAGCAGTTTGAGTTCGAGCGCGAGTGTGCGTTCGTCGCCTTCCCGCCCCGGCGTGCTCTGTCTCGGGGTGCGGTTGGTCGAGCTTTTGAAGCGCGTGTTGCCGAGGCCGTGTGCGCCGCCGCGCGCAACCAGCAGCCGCTGTCCGTCGCGGGTCATGTCGCCGATGGTCTCGTCGGTGTCGCGGTTGTTGACCAGCGTGCCGACCGGCACCGCGATCAGCAGGTCTTTGCCGCTTTTACCGGCGCGCGTCTTGCCCATGCCGTGACCGCCGCGCGCGGCTTCGAACCGGCGCTTGTAGCGGAAGTCAACCAGCGTGTTGAGCCTTTCGTCGGCGACCACGTACACCGAGCCGCCGTCGCCGCCGTCGCCGCCGTCGGGACCGCCGCGCGGGACAAAGCGTTCGCGCCGGAAACTCACACAGCCGTTGCCGCCGTCGCCCGCGTGCACGGTGATATGCGCTTCATCAACAAATTTCATCGTCTAGCCCGCATTTCTCACCGAGCGGCGTGAAAATCGCGCCGGGTTTTTGTCTGACGGCGGGTGCTCGCGGCCAAAAGCATGGTGGTCGCTGCGCTGGAGCGAAGCCCGCAAGGCTTCGGCGAGTCTTGCAGGAGAGGAATGTTTAGAGCGGGGCGATGCTGACAAAGCGTCGCTTGTGTGCGCCTTTGCGCGCGAACACGACGCGCCCGGCGATTTTCGCGTACAGCGTGTGGTCGTTGCCGCAGCCGACGTTCTCTCCGGGGTGGAAGCGGGTGCCGCGCTGGCGAATCAGGATGTTGCCCGCCTTGACGATCTCGTCGCCGAATTTTTTCACGCCGAGCCGTTTGGATTCGGAGTCGCGGCCGTTGCGGGTGCTGCCCCCTGCTTTTTTATGTGCCATAAACGTTGTTCCCGTTTCGGTTTATCCGGAGATGCCGGTGATGCGCACTTCGGTGTACGACTGGCGGTGTCCGGCGTGGCGCAGATAGGATTTGCGGCGGCGAAATTTGATCACTTTGATCTTCTTTCCGCGTCCGTGCGCGACGACCTCGCCTGCGACCTTGCCGCTTGCGAGATAAGGCGTGCCGACCTCGAGATTGCCGTCGTTTTCAAGCAGCAGAACCTTGTCGAAATTGACGGACTCCCCCGTCTCCGCTGCGAGTTTTTCGACGCGGATCACGTCGCCTTCGCTGACGCGATACTGCTTGCCGCCGGTGGCGATGACTGCGTAATACATGGTCGGTGGTTTTGTCCGAAGAGGGGCGTATTTTAATGATGTGCGACGCGGAGTCAATAAAAGCCATGCTATATTGCGGGGTAGTGCTGATTCAGGAAATACGCCGTTGCCGCGCCGACCCATCACCCGCATTTTCGTCGTCAATCCCCCGGTTCTCGGAAAACAGCGGCGCAAGGCTTTCGAGAAGCAATTTCAAGGTTGGCGGAAGCCGCCGCCGCCCATTGCCTACGCCGGGGTCAATAAAAACCATCTGGATCTTGGAAAGGGGTCTGAATACCGGCATTTGATCAACGACAATCGCCCCCCGTGGGTCAAACTGAGATTGCGCTTGGGCTGGGAAAAACACGCGGAAAATTTCAGACAAAAATACGACCCCATGCTGCGGCAGGCGGATTGGGTGACCGAGGTTCTGCCGATCGGGCACTTGGCTTGCACTTTGTCGCATATAGAGGTCTGGAAACTTTGCCGCGACGTTCCGGATGACGGCCTGTGCATGATCGTGGAAGACGACGCCCTGATAAATCCCGCGATAGAGTTCGGCGGAATCGAATGGCCGGAGACGGCGGACTTTCTTCACCTGTGGCCCGGCGGTATCGGCTTTTACGAAAAATATTCGGACGATTACGTGAAAATCGTGCCTAAGTGGCAACCGGACCGTTGTAACTGGACCGCCTTAGGCTACCTCATCACGCCGGCCTGCGCGCGTCGTTTCTTAGCGGAATTGATTCCCTATATCGTCAACCGAACGGTGGACGTGGAAATGTGTTATCGGGGCACGCCCAACGCTTTCGCCGTGAGAAAGCCGTGGGTGCGTCCGATGCACACCACCAGCCTGATAGTGCGAACGACCCAGTTGCATACGCTGGCCCGCCGGGCGGCTTACCGCATCAAGGCATTGTTTCCCGAGTCGTTCCGCGCGCGCCATCCTTTCTGGCTGAAAGAGCAGGAGCAGCAGTTCGACGAACCGCAACTCAAGTAAGCACCGCAAACGCCCGGCGTGGTTAGTCGTCCTGATGGCGTGCGCGAGCGTCTTTGGCGACGTCGTTGGCGTAGAACTCGCGAATGGATTCGACCGACTCAAGACGGTTGGCGCCGGAACCGACCAGGCACATCCCGTTTTGGTCGCAACCCCACAGCAGGTAGGGCGTGAAGTTTTTCAGGTCGTCCGGAAACTGCGCCTGATGCGGGACGCCGCCGGGCTCGACCTTGTCCGCCGAGCCTTGCCGGCGGAGATTCTGCTTGATGCGCGCCAACTCGTCTTTCAGGGTATTTGTGTCCTGGCCGTCCCATTGACCGACAACGGCGCCTTGTTTGGAAACAATGTCGTCGGACATTTACTTTTTGCCTCCCGTTTCGTGCGTGTTCGGTGGTGGGCGCGGCTGGATTCGAACCAGCGACCCCCGCCATGTGAAGACGATGCTCTAACCGGCTGAGCTACGCGCCCTGATCTCTCCAAGTTTACCAGCATCCGCCGCCCGAGTGACCGGAGGCGACGGGCAGGCCGGGCTGATTTTCCGCACCATCTCCAAAGCGGGCGCTTGAGCCTGAGCCCGGCGAGGGGCGGGCAACTTTGGGGCCAGGTTTTCGCGTCGTCTTATCAAAGATATATCGGCGGGGAGGCGAGTCGGCCTGTCGCCGTTGCAGGCCACTGTTCCGGTATAATCCAAGCCGCGACGCGGAGTTTGAACGATGACCAAACAAGAAAAAATCAAAAAGATGCTTGAGATGCAGAAGAAATTCATCGCCAAAGAGCATCAAAGCGGCGTGACGATGGAAGAGTACTTCGTGCCCGGCGACGGCTCTCCGCTGAAAGACTACCGCGAGGAGTACATGAAACTCGCGATGGAAGTGGTGGACGACGCGCACGAGGAAGTCGGCTCTCGGCGCTGAGGTTCGCGCCGCATCAACCCGGTGCCTGCGTTGGGGATTGCGCCGTGCGGACGCCCGGCCTCAGATGACCCTGAATATCACGATCAACGGCAAGCGTCATCCGGTGGAAGTGCCGGAGTCCTTGCTCAATGAGGCGGACGACTTCTTTCGCAAGATCGACCGCGACATGGACCGCGGCTACCAAATGAGCCGGCAGTGGGTCGAGCGGCCGAGCGTCGAGCAGCGCTGCCAGATCGTCGCCGACCGTATTCTCACCGCCGTTCACCAGAAGAACCGCGCGCTGGTCGGTCTTGGAAGCGCCTATATTCTGAAACACATGCCGGGCGTCAGCCACGTGCGCATAGACACTTCCGGCGACATGACGCAGACGCTGTTTGAGTTCGGGGAGAGGCCGGAAGACAGACCCGCAAATTAACCCGGGTTAGGGAACGGGAAAATTCAGCCCGCTATACCGGTGCGGTGATTTTCAACCGGCGTATCGAGGGAGAAGCGGAGGCGGCGCTTGATGGCCGTCATTTCCACGCGAACGCTCTTTCCAACGCGCAAGGTTTGTCCTTGATCCGTGCGCTCGCGTCAAGTCGGGTGTCATTCGGGGATAGACTCCGCCGCCATCAGATCGTCGAGCGTTTCCCTGTTGCGGATCAGCCGCGCTTCGCCGCCGCTAATCAGCACTTCCGCGGCGCGCGGGCGTGAGTTGTAATTGCCCGCCATCGAAAATCCGTAGGCGCCCGCCGTCAGCACCGCGAGCAAATCGCCTTCGCAAACCGCAAGTTCGCAGTCGCGGGCAATGACGTCGGCGCTTTCGCACACCGGGCCGACTACGTCGTAGTGTTGCGGGGCGGTGTCGGCGTTCGGTGCGACCGCGGCGATGCGGTGGCGCACGCCGTACAGTGCGGGCCGCAGCAGATCGTTCATCGCGGAGTCCACCACCGCAAAGTTGCGCCGCCCTCGCTTCAGGTACACGACGCGCGTCAGCAGCAGGCCCGCGGCGGCGACCAATGCCCGGCCCGGCTCGATCAAAATTTCCCACGGGCAATCGCCGAGCGTTGCGAGCAGGCACGACACGTAATCGTCGGCGGTCGGCGGTCGTTCGTCGTCGTAGGCGACGCCGAGGCCGCCGCCGAGATCGAGTTGGCGGACGTTGATGCCGTCGCGTTCGAGACCGAGCGCGAACTTGAGCACGCGCCGGAACGCCTCGGAGAAAGGCTTCAGCGTGGTGATCTGAGAGCCGATATGGCAACTGACGCCGAGGGCCTCGAGCGCGTCGCTGGCGGCGGCGTATTGATACAGTCCGGCGGCCTCCTCGACCGACACGCCGAATTTGTTGTGATCGAGTCCGGTCGTGATGTGGGCGTGGGTGTTGGCATCCACGTCGGGGTTGACGCGCAACGACACCGGCGCGGTCTTGCCGCGGCCGCGGGCGCAGTCTTCGATCGTTTTCAACTCGGAGGCGGATTCGACGTTGAAGCAGCGGATCCCCGCCGCGAGCGCACGCTCGATTTCGTCGCGTTGCTTGCCGATGCCGGAGAACACGACGTACGCCGGGTCGCCGCCCGCCCGCAGCACGCGCTCGAGTTCACCGCCCGAAACGACGTCGAAGCCGCTGCCGAGGCGCGCGAACAGGTTCAGCACCGCGAGGTTGGAGCAGGCTTTGACCGCGTAGCAGATCAGGTGCCTGCGCTTGCCGAAGGCGCGGTCGAAGTCGTGCCACTGCATTTCCATCGCCGCGCGTGAATAGACGTAGGTCGGGGTCGAAAATTCGCGCGCGACGTCGGTCAGTGCGACGCCTTCCACCCCGAGACCGCGCCCGGAGACGCCGGATTCAAGTTTGAAGTGCGACGTTTGCCCGTCATCCTCCGGCGCCCGCCTGCGTTGACTTTTGTCTTTCCCCCCACCGGCCGGGTTGCGCCCGGCCGACTCCTCCTCAAGGGGGGAGTGATTTTCAGCGGCCTGCTTTTTTTTCTTTGGCTGCACTTCGGACTGGGAGTTGGCGACCTGCGTGACAGGGGCTGTCGGGTTGTTCATCGGGAATCGGTGCGGGCTTATTTCGGGCGGTCTGGCGATTCGGCGGGGGCGTCGGGCGGCAGGTAGAGGTCGCCGCTTTGCCCGCAGGCGCAAAGCAGGACGCAGACCAGCGCGACCCCCAGCCGCCCGTGCAGCCGCCGCCGGTAGAGTTGCCCGCAAAGAATCGTCGTGTTTTTCATGCGCAGCGAGTTTATCATCCGCGCCCTGCCGGGCTTTGAAGATGCAATCTCGCACACACAAGGCGAACCCGCGGAAGTTGTTGAACACACGCCGCAAGCCATCAGCACAACGGCTATTCGGGAAAAAGCGGGCCTGAGGCAGCGTTGGGCCAAAGTTGCGGAACGCGATCCAAAGGCTGTTATTAAAGCGGTATTTATGTAAGGGTTATGATAAATGCCGGACTTTTTACTGCCGGCCATGATGGGCATTCATCAAATGTTTTTTGTCAAAGATAGCGATAGTAATGAGCAACGTTAAGTTCCTGGTGCTGTATTTGGCAGCAATGATACCTACTTATTTATGGCGGTATGCTTATTTGGCAGTAGCGTTTGAGGGCGATGCGGATTATGAAAGTCCGTTGGCGACCTTATTTTTCTTGATGCTCGTGTCGTACCTGGTCATGGCTTATATTTCTTACAAACGAGGCAAAGCCATAGGTAAATCATATCTGGCGGCGTTTCCAATTGTCGGTGGCGTATTTGACTTAATCCTTGTATTTATTCCATTTGTTCCGACTGTAATGAATATCATCACCATTGTAATCGGCATGCCTGATCCAAAATCCGCTACAACATTTTGGACTCAAACGAAGTAGATTCCCCCACGTCATGCCCGCTTAAGAACGCCTGCGCGGACATGATCTTTTTTCCGGGCGGCTGGAGTTGCTTTATCGCCAGTGCGTCTTGTCCGCAGTGCACGAGCAGGCGCTTGCCGTCGGCGGCGACGCGGCCCGGCGCGTCCGTCTGCGCCGGGTGAACCTCGCTCTCCCAGATGCGCACAGTCAATCCGCCCAGGCGCGCGTGCGCGACCGGCCAGGGGTTCAGTGCGCGCACTTTGCGTTCGATCTCTTCGGCGGGGCGGCGCCAGTCAATCCGTGCTTCCTCCTTGCTCAGTTTATGCGCGTAGCACGCGCCGTCCTCGCTTTGCGGCGCGGCGGCAGCGAGCAGGCGTTCGGCGTCTTGCGTGAACGGGCCGAGCATCTGCGCGCCAAGTTGCGAGAGTTTGTCGCCGAGCGCCGCCGCCGTATCGTTTGCTGCGATTGCACAGTCGCGTTGGGCGATGACCGGGCCGGTGTCGAGCGCGGGTGCGAGTTTCATCAGGCTGACGCCGGTGACTTTGTCGCCGGCTTCAATTGCGCGCGCGACGGGCGCCGCACCGCGCCAGCGCGGCAGCAGCGAAGCGTGCAGGTTCACGCAGCCGAGGCGCGGGACGGCGAGCATCGCCTCAGGCAGGATCAGGCCGTAGGCGGCGACGACCGCGAGATCGGGGCGAAGGGCGGCGAGCGCGTCGCAGGCGGTCTGATCCCAGATTGCGGGCTGTTCGAGCGTCAGGCCGTGCGCCAGTGCCGCCGCTTTGACCGGGCTTGCGTGAAGCCGCCGGCCGCGTCCCGCTTTGCGGTCGGGCTTGGTGTAAACGGCGGCGATCTCACGGCCGTCGCCGAGCAGGGTTTCAAGAGGCGCGACCGCGGTCGCCGCGGTGCCTAGGAATACGATGCGGAACGGCGTTGCTCCAAAGCGGGTTACGCGGCCTTGTGCGCCGCTTTCTTTTGCTGCTTTTTGATCTGGGCGAGCAGGCGCTGGCGCTTGAGCGGCGACAAGTGATCAATGAACAATTTGCCGTGCAGATGATCTATCTCGTGCTGCACGCAGTTTGCGAGCAGTCCGTCGGTCTCTAATTCAAGCGCCTGCCCGTTGCGGTCGAGCGCTTCGATTTTCACGCATGACGCCCGTTTGACCGTGGCGTAGAACCGGGGCACCGACAGGCAGCCTTCCTGATTTTCGACTTCGCCTTCGCGTGCGGTGATCCTGGGATTGATCAGGTACATCGGGCGGTTGCGGTGCTCGGACACGTCCATCACAATGATCTGCCGATGAACGTTCACCTGCGTTGCCGACAGCCCGATGCCCGCCGATGCGTACATCGTCGTGAGCATTTTGTCGGCGATGTCGCGGATCTCGCCGGTGACCTCTGCGACCGGCTTCGCCCGCGTGCGCAGGCGCGGGTCGGGGAAGCGCAGGATCGTGAACGGCGCCGTTGGAGGCTGTTTTTGCAACCGCTCGCGCACTTTGACCAGCCGACCGTAGTTCACTTCGGGATAATCGTCTTTCGTCGCCATGTCCGTCTCCGCTGGTTTTCGGGCCGCCACCGTGATTTGTTACTGTGGCATTGGGCGGTGTGTTTATTATAAGCCGCTTGGTATTAAGCCGCTTATTATAAAGAGGTTCTTGAATTGACCGGGTTTCCCGGCGAGGCGGCGAACGCAGATGATCAACTCGAATGAACCGGGCGGATGATGGGGGATGCTGAACATTGGCTGGCGCTGTATCACGCGCCGGGTCTTGCGGCGGCGGCGGCGCGCGCATTGGTCGAGCATTGCGGTGGCGCGGCGGCGGCGTGCACGGCGGGCACCGCCGCATTGCGCGATCTGGGCGTCGGCAACGAAGCCGCACGTTTTCTGCGCGCCCCCGACGGCGAGCGTTTCAAACGCGACCTGCACTGGCTCGGGCAGGACGGGCGCACGCTGGTCGGCTGGGGCGATGCGCGTTACCCCCGGCGGTTGCGTGAGATCAAGGACGCGCCTTTATTATTGTTCGTGATGGGCGACGTCGCGCTGCTCGATGAGCCGCAGATCACGGTCATCGGGACGCGCCGTCCGACGCCCGGCGGGCTCGAGAACGCCCGCCGCCTCGCGGACTCGCTCGCGCGTTCCGGTTTGATCGTCGTCAGCGGCCTCGCGGCGGGGATTGACGCCGTTGCGCACGAAGCGGCGCTGAACGCGTCGGCACCGACGGTCGCCGTGATCGGCACCGGCCCCGATATCGTTTACCCGGCGAAGCACAAAGCGCTCGCGCACCGCATCGTCGGTCACGGCGCGGTGGTCTCCGAGTTTTCGTGCGGCACGCCGCCGCACGCCGCCAATTTCCCGCGCCGCAACCGCCTGATGAGCGGCCTGTCGTTCGGCGTGCTGGTGGTCGAGGCGGCTGAGAAAAGCGGCACGATGATCACCGCACGATGCGCGGGTGAGCAGGGACGCGAGGTGTTCGCGGTGCCCGGTTCGGTCAGGAACCCGGTCGCGCGCGGTTGTCATCGGCTGATCCAGCAGGGCGCGAAACTGGTGCAGTCGCCGGAGGACGTGCTGGTCGAACTCGCGCCCCTGGTCGAGTTGAACCCGCCGCCCGCCGATGCGGGGAGCGGCGCGGCGGAAAGGTCTGGCGAGGCGCGCCCGCACAGTCCTGACGGGGGTCTCGACGCCGAGCACCGGCGCCTGCTCGAGTGCATGGGGTACGATGAGCCTGTGAGCGTGGACGCACTGGTTGAACGCAGCGCATTGACCGCAGCGGAAGTTTCATCCATGCTTTTAATAATGGAATTGGAGGGCCACGTGTCCTGCGACAACCATTTATACACCCGTGTCAAATGACCACTCGCGTAATGCCATGAACCTTGTCATCGTCGAATCCCCCGCGAAATCCAAGACCATCAGGAAGTACCTGGGCAAGGATTTTGAAGTGATGGCCTCCTACGGCCACATCCGCGACCTGGTTCCGAAGACCGGCGCGGTCGATCCCGACGACGGCTTTCGCATGCGCTACGAGATGATCAAGAAAAGCGCACAGCAAGTGAACAAGATCGTCGCCGCGTTCAAAAAATCCGACAACCTGTATCTCGCGACCGACCCCGACCGCGAAGGCGAAGCGATTTCGTGGCACTTGTGCGAGATCCTCAAAGAGAAGCGGCTGCTCGGCGGCAAGGGGGTTTATCGCGTGGTCTTCCACGAGATCACCCAGCGCGCCGTGAGGGAGGCGTTCGAGCATCCGCGTGCGCTCGCGGACGACCTCATTGATGCGCAGCAGGCGCGGCGTGCGCTCGACTACCTGGTCGGCTTCAACCTGTCGCCGCTGCTGTGGCGCAAGATCCAAAGCGGCCTGTCCGCGGGCCGGGTGCAAAGCCCGGCGCTGCGCATGATCGTCGAGCGCGAACTGGAGATCGAGGCGTTCAAGCCGCGCGAATACTGGACGATCCCGGTGCTGCTCGACAAGGACGGCGAGGAATTCCACGCGCGTCTGCACGCGATGAGCGGCAAAAAACTCGGTCAGTTCGATCTCGCCGACGAGAACACCGCGACCGCGGCGCGCGACGGCATTCGTGCGGCGGCGAAGGACGGCGTCGTCGTCACCACGGTCGAGAAAAAGCAGCGCAAGCGCAACCCGGCGCCGCCGTTCATCACCTCGACATTGCAGCAGGACGCGGTGCGCAAGTTGGGGTTTTCCGCAAGCAGGACCATGCGCGTCGCGCAGCAGTTGTACGAAGGCGTGAATCTCGGGTCGGGCGCGGTCGGGCTGATCACCTATATGCGTACCGACTCGGTGACGCTCGCCGCCGACGCGGTCAGGGAATTGCGCGAGCACATCGCCAAGACCTACGGCGCCGAGCGCGTCCCGGCGCAGCCGCGCGTGTACAAGACCAAGTCGAAGAACGCGCAGGAGGCGCACGAGGCGGTCCGTCCGACCTCGGCGGCGCGCACGCCCGGCGAGATCAGGCAGGCGCTCGACCGCGACCAGTTCAGACTGTACGAGTTGATTTGGAAGCGCACGGTCGCGTGTCAGATGATCCACGCGACGCTCGACACGGTCACCGCCGACATCACCTGCGGCGATTACGTGCTGCGCGCCACCGGCTCGACGGTGCGCGAGCCGGGCTTCATGCTGGTTTACACCGAAAGCACCGACGAAGATGCCGTCAAAGAACTCGACGGCAAGGCCGAGCGCAAGTTGCCGCTGCTGGCCGAGGGCGACCGCGTCGCGCTGAAGAAGGCCGACGCCGAGCAGCATTTCACCGAGCCGCCGCCGCGCTACAGCGAAGCGAGCCTGATCAAAGCGCTCGAAGAATACGGCATCGGACGCCCCTCGACCTACGTCTCCATCATCGCGACGCTGCAAAACCGCGACTACGCGCTGCTCGAGAAAAAGCGATTTCAGCCGACCGACATTGGGCGCGTGGTGAACAAGTTCCTGACCGAGCATTTCGAGCGCTACGTGGATTACGATTTCACCGCGCACTTTGAAGATGAACTCGACGAGATCTCGCGCGGCGAGCGCGGCTGGGTGATGGTTATGGAAGAGTTCTGGCGCCCGTTCAAAGCGTTGGTCGAGGACAAGGACAAGAACGTTGACCGCGCCGATGCGTTGCAGGCGCGCGAGATCGGCACCGACCCCGCCAGCGGCAAGCCGATCAGCGTGCGCCTCGGGCGCTACGGTCCGTTCGCGCAGATCGGCACACGCGAAGACGAGGAAAAGCCCAAGTTCGCGAGCCTCAGGCCCGGGCAGAAGATCGACACGATCACCCTGGAAGAGGCGTTGAAGTTGTTCGAGTTGCCGCGCGACCTCGGCGAGACGCCCGCGGGCGAGCCGTTGCAGGCGAACATCGGACGGTTCGGGCCGTACGTAAAGTACGGCGGCAAATACGCATCGCTGAAAGAGGACGACCCGCATACGATCACGCGCGAACGCGCGCTCGAAGTCGTCGCCGCGAAGAAGAAAGCCGACGCCGAGAAGATCATCCGCGTGTTCGATGAAGCCGGCATTCAGATATTGAAAGGGCGCTGGGGGCCGTACATTACCGACGGCAGCAAGAACGCGAAAGTGCCGAAAGAGCGGGAGAATCCCGCCGAGTTGACACTCGAGGAATGTCGCAAATTGCTTGAAGCCGCCCCCGGGAAGAAGCGCCGCGGCGGGGGCGGAAAGAAGGGCGCCGATAAAGCGCAGTCCAAGGGAAAAGTTGCGAAAAATAAAGCCGACGAAGCGCGCTCTGTTTTGGAGAAGATGGAGAAGAAAAAGGCCGACGAGCGCCCCATTTTGGAGAAGTTGGAAAAGGAACGCCATGATGCGGCGGAGAAAAAAGTGGCCGTGAAAAAGAAAGCGGTCACGAAGAAGACGGTGACCGGGAAAGCGGCGGGTCAATCGCCTGAGCCCGCGACGCGTACAGAAGAAGCGTGAAAACCTCCGTCGAGGACGCCGCCGCGCTGGTGCGGGCGGGCGGGGTTGTTGCGTGCCCGACCGAGGCCGTATTCGGCTTGAGTTGCGGCCCTGAGAATGAAACAGCGGTCGCGCGCGTGCTCGCGCTCAAGCGCCGCGCCGTGGACAAGGGGCTGATACTCATCGCCGCGGACTTCCCGCAACTCGAACGCTTTTGCGGCGTACTCGACGAAGCGCGCCTGCGTGAAGCGCAGGCGACCTGGCCGGGGCCGCACACCTGGTTGTTTCCCGCGAGCGGGGCGTGTCCGGCGCTGGTGCGGGGTGCGCACCCGACCGTCGCGGTGCGCGTGACCGCGCACCCGGTTGCGGTGCAACTGTGCCGCCTGAGCGGCGGCGCGCTGGTTTCGACGAGCGCCAACGTCAGCGGCGGGCCGCCCGCGCGCAGCGCACGGGAAGTCGCCGCCATATTCGGCGACGCGGTTGACGCGATCGTTGCAGGCGATACGGGCGGCGATGAATCAGTGACGCCGATCAGGGACGCGGCCACCGGGGAATCGATTAGGTAAAAGTGAGGGAATGACGAGTTAAGAGGCAGCGGGAGGATTGAAATCTTGCGGGGCTTTGCCGGACTTTTGGTTTTTGCAGGTAGTCGTGCTGATGTCTCTGTCTTCGGGGGGGAAGGTCGGTATCAACGGTCGCTTTATCTCGCGGATGCTTAAACGAAACGGATAAAACAGGCGCTCCGGTCGATTCAATATAAGACCCTCATTCTCATTCATTAAAAGGCCGTGACTTGTTAAAGGGCGGCAAAGTGCGGTTACCCCTTGGCATGGCTTAAAGAGAAGCGTAAGGGGAAGTTGATAAAAACCCGGTTCTGTTCGGGACAAGAACTAGCGGAACAGGCGAGATTATGCGGGCATTGACACGGCTGAAGTGCGCCCTATACTATCCCCGCCTTTAATCTTATTTCATCATAAAAGATGAAATAAATATCTATAAAAGTGATTAAATGACGCTGAAACAACTCAATCTGATCGCCACGGTGGTCGAGAACGATCTCAACCTTTCCAAGGCCGCTGAGCAACTGCACTTTGTGCAGTCCGCCGCAAGCCATCAACTCGCGTTGATCGAAAGGGAACTGGGCATGCCGCTGTTTAAGAGAAACGGCAGGCGCCTGGTCGCGACCACGCCGCTGTGCGACAAGATCGTGCCGCACATCAGGCATCTGCATCAGTCGCACGAAAACATTCTGAAGATCGCCGAGGAAGACCGTCTCGGCGACAAGGGCACTTTGCGCATCGCCACGACGCACGCTCAGGCCAAGTATTTTCTGCCCGCCGTGGTCAAGCGCTTTCGCAAGACCTATCCCCGGGTCACGATCCACTTTCATCAGGGCAACCCGCTGCAATTGGTGGATATGCTGCTGAAGGGAAAGGCCGATATCGCGATTTGCACCGAAGAGTTGGAGGAGGCCGAAGCACTGGTCGCGGTCAACTGCTACGACTGGAATCACGTTCTGATCACGCTGTCCGGGCATCCGCTCGCGACGGGGCCTCTTAGTTTGAAACGCATCGCCGAATACCCGATGCTGACTTACGTGCGGGGGTTCACCGGCCGCCTCAAGGTGCAGAGGATTTTCGAACAAGCGGGTTTCGATCTGGACATCGCCTTTGAAGCCGCCGACACCGACGTCATCAAGACTTACGTGAAACTCGGTTTCGGCGCCGGCATCATTGCCGGCATGTGTTATGAGCCTGCGGCGGATCAGGATCTGGTCAAGCGCGACCTGTCGAAACTGCTCCCGAAATCAGCGACCAAGATTGCTTATCTGCCGACCCGGTATCTGAACCGGTTTACCACCGACTTCATTGATCTGGTGAAGAAGAATCGGCCGCGGTTGCAGAATTGACGGAGGGGAGCATGGTGCTTGCGCATAACCTGGGGTTTCCGCGGCTGGGCGCGAACCGCGAAATGAAGAGGGCCGTCGAAGCGTACTGGCGCGGCGAGATTGACCGCGGGACGCTCGCTGAAAAAGGCGCCGAACTGCGCCGCCGGAACTGGGCGTGGCAGGCCGCGGCCGGTCTCGATCTGGTGCCGGTGGGAGACTTCTCCTGGTACGACCACGTGCTTGATCTGTCGGTGACGCTGGGGGCAATCCCCGAACGGTTTGCCGCGTCGCCCGATCAGGCCGACCTCGACACCTTGTTCCGCATGGCCCGCGGTTGCGCCCCGAGCGGCGCCGACGTGCGCGCCTGCGAGATGACCAAGTGGTTTGACACCAACTACCACTACCTCGTCCCGGAATTGTCGCCGGGCCAAAGTTTCGGCATCTTCTCCGAGCGGCTGTTCGATGAGATCGCCGAAGCGCTCGCGCAGGGACACCGGGTCAAGCCCGTGATGATCGGGCCGTTGACCTATCTGTGGCTCGCCAAAGCCGCAGGCGAGCCGTTCGACAAACTCACGCTGCTGGACGACCTGCTCGTCGCCTACGCGCAGATGTTCCAACGCATTTCATCGCTGTCGGTCGAGTGGGTGCAGGTTGACGAGCCAATCCTGGCGCTGGATTTGCCGCAGGCGTGGCGGCGTGCGTTTCAGTCGGCTTATGAACGCCTCGCCGGGACCGGCGTCAAGGTGCTGCTGGCGGTTTATTTCGGCGGCCTCGGAGACAACTTCGCCTGTGTTCAGGCGCTGCCGGTCGCCGGGCTGCACCTGGACGGCGTGCTCGGCGGTGCGGAATTGGAGCGGGTCGCCGCCCGGTTGAAGCCGGAAACCGTTCTGTCGGCGGGCATCGTTGACGGACGCAACGTCTGGAGGAACCCCCTGCGCAAAAGCCTCGACCGCCTGACCGAAGTGCGGCGGGCGCATCCGGCGCTGTGGGTCGCCCCTTCCTGTTCCTTGCAGCATACGCCGGTGGATCTCGACTCGGAGACCGGCCTCGACGCCGAGGCCCGCTCGTGGCTCGCGTTTGCCCGCCAGAAGACGGTCGAGGTCGGCGTGCTCGCGCGCGCGTTGCGCGGTGAACGCGACGACGAGGTGCAGCGCGCCATCGCCGAGGCCGACCGAGCGGCGCAGTCGCGTGCTGCGTCAACTCGCACCTACAACTCAAAGTTGCGCGAAAAGGTCGTCGCGTTGACGGCAGCGGAGCAACGGCGCAAGACGCCCTACGAGCGGCGCGCGTCGGTGCAAAAGGAAAGACTGAAACTGCCGCTGTTCCCGACGACGACGATCGGCTCTTTCCCGCAGACCCCGAAGATTCGCATGACGCGGCGGGATTTCAAAAAGGGCGTGATTGACGAGAGGGATTATCGAGAGAAGATGCGCGCCGAGATCGCCGACGTCATCGGCCGCCAGGAGAACATGGGGCTCGACGTGTTGGTGCACGGCGAGCCCGAGCGCAACGACATGGTCGAGTATTTCGGCGAACTGCTGGACGGCTTTCTGCTGACCACCAACGGCTGGGTGCAAAGTTACGGCTCGCGCTGCACCAAGCCGCCGATCATCTTCGGTGAGATCACGCGCCCGCGGGCGATGACGGTCGAGTGGTCGAACTACGCGCAGTCGCTGACGGAGAAGCCGGTCAAGGGCATGCTCACCGGCGCCGTCACCATTTTGCGGTGGTCGTTTCCGCGCGACGACGTCAGCCAGGCCGAAAGCATTTATCAGATCGCGCTGGCGTTGCGCGAAGAGGTCGCGGAGTTGGAACGCAGCGGCATCAAGATCATACAAGTGGACGAGCCGGCGTTGCGCGAGGGGCTGCCTCTGCGCCGCGCCGACCGGCAGGCGTATCTCGACTGTGCGGTGCGCAGTTTCCATATCACCACCGGCGCCGTCGCCGACGACACTCAAATCCATACGCACATGTGCTACAGCGAGTTCAACGACATCATCGAGACCCTCATCGCGCTCGATTCCGACGTAATCTCGATCGAGGCCTCGCGCTCCAATATGGAGTTGCTCGACGCTTTCGAAAACCTTGATTATCCGAACGACATCGGCCCCGGCGTGTACGACATTCACTCGCCCCGGGTGCCGACGACCGATGCGATGATGGCGGCGCTGACCGCGGCGGGGGAAAAGATTCCGCAGCGGCGACTGTGGGTCAATCCCGACTGCGGTCTGAAAACGCGGGGCTGGGAGGAGACCACCGCGGCGCTGACCCACATGGTCGAAGCCGCCCGGCGGTTGCGCGGCGAAGCCTGACCCGCAGAGTCATTAAGCTGCGGGTCGGTCAAACGAAGACTCTCTGCCGTCAACGGAGTATTGAGCCAATGCCGGCTTTGTTGCTTTCATGGATTGTGCTGAGTGCGCTTTCGTTCGTTTTGTTGTCGCCGACGGGCACGTGCTGCATGAACCGCAACCGCGGCGGTGCTTGTGGCCGCGGGTATTTGTCGGCGGCGAACATCGGGCGCTGTCATCGCGCCACCGGGTGAGATCTGCGGGCTTGGTTTGACGATCGGAGCAACAGTCATGCCGTATCGCCCGAGCGCATCGGATATCCATTTCAGTCTGGAGATTTTTCCCCCCAAAAGCGGGAAGGGGGAGGCGCAACTCGAGCGGACGCTCGAAACTTTTTACAAGTTGAAGCCCGATTTCATTTCGGTCACCTGCTATTCGCAGAACACCGCCTCCGATTTCACGCGCAAAACCTCGAAGAGAGTGCTTGCGGGTTACGGCAAGGTCGCCGCGCACGTCACCTGCGTCAACAAGGACCGGGAGACAATCGAACGCCTCGCCCGCGATTACTGGGACTGCGGGATCCGCCGCGTGCTTGCGCTGCGCGGTGACCCCGTCGCCGCCGCCGGCGGTGCGGGCGCCGCCGCCGCCGGCGGTTTCCGCTACGCCGCGCAGTTGGTTGCGTGTCTAAAGCGCATCAGCGACTTTGATATCACCGTCGCGGCTTATCCCGAGGTGCATCCGCAGGCGCGTTCCGCCGAAGACGACCTGATCCGCCTGCAAGAAAAGGTGGATGCCGGCGCCGACCACGTGATCACCCAGTTTTTTTTCGACCCCGAAGTTTTTCTGCGCTTTCGCGACAAAGTCACCGGCGCGGGCATCACGGTGCCGCTGATCCCCGGGCTTCTTCCGATTCTGAACTTCGAGCGCGTCATCGCTTTTTCCCGGCGGTGCAACGCCAACGTGCCCGGCTTTCTGCCCCGTATGTTCGACGGCATCGAGCCGGGCAGCCGCGACCATCAACTGCTCGCGATGAACGTCCTGAGCCATCAGATCACCCGCCTGATTGACGAAGGCGTTACCACGTTTCATTTTTACACCTTGAACGAGGTGAGTTTGACGTCTCATATATGCCATTGGTTGCGCACCGCTTTTTGAGAGTGGCCGCGTGGCGTAAAAGTGTCCGAAAAATCAGGGCAAGATCACATTGACATGAGACGTCCAGACGTCTAGTATTCCATCGTGCCAAAGCAAAAGAAGAACCCTCCGGGGCAGGTCCGTGATGCAATCCTTAGGGTGTTGCAAAACTCCATTTCACCACTCCCGGTTTCAGAAATTGTTGCCGGCGTTGAAGAGGCAATAGGGCCAACTCCATCTTCTTCCGTTCGCTCATACCTTCGACTCAATACGCCTGATCTATTCATTTGTGAAGAACGCGGTATTTATAAAATGAGACAGACAACCTTAGAAAGGTTACGACACAAGCACTTTAGAAATCCGCCATCACGAGAAAAAGTTTTTTCATTCGAGAAATCCCGGTTTTTTCACGACGATTGTCTTGCGTGGCTTGAGCGCCGGCAAAAAGAATCGATACACGCTGTTGTAACGGATCCACCGTACGGTCTGCACGAATATACCGCGGAGCAGCAGAGGAAACTTCGTGCCGGCAAAGGCGGAGTCTGGCGAATTCCCCCGTCATTTGACGGTCACACACGATCTCCGCTTCCTCGTTTCACCACATTGGATAAATGTCAACTTCAAGAAATCGGTGAATTCTTCCTGGCTTGGGCGGAAACCTTGCGACGAGTCTTGGTGCCTGGTGCAAATGTAGTAGTCGCATCGAATCCGTTGGTTTCGTACATTGTTGCAAGCGCGCTGTCCCTGGCAAAACTTGAAAGAAGAGGAGAAATCATACGGCTAACGATGACTATGCGAGGGGGGGACAGGCCGAAAGGCGCCTATGACGAGTTCCGAAACGTGAGTGTGCTTCCACGTTCGATGTGGGAACCATGGCTCGTATTCCGAAAGCCGCTTGAAGGCCGAGTTCAGGATAATCTTCGAAAGTGGAAAACAGGCGGATTCCGCAGACCCCAAGACGATAAGCCGTTTGGCGACGTAATCAAATCGTCGCCGACCCGACAGGGAGAGCGCACTCTTGCTCCGCATCCAAGTTTGAAGCCGCAGGCGTTTCTGAGGCAACTGGTAAGAGGGGTATTGCCACTTTGCGAGGGTATCGTTCTTGATCCATTCGCCGGTGCAGGTTCAACTTTAGCCGCCTGCAATCACGTGGAATATGAAAGTATCGGGATAGAACGAGATTACGACTATTTCCGCACGGGTGTCACGTCGATACCAAAACTCACAAAGTATTCCGGAAACGGAAAGGGGAATCTTCAAGTATCCAAATAGATCCAATTACTGCGAAGTTTCTTTATCCCCTCAGAATGTAATGTGGCTGTTCGTGTGCCTAATTCGCTTCGCGGGTTTTTTCGGAAGTCGTCAAGAGTGACCTGTCCAAGGTAAACTTCCGTGAAGGTCATTGGCGCGCGATTGGAGGCTGGTTCAGTGATTGTGTCCACTTTGTAAACGAAAGCACACATCCACTGAGTGCGAGCGCCGTGGGTATCTACTGCGCCCCCCTTTTTGCGTGTCGTTTTAATCTCGATGCCTTTTTCTCCGGCTTTTACGGAATTATTCGGATAAATTCCTTGAACGATCAAATCGGGGTGGCCATTAAAGTAATTGTTTTCGACCAGGCTGCGAGAATGCGTAGCCAAGCTTGTCGTGAGCATGTCTGAAAGGACTCCCGACATAATGGCGGGTCGCAACGTATCGTCTAGCCGCCGAAGTCCCTTTGAAGTTAGATGTTTGTTTACATCGAAAAAAAAGTCGTACACATCCTGCAAGGCTAGACGAAAATCTTCAATTCTTAACTGGTAAGGCAGGCGTATGGAACTGTTGAGTTTCTCTGATTTTGGGGTATTTCTTGTTATCGGCATTGGAAAAATGGCTCTAAGAATAAATGGATATGAATCAATCTAAGATTTTTTGCAAACCAGTGCCGGATGAACATCCGCAGGGGAAATTATATTGCAGCATCTGCGGATATATACATTCCCGGTACGCGGAAGACCGCGCGTCAGGCATTGTGTCAGCGGATAAAGACGAAAGCGAATTTAAAGCGGCGCAAATCCTTATTACAATTTCCCCAGCGCCTGCTCAATATCGGCGATGATGTCGTCTATATGCTCGAGGCCGGCCGAGATTCTCACCAGCCGGTCGGTGATCCCGATTGCGAGGCGCTCTTCTTCGGTGATCGAACTGTGCGTGGTCGTGCGCGGGTGCGTCACGATCGTGCGCGTGTCGCCGAGATTGGCCGACAGGGAACACATCTCAAGCCCGTCCACAAAAGCACCGGTCGGCGTGCGCGACTCGCGCAGGCAAAACGCGATCAAACCGCCGCCCAGGTGCATCTGCCGCATCGCGAGCGCGTGCTGCGGGTGCGAGGGCAGTTCGGGGTAGCGCACCCATTCGACGCACGCGTGCCGTTCCAGAAACTTCGCCAGCGCCAGCGCGTTCGCGCAGTGTTCGCGGAGGCGCGGGCTCAGGTGTTCGAGGCTTTTGCTGAACATCCACGCGTTGAACGGTGAAATCGTCGGCCCGGTATGGCGCAGAAAAAACTCAAGCGGCTCGATCAGCGCCTGATCACCGACCAGCACACCGCCCAGGCCGCGCCCCTGTCCGTCAATGAATTTCGTCGCGGTGTGCATCACCAGGTGCGCGCCGAGCGCGATGGGGTTTTGCAGCACCGGCGTTGCGTAGGCGTTGTCCACCAGCAGCACGACGTCTTGTGCGCGGCACAATTCGGCCAGCGCCGGTATGTCAATAATGTCCAGCATCGGGTTGGAGGGCGTTTCGATCAGGCAAAGCCGCGTGTTGTCCGCGGCGAGCGCGCGTTCCCACTCCGCCGGGGGAGCGCCCGGGTGCACCAGGGTGCTCGTGATGCCCCATTTCGGCAGCAGCCGCGTCAGGATTTGCAGCGTCGAGCCGAACAGGCACGACGAGGCGACGATGCGCTGTCCCTGTTCGAGCAGGCCCAGCGACGCCGCGAACAGCGACGCCATGCCCGAGGAGAAAGCAAGTCCGGCCTCGGCGCCCTCGAGCGCGACAATCTTGTCTGTCAGTTCGCGTGCGTTGGGGTTGTTGTAGCGGCCGTAGATGTTGCCCTGCGTCTCTTTGGCGAACAGGGCGCGGCCGTGTTCGAGGCTGTCGAAACGGTAACTCGACGTCAGGTAAATCGGCGCCGAGTGTTCACGCTGGGCGGATACCTCGACCTGCGTCCTGACGGCAACGGTCTGCGGGTGCCATTTTCTTTTTGCCATCGGGATCTCCCATCGCGCAGGCCCGTCATAGCGCGTGATGCGCGGCCGGTTGCGAAGACGGCGTCCGGCCCCGGGGTCTATCGGCGGCGGTTTTCGGCGCATGAAACTCGCGCCCGCTTCGGCCCGGCTCGATATAACCGGCGCGCAGCGTGAAGTCCCCGAAGTGCTCGCCGTCTTTGCGGTTTTTTGCGTAGTCCTCAAGCAACGGCCGCAGCGCTTCGAGTATTTCCGCCTCGTTCAGGTTTTCGCGATAAAGCCGGTTCAATCTGTCGCCGTTGAAGCCGGCGCCCAGATAAAGGTTGTAACGCCCCACGGATTTTCCGATCAGGCCGATCTCGGCGAGATAGGGGCGCGCGCAGCCGTTGGGGCAGCCCGTCATGCGCACCTTGATCGGCTCGTCCTGCAGGCCGCAGATCGCGAGCAGGCTTTCGAGTTTATCCAGGAAGGCCGGCAGATAGCGCTCGGCTTCGGCCATCGCGTGTTCGCAGGTGTTCAGCGCGACGCAGGCGAGCGCGTTCTTCCGCAGCGGCGAAACCCGGCCGATGTTCTTGCTGACGCCGAACCGGTCGAGCAGGCCGATGATCCGCGGTTTGTCCTGTTCCGCGACGTTGACCAGCATCACGTTCTGGTTCGGCGTAAGCCTGAAGTCGCAGACGCCGAGGTCGGCAATCTCCCGAAGGGAGGCTTTCAGGCACTGTTTTGCTTCATTGCGAAGCCGCCCGTTTTCGACGTACAGCAGCAGCGACCACTGCTTGTCGCCGGACGTATGCCAGCCGTAGCGGTCGCCGCTGTGGGTGAAGGCGAACTTTTTGGGCGCCGCCAATTCAAAGCCGAGCCTGCGCCGCAACGCTTCGCGGAACCAGGCGAGGCCCAGCCGGGCGATCGTGTACTTCAGGCGCGCCTGCCGGCGGTCGCTGCGGTCGCCGTGGTCGCGCTGGATTGCGACGATGTGATGAACCACGTCGAGCAGTTGCTGCGGCTTGCAAAAACCGATGACGTCGGCGAGACGCGGATAGGTTTCCGCAACCCCGAAGGTCATGCCGAAGCCGCCCCCGACGCAAACGTTGAAGCCGAGCAAACGCCGCTGATGCGTGATCGCGATGAGGCCGACGTCGTTGCCGAAGACGTCGGTGTCGTTGACCGGCGGGATCGCGATCGCGATTTTGAACTTGCGCGGCAGATAACGCTTGCCGTAAAGCGGCTCGACGTCTTTGCCGTTGCCGCTCCCCGCCACGCGCCGGCCCTCGCCGAGCCAGATCTCATGGTAGGCGCGGCTTTGCGGCAGCAGATGTTCGCTCAGTGCGCGCGCCCACGGCAGCACTTCCCGATGAACCGGCGACAGCGTCGGGTCGGGGCAGCAAATAACGTTGCGGTTGACGTCGCCGCAAGCCGCCAGGGTGTCCACCATGCACGCGTTGATATCGCGGAGGGTCTGCTGCAGCCGGAACTTGATCACGCCGTGAAATTGCAGGGTTTGCCTGGTCGTGATCCGCAGCGTGTTATCGGCGTAGTAACTGCTCACGTCGTCGAGTTGCGCCCACTGCGCGGCGCTCAGGCAGCCGCCGGGAATGCGGGTTCTGACCATGAACGAGTAGCCGGGTTCGAGTTTGCGCGCCAGGCGGTCCTGTCGCCGGTCGCGGTCGTCGTATTGATAAACGCCGTGGAACTTGAGGACGTGTGTATCGGCGTCGGCGACGGCACCGGTGATCGGGTCGCGCAGCCCCGCAGCAATCGTCCCGCGCAGGTAATCACTGCGCTCCTTGATCAACTCGACATCGGACGGGTTGCCCGCCGCTTCGCGCAGATGATCGCTGCGCTCCTTGATCGATTCAGCGCCGGACGAATCGCCCGCCGCTTCGTGCGGGCGTTTTGAGTTGCCAACTGCGATCACGCGGGCCTCGTCGGCGCTCATGGCCTGCGCCCCTCCCCGTGACGTGCCCCGACCGCGGCGAGGCTCGGATGAAAATGCAGGCCACATTCTTTTTTGTCTTCGCTTTCCCACCACCAACGGCCGGCGCGCACGCTCTCACCCGGCGGCACGGGGCGGGTGCAGGGCGCGCAGCCGACGCTTAGATACCCCCGGTCGTGCAGCGGCGAAACGGGCACGTCGTTTTCCGTTATGTAATTGCGCACGTCGTCCAGCGACCAGTTCAGCAGCGGATTGAATTTGATCAAGTCGTGCTGGGTGTCGTATTCAAAGTGATTCATGCCGGCGCGGAAGTCCGACTGCGCCTTGCGGATGCCCGTGACCCACAGGCCGGCGCCTTTCAGGGCGCGGCTCAAAGGCTCGACCTTGCGGATGAAGCAGCACCTTCTGCGGTTTTCCGGCGAATGGTAAAACCCGTTGACGCCTTGCTTTTTTACGAACTCCTCGAGCAGGTCGTGGCGCGGGCAGAAGACCTTTATCCGCACCCCGTACTTTTCGGTCACTTCATCCATCAAGGCGTAGATCTCGGGGAACAGGCGCCCCGTATCGAGCGTGAAGATCTCGATCGGCAGTCGGTTGCTCAGGATGGCATGCGTGATCGCTTGGTCTTCCAGCCCGAGGCTGGTCGAGAAGACGACCTTTTGCCGGAACAGGCGCGGCAGTTTCCGCAGCGCCTGTTCCGGAGGCAACTCGCTCAAGTTCCGATTAAGCGTTTCGACTCGCTCTTTCCCGGATTTTGCCGTGATTGTCATGGTCTTTTTCCGCTGTTCGGCGAGGGTCAGTACACGTCTTTCTGGTAGCGTTTTTTCGCCGCCAGTTCGGCGAGCCACCGCTCGGCTTCGGCCCGGGTTTCGGCTTTGACCTTTGACCGGGGCGCCTGTCCTTGCGACGCGACGACGCCGACGATGGTCCGATGCACGTCGTGCACCATCCGGCGCATATCACCGCACACGTACACGTGAGCGCCTTGCCGCAGCCACGCATAGAAAGCCTCGGCCTCGTCGAGGATGCGGTGCTGCACGTAGTCCTTGCCCTCCCCGTCGCGCGAGAACGCGACGTTCATGCGCTCGAGTACCCCGCTTTTGAGAAAGGCCTGCCAGTCTTTTTGATAAAGAAAACTGCTGCGGAAACGTTGCTCGCCGAAGATCAGCCAGGTATTGCCGCCGAGGCCCCGTGCCTCCCGGTGCAGCAAGAACCCGCGGTAGGGCACGATGCCGGTGCCGGCGCCGATCATGATGATCTTTGCCGCATCGTCGCGGGGCAGTTTGAACGAGGGGTTGGGTTTGACGTACACGGGCAGTTTCGCGCCCCGCGCCGCGGCGGCGGCGGCGTAGTTCGAGCACATGCCGTAGCGCGTCCGTCCGCGCGCCATGTATTCGAGCTGCTTCAGCGCGATGTGGACTTCGCCCGGGTGACTCTCCGGACTCGACGCGACCGAGTACAGCCGCGGCGCCACGGGTCTGAGGGCATCCGCCAGCGCTTGCGCGCCGGGATTGCCGGGGTAGGCGGTGACCAGATCAGTCAAGTCGTGGTCGCGGGCGATGGCCGCGCGTTGCCGCGGGTCGTCCGCCAACTTCGCCAGGTCGCGGTTGCCGGAAGCCTTCGCGTAATCGTTGACCACGCCCTGCGTCAGCACCGATATTTCCAGTTTGCGCTGCAACGCCGCACGCAGCGAGCATTGACCGCTCTGCACGGAGACCGCGGATTTGCCGTCCTGCTGCAAACGCTCCAGCAACAGTTCGACCGACGCCGAAGAGTTTTCCGCGACAACGCCGATGGCGTCGCCCGGCGCGTAAGCCATGCCGCTTTCCTCGAGCGCCAGTTCGCAATGCAGCACTTCCTTCTCCGAAGCCGGCGTAGTCAATGCGACGCTGTGCAGGATCTCCGCGAAGTACGGATGCTTTCGGTCGAAGACGGACGACGCGGGGGCGGCCGCGGGGACGGGGCCTTTGCCGTTGGTCGCGTAAGCGCCGTTGCACCCGTTTGTGCCGGTTTGTTTCCTGATCTTGCCGAGCGCGGACTCCCGCCACCGGGCGGCGTCTTCTTCGTAATCAAAGTCGCAGTCAACCCGGCCCAGCATCGGCGCGGCGCCGAGTTCTTTCAGTCTGCGGTCGAGTTCCAGGCCCGTGTGGCAGAAGTGTTCGTAACTGCGGTCGCCCAAAGCGAGCACCGCGTACTCAAGACGTTCAAGCCGGGGCGCTTTGTCGCCGCGCAGGAATTGGCAGAAAGCCAGCGCCTCATCGGGCGGCTCGCCGTTGCCGTGAGTGCTGATCACCACGATCAGCCGGCGCTCTTTCTTGAGCATCGCCGTGCGGTAGTCGGCCATGCTGACGAGCGTCGTTTTGAGGCCCGTTTCTTGCAGCGCCCGGTGCAGGCTTTCGGCCACGCGCCTGCCGTTGCCGGTTTGACTGCCGTAGAGGACGGTCGTGCTTCCCGCAATCGCCGGTTGCTGCGCGGACGGTTTGTGTAAAACGCCCGGCGCTTGCGTGAGCCCCGATAGATATCCGCCGAGCCACGACAACTGCCGCTCGTCCAGCCCGGCGATCGCAGAGGACACCCGGGTGATCTGCTCGGCGCTCAGAACATGGTTTCCTTCTTGCTGCATGGTTTTCCTCTTCGTTCAACGAAGCGCGGGCACAGTACAGCCGCTGACTAATTATGTAAAATGATTTTAATCAATTTTTTTATGTTTTTTATTCATGTAGGAGACGCGGGAATGAGTTTTGGAGCCTGTGTTTGGCGTCTGTAATTTGTCGGTGGTGGGTGTAGAGGTGGAGTATGAACTGGTTCTTTATCATTGTTTCTTGTTATTGACAGTAAACCTTGCGCGCGGGCGGTGCCTCACGTAGTTTTTGCCATTATTAGATTTTATTTATTCTAAGTGTAGTGAGGCATCGCCCGCGCGCAAAATTTTTTTACAGTTGCGCCGAGTTGCGGAGAGACCGCATTTCCTTATGTGCTAAATTCACTATCACGACAAGCCTGAGCTCCAGCTCGTTGCGGAGAGACCGCATTTCCTTATGTGCTAAATTTCGTCTTGCGCGATACCGGCGCCGCGACGTGTTGCGGAGAGACCGCATTTCCTTATGTGCTAAATTTCAGGCGAAGACCAAGAAGCCGCTTTTGATGTTGCGGAGAGACCGCATTTCCTTATGTGCTAAATTGATGACACGCTCATCCGACTGCCCTGAGCGGTTGCGGAGAGACCGCATTTCCTTATGTGCTAAATTGGTGCAGTCGTTTCAGACGAGCCGAGGCAAGTTGCGGAGAGACCGCATTTCCTTATGTGCTAAATTTAGCTCAACTATAGAGACGTGATTGTTTCTGTTGCGGAGAGACCGCATTTCCTTATGTGCTAAATTATACCGGCTTTATCGGGACCGACCGTTATGGTTGCGGAGAGACCGCATTTCCTTATGTGCTAAATTCTCTTGTATCCAACTCAACGGGCTGCTCATGTTGCGGAGAGACCGCATTTCCTTATGTGCTAAATTCGACCTGACGAACGAAGCCACTGGTTCAACGTTGCGGAGAGACCGCATTTCCTTATGTGCTAAATTCCGCATCGTCGTTAGCACCGCGTGGAGGCAGTTGCGGAGAGACCGCATTTCCTTATGTGCTAAATTTGATCTGCTGAGATATAGATTGCGCCTCTTGTTGCGGAGAGACCGCATTTCCTTATGTGCTAAATTCATCTCAAAATTGGAACGCCGGCAGAACCAGTTGCGGAGAGACCGCATTTCCTTATGTGCTAAATTACATCGGCGATGTGACCGAGGTCGTTGCCAGTTGCGGAGAGACCGCATTTCCTTATGTGCTAAATTCAGCCCCTTGGAAGCGAGACTGGAAACTGCGTTGCGGAGAGACCGCATTTCCTTATGTGCTAAATTTTCGAACCTGCACGGCCCCGAGTGAAAAACGTTGCGGAGAGACCGCATTTCCTTATGTGCTAAATTTCGTGTGCGCCGCGTGCGCGTGGATCAGACGTTGCGGAGAGACCGCATTTCCTTATGTGCTAAATTCGATTTCGATCTGGAGACCGACGCTGCGCAGTTGCGGAGAGACCGCATTTCCTTATGTGCTAAATTCGCAGCAGTACATACCAGCGCACCAACTCAGTTGCGGAGAGACCGCATTTCCTTATGTGCTAAATTGCATCTCACGCTCCGCCGCCGGCCGTTACCGTTGCGGAGAGACCGCATTTCCTTATGTGCTAAATTGACAGATTGGGACGTTCATCACTCAAAAGCGTTGCGGAGAGACCGCATTTCCTTATGTGCTAAATTGGTTCAATGCGATAGCCGCCGCCGTTGTGTGTTGCGGAGAGACCGCATTTCCTTATGTGCTAAATTTCTTATCTGATTAATGAGCAGCGCGTTGAGGTTGCGGAGAGACCGCATTTCCTTATGTGCTAAATTCCCCATCCCTTTGCGACGCATCAGCCATGCGTTGCGGAGAGACCGCATTTCCTTATGTGCTAAATTAACCGAGTGATGGATAAAAGGTCAAACGGCGTTGCGGAGAGACCGCATTTCCTTATGTGCTAAATTCGAAGTTGGCATTGCCATTGACCTAACTGCTGTTGCGGAGAGACCGCATTTCCTTATGTGCTAAATTGCCATAACACACCTCCTCCAATTGAATCCAGTTGCGGAGAGACCGCATTTCCTTATGTGCTAAATTCAACATGTTGCAATCAAGGCCATATTATTAGTTGCGGAGAGACCGCATTTCCTTATGTGCTAAATTTTCGAAGGTGTCGCAACACGAAGATCATTAGTTGCGGAGAGACCGCATTTCCTTATGTGCTAAATTCGCTCTCGGTTATCCCATTGAATTCGTGGGAAAACCGAGGGCGATTTTTTTGAAAAACACACGGTGCTTTGTTTACAGTAGTGTGAGTTGATCGGGTTTTTCATACGTTTTTGGCGCACGCCCCTCAAAACTTATGATGTTTTCGTATTGTTTGTCGGTAAACGAAAGGATATCCACTTTACCACCTGCTGGTAGATTTGCGGCAACCTGTTTGGAGAGCGACTCCACGCGCTCCTTGCCTGAGCAAAAACGTGAATAAACAGAGAACTGCACCATCTCAAAACCCAAGTCAAGCAGATAATTGCGAAAGGCGGTCGCCTGCTTGCGCTCTTTTTTTGTTCCCACCGGCAGGTCGAACATCACAAACATCCACATTATGCGGTAGCCGCTAAGCGTTTCCGTCATTACCATCAGTAAGGGACGCTAGCACAAGCGGTGGGGGCATTTGTGGCGATTCCAGTAGTGAGTTTTCTCCCATCAACGCCTGTGCAAGCGATGTAGCAAATCGTGCGGCGGTGGTGAACAGCGTCGTCACACCAGCGGGGCCGGATATATCTACTACTGCAAGTGAAGCGAGTATGCGCTTGGAATCGGTGTTAATTTCGCACTCGCCCTGATCGGCGAGACGGCGGGTGACATAGTCGGCTAGCGGGCGAAACGGCTCCATTAAATCATCTACCAGACACATCGGATTTGTCGGTCCACGATGCCAGATACCTAATGTCGGATGTAGTCCCGCCGCCATCACCCCTCTGGCAACGCATGAGCGAATTATTGCGTAGCCGTAATTAAGCAAAGCGTTTATGCCGCCCCCCTCATTGTCGCGGGTAAACCCGTTGGGAAATAACACGCTCCAATAATGTCGTGCCGCTTGCGCTTCCATATTGTCTGGATCACCGGAGCGCACTTTGGTCGCGAGCCTCTTCAAACGGTTGCCGCCATCGCCGAACATATCTAACACTTCCGCTTGGTTACTGATCTTAGCGCGGACAATCTGCTGCCACAATCGCTTTTTCAGGGGGAGTTTAGCTCTGGCTTGCGCCTGCATTCGCGTACTTTGCGCATGATGGCCAAAAAGCGGGAGCATCCACGCAACCGGCTGATAGTTGACGGCACAGATGATAAACGGGGTTCCGCGTTCAGCAAGAGCGGCGATGAGGTTGGAAGAGTGGGTGCAACCATGTCCGCTGACAATCACAGCAAGGAGGTCATCCAACGGAACCCGCGCGATTAACTCACGGTCGGCGCGGACTTCCATAAATCCGCGATGCAGTGCAAGATGCCGCCCGTTTTCGGCAATCTCAACAATGCGACCGGTCATTTGATTGTAGGAATAGATTTTTTGCGCATCAACCCTGCTGGACTGATATCGATTTGCCGTGCTTTTAGCTTGCGAAAATCCTCCGCAGACTTGAGTTTAATGCTGCGATCGCGTTTTTCGACATTTTTATCCTTATCGGGAAGAGAATCAAAATGCTCAACGAGAGCAATCTCATCTTCGTTAATTTTCCTGACTCGAGTGATTATTGTCCCGCTATTTCTCTTAATTTTTCTCAGATCCTCACTAGTCGGCTTTTGCAGAGCCACCATATCACCACGTCGCAGAAGCATAATAAGTGGTTGCGGCCCGGCAGCACGATTAATTGCCTTGCGTGACGTATTCGCTTCAAAGGTAGTGATGACTTTCCCTTCCCACAACCCGTTTTGGCAAAGGAAAATTTCATACGCCCAATTGCCGCCGGGCAAGTAATGCTTGATTCCGTTACCGCCGCCCTTTCCTTTATGATGAATCGGAATCAGCAAATCCGTGCGTCTTCTTTCCATCACTTCAACACGGCGGATTCCATGTTTGCGCGCTTGCTTTATCGCCTCTGAAAATCCACTGCTCTCATTTTTCCATTTGATTAGGCGTAGGCGAAGCTTTTCATCACACACTCTGGCAGGTGGCTTTCCACGCGTTCTTTTCTCACTCTCGTAAAGTGCGGACTCTTTCAACGAGTCGATAGGGATATGATGTGAAATAGCGGTCTGCGGACGTCCTTTGCTGTCCTTTGATTCGGGAAAGTCGTTCCCGCTTAAAACTCGATAAGCTGTTTCATCGTGTAGTTTCCCTTCCTTGTGGCGGTGCGGTTTGTGTGAAACGATGATTTTTCCAATCACTGGGTTCACCATCTGCAGAAAATTTTCCTCCCCGATAGTGGGGAATGGCACTGTATCGGAGAATAATTGTTCATTGTCCATTCCTGTGTTTGCCGCCGTCGCGACTTTTTTCAGTGTACCTCGTGTTGTTGCGCCGACGACCGCCGCATCAATTGCATGGTGACGATGGTCTTCGCGGTTTTTGGCGTTTCTGTTTTCATCAGTGCCTCCGCGAAAATTCGCAAGAATGCTGTTGAGTCCCCATTTAGCACGCAACAATCCGGTTAGGCGACCCGGCACAACATAGACATCTTTACATGCCGCCTGCAGGTAATGCAGAGCGGCACGGCTGAGATACTGTGTTTCCGGTAATTGGCGCGGCAGGAAAGTGTCCTTGTCAAATTTGTGCTTTTCCAATGCGCCTTTGTCAAAACGTTTGAATTTGGCATGTGGCAGTTTGCTTGCCCGTTTCTGAATTCCAAGCCAGCGTGCCTCGTTGTCTGCAAATGCCGCGTAAGGATCACGTTTGCCTTTCGCTTGATTACAGGCGCGGCAAGCTAACGTCAAATTCATATAGCCGTCGTCAAGCGTGTCGCCAAATGGAAGAATGTGCTCAATTTCGATATCATTATTCTTTGATACGAGATTTTTGGCGGTAATTCGAACTTTCCCGCAAAATACGCATTTTCTCTCAAGACAATTTTTATTTAATTCCTCCCAAAGTTTCAATTTCTTGCGATTTTTTCCGGTAATCGCCGCTTCGCCGAATTCTTTCAATTGTTCGTCAATTCGCGCGTTGTTGTCACGGTTTGCTAGATTTTCTCGTTCGCGATCTCTGCGACCTTTCGCGCCGACGGGCAAATCGCGGCCGATTTCTAGCGCAATCTGCTCGGGCTTTCCGTGAATGCGAATGATGTCGTTCACCACTTCGCGTAACTGATTTAAGCCGACATGCACCGTCGGATTAGGGATGCGCTGTTGTTCGGGCTTGTCTTCGTCTTCTGGAACTCGCGGCAGACAAAGGTGGCGCAACCGTGCGACCTCTTGGTAAGGCGGCAACTCGCCGTAAATTTTGCCGCTGTTTCCTTTGGTTTTCTCTCCGATTTTTCCATCGGCTTGCGCTTTGTCAATCGCGTCGCCAAGAAGCATCCTTTCTTCCAGATACGGAATAAACGCCCGAAGCGCCTTGCCGGGAAAACGTGCGCGGCCTTTCTGCAATCTCCCGACCACTTTAAGTGACGCGGCAATTTCACTTTCGCTTAATTGCCATCGCTCGGCGAGAGTGTTGCGTACATTTTCTTCCGGCTCGTCAAGAAGAATTTGGACAAATTCATCCTGCTCCGCCAAAAGCTCATTTTCATCTTTCAGCGTTTCCCAACGCTTGCCAAGCACCTTGCGAAAGTTGTAACTGGTGGCGTCGCCACTAATACTTTTCCGGCGCGGCTCTTGCTCTCCTTCTCTTATAAGAGGCGCATTTTTCTTGCGCTTCTTCCTGACGGTCATTTCGTAATTAAATTTTGCATTCTTGTTGTTAAGAATTTTTTCGCGTATATCATCAAAGGATAACCGTTCTTTTCGCAGAAGCTCACCGAGAATTTTTTCGCGCTCGTCGGCGTTCAACTGATGGAGCCCGCGTTCGTCGCTGTACTCCAAGTGATTCAAATCGTTGAGAATGCGGAATCGCTGAAACGACGGCGATGCTTTTGGCGCGTGCTGTTCACCGGTGTACGGACATGTGCCGACGAGCGGCGGTTTCAGATCACGTTGCTCAATAATAAGTGCGCGAATTATTTCGTGTCCACACTCGCCGTTTTTGTTCTTTCCAAAACTAGAATTGACCGCGCTCTGCGTCTCCCAGATTTTGTCGAATTCTTCCGCAATGTCATCGCGAAACGGATACAGTGGTTCGTATTCTCCCACGCCGGAAGCGGTTACTTTGAGAGGACGGGCGCGTACGGTGCGTTCGTGTTGTGGCTTGTTGGCATCTTGACGGCGCAAGTAAAGATATTGTCCGAGTGTCTTTGTGTCCTTTGCTTTCATGTCCTCGCGCAACTTCTCGCGTGCCTGGCCAACAACTTTGCTGTCTTTTTCATGGTCGGTTTTGGCGTTGCTTTTGAAGCCACGCCGCTGATTCAAGTGAAATAGTGCTCGCCCAATATGGTGCGGCGGTAATCGCTTTTCCACGGCTTTCGCGCGCAATCGCCACGGGTCCAACTTTTCCAGTTTTTTACCTGCAATGTAATCGGGAACGATTTTTTTGTTTTCTGTTTTGTCGGGAAATAGTCCAAATTCCGCGAGTGCCTGCAACAAGCGATTTTTCCGTTGCACTTTGCGGAACAAATTACGCCGCATGCCACGTGCCTTGCGGCGATCCTCGTTTAGCGAAGCCAAATTTTTAGCGTTACGGCCTTCTGAGAAAATGCGTACGCCGCCGCTGATGATGGACGAGATTTCACCGTTATCGGCAAGCCTGTAGAACATCCAACCGATGGAATCTGTGCCGAGGTCCAAACCGAGCCGGGTTTTGGGCTTTCCCATTTATTTGCGTGCAAGGTTGACAAACAGGAACCGAAACGCAATTATAGCATCACACATAAGAAAATGCGGTCTCGTTAAGTCCGTTAACAAGGAATCTTCGAGATTCGCGCCAAGCCCATGTAAGGGCGACGCTTCGTGTGTCGCCCTTTTTAATTTTAGTCGCGCAATTTTTCACCTAACTACACGAAACATAAGCGGCGATACAGTCTTCCAAACACAAAATTTACTTCTAATATCTCCGATACGTATTTCGGGCGAATTCGTGTACTTGGCCGCATATTCAAAAGACATTTCGCAAACACCATTTGCTAATATGCGTCCATGAGCGAGCGATTGGACAGTGTGCAGGTCGCGGCGTATTTCACCGGTCTGCAAGAGCGTCTGTGCCGGGGGTTTGAGCGCCTCGACGGCGGTGCGTGTTTTACCGAAGACCCGTGGGAGCAGCCGAGCGGCGGCGGGTGCAGTTGTGTGCTCGCGCGCGGGGCGGTGTTTGAAAAAGCCGGGGTCAATTATTCGCGCGTGCACGGCGACCGTCTGCCGCCTGCCGCGACTGCGGCACGTCCCGAACTCGCCGGCGGGCGGTTCGAGGCGATGGGCGTGTCGGTCGTCGTGCACCCGTTGAATCCTTATGTGCCGACCGCGCACTGCAACGTGCGCTTTTTTCTGTCGCACGACGCCGGCGGCGCTCCGGTATGGTGGTTCGGCGGCGGCTACGACCTGACGCCCTGCTATCCGTTTCGCGAAGACGCGGTGGCGTGGCACCGCGCCGCGCGTGCCGCGTGCGAGCCGTTCGGTGACGACGTGTATCCGCGTTTCAAGCGCTGGTGCGACGAGTATTTTTTCATCAAGCACCGCGACGAGACGCGCGGCGTCGGCGGGTTGTTTTTCGACGACCTCGACGCATGGGGCTTTGCGCGCACGTTCGAGTTTGTGCAAAGCGTCGGCGACGGCTTTCTGCCGGCGTATTCGGCGATCGTCGCGCGGCGTCGCGCGACACCCTACGGCGAACGCGAAAAGCGCTTCCAACTGTACCGGCGCGGGCGCTACGTCGAGTTCAACCTGGTCTATGACCGCGGCACGCTGTTTGGTTTGCAGTCGCAGGGGCGCGCCGAGTCCATTTTGATGTCGCTGCCGCCGCGGGTCGAGTGGCGTTACGGCTGGACGCCCGAGCCGGGCAGTCCCGAGGAGGATTTATACTTGCACTACCTGAAGCCGCAGGCGTGGCTCGACGATAAGAGGAAGTAGGGCGGATTTCAAACCCGCCTGGATCTTTTCAGCGCGAAAACGAGAGAAAGCAAGATCAGGCAGCCGACATGAGGGAATACCCGCACACCCGTATGCGCCGTATGCGCCGTGACGATTTCAGTCGCCGACTGATGCGCGAGCACCGCCTGAGCGCCGACGACTTGATCTATCCGCTGTTTGTGACGGAAGGCGATAACGTGCGCGACCCCGTGGCCTCGATGCCGGGCGTTGCGCGGCTCAGCGTTGATCTGCTGGTCGCCGAGGCCGAAGCCGCGCACGCGCTGGGCATCCCCGCCGTTGCGCTGTTTCCGGTGATCGCCGCCGAGCAAAAAAGCGCCGGTGCGGAAGGCGCATATAACCCGCAGGGGCTCGTGCCGCGTGCGGTGCGTGCGCTCAAGCGGCGGCTGCCCGAACTCGGGGTGATCACCGACGTCGCGCTCGACCCCTACACTTCGCACGGGCAGGACGGGCTGGTGGACGACGACGGCTACGTTATCAACGACGAGACGGTCGCAGTGCTGGTCAAGCAGGCGCTGTCGCACGCCGAGGCCGGCGCCGATATGGTGGCGCCGTCCGACATGATGGACGGGCGGGTCGGCGTGATCCGTCGTGCGCTCGAAGAACGCGGCTGTCACCATACGCGCATACTCGCCTACGCGGCGAAGTACGCGTCGAACTATTACGGGCCGTTCCGTGATGCGGTCGGGTCGGGCGCGGCGCTCGGCGGCGCCGGCAAGGAGACCTACCAGATGGATCCCGCGAACGCCGACGAGGCGCTCGCCGAAGTCGCGCTTGATCTCGACGAGGGCGCCGACGTCGTGATGGTGAAGCCCGCGCTGCCTTATCTCGATATCGTGCGCCGGGTTCGGGAGCGCTTCGGCGTGCCGGTGTTCGCCTATCAGGTCAGCGGCGAATACGCGATGCTCAAGGCGGCGGCGGACCAAGGCCGGCTCGACGAGAAAGCGTGCGTGCTCGAGGCGCTGACCGCGATCAAGCGCGCCGGCGCCTGCGCTGTGCTGACTTACTACGCGCGCACCGCCGCCGCCTGGTTGCGTCCGTAAGCCCATGCCCGACCGCTACGCGCTGATCGGCAACCCGGTGGCGCACAGCATCTCCCCGCGTATCCACGCCCGGTTCGCCGAGCAAACGGGCGAAGACATCACCTACGAGTTGATCCTCGCGCCGCGTGACGGCTTTGCCGATGCGGTCGCCGCCTTTGCCAACGACGGCGGCAAAGGCATGAACGTGACGCTGCCGTTCAAAGGCGAAGCCTGCCGTCTCGCCGACGAACTCGGTGCGCAGGCGGCGGCAGCGGAAGCCGCCAATACGCTGGTGTTCCGCGCCGACGGCACGACCTACGCCGACAACACCGATGGGGCGGGGCTGCTCGACGATCTGCGAAGGCTCGGCTGCGCGGTCGCGGGACGCTCGCTGCTGATCGTCGGTGCCGGCGGCGCGGGTCGCGGCATCGTGCCCGCGCTGCTCGAAGCGCGACCGCGGGCACTGGTCATCGCCAATCGCACGCACCCTCGGGCGCAGACGCTCGCCGAACGGTTTGCCCGGCTCGGCCCGGTCGCCGCGTGTCCGCTCGGAGAACTCACGCAGCGGCGCTTCGACGGTGTGATCAACGCGACTTCGGCGAGTCTCGACGGCGCCGTGCCCGATCTGCCCGACGCGCTCGCCGATCATCTCGGTTGGGGTTACGACCTTGCATACGCGGGCGACGCGACGCCGTTTATGCGCTGGCTCACGGCGCACGGCGTCACCGCGGCCTACGATGGCACCGGTATGCTGGTGGCGCAGGCAGCCGCGTCGTTTTATTTGTGGCGGGGGGTTAGACCGGAGGTTGAGGACGTGCTGGGGATGCTGCCGGGCGGCGTGAGTTAGTGCGGGGGGTTGCACTAAAGTCTTGCGCGTAAGCACTGATGCAAAATCGACGGGCTGACGGGTTGTACTGATTATCGGCTTGGGGTGGGTCTGAAAATCATCTTGATGAGCCAGACGATCAGCAATGTATAAAGTTCTTGCTCAAATCCGTTTTTCCAAATGGACCCGCCGGGGCATCAGCGGATCAGATTTACGGTGATCCGATCATACACTCGCGCGTAAAATCTCCATCGCCTTCACTGCCATAGTTGAGGCGGCCCTTGTCGTCAAAGGTTGTGTGTGTCAGCGCGACCGCACCGCGGGACGGCCCTAGGAGTTGCAACACCAACGCCTGGCCGTCACCGAACCGGCCCATGTAGAAGCTTTCGCCGGGGATGCCATCGGTGTGAACGATCACCGTTTCTTCGTTGAACCCGGACTGAACGGCAAGCGAACCTGGTGCATGTCGGTGCACGCGCGCGAAGCATTTCTCGCCGGTGGATTTGAATCCCGTCCAGTAGTTGTCGGGGTCGGGGATTAACACTTTGCCCTCATAGTCGCCTTCGGCAACCGTCTCGTTTTCTCCCGCCGCATGGGCGTTCCGGGCATATTCGGCACACGCCGTCAAACACAGGAACGCCATCACACCCCATAAGGGAATGCCACGTTGTTTCAAGTGCATCGAGCGCGTCATCATGGAGACAGGGCGGGCCTGGCGCAGTCAGCCGCCGACAGGCATTGCCGGCGCACCCGCATTTGAGTGACTTTCCCCCTGTTGGATAGCCATTCAAAGAGAGACAAAACATCATATCATGCAGCCTCTGCCTAGAACGCGGTCGGTGCCCGGTAACCCAATGAGCTGTAAGGTCACGTCAGCCATGTAGGCGGCCGTTTTTGTATTTGTGGCAAGGGGGGAAATTAAGAGAAAGGCGGGGGTATGTGATATGCGAATTACAGGGTTAGATTTATTCCCTCAATGGGTCGTCCTATTTTCCTTTGCAAGGATATCTTTTATGTCTGACGGCTTTTTAGAAACCGCAAATCCCCATTGCCCAAATCCGCCGTGTTCATTAACGGCTTTGATCCATTCTTTCATGTAGGCGTGTTTTGTATCGTCCTGATTAGTTTGCTGCCCTTTTGTTTCAAGCACCAGAAAGTCGCCGGATTGCAGCCGGATAATAAAGTCAGGGCGGTATTTTTTGACCGTGCCTTTATAAACATAGAGCACCTCAAAACCGAGATGGTCGTTTTTTACCCATGCCTCAACCGCTTTGCTTCTGTCCAGTTCAAAAGACTCGGATGCCTCCCAAGCGCTGTCAAAAACGCAACGGTTGATATGGCTTTTTTTAGTGCGTTCGCAGGGCTTACCGGTTCGCCACGGGCGCATATCTCCGGTGGATCGAATAGGGTGGTTGCTGTCAAGCACAAGAGTCATTTTCTCGGTGTTGTCGAACTCTATCGCCTGCCAGAAGTGCCGGATGACCTTTGCCATGTTGAGTGTTATTACAAGTTGCCTTTTCTTGGTGTCCTGATTGAAAAGAGCGGGTGATATTTGGATGCGGTTGGAATCTATAAACTGTTCCGTGAGTCGCACAAGTTCCGCCATCAATACTGACTCAGATCCTTGCCAACTCGGCTTCATCTCTTTCCAGAGGCTTTGCGCGGCTTGGAAAATCATCGTTTGTTTGCGGAGTTTTTTCATCAATTCTTCAAGATCTATATCCTTGACTTTGGAAATGTCCGGCTTGTTGTTTACCGTAGGCGCAATTTCCGCTATCTGCACGGTTTGTGAGGTGTCAATTTCAAGCGGCGTGATGGTGTTCCAGTCAACCGAAAGTTTCGGTTTATAAGTTCTGTCTATTCTGATGACATTAGGCCAACTGATAGCAAAATTCTTTTTATTATCGACCGGCTTAATAGTGATTTTTCCACCGTCCGGCGGAGTAGTATTGCCCGTGTCTTCGTGTGGAAGAAAACTGAACGGCACGCCGAACACGTTGACATACTCCGCGTCGAACCGTCCGGTGTTTTCGTTAATTTCATAAGACGCTCGCCTGAGCCCGCGCCCGATAACCTGCTCGCAGAGAAGTTGACTTGTGAAAGCCCGCAGCCCCATGATTTGCGTGACTGTCCTCGCATCCCAGCCTTCGGATAACATTCCCACTGATATGACGTTTTGTATCTGCGCCCCGGGCTTTTCTTCCTGTCCGACGGTATTCACTTTTTCACGCAGAATATCCGCCTGTTCTTTTTGGGTGAGTTTCCGCTCCGTATTTTCTTCATCTTTTTCCGTTTTGGCGGCCTCTGGTACCGGCTCTTTTTCCTCCGCCTTTTTCAATACTTTTGAGTCAATATGCAAAATTCCTTCGGGGTTGCACAACGCTTCAACCATTATTTGCTTATTGTCAAACGCATATTTAATGCGCGCCGCCGTTTCTGTACGGTTTGCAACCGTAATCATGACCGGTGGTGTTTCCCGTCCCTTCCAAATGTCTTTTGTTTTTTCCCAATCCGATCCCAGCAGGGCGTAGGCGTTTGTTACAAGGTCAGGCAGCGGTTCGTGAGGTTTGGCATTACGGTTTAGATCGTCTTTGACTTCGTCGTCACTGTAGATGTGATAGAGACGGGATTTATAGGTTTTTGCATCCGGTATTGCGTCATCGCGCACGACAATACGCGGAGTTTTGACAAGCCCCGATTCGATGGCGTCGTTCAGCCCGAAATCACTCACAATCCACCCAAATAACGCTTCTTCCGATGTTTTTTTTCCGCTCGGCGCAAAAGGCGTGGCGGAAAAGTCAAAGCAGTTCAAAATCTTCCGGGTCTTGTGTATGCGGTCGAGGCCGCCGACCCACTTTGTGGCTTCGTCTATTTCCTCTTTTTTAACGCCTTTTATTTCTGAATCGGCGAGAACGCGCCACGCATGGTGCGCTTCGTCGTTAATCACGAGCAAATTGCGGGCGCTTGCCATATCTCCGAGCACATCGCGGGTGTATGCCTCATCGCTTTTCGCTCCACGCTTATCAACGCCTTTTTTGCTTGCGATTTTTTCCTCGCTTTCCCAGTTTAGAACGTGCCAATTCCGTATAAGGACTTTCGCCTGTTGGAGTTTTTCTCTCAAAGACAGCGGAACAACGCCAAACTCGTCGTAATAGTTTTGGGTCCCCGCAGGATTAAGGACAGAAAGACGCTCTCTGACTGTAAGATTGGGGGCGACTATCAAAACACTTTGAGAAAAACGCCCGTCTCTGGGGTAAGTTGCACGATTGATCGTTTGCCATGCAATCAGCATCGCCATCACAACGGTTTTCCCGGTTCCGGTGGCAAGTTTGGAACAAATCCTGCGGAACTCTCCGCCGTCGGCGGGGATGTCAATGCCGACCTTTTCGGAATCAGGAGATTCAAAGAGCCATATCAACGTTTCAATGGCTTCAATCTGGCAAAAGAAAAAAGGAAAGTCCCTTTGTTCAGAGTCTTTCCAGTGTTCAAGCAGGGTTTTTGTGATGCCGGTAATTCCCGGATAACCCGCTTCGCGCCAAGCGTCAACACGCTGGCGTATTTGATTTACGAGCGGTAGAGGAACCCAAATCCCCTTGTCTTGATGCGGTTTTGCTTTTGGGTCGGCAACCATATATCCGGCTTCTCGGCGACCTTCTACAAGTTCAAGCGGCTCTTTTCCCTCGATAAACCTCCAATGTTGGGAGGGGGCGGAGTAGGGGGAATTGATGATGAGGCTGTTAGAAGATGTATTACGTTCCATGATATTGATTAGTAAAATTCGTTAATCTTTCAACGGTGCGTCTCAGGCTTGGGGAAGATTGTGAGGCTATTCTTACATTCCAATGTTTCGACACAAACTCAATAAGCCTGCCATTGTAATCCGGCCCGACTTTTCTGGTGGAATTTTCCGGAGGTACAATCGCCCTTTTAGTGTTATTAGATATGGATTTTTTTACCATATTAACCAAGTGTTCTTTTGGTTGCTTTATGTTATCGGGATTAGTGGGAATTCCACTTAGAGGAACCGACAAGAAACTTGAAATTGCCTCACGGTGCGCCATAATCCATGATTCCACTTCCATCACGGCAAACCGATATAGCAAGTTGGGATGTAGTGGCTCGGATAGTTCGTTTATTGCATCAGGGGGACACCTATCACTTGTGTCTTGGTCTGTTAGAACGAAGTAAGCATGGCCTCTGGCCGACTTGTTAATATTACGTATTTTAGTTTTTATTTCGTGTTTATCCCAAGATATTGCATTTACCACTTCATAATTTCCCTCGGTTTCGTCAAGAATTTTCCTTGCCACAACTTCACTAAGAGAATCTTCAATGATTAAGGTAAGAGGAATCATTAGTCAACCGGTATTGTCATCTGTAATTGGTTAATATTTTGGGGGCTCGTGCGAGGAATTACTACCTTCCCTACTGAAACGCCAGCATTCAATAAAGATTTTACATCTTTACATTTGGAAGAAACCTCTACTTCGGTACCTTCGTTTGTAGGGACAAGCAACAACACTTCTTCACCTCCGATTCCCTGATCAGACAGAAGTTGCATGCTATGTGTGCTAATTAAAACCTGCCGTTTTTTTCGTTGCTGTGCTCGATATAGAAGTGGCGCTAACCTTTCTACAATTCCCGCATGCAAAGATAACTCTGGTTCTTCGAGTAATAAAAGAGAATCCCCTTCCAGCAAAGACCAAATCAACGCCATCAAACGTAGTGTGCCGTCAGAAAACTGGTCTTCTTTTTGCAACCCTGCATTTGGTCTCCAATGGGAATATAAGGCTGTAATATGTGGTCTTCCGGTTTGTTTATCACGTTCAAAACTTATTTCATTCAGTTTTGGCACTGCGATTTTGATAATCCTGTTTATCATGTTCAATCGGGAATTTAGAGATCTTTTAGGTGTTGTTGCCATATTCTCTAAAAATCCTTGCCCAAACGGATCATCTTCTAAAACTTTGCCTTGAATATCATCAGAATGGCGCAACAGTTGAGGCACTAAGTGCATGTAGGTGATTTTATCGAAATATTGCCCTATCTCTCTAAAGGGCTGATTATTATTGACTTGCTCCAAATAGGTTTGCTTCAAACGTTCTATATCTTTTTTATCATCGTTATCGGGGCGATCAAGTATTTTTTCATTTTCACTATCCCATACTTTTTCGTAAGAGATATAGGGTTGTCTACGGCCTCTTTGTTCCTGTTTGATTCCTATTTCATATCGCCACTTAGGGATTTCATCGTTTTCTGAATCGGAAATGGACACGCCGATAAGAATTTCAGGATCCCTTCGAGCACTCAAACAACGTATCTTTGACATGCCGCCCCTTTTCTCAATGGCTTCCTGCAAACCCCCTCCCTTCTGCTTTGCAATATCATGCAGAAAACGAAAAACGTCCAGTAAGTTAGATTTTCCAGATGCGTTTGGGCCGACTATAAATTGCCGTCGTTGCAGATCAACATCCACATGTGTGAAATTGCGCCAATTCTTCAATTTCAGGCTACTTATTAACATTAATTAATCTCCACAACTTTCAAACTCTCGATTCCTCTGTCGTCTACGATTTTGACCGCTATTCTGTTGTTTTTTCCGGGTTCAAAAGGCAAGGAGACTGTTCCCTTGTATGTCTCTATCATACCCTCATCTATTTCGGCTTTCAGGTTTTTGGCTAGTTTCGTCCAGCCGCCTTTGGCGTCCGCCATTGGGAAGAATACCTGGCGCGGGTACAGGCTTCTGCCGTCGTAGTCGGTGTCGAGCATCCAGACGGCTATTTTCGTTTTGTCGCCGGATTCCAGTTTGCCGGTTTTGGTGTTGAAGTAGTCGAAGCCGTGCACAAGGACACGGTGTTTGCCGGCGTTTTCGCCGCCGGGGATTTTTTCCACTTCAATATCCGGTTGTCCGATTAGCCAGAAACTTTCATTGCTTGAGCGTTTTTTCTTCAAGTCATCGGTTTGCATGTCGGCGTTCATTTGTGCTTTCAGGAGCACTATGCCGGGCCAGTTGGTTTCGTCAATGTTTTTGGCCGCTTCGGGGTCAAACTGAAAGGCGGCAAAAATAACAACCTCAGGTTTTGGAACAAGCGTCCGGGCTTCTTGAATTGCAAGTTCAACCTGTCGTTGCTCAAGTGGTGCGTGTTCCGGGCCGAATGAAATTACTGCACGGCGAGGTTTATACGTTGCTGCCGTTTCCTCAATATCTTTGCCGCCTGAGTTGTCCGGCTTGGTTTCGGCGTCTGCATGAAGCAAGCGGCAGGGCAGTGGCTCAACGCGGGAGAAAGAAACTCGTTGGCCGCCTTTTCCGCGGATGCCGGTTTTTAACAGTTCGTTTCGCCATTCATCCTGACGCCGGGTTTCGCCGGAACGCGCGATGCTTTCATCCGCCGGGGCGGGCTCGGGTGCGGCGATGCGGTCAATCGGTTGCACCGTGGGCGATGGCACGGCTTCCACGGTGAAGGGCCCGGTAACCCGCGCGCGTTTGGTGTCTTTTAGCGGTTGGTCGTACAGGGTTTCGGTTGCGGGCGGCTCATTGTTGGCGATGGATTTCAAGGTGATGTGTGGAACTTTTTTATATTCAAAACCGCTGCCTACGCCTTCATCGGGATATGCCAGTTTGTAGTAGTCAAAAGTGCCGGTCATCAGGCGTTGTTTGGCGAGGGTGGTCGCCACACGCGAGGTGTCGCAGGTAATCCAGCGGCGGCCCCATTGTTCGGCGACATAGGCGGTCGTGCCGCTTCCACAAGTCAGATCCAAGACGAGATCACTAGGATCAGTAGTCATGAGGAAACAGCGTTGGATGACTTTGACTGATGTTTCAACAACATAGCTTTGATCCCGCGCTCCAGTTGTATCGGACCAAAAACCGATGATCTTTTTATGACTATATTCGTCTAGATAAACGAGGCGTCGTAGATGTCTACCCTCCATATGAACCCGGCTAGATGCTATGATATTTTTCATTCCTTGTTCATTTGTAGGCCAGCATTGCCCTTTAGGGGGACTAAGAAGTTGTCCGTTGTATTCCACTTCAAAGGTTGCTGTTTTACTAAATGACGCTGGCCACATTGAAACTAATCGGAAGATTCGAGAACCTTTAGGAACAAGAGAGTGATTTGAAATTTGCTCCTTGGTCATTTTTATTCTTGCACCATCTGATAATTCATACCAAGACCAATGAAAGTCTCCCTCAACATTCTGAAACTCATATAGTGCATGATATTTTGTTAAGTTTTTATCTTTTCCATACCACAATAAATAGTCATACATGCTTTCTATGAACTTAGCACCGAGGGGCATAGTCTTTTTTCTGAACGGAATAATGGCTAAAAAATTCCCCACCCCAAACACCTCATCCATAATCTCCCGCACATGATGCACATTCTCATCCGAAATCTGCACAAACACACTCCCGCTTTCCGTCAACAATTCCCTCGCCAGCAACAGCCGATCACGCATATACGACAAATACGAATGAATCCCCAACTCCCAGGTATCCCGGAACGCCTTGATCATCTCCGGTTCGGCGGTTAAATCCTCGTCCTTGCCGTCCTTGACGTCGCGCTTGTTCACGAACGGCTGAAAGTTTGAGCCGTACTTGATCCCGTAGGGCGGATCCATATACACGCACTGCACCTTGCCCGCCATGTTTTCTTTTTGCAGCAGTGAGTTCATCACCAGCAGGGAATCGCCGGCAATCAGGCGGTTGCTCCAGTTGTGGGCGTGCTTGTAAAACTCGATTGCCTGCCGAATCGGGATGTTGCGTTCTTTTTCAAACAGAGGGGCTTGTTTGTCGTTACCGCCGTTGCGCTTTCTGACCGCTTCCACAATCGTGCGCGGGTCTATGCGCTCGTGAACATGCAGCGATACGGTCGGCACTTCAAAAGAGGTGCGTTCGGCCTTGCCCGCCCACTGAAGTTGCGGATCTAAATGGGGGTCGTAGGCGTAGGTCTTCTTATCCCCCTTGTCAGGATCAGTCCTGGGATCTACCAATCCGACGGGCGGATTGTTCGCTCTTTCCTCTCCTGCGTGGGAATAGGACGCTATTTTGCGTTTTTTTTGCTTTTTAGGGGGCAAGAGTTATAACCGATTTAGTTGTGGCAGGTTAAATAAAAGCGGTGCATTTGGTTGACCCGTTAGCCACGCCAATTAGTTGAAGAGACGCACTAAGCGCTTTATCCCACACAAGATAAAAATCCCCGACAGTGTGCCCGCGATTTGGATTGCCTTCTGCTACGGGAGGCGTATTCAGCATACCAGCAAAATAAACATTTCCCTTAAACAAACCCGCTAACCCCCTCCCCATGCAACTCCAGCGTTCCGACCAATTCCCCGACGTGCGCGATTTCGTGCCGCTCCAGATACTCCGTAATCCCCCGATTGATCTTCCCGCACAGCAGCGGGTCGTAGAACAGCCCGGTGCCGACGCCGACGGCGGTGGCGCCGGCGATGATGAACTCGAGCGCGTCTTCGGCTGAGGCGATGCCGCCCTGCCCGATGATCGGCACCTCGTGCGTCTTGCACACCTGGTGCACCTGAAACACTTTGTACAGCGCGATGGGCTTGACCGCGGGGCCGGACAGCCCGCCTTGGTTGTTGCCGATGACCGGCGTGCGGGTTTCGGCGTCAATCGCCATGCCGGTGACGGTGTTGATCGCGGCGAAGGCGTCGCTGCCGGCTTCGAGACAGCGGCGCGCGTTTTCCGCGATGTCGGTCTGGTTCGGCGACAGTTTCGTGATCAGCGGCTTGCTCGTTGCGCGCCGGCAGGCGGCGACTACGTGCGCCGATGCCGCCGGGTCGTTGCCGAAAGCGAGGCCGCCTTCCTTGACGTTCGGGCAGGAGACGTTGATCTCGACCGCGTCTATCGGCGAGTCGTCGAGGCGGCGGGCGAGCGTTGCGTATTCCTCGACGGTCGAGCCTGAGATGTTGGCGATGAAGCGGGTCTCCCCGAAGTTCAGCAGCGGCAGTTTTTCCCGCACAAACGCCTCGACGCCCGGGTTTTGCAGGCCGATGGAGTTGAGCATGCCGTCGCAGGTTTCGGCGGTGCGGTGCAGCGGGTTGCCGAGTCGCGGCTCGAGCGTGATGCCCTTGAGGCAGACCGCGCCGGCGTCGCGGTTGGAGAACCCCTCGACGCGCGTGTATTCGTCGCCGAAGCCGACGCAGCCCGACAGCAGCACGATCGGGCTGTTGAAGCCGAGGCCGCAGAATTCGAGGTGCAGTTTGGAGTCCGTCTCGTTCATGTCGGTCGGCACACCGCCGGTTCGGGCGCGTTCAGTCTTCGGATTTCTGGGGGCGGTCGAGCAGCGCCTGCACGGCGCGTTGCGGTTCGATCCTGCCGGCGATAATGTCGTTGACCTGCTCGCAGATCGGCATCTCGACGCCGTGGCGTTGCGCGAGTTGCCGCGCGACTTCGGCGGACGGCACGCCTTCGGTCGCCTGGTTGATCTTCTTGGCGGCTTTCTCGGCGCCGAGACCTTCAGCGATCAGCAGGCCGAAGCGGCGGTTTCTGGATTGCTCGCCGGTGCAGGTCAGCACCAGGTCGCCGATGCCCGCGAGTCCGTTCAGCGTCGTGCTTCTGGCGCCCATCGCTTCGGCGAGGCGGCGGATCTCGCTGAGCCCGCGCGTGATCAGTGCGGCGCGCGCGTTGGCGCCGAAGCCGAGGCCGTCGGAGATGCCGGTCGCGATCGCGATGATGTTCTTGAAAGCGCCCGCGACCTCGGTGCCGACGACGTCGTCGTTGGTGTACACGCGCAGCGAGTGGTTGTGAAACAGGGTGGCGGCTGTGTCCGCAAACGCTGCGTCCGCGGAGGAGATGATAACGGCGGTCGGCAGCCGCTTGGCGACTTCGCCGGCGAACGACGGCCCCGACAGGCAGGCGAGCGGGACGTCGGCGCCCAGCGTTTCCTCGACCACTTCGTGTGTCAGGCGCGCGGAAGCCGTCTCGATGCCTTTGGCGGTCAGGATCAGTCCCTCCTGACGCGCGCTGAGTTCGGGGGCGATTGCGCGGGTGATGGTGCGAACGGCGGCGCTCGGCACGGCGAGGACGAGGATGCGGCACGAGTTCACCGCCGCCGCCAGATCGTTTTGCGTGCGCACGTTGCGCGGCAGTTCGCAGCCGGGCAGGTACACGCTGTTGCAGCGGGTCTGCGCAATCTCCTCGAGCAGGTCGCCGTCGCGCCCCCACAGAGTCACGTTGTGTCCGTTGTCCGCCAGTTGCAGCGCGAGCGCGGTGCCCCATGAACCGGCGCCGAGCACGCTGACGGGCAGGTTTTTGGGTGCGTCTTCGGGGGGCATCGGGCGCCGGTCGGTCGCGGCGGGCGGGTTAATGTGTGACCTTGATGGATTCCTGCTCTTTCAAGGCTTCGGCTTTTTGTCGGTACAGGGATTGAAAATCCATCGGGCCGAGCAGCAGTTGCGGGAAGCCGCCTTTGACGATGAGGTCGGCGACCGCTTCGCGCGCAAAAGGAAACAGCACGTTGGCGCAATGCGTCTGCACGACGACCGGCACTTGCGGCTCTTCGACCTCGGTCAGTTTGAACACGCCCGCCTGCTGCACTTCGACCAAAAACGCCACGGCCTCTTCCTGCTTGGCGGTGATCGTGATGCGCAGGACCACCTCGTAGAGGCCGTCCTGTTCGAGCCGGCGGTGCGAGGTGTTGAGACCGACGTCGAGATGCGGTTTCCATTTGGCCGCGAACGTCCGGGCTTCCTGCGACGACTCGAAAGACACGTCTTTCAGGTACACCCGGCGGATCTCCATCTGGATGTTCTTGTCCATGCGCGGTCAGTCCAGGTTCAGCAATTTATCGAGGCCGCCTTCCCGGTCGAGTTCGACCATATCCTGGTAGCCGCCGACGTGGGTGTCGCCGATAAAGATCTGGGGGACCGAGGTGTGGCTGGTGCGTTGGGCCAGTTTTTCGCGGTTGGCGGCGTCGGTATCCACGCGCAGTTCTTCGTAGGCGGCGCCCTTTTTGTCGAGCAGGCGCTTGGTCCAGCCGCAGTAAGGGCAGTTTCCGGAAGTGAAAATTTCAACTTTGGCGCTCATCGCGTCACCTCGCTATTTTTTCACGACGGGCATGTTCGCCTGCTGCCAGGCCGTGAGCCCGCCCTTTAAGTTATACACTTTGGAGAAACCGTGTTTTTTAAGCAAGCGGCAGGCGGCGGGCGCTCTGACGCCGCTCGCGCAGAACGCGACCAGCGGCGTGTCCTTGAGCGGCTTAAGTTCGTCGAGGTGCTGATCGAGCGTGCTGACCGCGACGTGCCTGGCGTTGCGGATGGTGCCGCCCACCCGTTCGCTGTCTTCGCGCAGGTCGAGCAGGGCGGCGTTCTCGCGGTTGATCAGCCGCACCGCCTCGTCCGGATCAACGTCTTGGTAGGACTGCGTGAATCTTCGCGCTTCGGTGCTGATGATGATCGCGAGCAGCACGAGGAAAATCCCGACAAGCACGACGTTGGCCTGCGCAAAATCTAAAAACTCCGATATTCCCATTATTCTGTTCAAGGGCCGGGGAGCGCGCGTGGGCACCGCGGCCGACACCGTCCGAAAGCGTGCATACATTACCATTAGTGCGAGGGTTTTGGGAATGTGCGCCGCCGGATACGCGCTCGTCGAAAGCGGCGTGAACGACGAACGGGGCGCGGGAACGGCCCCGGCGTCATGTACAATCGCCGCTGCGCCGCGCTGACTTCTCCGCTCCGGGTGTATTGATGGAAATTCAGTTTCTTAATCACGCTGCGGTCAAGATCACAACCGAAGACGCCGTGATCTTGACCGATCCGTGGTTCAAGGGGTCAAGTTTCAACGATGGCTGGGATTTGCTGTTTCAGCCGCCGCAGATTGAGGCGGCCGCGCTCGCGGAGATTACGCACGTGTGGATTTCCCACGAGCACCCCGATCATTTTTCCATCCCTTTCTTTTTGTCTTTTCCCGAAGACCTGAAGAAGCGCGTCGAGATTCTTTTTCAGGACACCCGGGACAAAAGAGTGTGCGGCTTTTTGCGTGCGCGGGGGTTTTCGGTGCGGGAGTTGAAGCACCATGAGCCGTACCGCGTCGGTGCGGCGACCGAACTGTGCATCGGGAAGTCCGCTTTTTATGATTCCTATTTACATCTGAAAAACGGCGGGGTTTCTTTGCTGAATCTGAACGATTGCCCGATGGCCGAGACCGCGGTTTTGCAGAGGATACGCGCCCGGTTCGGCGCGCCGACCGTGTTGTTGAGCCAGTTCAGTTATGCGGCGTGGAAAGGCGGCAAGTCAAACCGCTCCATGCGTACGCAAATGGCGGCCAGAAAGATCGAGTGCCTGAAGAATCAGACGCTGCACCTCGGCGCCGGCCACGTGATTCCGTTCGCCTCCTTCATTTATTTCAGCAATGAGGAAAACGCCTACATGAACGACTCGATCAACACCATAGATTCGGTGTTTGCGGGATTGGGGGATTTAAATTCGCGGCTCGTCGTGCTCAAACCCGCGCAACGCTGGACGGCGGGGACCACGCACGACAACGCGGACTCCCGCCTTTTCTGGCGCGAGAAATTCGCGGCGGTGTCGTCGCTGCCTCTGCGCAAGCCGGGCGCTGCGGTGGCTGAGTCCGTTTTGCGCGAAGCGTTTGAGGGTTACAAGGCGAGAGTGCTTTCCAAAAACAGCGGCGCCCTGATTCATTTCATCCGCAGGCTTCCCGGCCTGAACGCGTTCAGGCCGATCAACCTCAGGCTCAGTGATTTGGGCGGCGGCGCGGGGGAGACTTACCGTCTCGACTTTAACACCGGCCTGAGCCGCGCGCCGGGCGAACCACACGACGTCGAAATGCATTCGTCGTCGCTGCTGTTTATTTTCAAAAACGAATTCGGCTACGACACGCTGACGGTCAACGCGAGGTTCGAGGCGTCCGCCGCCGGGTTTTCAAAGATGACCAAGTTTCTTGCCGTGGGTTCGTTGAATACGCTGGGGTTGTCGCTTAGTTTCGGGTTTCTCTTCCGCCATCTCGCCGTCGTCTGGAGTTTGCTGAAACTTCTGCGCAGCGTGAAAAAGAATTTGGAGTTGGAGCTTTAGCCGGGCACGGTTGGGGCGCCGCTGCGTCAATGGCCGCCCCTTGTCGGAGATTTTGCCGGCGGGGTGAATTTTCCGGTTGATCTTCCGGGCTTTTGCGCCCGGGGGAAGCGAAAAAAGGCGGGAATTGCGGCTTTAATGTCATGTATAATCGCGGTTTCGCCGCTTGAATTCATTTCGATTGTGTCTGAGCGTTGGGGGAGAAGAGGCAGCCCGATGAAAAATCACCGCCGCAAGGTTTTTACCGCCGCATTGCTGTCTTTGGCGGTCGCCTTTGTCTGGCACAACGGCTTCGCCGCGCGCACGCCGCAGTATCAGCCGCCGCTGGAGCAGTTGCGTCTGTTCAGCGACATCTATGCGCGCATCAAGACCGATTACGTCGAGGAAGTCGAAGACGAGAAACTGATAGAAGGGGCGATCCAGGGCATGCTGGGAGCGCTCGACCCGTACTCGGTTTATATGACGCGGCGCGAGTACACCGACCTCAAAATCGGCACCACCGGCAAATTCGGCGGACTCGGCATCGAAGTCGGAATGGAGGACGGGCTGGTGAAAGTGATCTCGCCGATCGAAGACACGCCGGCCGCCGCCGCGGGGTTGATTCCCGGCGACCTGATCGCGCAGATAGGCGATGAGCCGGTCAGGGGGATGACCCTGTCCGACGCCGTGGACAAGATGCGCGGGCCCGTCGGCACGCAGGTCAAGTTGATCGTGGTCAGAGGCGAGGAGAAGCCGTTTGAAGTCAAGATCACCCGCGCCGTGATCAAGGTGAAAAGCGTTAAAAACGCCCTGCTCGACGACGAATTCGGCTATCTCAGGATCACCAAGTTTCAGGTGAAAACCGCCGCACTGCTCAAACAGACGCTGCAAAAACTGAGGCAGGAAGCCGGCAACGGGGGCAAGGGCGGCTTGAAAGGATTGGTCCTCGATTTGCGCAACAACCCCGGCGGCGTGTTGACCGCGGCGGTGGACGTGTCCGACGTGTTCCTTGACCCGCAGCAGTTGGTGGTTTACACCCAGGGGCGGCGTGAGGATTCGGTCGCCAGGTATATGACGAGGGCGGTGAACAGTTCCGGCAATCTGCCGATGGTCGTGCTGGTCAACCGCGGGTCGGCGTCGGCGTCGGAGATCGTCGCCGGTGCGTTGCAAGACCATGACCGGGCGAAGATCATCGGCACGCAGTCTTTCGGCAAAGGCTCGGTGCAGACGGTGCATCCGCTGAACAAGAAGCGTGCGCTTAAGTTGACCACCGCCAAGTACTACACCCCGTCGGGACGCTCGATCCACGAGATTGGCATCGAGCCGGATCTGGTGCTCGACCGCCCGCCCGCAATGAGCACGGTGAAGGAAACGACCGGTGAAGCCGAAGAGACGCAGGCCGCCGCGGACGAACGGGCAAAGGCGCCGGTGATGCGCGATCTCAAGACGCTGCTCGACAGGGACTTTCAGGTGCAGCGGGCAATTGAGGAATTGCGCTCGCTTGTCAAGACCGCGAAGAAAAGTTAAGTGAAACGCTTCGCCCGCACCCGCGGGTTGTTGTGCAAGCCCCGTTACGGGGCCAGTCAACTTCCAGTCCGAAGTGCGGCAAAAGGAAGCAGAGTAGGCCGCCGAAAATCGCTCGCCCCTTGAGGTGGAGCCGGCCCGGGCGCAGCCCGACCGGCGGGGGGGGGAATACACAAGACGACGCGGGCGGGCACCGGAGAATGATGGGCAAACGCCGCACTTCAGGCTTGAATCCGGCCCGCCGCCCGAGGGGGAGAAGTGGATGCATTTGTCAATGGACGCGGATTTGTCCGAGGACGATAAAACAAGAATCGACGTAGTAGATCAATATCTCGATTGCTTCTGCGCGGGGGATATTGACGGGCGGGAGCCACTGCCGGCACGCTTCATTCATACAACTCAAGTGCGGAATACCTGGAAGGTTTGAGAAATGACCGGCCCGGACAATGTGACTATAAGGTGTTGGATGTTTTGGCAAGCGGCGACTCGATAGCCGTGTTTTATGAATATCACAAGCCCGGGCGGGTTATGCAAATCGCGCAGTTGTTCAAAAGGAAAGGCCGGCAAATCCATCAAGTGCCGTTGATTTTTGACGGCCGAGGCCTTGCCTGACGGCGGCATCGGAGCGGGCCGCATGAGCCGGGTGCCGGCGGCCTACTCCACCGTCACCGACTTCGCGAGATTGCGCGGTTGATCCACGTCGGTACCCTTGAGCACCGCCGTATGGTAGGCCAGCAGTTGCAGCGGCAGCGAGAAGATGATCGGGGCGACGGCGTTCTCCGGCGCGTTAAGTTCGATCACGGTGGTCATCGGGTCGCGGCTGCTCAGCCGGGCGGTCTTGTCCGAGAACACGTGCAGGATGCCGCCGCGGGTGCGGACTTCTTCGAGGTTGGATTTCAGTTTGGCGAGCAGGTGATCGTTGGGCGCGACCGCGATGACGGGCATGTTCCGATCCACCAGCGCGAGCGGGCCGTGCTTGAGTTCGCCGGCGGGATACGCCTCGGCGTGGATATATGAGATCTCCTTCATCTTCAGCGCGCCTTCCATCGCGATCGGGTGGTGCAGGCCGCGCCCCAGGAACAGCGCGTGGTGCTTGTCGGCGTATTGCTGCGCGAGTTGCGTGATTTCGGGTTCGAGTTCGAGCGCCTGTTCGAGGCGCGACGGCAGGTTTCTGAGCTGGGCGACGAGGCCCGCGAAAGTGTCGGCGGCCGTGCCGCGACCTGGGCCGCGACGCTTCCCGAGCATGATCACGAGCAGCATCAGCGCGGTCAATTGCGTCGTGAATGCCTTGGTCGAGGCGACCCCGATCTCGGGGCCGGCGTGCGTCATCAGCACCAGTTCGGACTCTCTGACCAGCGAGCTTTGCGCGACGTTGCAGATCGCAAGCGAGGACAGATACGAGCGTGACCGGGCCAGTTCGAGCGCCGCGAGCGTGTCGGCGGTCTCGCCCGACTGCGACAGCGTTACGAACAGCGTGCCGCCGGGGATGGACTGCCTGCGGTAGCGGAACTCGCTCGCAATCTCGACGCGGCAGATCAGGTCGGTGAATTCCTCGAACCAGTACTTCGCGACCAGCGCGGCGTGATAACTCGTGCCGCAGGCGACGATCTGCAAAGCCCGGGTCGCGTCGAGAACGCGCGCGGCGCGCGGCCCCAGCACCTCGTCGGGCACGCTGTCCTTGAACAGCCGCCCCTCGAGCGTGTCGGCGACGGCGCTCGGCTGCTCGTGGATCTCCTTGTGCATGTAGTGCGTGAACTCTCCGAGGTCGGCGGCGTCGGCGGTGAACGCGGCGCGTTCGGGTGCGCGCTCGACCGCGTTCATGCCGGCGTCGAACAGCGACACGCGGTCGCGGCGGATCTCGGCGATCTCGCCGTTCTCCATGTAGATGAAGTCCTGCGCGAGTTTCACCAGCGCCCGGACGTCGGAGGAGATGTAGTTGCCGTGCGCGCCGATGCCGATGACCAGCGGGCTGCCGTTGCGTGCGGCGATGAAGCGCTCGGGGTCGCGGCTGTCGAGCACGCCGAGCGCGTAGGCGCCGTGCAGGTCGCGGCAGGCGGCGGCGACGGCTTGCAGCAGGTCGCCGCGCTCGCCGAGGTAGGACATGATCTGATGCGCGATCACTTCGGTGTCGGTTTCGGACGCGAATTCAAAGCCGCGCTCGGTCTGTTGCGCTTTCAATGCCTCGTGATTTTCGATGATGCCATTGTGGACGATGACGACGCGATCGCCTGAGACGTGAGGGTGCGCGTTGGCTTCGTCGGGCACGCCGTGCGTCGCCCAGCGCGTGTGCGCGATGCCGATGCGGCTTGCGCGCGGGTCGGCGGCGAGCGCGGCTTCAAGTTCCGCGACCTTGCCCGGTTTTCTGACGCGGTGGACGTTGCCGCCGGCGCCGTTATCGAGCAGGGCGATGCCCGCCGAGTCGTAGCCGCGGTATTCGAGTTGCTTCAGGCCTTCGACCAGCACCGGACAGACGTCGCTGTCGGCGATCGCGGCGACGATCCCGCACACGGCTATTGCTTTCCTTTGTTTGAGGGGCGGCGCCAGCCGGGCACGGTCTTTTGCTCGCTGCGCGACAGCGTCAGTGCGCCGGCGCCGGCGTCGCGGGTGATGGTCGAGCCTGCGCCGATTGTCGCGCCGTCGCCGATCTTCACCGGCGCGACGATCTGCGTGCCGGAGCCGACAAAGACGTCGTCGCCGATAAGCGTGCGGTGCTTTTGCGCGCCGTCGTAGTTGCAGGTGATCGTGCCCGCGCCGACGTTGACGCCGCGTCCGAGCGTGCTGTCGCCGAGGTAGCTCAGATGGTTGATCTTGCTGCCGGCGCCGACGGTGCTTTTTTTGACTTCGACGAAATTGCCGACCTTGACCCGGTCGGCGAGTTCGGTTTCCGGGCGGATGCGGGCGAACGGGCCGATCGTGCAGTTCCTGCCGGTGCGCGAGGACTCGACGATGGAAAACGGCTCGACCGTCGTGCCGTTGCCGAGCGACGCGTCGCGCAGCACGCAGTTGGCGCCGATGCGGACGTCGTCGCCGAGTTCGACGCGCCCTGCGAGCACCACGTTGACGTCAATGACCACGTCCCGCCCGGCGCTGACTTCGCCGCGGACGTCGAGCCGCTTCGCGTCGCGCAGGATGACGCCCTGCGCCAGCAGTTGCCTTGCGTGCGCGAGTTGAACGCAACGCTCCGCCGCCTCCAGTTCGCCCGGCGTGTTGATGCCCCGGCCTTCGTCGGGGTCGCCGGTCGTCCGCGTCGCGACTTTCAGCCCGCGCTTGATCGCCAGTTCCGCGCAGTCGGTCAGGTAGTACTCGCCCTGCGCGTTGTCGCAGCCGATGCGTTCCAGCAAGTCGGGCAGGCAGCCGCCGCGCGCGGCGATGATGCCGGTGTTGATCTCCCGAATGGCGGCTTCCCGCGGGGTTGCGTCGCGCTCCTCGACGATGCGCATGATTTCGCCGCTGTCGCTGCGCACGATGCGCCCGTAGCCGGCGGGGTCGTGCAATTTCCGGGTGAGGATTGCGAGGTCGGCGTTGTCGAGGGCGGCGAGCAGGGACTTGAGCGTGTCGGGGTTGATGAACATCACGTCGCCGTACAGCACCAGCACGCGGTTGTCGCCGCCGAGCGCGGCGCGTGCGCATTGCAGTGCGTGCGCGGTGCCCAGGCGCTCGTGTTGTTCGTGCCAGCGGATGGCGTCGTCGCCGATTGCGGCGCGCACTGCTGCGGCGTTGTCACCGACGACGACGTGGATCTCCGCGGGCGACAATGCGCGTGCGCCGTCGAGCACGTGTCCGAGCATCGGCTTGCCGCCGACGTCGTGCAGGACTTTGGACTTGCGGCTGTTGAAGCGCGTGCCTGCGCCGGCGGCGAGGATGACGACGGAGAGTTTCATCGGGGTATTATCGCAAATCGAGACTTAACTTCACGCTTACACTTAAAGACCGCGTAAAATGCGGTTCAGTTCCGACGAAGCCACCTCAAGAAAGATCGTTGAAAGACTTGGCTAAACTGTTGCTGTTGATAATTGCGCTGTCGGCTTTGAGCGGCTGTGGATTTTTGTATGATTACCTGGGGGGGAATTTTCGAGGCGAGCCGTATGAGATGGATGACAATATCAGCGAGGGGGCCCGGGGTTTGATCAGGAAGGCCTTTGAGACGGTGGACTCAATTACTGACACCCATGTTCACATTGTTGCGCGCGGAACGTCAAATCAGTGTCAAGGCGCTTATATTCATCCGGATCTATACACTTGGCGGCGTCCGATCCTGAGGCTTAAAACGCGGGTTTTAATGAGCGCGTCCGGGGTGGATGATTACGAGAATCTGGATGAACAGTACGCGCTCAGATTGCAGGAGTTGCTCTTGCATTTCCAAGAGGTTCAGGGAAAGTATGCCGGCAGACCGGTAAAAAGCCGGTTTTTTATCTATGCGTTGGATGACTACTATGACGACGACGGCGACCGGCAAAGCAATCCGGAACGCACCGACTTGCGCGTGCCTGATGATTGCGTCATCCGTTTGGCTGAGCGGTTCAACCGGGTGTTGGGCAGTAAAGATTCGGGGGCCTCGCCGGAAGTGATTCCTGTGGCTTCGGTGCATCCGTACCGGGGCGATTTCAAGAAAGAAGTCAGGCGGCTTGCTGAGCAAGGCATTCGATTTATGAAGTGGCTGCCTCCATCCATGAATATTGATCTGAGCAAGGTGCTCTTAGCGCATTATCAGGCACTCGCCGATGCGGGCATTACATTGCTTGTGCATACGGGAAATGAACACACTTTGCGCGTGTACGGGGAAAATCAATTGCTGGGTGACCCTTTTCTGCTGAGTCATCCACTCGATGCAGGTGTTACTGTCGTGGCATTGCACGTCGGCAGAGAAGGGAAATTCCCTGCGGATGACGCTTCATATTTTGAACGCTTTATGGAGATGATGGGAAAAGCAAAATACAAAGGCCGATTGTTCGGCGAATTATCGGCGATCACAATAGACAAAACCCCGCTCTCGGAAAGTTCTCAGCCGTTGATCCCCGAAATAATAAAGGAGGCGCATTCCGGAGTGCTGCAAGGGCGCATACGCAACGGCAGCGATTACCCGTTGGCGGCGGTGGCCTACCTTAATCCGACGAGAGGTTTGGTCAAACGAAGTCTGATTACGCGAGAAGAGAAAAAATGGTTGGATGAGATTTACGCATACAATCCGCTGCTCTTTGATTTTGTCGTCAAGCGCACGCTTAAGCATCCCGACAGCCGGGAGTCATTGCCGCCGGGGGTTTTCCGGCAATTTCTCGTATGGGGTTCGGGTTCAATATAACTTGGGAGGTGATTTTGGATCAGGCTAAATAGAGCATAAATTCGACTATGCAAAGCGGTTTCTCATATTAGACAAATGCCTTGCTGCCAAATTCAGTTTTTTATGCAATACAACACCATTTCATAGTTTAGACCCCATTTATGCTCGCGGATTTTTCGTTTGTTGCCACGATAACTTTCAGAAATTTAATTCGTGAGAAATGTAAAAATAAGTCTAACACTACCTGATTTTCTTCCGCAGTTCCTCGATCATTCTCAGTTGCGCCGCGGCCTCTGCGAGTTCGGCCAGTGCTTTGGCGGCATCTACGTCCGACAGTTGCGTTTGCAGTGCGTCTTCCGCGCGTTGTTTAGCTTCACTCGCTTTGGCTTCGTCGAGATCGGCGCCGCGTGCGGCGGTGTCCGAGAGGATCGTTACGATCTGCGGCTGAACTTCGATGATCCCGCCTGAAACGTAGAAGTGCTCGTCGGGACGCCCCTCGACGCGCACGCGCACTTCGCCCGGTTTCAGGCGCGACAGGAACGGCGCGTGCTGCGGGAAGATGCCGACTTCCCCCATCTCGGCCGAGGCGAACACCGCGTTCGCTTCGCCGCTGAAGATCTCCTGCTCGGCGCTGACGATGTGGACTTCAATCGTGCTCATGGCGGCTATGGCGGCTGACGGGCGCGGCGCGGCGCCGTCGCTTACTGGATGGACTCCGCTTTGGAAGCCGCTTCTTCGATCGAGCCGACCATGTAGAACGCCTGCTCGGGCAGGTGGTCGTATTCGCCGTCAATGATGCCGCGGAAGCCGCGGATGGTCTCCTTGAGCGGCACGTACTTGCCGGGCGAGCCGGTGAAGACTTCGGCGACGAAGAACGGCTGCGACAGGAAGCGTTGGATTTTGCGCGCGCGCGCGACCGTGAGTTTGTCTTCCTCCGACAACTCGTCCATGCCGAGGATCGCGATGATGTCCTTGAGCTCCTTGTAGCGTTGCAGCGTGTTTTGCACGTCGCGCGCGGTGTCGTAATGCTCGTTGCCGATCACCAGCGGGTCGAGTTGGCGGCTGGTCGAGTCGAGCGGGTCCACCGCCGGATAAATGCCGAGTTCGGCGACCTGGCGCGACAGCACCAGCGTCGCGTCGAGGTGCGCGAACGTCGTCGCCGGCGACGGGTCGGTGAGGTCGTCGGCCGGGACGTAAATCGCCTGGAACGAGGTGATCGAGCCGGTCTTGGTCGAGGTAATCCGCTCTTGCAGAATGCCCATTTCCTCGGCCAGCGTCGGTTGGTAGCCGACCGCCGACGGCATGCGGCCGAGCAGCGCCGAAACTTCGGTGCCCGCGAGCGTGTAGCGGTAGATGTTGTCTATGAACATCAGCACGTCGCGGCCGTCGTCGCGGAAGTTTTCGGCGATGGTCAGTCCCGTCAGCGCGACGCGCAGGCGGTTGCCCGGCGGCTCGTTCATCTGGCCATAGACCAGCGCCACCTTGTCGAGCACTTTTGATTCTTTCATCTCGTGGTAGAAGTCGTTGCCCTCGCGCGTGCGCTCGCCGACGCCGGCGAACACGGAATAGCCGCTGTGCTCGATCGCGATGTTGCGGATGAGTTCCATCAGGGTCACGGTTTTGCCGACGCCGGCGCCGCCGAACAGTCCGATCTTGCCGCCTTTCGAGATGGGCATGATCAGGTCAATGACCTTGATGCCGGTTTCGAGGATCTCGACCGCCGGTGATTGATCCACGTAGTCCGGCGCCTTGCGGTGGATCGGCAGGCGCTGCGAAGTCTCGATTGGGCCGGCTTCGTCAATCGGGTCGCCGAGCACGTCCATGATGCGCCCGAGCGTCGGTTCGCCGACGGGCACCTGCACCGGGCCGCCGGTGTTCTTTACCGTCAGGCCGCGGCGCATGCCTTCGGAGGAGCCGAGCGCGATGGTCCTGACCACGCCGTCCCCCAGTTGCTGCTGCACTTCGAGCGTCAGTTTCCGGCCGTTATCCCCCTCGCTGTCGTCGCGTTCCACGAGCAGCGCGTCGTGCACTTTCGGGATGTGGGCTTTCGGAAATTCGACGTCAACCACGGCGCCGATGATTTCAACGATATTGCCTTGTTGCATCAGGATTCTCCTAGTGTATAGATTGTTCTATTTGTGATGAAAGCCGTCGTTTATTCAAACGTAACCGCGGTGCCGATCATGTGCATTCCTGCATCTTGATAGAACCCCCCGGCTCATCACTGCCGCCAAAACCAGAGATGTTAATGCCAACCACTGCGTCAGCCCCCGTTTCTTTTGCTTCTTTTTCAAGGCGGTTCAGCAACCCGTGTGGCCCTATCGGGTATTCCCTAATGCCGGGGTCATCAAGGCTCTCGGCAGCAACGCTTTCGAGGTGTTTTTTAACTGTCCGCCCCTCAGAAGTTGGGGGTGTAGTCATAATCATTTGATTGGCGCCGTTTGACATTAAACCGCTGCGGCGAGGTTGTAGCGCCGTGCATCGTCGCGCACTTTTTCGGCATTCTTGATAACGTACTCTGCGGCACGGCGGCGTTCTTCTTCTTGCTTGCCTATGCGGCAGGCGAGGGCGATCAGCCGTAGCGCCAATTCCCAACGAATCAAGGGCGTGTAGGCGAGAACTGCCGCAACCAGGAGTCTGCCAAAATGTTCGTGAAATCTCCGGATTGCAGGGTTGTCCGGCACCTGCGGAGCAATCTCCGTCGCCTGCCGGGAGGTTCGGTATGTTGCGAGATGCCGGGCCACTTTTCGCATATTGAACCTCAGGGTTTTGTGCTCGTTGTAGTTATGGATGGTCGCGTTGACCGCGTCCGGCAACCGTCGCATCGAAGCATATTCTTCTTTAGACAGGGCCTCCGGTTTTTCAAAAACGTTCTCATGCAAAAAATTGATGAGGTCGCGACGCAACTGGCACAGCGGGAACAACACGCCGTCGTGCTTAGCCACTCGCCTGATGCCGACCCGGGAGAACATGAAAAAGACACAGAAACATGCAAACAGAAAATAAATCATTGTTGCTTCGAGCCTCCAGGTTTGCTGTCCATTATCCGCTCAGGCCTGTCGCGGAGATCGTGATTGTCTTCGGCCAACCGAATTAATCTCGCGCCGGCGGTCGTCGAGTTGTCTTTGGTGACTTTTGTATATCCGGCGGCCACCCAGTACAAACAAAATTATCAGCGCTCCTTCCGCGAAACTAAGGCCGCTGAAAAAATCAGCAAAAGAGTTAAGCGAATCCATAGTTTACACAGCGGCCGCGCCGCTGACGATTTCTGAAAGTTCCTGCGTGATCGCCGCCTGGCGGGCCTTGTTGTAGGCCAGTTGCAATTCACCGATCAGGTCGCCGGCGTTTTCGGACGCGCTTTTCATCGCGACCATGCGCGCCGCCATCTCGCAGGCGATGTTCTCGACCACGGCCTGATAGATCTGCGATTCGATGTAGCGTTTGAGCATCGTGTCGATCACGGCGTGTGCGTCGGGTTCGTAGAGATAGTCCCACGTATGTTTTATCGTTTCGTCCTCGGCCTGCTCGACCGGGATCAGTTGGGATACACCCGGCTTTTGCGTCATGGTGTTGACGAAACGGTTCTCGACCAGGAACAGGCGGTCTATGCGCCCTTCCGCGTACGCGTCGAGCATGATCTTGATCGGCCCGATGATGTCCTCGATGCGCGGCGCGTCGCCCAGGTGCACCGCCTGCGACGCGAGTTGCGCGTGGCGTTTGAAGAACCGCACGGCCTTGCTGCCGATCGCGCACAACTCGACTTGGGCGCCGCGCTGCTGCCATTCCCGGATCAGCGTGAGGGCGTTTTTGAACAGATTGATGTTCAGCCCGCCGCACAGGCCGCGGTCGGTCGAGATCATGATCAGGCCGACGCCTTTAACCTCTTCGCGCCGGTCGAAGTAGGGGTGGCGGTACTCGAGATGAGCGCAGGCGGTGTGCCCGATCACGCCGCGGATCTTCTCGGCGTAGGGGCGGCTCGACGCCATGCGCTCCTGCGCGCGGCGCATCTTGCTCGCCGCGACCATCTCCATCGCCTTCGTGATCTTCTGCGTGTTTTTGATGCTCGAGATCTTGCTGCGGATTTCTTTTTCGCTCGACATGGTGGTTGCCTCGGCTATTTCCCCGTAAGGAACCTCTCCAACTCCTGGTCTTGAGCAATTTGCACTAGAACGTCGCCTAATACGCTGCTCATTTTTTGATCTAATTCGGTTCCACCTGCCTCGAAAAATATCCTTCTTTCACTATCGGATCTATAAACTTTCTTTAAAGTCTTGCCTTGTCTTTTGCCGTCCACGATAAACGCTGCCGTCGCGTGCTCTCCCGCGGTCCAAGACCCGGTCGTAACGTCATATTTGAAGGATCTGACCGCAACTTGGACGTCAGCATCGCGAGGAGCGCTTTCGGCAACCAGACAATACCCTTTTCTGGTGAATATATCCCGCACGGCGGCTTCAATATTTTCCATTAAATTGGCGGCAGTGATGTTGGTTCCGAAACCACCGACTCTCTTGCCAACGATTATGGAATCTCTCTCATCAGTAAAGGACAGCGCCACGGTTGTTTCTTGTTCTATGGGGCTCAATGTGACAGGCACCTCTGAATTGAGGCTAAGATTATGCTCTGTAATAGCACATCCTCCCAAGAGAAAGATAAGTGCCGCATACCACGCGCCTTTGTTCATGGTTTTATTCTCCCCCGGTAAAAGTCGCACAGTCTTAAAGGATCCGGTTAAACCCTCACCACGCGCCGTGGGCTTTGAACTGTTCGACGACGTCTTTCAGTTGGGCTTCGATTTCGTCGTCGTAGTCGCCGTCTTTGTTGATCTTTTCCGCGAGTGTTGCGTGTTCGGCGTTCAGGTTTGAGTGCAGCGCGTCCTCGAAGGAGCCGATCTTGGCGGTCTCGACGTCGTCGAGGTGGCCGCGGTCCGCGGCGAACAGCGAGATCGCGGTCTCGGCGACCGACAGCGGCGAGTACTGCTTTTGCTTCATCAACTCCATGATGCGCTCGCCGCGTTCCAACTGCTTGCGCGTTTGTTCGTCGAGGTCGGACGCGAACTGCGAGAAGGCCGCGAGTTCGCGGTACTGCGCGAGCGCGAGGCGCACGCCGCCGCCGAGTTTCTTGATGATCTTGGTCTGCGCCGCGCCGCCGACGCGCGACACCGACAGCCCCGCGTTCATCGCCGGGCGGAAGCCCGAATTGAACAGGTCGGTTTCGAGAAAGATCTGCCCGTCGGTGATCGAGATCACGTTGGTCGGCACGAACGCCGACACGTCGCCGGCCTGGGTCTCGATGATCGGCAGCGCGGTGAGTGAGCCGGTGCGCCCCTTCACTTCGCCGCCGGTGATCTTTTCGACGTGAGCGGGGTTGACGCGCGCCGCGCGCTCGAGCAGGCGCGAGTGCAGGTAGAACACGTCGCCGGGGTAGGCCTCGCGGCCGGGCGGGCGCCGCAGCAGCAGCGAGATCTGGCGGTAGGCCCACGCCTGTTTGGTGAGGTCGTCGTAGATGATCAGCGCGTCCTGGCCGCGGTCGCGGTAATACTCGCCCATGGTGCAGCCGGAGAAAGGCGCGAGGAACTGCATCGCCGCGGGGTCGGAAGCGCCGGCCGCGACGACAATTGTGTGCTCCATCGCGCCGTGTTCCTCGAGTTTGCGCACGACGCCGGCGATCGAGGATAGTTTCTGACCGATGGCGACGTAGATGCACTTCAGGTCGCCGCCCTTTTGATTGATGATGGTGTCGATCGCGACGGCGGTCTTGCCGACCTGGCGGTCGCCGATGATCAACTCGCGCTGACCGCGCCCGATCGGCACCATCGAGTCGATCGCCTTGAGGCCGGTCTGTACCGGCTGGGCGACCGACTGGCGGGTGATTACGCCGGGGGCGACTTGCTCGACCGGCGCCGACGCGCCGGCGTTGACCGGCCCCTTGCCGTCGATCGGGCTGCCGAGTGCGTCCACCACGCGGCCTTCGAGTTCCGCCCCCACCGGCACTTCGAGAATACGCCCGGTGCAGTGGCAGGTCTGCCCTTCCTTCAGGTCTTCGTAGTCTCCGAGCACGACCGCGCCGACCGAGTCGCGTTCGAGGTTGAGCGCCGTGCCGTAGAGGTCGCCTTCAAACTTGATCATTTCGCCGTACATAACGTTGTGCAGCCCGTGGATGCGCACGATGCCGTCGGTCACAGACACGATCGTGCCTTCGGTGCGCGCTTCGGACGCGGCGTCAAAGTTTTGGATCTTCTGCTTGATCAGATCGCTGATCTCAGTCGGGTTCAATTGCATTGCCGGGGTCCTCGTAAACTAGTGGGCGAGTGTTTGTGAAAGTTTTTCCAGTTTGGTTCTGAGCGAGCCGTCCACGACAAAGTCGCCGATGCGCACGACCGCGCCGCCGAGCAGCGTCTCGTCGGTGCGGCAGGTCGCGGTGACTTCGCGTCCCGTGTACCGTTTGATCGCGCGGCACAGCGCGTCCCGCTGCGCGTCGCTCAAGGCACGTGCGCTGACAATCTCGGCGACGCTGCTGTGCTCGTCGTCGGCGCGATACTGCTCGAACAGGGCCGCGACGTCGCGTGCAAGCCGCAGCCTGCGGTTCGCCGCGAGCAGGCGCACGAAGTTGCGTCTTTCCTTGTCGAGCGCGTCGCCGAGAACTGCAACGATGAAGTCGGCGACTTGTGCCGTCGAATAGCGCGGGTTGCCGATCAATCGCCCGACGGCGGGGTCGGCGACGACCGTGGCGAGCGCGGCGAGCATCTGCGACCACTGCGCGGCGCCGCCGCGCTCGTGTGCGACTTCGAACGCCGCGCGCGCATAGGGTCTTGCCGCTGTGACCGGTTCCGACATCGCAGGTTCAGATGCGCTCTTCGAGTTCTCTCAGCGCCGTCGCGTGCGCCGTCGCATCCACTTCTTTTTTCAGAATGCGTTCGGCGCCGGCGACCGCGATCTCGGAGATCTGCCGGCGCAGCGATTCCCGGGCCTGCGTAATCTGCTGTTCGATCTCGCTTTGCGCCGACTGCTTGATGCGTTCGCTTTTCTCGCGCGCTTTGGTCTTCGCTTCCTCTTCGATCTCGTGTGCGCGCTTTTCGGCGTGGCCGATGATCTCGGCGGCCTTGTCGCGCGCCTGCTCTTCGAGTTCACCGGCGCGGACTGTAGCGTCCGCGAGATCCTTGCGGCCCTGCTCGGCGGACGCAAGACCGTCGGCGACCTGCCGGCGGCGCTGTTCCATCGCCGCGGTCAGCGGCCCCCACAGGTAGCGGTTGACCAGCCAGATCAGCAGCACGAAGGCGATGATCTGGGCGAGCAAAGTGGCGGTGATGTTCATCGCTGGTCGCTCAGACGCGTGTCCGCGCCGCCTCAGAGCGCGGCTTCAAGCGCGCCGATGAAGGGATTTGCGAACAAAAACCACATCGCGAACGCGAGAATGATGAACGGAAAAGATTCCATCAGGCCCGCAAAGATGAACATATTGGTCATCAATTGCGGTCTGAGTTCGGGCTGGCGCGCGATGCCCTCAAGGGTTTTCGCGCAGATCAGCCCCCAGCCAATCGCCGAGCCGAGACCGGCCGCGGCGAGAATAACGCCGACGCCGACCGCGGTGTAGGCGTAAATGGTTGCAATCATGTCAGGGGTCATTGTGTGCTCTCCTTTAGTGTTTCTCGTGAGCCATGCTCAGGTAAACAATGGTCAGGACCATGAAAATAAAAGCTTGCAGTGTCACCACCAGCAAATGAAAGATCAGCCACCCGAGATCGAGAGAGATCTGCAGCGGCAGCCAGAACAACGCCGCGAACCCGACCGCGAGGGTGCCGCCGATCAGCGCGATCAGCAAAAACACCAGTTCGCCGGCGAACAGGTTGCCGAACAGCCGCAGCCCGAGGCTCAGTGGCTTGGCCAACTCCTCGATCAAGGTCATCACGACGTTGACGGGGATGAAAAACTTGCCGAAGGGGTGGAACAGAAACATCTTGAGGTAGCCGACCGGGCCTTTGACCTTGATGCTGTAGAAGATGATCAAGGCAAACACGCTGAGCGACATCGCCAGCGTTGCGCTGAGGTCGGTGGTCGGCACGACCTTGAGGTATTCGATGCCGATCAATTTGCCGATTTCTGGCAGCAGGTCCACCGGCACCAGATCCATCGCGTTCATCAGCAGCACCCACACGAAGATCGTCAGCGCCATCGGCCCGATCAGCGGGTTCGGCACCTTGAAACTGTCGCAGACCTGCTTGTTGACGAACTCGACCAGCATCTCGGCGGCGTTGAGTGCGCCCGCGGGCGCGGGCACGCCGGCCTTGCGTCCGAGCCGCCGGCACAGGAAGACGATAACCGCGCCGAGCAGGAAACTGAAAAAGATCGTATCAACATGGAAAGCCCAGAAGCCGTTGGCCTGGTGCGTGACCGGATCGCAATCCCACCCGTAGCACAGGTTGGTCAGATGGTGCTGGATGTATTCGACGGACCCGAGTGGTTGTTGCTCTTTCACGGCTTCTCAGATTTGAATTTCATGAAGTTGAACAGGTATCCAAAGTGAACCAGGGCAAAGGCGGCGACCAGCGGCAGCGGGGTGAGGTTGAGGATTGAGATTCCGAACCAGAAAAAGATCAAAACCAGCAATAGCCGCGGGGCGAATCCGAGCATCACGGTGCCGATGCCGACGGCCTTGTTCTGCTGCAACCTCCTGTTCAGGCGCTTGATCTTAAATGCGAGTAGTGCCGACATGGCCATCGCGGCCGCTGCTCCGAAAGCGGACGACAGCGCGGCCGCTGGGGTTTGTAGCAAAGCAAATCCGGTAACCGCCGCCGCTGCAATCAAGGCTTGTTGCGTGAACACCGCACGCAGGCCGACACTCAATGATCCGCCGGATCGTTTCAAGTCAGTCAGAGTAGCAACCTGTGAACTTTGAGTATGCCGCCCACCAAGCCAAAGCCGCCGAATACTAGCATGAAAGCCGGTTTTGTATCAAGCCAAACGTCCGTCCAATAACCCAACAGGAAGCCGCTCAAAACCATCGAGGCGAGCAGCGTGCCGGTGCCGATCAGCGCCCAGGCGGGTTTGGATTGCCGCGATGATTCGTCGCTCATGATGCCGTGTTCGTTAGTGCGGGCGGTGTTGTCAGTTTAGGTGCGTCGCGGGCGGTGTCAACGGCCGCGGCAAGGCGCGGGTTTAAGCGCCCCGGCCGGATTGGTCGGACGGCATTAAGATAGGATACCGCGGCTGAACTGAATGGAGGTCGGCGATGAAGAGCCTGAGAGCGCGGTTGCTCGAGGAGTGCAAGCACAAAACGGCTTTCGAGAAGGCCGCGGCTTGCGCGCACGAATATCTCGACGGCGCGTTCGCAAGAAACGTCTTTCCCACCGACGCAGCGATAGAGAATCTGGCGCGGTTTTCGCAAGACCTGCCGGAAGGCATCGGCGACGCGGCGGAAATCATCAACACGCTCCATCAATACGGCTCGCCCGCAACGGTAGCGCAGATCGGGGGGCGCTTCTTTGGCTTCGTGAACGGCGGCGCAATCCCCGCCGCGCTCGCCGCGCGGTGGCTCGCCGACGTTTGGGATCAGAACGCCGGCCTTTATGTCATGTCACCGGTGGCGTCGAAACTCGAGGAGGTGGTCGAGGGCTGGCTCAGGCAATTGTTCGGCCTGCCCGCCGCAACGGTCGCCGGCTTTGTCAGCGGCACGTCGGCCGCGACTTTCTGCGCGTTGGCGGCCGCGCGCTATCGCGTGTTGCAAAACCGGCATTGGGACGTCAACGGCAGGGGCCTCAACGGCGCGCCCGGGGTCAGGGTTATCACCGGCAGGCAGGCTCACGCGACGGTCGTCAAGGCGGTCGCGCTGCTCGGGCTCGGCGTTGACAACGTCGAATGGGTGGATACCGACGAACAGGGCAGGATCATGCCGGCCGCCGTCCCGCGCATGGACGACGGCACGATCCTCATCCTGCAGGCCGGGAACGTGAACTCCGGTGCGTTCGACGCGTTCGACGAAGTTTGCGACGCGGCGAACGAGGCGGGCGCCTGGGTGCACATAGACGGCGCCTTCGGGTTGTGGGCGGCGGTCTCGGGGGAATTGAAACATCTGACCGCGGGCCTTGAAAAAGCGCAATCGTGGTCGGTGGACGGGCACAAAACGCTCAACGCGCCCTACGACAGCGGCATCGTTTTATGCCGCGACGAACCGGCGCTGGTTCACGCCTTGCAGACTTCCGGGTCGTACCTGAGCTACAGCGACAAACGCGACGGCATGGCGTACACCTCTGAGATGTCGCGCAGGGCCAGGGCGGTCGAGTTGTGGGCGGCGCTCAGGTATCTCGGAAAGGCGGGCGTTGCCGAACTGGTTTACGATCTGCACCGGCGGGCGGTGCAGATCGGCGAGGCGCTGAAAGCCGAGGGCTTTCAAGTGGTGAACGAGGTGGTGTTCAACCAAACCCTGATTGCCTGCGACAGCGACGAGTTGACCGAAGCGGTTGTGAAGCGCGTCCAGCGTTCGGGAGAATGTTGGGTCGGCGGCGCCAAGTGGTTTGGACGATCGGTGATCAGGATCAGCGTCTGCTCGTGGGCGACCACCGAGCAGGATATCGCGCGCGCCGTGCGCGCTTTTACAGCCGCCAGAGACGAGGCTTTGTAGCCGCCGGAGACGAGGCCGGGGACGCAGCGTCCCGGGCGCTTGAGGCCGCGACGCTTTTCCAAGCGAGGCCGCCGGCGCCGGACGCAATCGTAATGCCCGCCGCGGCGAGCGCGCGAAGCAGCACGCAGTTCACGCCGACAGGCTGGTCGCCGGCGCCGGTCCCGCGTGCGCACCCGTGAGTCCCGTGCGGTGCCACAGGAATACGAACAGCAGGTTCATTGACGTTCGCGACCATCGCGATCACGGCGATCCGCACCGGCAGTTTGGTGTTCTGCGCGTGAAAAAAGCGGCACTCAGAAGTTTGATGAGCATCAAGGCGGGCAGTCCCGCCGCGTACGCGAGCAGCGCCGGACTTTGCATGTGATTCCGGATCGAACCTTCATTTCGTTCGTGAAAAAAATGGTTCACCTTAAGCCGTGAAGAGTGGCGCCTGCCGGGCCGTAACCCCCCGGGGCTCACTCGGTAAGATACCCCCTAAGCTGCCAGTAGTACGAAAGTGCATCAGACACCGGGGAGAACGGTAGCCCCATGCGGATGGTGTGGCAAGAGAGAGGCGTAAATCGGGACAGCCCCGCCGCGTACGCGAGCAGCGCCATGCGCGTGTCTGCGGGGGTGAATTCACGCGACTGCTTTTTTCTTTCAGGGCGTTGTTTCTTCCCGCGGCACCGTCAACTGCGCCGGGCGCACGCCGAGCGCCAGCATCGTCGCGACGTACAGCGCCGCGCCGAACGCGATCAATGCGGCGAGCGCAGCGAGGCGCAGGCCGGCGGAGAAGCCGCTCCATACGGCGGCGTCGGGAGACAGCGCGAGCAGGCCGGCGCCCATCGCGAGCGAGGCCGCGACGCTTTTCCAAACGAGGCCGCCGTTGCCGGACGCGGTCGAAATGCCCGCCGCGGCGAGCGCGCGATACAGCAGCACGCAGTTCAGCCACGCCGACAGGCTGGTCGCCAGCGCCAGTCCCGCGTGCGCACCCGCGAGTCCCGTGCGTTGCCACAGGAATACGAACAGCAGGTTCATGATGAGGTTCGCGATCATCGCGATCACGGCGATTCGCACCGGCTGTTTGGTGTTCTGGCGCGCGAAAAAAGCGGCACTCAGGAGTTTGATGAGCATAAAGGCGGGCAGCCCCGCCGCGTACGCGAGCAGCGCGAGCAGTGCCATGCGCGTGTCTGCGGGGGTGAATTCGCGGTACTGCACCAGCGAGATCAGGATCGGCTCGGCGAGCGTTGCAAGGCCGCTCAGGCACGGCAGCGCGATCAGCCATTCGGTTTTCACCCCCCAGTTCAGCGCGGCGTTGAACTGCTCCGCTTCGCGCGCGGCGTAATGCCGTGCCAAGCGCGGCAGCAGCACGGTCGCGATCGCCACCGCGAACAAGCCGACGGGCAACTCGATGAAACGGTCGGCGATATACAGCCAACTGATGCTGCCGGCGGCGAGAAACGACGCGATCAGCGTGTCGATCAGCAGGTTGACCTGCACCACCGAGGCGCCGAAGATTGCCGGCGACATCAGCCGCATGATCCGGCGCACCCCTTCGTCGCGGAAGCCGAGCGAGGGGCGCGGCAACAGGCCCAGCCGCTTCAGGAACGGCAACTGCACCGCGAGTTGGGCGACGCCCGCAATCAGCACGCCCCAAGCCAGCGCGGTAATCGGCGACTCCATCGTCGGCGCGAGCCACAAGGCGGCGGCGATCAGCGACAGGTTCAACAGTATCGGCGTGAAAGCCGGCACGCCGAAGCGCCCGAAGCAGTTAAGAATGCCGCCTGCCAGCGCGGTAAGTGAAATGAAGAAGATGTAGGGGAAAGTGATGCGCAGCATCTGCGTCGCGAGTTCCAGGCGCGGTGCATCGGCGCTGAAACCGGGGGCGAAGAGCCTGATCAGGATCGGCGCGAGCAAGACGCCCGCAGCGGTGACGCCCGCGAGCACGACCGCGAGAGTCCCGGCGGTGCGGTCGGTCAGCGTTTTGAGTTCGGCGGCGCTGCGTTTTTCTCTGAACTCCGCCAGCACCGGCACCAGCGCCTGCGTGAAAGCCCCTTCCGCAAACAGGCGGCGCAGAAAATTGGGCAGGCGGAACGCGACGAGAAAAGCGTCGGTCAGGCCGCTCGCGCCGAAGGTGATCATAATCACGGCGTCGCGCAGATAGCCGAAGATGCGCGACACGAAAGTGATGCCGGAGAACGTCAGCGATGCTCTAAAGACGTTGTGGGAGGAGCGGGAAATGGTTATTTTGAGGGTTATATACGGTAATTCGCAGGCTTCCCTGCGGGCATGGTATCAATTTCGCATTGCGCGGGCCGACCGGCGTTGCCGCCTCCACGCGCACCGGCCTCAATCCCGGAGGCCGGGATCTTCAGCGCGGCGTTCACGTCCGCGTTGTCCCGATGACCGCTACCCGCATTTGCGGACGATAACGGGCTGTTTTGTGTGCTTTCATCTGCGGGCTATTGTATAGAATTAATTTTCATCTGTTGCATTAAAGAGGATGGGGGGGGGGGGGGGGGGGGGGGGGGCATAATTATATAATCCGGCAGCATCTCCAATTTTTCCACAAATTTTCCGTAGATTCGGTTCAACCCCGCCGTTACCTCGGGCGGCAATGTGGCTGTGATGCTTGTGCGTTGCCGGCATTTGGGAAAATGATTGCGCGCAGCGGCGGGCAGTTCCAGAAAATCAAACAGCACGCCGAGGTTGTCCCACAGGGTTTCGTAGCGCAGCAACAGCACCGGTTTTGACAGGCGCGCCTGGTACCAACTGTTGAAGTGCCGTTCGATCAACAGTGTGTCTTTTCCCTGTTCTGCATATCCTTTCAGAGTTTTTGCGACTGCAGGGTAAAACAGACGCCGCAAGCCGGCGTGCATGTACACGGCATGCTCGAAAGCATAGGCGCGGTGATACAGCGAACGGACGGCCGCAAGTGGATTGGAGAACAAATAAATAAACCGGGCGGAGTGAACCCTGCCTGCGAGAGGTGCGCCGGCGTGTTTAAGGCAGTGGTATGGTTTAGGGCAGAGGTACGGCCGGTTCACCGTATAGCATTGCTTTGCAAGAAATTCCAATAACATGGTCGTCCCGCATCCTCCGTGGGAGGCAATCACTGCATCGTAATTTATTGGATCGTTCAGGATAAGGTTGGTGCAGCGCCGGGCTACAAAGAGCAGGCGCAACTGTTTACTGATTCTTTTCATCGCATTTCCGCCGGGAGTTGCTTTTGATTATTACGCGTGACACGGCGCGGTGGAACCCTCGGCCAGCAAGGCTTCGACTTTTTCCATCAGCGCGTCTTTTTTCAATTCGCCGCTTTTGACAAAGCGCACCGTCCCGCCGCGGTCGAGCAATGCGCTGAAAGGCAAGCCGCCGCCGGCGTTGCCGAACTCGCGCATCAGAGCGGTTGCATCGTGTGCGCCGATCAACTGCGGGTAGCGAATGTTTTTGACGCCGCGCAAAAATTCCTCGACGCTATCTTGATCGTCTATGGCGACGCCGACGACTTCAAAACCGTCTTCATGGTACCACTCGCGAACTTCGCTGAAAGCCGGGATTTCACGCCGGCACGGCGGACACCACGCCGCCCAAAAGTTGACCAGGACGATCTGCCCGTCCCAGGTGTCGCCGGACACCGCGCGGCCCGACAGGTCTTTCAGCGAGTAGTCGGGGCGGCACGTGCCGGCGGCGGCGCTCAGTGCCGGCTCCGTCGGCGTGATCCGCTTCAGGTAAAAGCCCGCGTACGCCGCGATTGCGCCGATCAGCAGCATGGTGAGCAGAGTATGGCGTTTCATCGAGCCTGAGGCGCTCAGATTCTGCGGGTATTGAAAGTCTGCTCTACGTGGCGCGCGAAACGGCCGGCGTTCATGTATCCGACGATGCGTGCGGATTCAAATTCGTAACTGTTGGCGTCGAAGAACAGGATCGCCGGAGGCCCGAACAGCCCGAAATGCCTGAGCAGTTCTTTGTCGGCGTCGTTGTTCTGCGTGACGTCGGCTTGCAGCAGGGTCAGGCCGGCGAGCGCGGCCCTGACTTCGTTGTCGCTGAACGTGAACGCCTCCATTTCCTTGCAGGTGACGCACCAGTCGGCGTAAAAATCGAGCATCACCGGTTGTCCGCGCTGTTCCGCCAGCGAGATTTCTTGTTGCAGTTGCTGCAGCGACCGTACCGGCTTGAAGTCGAGTGCGTGTATTTGCGCCGTTGCATTTGCGCCCGGCGCGGCGGCGAAATGCTCGAGCGGACGCAGCAGACTTGAGCCGCCGGTGGCGGCGCCTGCGACCAGCAGGGCGCCGTACAGCAGAATGACCGCGGCCAGGCCCTGAGTCAGCGCGCTGCCGCCGAGGGCGAAAGCGGCGCGTTTGGCAATCTGGTGCAGGTAAGCGGCGGCGAGCATCAACACGGCGCCGCTCAGCAGCAGGATGACGCCGGGCGGCGTGACTCTGTCGAGCAGCCACACGGCGACGCCCAGCAGCAACAGGCCGAAGACGGCTTTGACCGCGTCGAGCATCGGCCCGGGCCGCGGCAGCAATTTGCCGAGCGAGGTGCCGATGATCAGCAGCGGGATCCCCATGCCGAGCGCGAGAGAAAACAGCGCAACGCCGCCGATGACGGCGTCGCCGGTCTGCGCGATGAACAGCAGCGCGCCGATCAGCGGCGCCGTGGTGCAGGGGCCGACGATCAGCGCCGACAGGCACCCCATGACCGCGGCGGTGCCCAGCGCCGGGTGCTTGTCTCCGCCGACGCGGTTGCTCCACGCGCTCAGCCGCGTTTGCACGGCGGCCGGCATTTGCAGGTCGTAGAGGCCGAACATGGATAACGCGAGCAGTGCGAACACGGCCGCGAACGAGCCGATGACCCACGGCTGCTGAAACCAGGCTTGCAGGGATTCGCCAGTCAGGCCGATGACGACGCCGAAGAGGCTGTAGGTGACCGCCATGGCAAGCACGTAACTGAGCGACAGACTGAATGTTTTGCCGCTCGACAAGCCGCGGCCGCCGCTGTTGCCGATGATGAGGCCGGACAGAATCGGCACCATCGGCAGTATGCACGGCGTAAACGCGAGCAGCAGACCGAAGCCGAGGAACGCGAGGGCGACGGCGAGCAGGTTGCTGTCTTTCAGTTGTTGCAGAACACGGAATTGCTCGGATACGGGCGGTGCGGGCGTTGCGGGCGCCGCCGCCGCGGAATTCATGCGGGTCGCGCCGGGCACGCGGGACAGGTTCACCTGTTTGATGACCGGGGGATAGCACAGCCCGGCGTCGGCGCAGCCTTGGTATCTCAGGCTGACGAGCGCGTCACCGGCGCCGGCGGGGGGGCTGAAAGGGATCTCGACAAAGTGGCGGAATACGTCGGTTTCACCGAAGAATTCATCCTTCAGGCGCAGGCCGGGGGGCACTTTGGACGCGACGTTGCCGTGTTCCGATTCGATCCGGAACTTGTCGCGGTAGAGGTAATAGCGGTCGGCTATTTCCCATCTTGCGATAAAATCCGCTCCTGCGCGCACGATGCTCATGCGAAACGCTTCATCGGGCGGCAGAAATTCATCGTCGGGAAACAGCGTCTGCGCGTGTGCCGCGATGCTCGCCGCGGCGATGGCGCCCGCAAGGAGGCCGCAAAGTGTCCGCCGGGCGGAGGTCTTGATCACGCGCATTGCCGTTTGGCCCAGTCGAGGTAAGCGTCGTTCACCGAGTGCAGCGGCAGCGCGATGATTTCCGGCACGTCGTAGGGGTGGTGCTCGGCGATGAACGAGGCGAGTTTCTGATAGTATTTGGCAAGCGCTTTGATGGTGAGGAGGTATTCTTCCTCGCGTTGCAGCCGGCCTTGCCAGCGGTAAACGGAGAGTACCGGGCCTGACACTTGAACGCAAGCCGCAAGCCGCCGCTCGACCAGCGCCATCGCCGTTTTCTCCGCTTGCGCACGGTGCGCGAAAGAAGTCCGGACCAAGATCAAGTCGTGTGCCGACATCGCGTCTCTCGTAATTGCCGGATAGTATTATAACGATACCGATATAAGTCGTGTTTTCCGCCGTTTGGCGGGTGCCGATTGGAGTCGCTCCAAAGCCATGTTTTGGAAAGAGAAAATCAAGAAACCTTTGCGCCAGGTGTATTGGCGGTATCTTTGGCGCTATACGTCGTGGCGTGAGATCAAGATGTTTTTTAAAAAGAATAAAGAGGAAGCCGGCAAAGTTGTCCGTTTGATCTATTTTAGATTCTGGACGGGCATAGATAAAGTCGGCATCGTCGTGCGCGCAATTTATTACCAAACCGGCATCGTCGTGCGCGCAATTTATTGGTTCCTCATAAATAGGATAAGTGCCAGTTTGCGGAGGATGTATTGGAAATGTCGGTGGTGGTTGGATAGTCTGCGTTTGCGCAACCCGAGGCGGATAAGAGGGGTGAAAAAAATCATGCGGGCGCAACAGAATCTCCGCCGAGGCTACGATGTAATCGTCGTTTCTTTCGGGGGATGCGGGTCAACCGGGTTGATAGATTTTTTAAAGGAAAAACACTATGTCGTCAATAGTTGGGACAATAGCGATTTCCTTAAACACCTCGGTTCCCCCCCCGGCAACGCATCCGACCGTTATATTTATTTGTTTGGTGATCCGCTTGCGAGCGTCATCTCTTTCTATCACCGTACCCGGACATACAACAGACGCTTCGCGGACATTCATTCCTTTACAATGGAAACAAGTCTGGGGCGCCCGACTTTTACCTCCGTCGCGAACACTTTGGAAAAGTACGCGGAGGAGGGGCAGGAAAGGTTTTTACTCGAGCAGCAATTCGACAATTGGTTCAATGCGCGTTTGTCCCGGCCGATCCTGTTCATGCGTTATGAGACGATGTGGGATAACCTGGAAGTGTTGTTTGATTTCGTGGGTTTGCTCGCCGCCTGCGATGATTTTCCGGAATATCAGCCGCGTCAAAGCTCGATAGACACGTTGTCGCCGGAGGTCTTAGCCGTGCTGAACCGGATGTACGGGAAGTTCACGCACAGGCTGAACGCGTTGCCGGACTGCGTCCTGCGCGAACCCGGCTCTTTCCCCGGGGCGCCGTGAGGCCGTTCGCCGGGCGCTGATTGCGCCGCTTCCCCATACCGTTTATGTTGTTCCTGCTGCTGTTCATTCTGATCCCGCTGCTGGAGATCTACTTTTTTATAAAGGTGGGAGCGGCAATCGGGGCGGTGCCGACGGTGCTCGCGGTCATACTGACGGCGATTGTCGGCGTCGGCATGTTGCGGGTACAGGGGTTGAATACGCTGGCGCGTTTTCGCAACGCCGCCGCGCGCGGTGAAGCACCGGCCTTCGAGTTGCTCGAGGGCGTCATTCTGCTGCTCGGCGGTGCGTTGCTGCTGACGCCCGGGTTTTTCACCGACGGCGTGGGTTTTTTGTGCCTGCTGCGCACGAGCCGAGCGTGGATGGTGCATTACCTTGTCAGGCGCGTCGAGGTTGCAGGCTCCGGCTTCACCTGGGGCCGGAAACGCCGCCGCCCCGATGCGCTCGAAGGTAAATTCCGCGGCCGCGACCTCGACGACTGAAAAATCTCTGCCAAGTCTCCGCAGGTTCACGGACTCGCCGGCTTCAAATCTGAAGTGCGGCGTTGGCCCGTCATTCTCCGGTGTCCGCCCGCGTCGCTTTCCGTATTTCCCCTCACCGGCCGGGCTGCGCTCGGCCGACGTCTCCTTACGGGTGGAATGATTTTCAGCGGCCCGCTCCGCTTCCTTTGATCGCACTTCGGACTGGAAGCGGCCCCCCTCCTCGCAAAAAAAAAGCCCCGCTGCAAGGCGGGGCTTTTGCCGTAATGACCGCAGGCTGCGGGGGGCCTGCTTACATCATGCCGCCCATGCCGCCCATGCCGTCGCCGCCGGGCATCGGCGGTTCTGGATCCTTGGGCAGTTCTGCGACCATCGCTTCGGTTGTGACCATCAGCCCCGCCACCGAGCACGCGTTTTGCAGCGCGGTGCGCGTGACCTTGGTCGGGTCAATGATGCCCATTTCGATCATGTCCCCGAACTGCCCGGTCGCGGCGTTGTAGCCGTGATTGACCGCCTTGCCCCTCACGTCGCCGAGAATCAGCGAGGCTTCCTCACCGGCGTTGGCGACGATCTGGCGGAACGGGTCTTCCATCGCGCGGCGCAGAATGTTGATGCCGACGTTTTGGTCGTGGACGTCGCTTTTCAACTCGGAAATGCCCTCGATCGCACGAATCAGCGCGGTGCCGCCGCCCGGCACGACGCCTTCCTCGACCGCGGCGCGCGTCGCGTGCAGCGCATCCTCGACCCGCGCTTTCTTTTCCTTCATCTCGACTTCGGTGGCGGCGCCCACTTTGATGACGCCGACGCCGCCCGCGAGTTTGGCCATGCGCTCTTGGAGTTTCTCCTTGTCGTAGTCGGAAGTCGCCTCTTCGATCTGCGCGCGGATCTGCTCGATGCGGCCCTTGATCCCGTCGGGCTTGCCGCTGCCGTCAACGAGCGTGGTGTTCTCTTTCGAGATTGCCACGCGCTTGGCGCTGCCGAGATCGTCGAGCGAGCATTTCTCCAGCGTCAAGCCGACCTCTTCGGAGATGACCGTGCCGCCGGTGAGGATCGCAATATCCTCGAGCATCGCCTTGCGGCGGTCGCCGAAGCCGGGTGCTTTCACCGCGGCGACCTTGACGATGCCGCGGATCGTGTTGACCACCAGGGTCGCGAGGGCTTCGCCTTCGATATCCTCGGCGACGACCAGCAACGGCTTGCCGGATTTCGCCACCGCCTCGAGCACCGGCAGAAGATCGCGAATGTTCGAGATCTTCTTGTCGTGCAGCAGGATGTACGGGTCTTCAAGCTCGGCGCTCATGTTGTCCTGATTGTTGATGAAGTAGGGCGACAAATAGCCGCGATCGAACTGCATCCCCTCGACGACGTCGAGTTCGTTCTCGAGACCGGTGCCGTCCTCGACCGTGATGACGCCTTCCTTGCCGACCTTGTCCATCGCTTCGGCGATGATCTCGCCGATCGAGGGATCCGAGTTGGCCGAGATGCTGCCGACCTGGGCGATGGATTTGCCGTCGGCGCAGGGCTTCGACATGTCCTGAAGCACTTTGACCGCCCTGGTCGCGGCCATGTCAATGCCGCGCTTGAGGTCCATCGGGTTCATGCCGGACGCGACGGCTTTCATGCCTTCGCGGATGATGCCCTGGGCCAGCACCGTCGCGGTGGTCGTGCCGTCGCCGGCGACGTCCGAAGTCTGCGACGCGACTTCCTTGAGCATCTGGGCACCCATGTTCTCGAACCTGTCTTTGAGTTCGATCTCTTTCGCCACCGACACCCCGTCTTTGGTGACCGTCGGTGCGCCGAAAGATTTTTCGAGCACCACGTTCTTGCCTTTTGGCCCCAGCGTCACCCTGACGGCATCCGCAAGGATACTGACCCCGGCAACCATGTGCTGACGGCAGTCTTGGCTGAACTTAACGTCTTTTGCACTCATTGTTTTGTTTCCTCAGTTTTTTGGTTAAATAAGCACTTGGTTGAACGACGGCCGCTTATTCGATCACGGCCATGATGTCGTCTTCGCGCATAACGACCAGTTCGTCGCCATCCACTTTCACCTCGGTTCCGGAGTATTTTCCGAACAGGATCTTGTCGCCCGCTTTCACGTCGAGCGGACGCTTGTCTCCGTTTTCGAGGATCTTGCCGTTGCCGACGGCGATTACCTCGCCTCGGATCGGTTTTTCGGTGGCGTTGTCGGGGATAACGATGCCCCCCGGGCTGGTCCTTTCCTCTTCCATGCGCTTCACGACGACTCGATCATGCAATGGACGAAGTTTCATGCTCCCTCCTAAAATAGGTTAAATATCAATAGGTTATTTGTTTCACCCGCGACGCGCCCGGATACCGGGTTGTTAGCACTCACCGTGCGGGGCTGCTAATAATAGGGGTGAAGCCCCCGGAATTCAAGGGGGAAAATGCTGACCGGGCGGGGCGACGCTTGAATTTGACCGTAAATAAGTGGATTTTAAGGCCGAATGGAGGATTGTTTTGATGGGGCGGATCACCGCGATACAAGGCGACATCACGGCGCTTGAGGTGGATGCGATCGTCAATGCGGCGAACCGCTCGTTGCTCGGCGGGGGCGGCGTGGACGGGGCGATTCACCGCGCCGCCGGTCCCCGGTTGCTCGCGGAATGTCGCACGCTGGGCGGTTGCGGGACGGGCGAAGTCAGGGTTACCAAAGGCTACCGTCTTGCGGCGCGCCACGTGATCCATGCCGTCGGGCCGGTATGGCACGGTGGCGGCAAGGGCGAGCCTGAATTGCTCGCGGCGTGCTACCGCTGCTCGCTTGAGGCCGCGCACGCGGTCGGGGCGCAAAGCATCGCGTTTCCCGCGATCAGTTGCGGCGTCTATGGCTACCCCGCGGCGCAGGCGGTCGCGGTCGCCGTCACCGTGGTGCGCGACTACCTCGCCGCCGCCCCCGGCTATCGTCCCGACGTTTGTTTCGTGTGCTTTGACGCAAAGATGCTCGCGCTGTATCAGGCGCGTCTCGGATAACGCCCGCGCGGCGCACCGTGTCGAAATCAAAAGCCCAGCGGGATATCCAACGCGAGCCACGCGCCGAACAGCGCCAACCAGCCGAGGCCGATCGTCAAGCCGTACGGCAGCATCACCGCGAGCAGCGTGCCGATGCCCGCGCGCTTGTCGTACTGCTGCATGAAGGCCGCAACCAGCGCGAAGTACGGCATCAGCGGCGTCAGGATGTTCGTCGTGCTGTCGCCGATGCGGTAGGCCGCTTGCGTCGCCTCGGGGCTGATGCCGACGAGGTGGAACATTGGAATGAAGATCGGGGCGAGCAGCACCCATTTCGCCGACGCGCTGCCGATCAGCAGGTTGATCGTCGCTGCGAGCACGGTGAACGCGATCAAGATGCCGCCGCCCGGCAGGTTGAGACCGCGCAGCCATTCGGCGCTGTGCACCGCGCTGATCAGGCCGAGGTTGGTCCAGTTGAAGTAGTTCACCGCCTGCGCCGCAAAGAACATCAGCACGAGATATCCCGCCAGCGTGCGCATACCGGTTTCCATGCCGGTGATCGCGCCGCGTTCACGCGTGAAGCGTCCGCTCGCGCGCCCGAAGATCCAGCCCGCGAGACCCGCGTATAAAGTGATAACGACGACGATGCCTTTGACGAAAGGCGATCCCGCGACGCTGCCATCGGCGCCCCTGAGGAGGCCGTCCTCGGGCCATAGCGCCGCGACCAGCAGGCCGGCGAACAACAGGGTGAACCCGCCGACTCGACGCAGGCCGCGCCGTTCGGCGTCGGTCAGGCCGGCGTTGTTGGAAGCCGGCGCCGTCGCGGGGACGTCGGGGCGGTATTCCCCGAGCCGCGGTGCGACGATGCGCTCGGTCACCCACGCGCCGAGCAACGCCACGACCGGCGTCGAAGCCAGCATGAAGTAGTAATTGCCCGCCGCGCTGACTTCGTAGTCCGCGACCAGCAGTTGCATCGCCGACGTCGAGATGCCCGCGAGCAGCGGGTCGAGCGGCCCGATCACGAGGTTGGCGCTGAAGCCCGCGCTGACGCCCGCGAACGCCGCCGCGATGCCCGTAATCGGGTGGCGCTTCGCCGCCGCGAACAGCACGCCCGCGAGCGGGATCAGCACGACGTAGCCGACGTCGGCGGCGAGACTCGAAAGAATGCCTGCGAGCACCACCGCGAAGCTCAGCAGCGCGGGCGGTGTGCGCAGAACCAGCAGACGCAGCGCCGCCGATAACAGCCCCGACTCTTCGGCGACGCCGAAGCCGAGAATCGCCACCAGCACCACGCCGACCGGCGCGAAGTGGATGAAGTTGGCGACCGCCTCGGTGATGATGCGGTGCAGACCCGTGACGCTGACCAGGTTCACCGCCGCAATCGCGTCGCCGCTGACCGGATGCACCGCCGACAAGCCCAGCGCCGCGCACAGCCACGACAGCGGCGGAATCAGCACGCACAGCGCGATGAACAGCACCGCCGGGTGCGGCAGACGGTTGCCGAGAACTTCGACGCGGTTGAGAAAAGACATCAGGAATCGCGAGGAATCACTATACTGCGCGCAGTATAAACAAATAAACGGCGCCGTTTCTTGAACCGTCTCAAAATTTCTTCCTCCACACACGTGCTCGCAGGCGTCCGCTACGTGCGCTCGCCGAACGCCGACGAACGCCCGTCCGGCACGCAGCCCGACCTGGTCGTCGTCCACGGCATCAGCCTGCCGCCCGGGTTTTTCGGCGGCCCCGGCGTCGAGCAACTGTTCACCAACGCCCTGCGCGCCGACGAGCATCCCGGCTACCGGGAAATCGCGCACCTGAAAGTGTCGGCCCACGTTTTCATTCGGCGCGACGGCGAGATGATCCAGTTCGTGCCGTTTGACCGGCGCGCGTGGCACGCCGGCGAATCGAGCTTTGAAGGACGCGCGAACTGCAACGACTTTTCGGTCGGCGTCGAACTCGAAGGCTGCGACGACGCGGCGTACGAAGCGGCGCAGTATCACCAACTCGCGGCGCTGGTGTCGGCGCTGGCTGACGCTTATCCCGGCCTGAGCGCACAGCGGGTGGTCGGGCATTGCGATATTGCGCCGGGGCGCAAAACCGACCCCGGGCCGTTATTCGACCGTGACTTCATGCGTTTCGGCGGTGCGGCGTGACGGCCGCGGTGAGGGGCGCGGCCATGAATGCGGAAAAGACGGCGGTGCGCCTGGCCGATGCGGGAGGCGTGCCCCTGCTCGGCGAGGGGCGGCGCATCGGCCTCGAAAAGGAAGCCTTGCGCGTTGACGGCAACGGGCTGATCGCGCGCACGCCGCACCCGGCGGCGCTCGGTTCGGCGCTGACGCATCCGCACATAACGACCGACTACTCTGAAGCCTTGCTGGAGTTGATCACGCCGCCGTTGCCGAACAGCGAGACCGCGGTCGCTTTTCTTGAAGACATTCACGCTTACATTTACCGCCGTCTCGACAACGAAACTCTGTGGGCGAACAGCATGCCGTGCGTGATGAAAGGCGACGACAGCATCCCGCTGGCGCGTTACGGCGACTCCAATATCGGGCGGATGAAGACCATTTACCGGCGCGGTTTGGGCTATCGTTACGGGCGCGCGATGCAGACGATCGCGGGGGTGCACTTTAACTATTCGTTCAATCCGAAACTGTGGCCCTGTCTGCGCGAGGCGGGTTTCTGGAGCGCGGCCCGGGGTGGGTCGGAGAAAGCGTTCCGGTCATACGGCTACATGGCGCTGATCCGCAACCTGCTGCGGGTCGGGTGGGTCGTGCCGTACCTGTTCGGTGCTTCGCCGGCGGTGTGCAGAGCCTTCGTCGGTTCGCTCGGGCGTCTCAGCGTTTTCGACGCTGCAACCCTGTTCGGCCCCGGTGCGACCTCCTTGCGCATGGGCGACATCGGTTACCAGAACAACCAGGAATCCGAAGCCGGCATCATCGAAGTTTCCTACAACGGCCTCGACGAATACGTCGGCAGCCTGAAGCGGGCGGTGACCACGTCCCACGAGCATTACCGGCAGTTCGGCGTCAAAGTCAACGGCGAGTTCCGGCAGTTGAACGCCAACGTTCTGCAGATAGAAAACGAGCACTACGCAACCGCGAGACCGAAGCACACCAGCGGCAAGGGCGAGATGCCGTTGCGCGCGTTGCACGACGACGGCGTTGAATACGTCGAATTGCGCTCGCTCGACGTCGGCGCTTTTGACCGCGCGGGCGTCAATGCCCGGCAACTGGATTTTTTGGAGGCATTGCTCTTGTTTTGCCTGCTCGCGGACAGCCCGCCGCTCGATTTGGACGCCCAGCTCGAGAGCAATCACAATGAAGTTGCGACCGCGCACAAGGGGCGCACCGGCGACCTGAAACTAAGCTGCATGGGGCGCGCGCGGGTCTTATCCGAATGGGGCCGCGACCTGTGCGACCGCATGACGCCCGTGTGCGAGTTGCTCGACCGCGCGAACGACACCGACCGTTATTCCCGGTCTCTCGCGAAGCAGACGCGCTTGTTCGACGATGCTGAAGCGACGCCCGCGGCGAGGGTGATCGCGGAAATGCGCGGCAGCGGGGAGAGTTTCGTTGCGTTCGCTCACCGCAAGTCGCGCGAATTCGGCGAATATTTCAAGACGTGCTCGCTCGACGCCGCCGTGGTGCGGCGGTTTGACGAACTCGCCAAGACGTCCAACGGCGAGAGGGCCGAAATAGAAGCCGCCGACCGCCTGCCTCTCGACGCATATATTGGGAGTTACTTTTCACAGTTGTCGGCGCTCGACGGGGCGGATGCGTGATGGGCTTTGCCGCGGCAACCGCGAACGTTCCCGCCGCAGAACGGCTGATTTTCGCGCTGGATTTCCCCGACGGCCGACAGGCGCTGCAAATGGTCGGATGCCTCGGCGACACCGTACGCTTTTACAAGGTCGGCTTGGAGTTGTTTGCATCCGGCGACGGGCGGTCGGTGGTCGAGCAACTGTTGAGCGCCGGCAAAAAAGTGTTTCTGGACCTCAAACTGTTCGATGTGCCGCAGACCGTCGGTGCCGCGGTCGCGCGCGTGCGCGACAGTGGCGCGACCTGTGTCACCGTGCACGGCAACGACGCCATGCTGGAGGCGGCGGTGCGCGAGAAAGGCGGTGATTTGAAAGTGCTGGCGGTGACGGCGCTGACTAGTTTGGACCGTGGCGACCTCGCGGATCTCGGCTTTCGATGCAGTGTCGAACAACTGGTGCTGTCGCGTGCGCGCCGCGCCCTGGAACTGGGCTGCGACGGCGTCGTGTCGTCGGGCCTCGAAGCGCGCACGCTGCGCGACGCTTTCGGCGAGCGCCTGATCGTCGTCACCCCCGGCATC